>CAZRFU010000042.1:0-42182 GCA_964599475.1 uncultured Thermoanaerobaculia bacterium
GGGACCTGGGACCAGGGACCGGGGACCCGCCGGAGGACCTTGCGCCGTGGCGCTCTGGTGTACGGGCCGCGGAAGCGCCCCAGGGTGCGCGTTGCGCGCGCACCTCTTCGCGGCCTGTCCGGCGTCAACGCTGGCTCCGGGAGCCGGGGATCAGGAAGGCGTGTGGGTAGGCGGCGAGGGATGGGATGGTGGCCGAGCCGGAGCGACCAGGCGTGAGGCCGTGTGTGGAGCGGCGTCGCGCGTCGCGCAGTCGAAAGCGACCCAGTGACCGCCACCGACTCGGCGCGCGCGCGTGAACCACGGCGACGCTGGACAACAGCGCCGAGCGCACATATGCTGACATTCCATTTCGTCCCAAGCAGAAAGGCGCTACGATCAAGAATCGCATGATCCCTGGGCTAGGCCGGATTGTCTCGACGATTGGTAGCTGTCGCTTGCCGAGGGGGGCATTCTCCTCTGACCTGAGCTCGCTGGTCTCTGTAACGCTCTCCAAGCGTCTCCTCGGCGAAGGCGCGACGGCTGGGGCCCGGTCGACGACGACGTCAAGACCGTCGAGGCCGTGTTCGTGTCTCCCACGGACTCCATCAGCCTGGCCTATGGCTTCCAGGTCTCTGTTGCGATTGAGACCATGACGACCTTCGCGCCACCGTCAGCCTTTGAGACACAGAGGTTCTCACTCTACGTCTGGAACGCAGTCCCTTGCGGGGGCGTCAGCTGTTGAGGTTCACAGCCAATCTTGCCCTCGGCACGATCCTCGCGATCGGGGCCCTCGCCGTCCCGGCGGCCAATGGCCAGATCTCGTTTCAACGGCTCATCGGCACCGGCGACCCCTTGCCCGGTGCTCCGCCGGGGACCACGATCAACTACCCGTTCGAGGCTCAGGCAGCTGGGGAGTGGGTTGCGTTCGGCGCGTTCTCGCAGATTGGTACGGGTGTCTACGCATGGGACGGCACCGCGTTTCATCTGGTCGTCGACGAGCTCACTCCGGTGCCCGGCGGACAGCCAGCGATCAGACCAATCCCCGATGTCGGGATGGACGTGGATGCCTCGGGCCGCGTGGTGACCTACGCGGAAACGAGCACGAGCCACGGGGTGTGGCGCTGGAGGGTCGGCGAGCCGATCGAGTTGGTGATCAAGACCGGGGATCCATCGCCGACCGCACCAGGGGAAACAGTCCTTGCCGCGGATCTACCTCGAGTGGAGGGCGCGACCGCGTATGTCTCAATCGAGCGGACCGGCGACACCTACGTTCAGCAGGTGGTTGCGTTCCCGGTCGATGGCCCAGCGTACCTTGCGACACCGCCAGACTTTCAACACTTCGCCTCCTTCGATGCGCGTGACCAACTCTTGTATCGCGCGTTCGACACCAATCTATTGGGGGGGCTTTGGCGAGCAGATCCCGGCGGCCCGCCCGAGCTGCTCCTTGCTCCTGGTGATCCGTTGTGGGGAGGCTTGCCCGGAGAAACATGGATTGGTGCGGTCGGCGATCTGCTGCGGTTCGGAATGGGTTCTGCCGTCCTTAGCGGGGGAGGCACTTTGGGAACTCGAGGCTTGTTCGCAGTCACTGAGTCCGGCGTAGCCGAAGCGCTCGTTCGACAGGGGGACCCCGAGCCGCGGACAGGCCTACCCATCCTCCAGCTACCGGGTGCCGACGCGTCGGTCTCGGAGCATCGGCTTGCATTCATCGCCATCCTCGCAGACGGCAGCCGCCACCTCAGCGTTCGCGAGCCGGACGGCTCGTTCCTCCCGATCATCTCCACCGGCGATGTCCTCGAGGGTCAGGTGGTCAACAACATCTGGATTTCGACCAAGGCCTTTGCGAACGACAACCGACTGGTCGCCGAAATCCATCGCCAAGGCGACGGCGCCGTCTGGATCATCGACCTCCCACCGGTTCTCGGCCCGCCGCCGGCGGCGATCCCGACGTCATCGGCCTTTGCGCTGGTGGCCTTCGCCTTGGTGTTGGTGCTTGGCGGTGTGTCGGCTCTCGGGCGCAATCCCTCGCCGTAACCCCCCGGGCAAACCGAGCGGCTCCGCAAGACCAAGTCAGATCGGACCTGCCACTCCTCCAAGGCGACGACCGCACCCGAGGTCGCAAGCAGAGCCGCACTGGGAAGAAGATCTTCTGCTTTCGGAGAAGGGCGAGCCGGGTTGCCGGAGTGCGATGACCAAGCTTCGCGGTGATTGTGCCGCTTCCCCCTCCCTCCCTTGCTGGTGAAGGGCGACGATCCCGTGCGGGGCCGACGGATCCCTGTGCCGCTGGTGCCGGCAGCGCCGCTTGCTCGGGTCGCCCAGCTGAGCGGACTTGGAAACTTCGGCGCGGCGATGGATCGCTTATCCCACCGGCCCGCGAGGGCCCCCGCACCGCCTCCCTGCTCGCTGACCAGCAGTCGGCCGACGAGCGGGGACCTGGGACCAGGGACCGGGGACCCGCCGGAGGACCTTGCGCCGTGGCGCTCTGGTGTACGGGCTGCGGAAGCGCCCCAGGGTGCGCGTTGCGCGCGCACTTCTTCGCGGCGTACCGCGCGGGCTGCAGTTGGCGGCCGAGCCGGAGCGCCCAGGCGTGAGGTCGTGTGAGGAGCGGCGTCGCGCGTCGCGCAGTCGCAAGCGGCACGGTGGCCACAGCCGATTCGGCGCGCGCGCGTGCAGCGAGGCCGTGGCGGAACGCACGACCTCACGACCAAGCGCAGGCGAGCCACCGAGGGTGCTCGCGAGGCCTCCGGAGCTGCTGCAGCGAGACCTAGTCGAATTCGCCGCTGGAGCAAAGCCGAGTAAATCTTTGCTGATCAGCTGCGCCAGTCGGCATCGTCCACCGATCGCTGCTGGGCGAGGGCACGTTCACACTCCAGGCGATCGCGTTCGGTCCACGTGGCGTAACGGCTGAGGCCCGCTCGGCGCTGCTCGGAGCCGACCGCGGACTCGAGGCACCCAACCACCGTGGCCTTGATGCTCTGCTGCTTCTCGCGACTGATGATCTCGAGGCGACGCTCGACCTCATCGGGTACGCCTCGGATGGTTAGTTGCTTCGCCATGCCTGGCATCGTAGCAGGAGCATGCAGGCACGATGTCACCGCGGCACGATCCTCGCCAACCCTTCGGAACCCGCCGAGCGATAAGCTCACCGGCATGTCGCGCGACGTGTCACCTCCTCTCGCGGGCCTGGTGTCGACGGCGCGCCTGGTCGAGGATGGAGTGCCGTTCGCGGCCATCCCGGCGCTCGCGCGAGTCGATCCAACCCTCACGGCCGCGGCGGTGTGCAACCTCGACGGAACGCTCGAGAGCGCCGGCGATGCCCAGGCATCGTTCACGCTGCAGTCGGTGTCGAAGCCGTTTGCCTGGGCGGTGGCGCTCGAGCGCTTCGGCATCGAGGCGGTGCTCGAACGGGTTGGGGTCGAGCCGAGTGGTGATCGCTTCGACGCGGTGATCCGCCTCGAGCCCGGCACCGGCCGGCCGTTCAACCCGATGGTCAACGCCGGAGCGCTCGCGATCGCGGGGATGTTCGTCGAAGCCGACGGCCCCCTGGCGCCGACCCGCCTGCTCGAAGCCTTCGCTCGCTGGGCCGGGCGACCGCTCGATGTCGACCTCGAGGTCGCACTGTCGGAGCGCGAGCACGGCAGCTTTCGCAACCGCGCCATCGCCTGGCTGTTGACCCACCACGGCGTGGTGCGCGCCGAAGTCGACGCGGTACTCGAGCTCTACCTCCAGCAGTGTGCGATCCTCGCCACCGTCGAGGATCTGGCGGTGATGGCGGCCACCCTCGCCAACGGCGGCGTCAATCCGCGCAGCCACGAGCGGGTGCTCGACCCGGCACTGGTTCCGCGGGTGCTCGCGGTGATGACGACCTGCGGCGCCTACGACGACTCCGGCCGCTTTGCCTTCGACATCGGCCTGCCGATCAAGACCGGAGTGTCGGGAGCAATGCTTGCAGTCGCTCCGCACCGCTGTGGCCTCGCGACGTTTGCACCACCGCTGGACGACGGGGGTCATTCGATCCGCGGCCGTCGCCTGCTGCTGGAGCTCGCGCAGGAGCTGCGACTCGGAGCGTTTGCGGAGCCGGCGCAGCCGCGCCCGCGCGACCTCGCGACGAGCGACCTCGACAGCGCGCTGACCGCTGCCAGGGCGGCGGACACAGCCGGCCTCGGGCAGGTCGCCGCAGCGCTCGGCCACCTGCTCCCCGACCACGGGGCGGCGATCGCCGTTGCCGGCGTCGATGGCTCGATCACCGAGGCGGGTGACCTCGGCCGTCCGGTTTCGCTGCAGGCCTGCGCCAACCCCTTCACCTGGCTGCTGGTCGCGGCCGAGCTGAGCCTCGAAGCGGTCGCAGAGCGCACGGGAGTCGAGCCGAGCGGCAACCCGTACCACGCGATCCTGCTCGACACCCACACCCGCCGTCCCGCCAATCCCCTCGGCAACGCCGGCGCGATCGCGATCTGCGATCTCGTTCCCGGTGCCAGTGCCGCGGACCGCCTGGTGTGGCTCGCACGAGGCTTCGCCGGATTGGCCGGCCACGACGAACCTCTGCGAGTCGACGCCGCTGTTTTGGCCGCCGAGCACGCCGGCGCCGCCCGCAACCGCGCCATCGCCAACCTGCTGCGCGCAGTTGGCGCGATCGACAACGAAGAAGCCGCGCTCGAGCTCTACCTGCAGCAGTGCTCACTGCGGGTCGAGCTGGCGGATCTCGCCCGCATGGCCGCCACTCTCGCCGCCGGTGGGGTCACGTCGGACGGTCGCCGCCTCGCCCCCGCCGCCCTCGTCACCAAACTCCAGGCCCTCCTCATCACCTGCGGTCTGCACGACGAAAGCGGCCATGCCGCCTGGGAAGTCGGCCTGCCGATGAAGTCGGGCATCTCGGGCCTGATCTTCGCCGTCGTGCCCGGCGTGTGTGGAATCGCCGCGTGGTCACCTCGGGTCAACGTCCACGGGACCTCACCCGGCGCCCTCGCCGCCATCCAAACACTTGCCCGTCGGCAGCGGTGGAACGTCTTCTCCTAGCAGCCCTCCGTGGTGCAACCCGAGGGCTGAAAATAGCAAGGGACCAGGTACCGGGGACTCGTCGGAGCGCGGTTCGGTACCGCCCGAATGGGTCCGGCTCCCACTCGGGTCCCTAGTCCCCGGTCCCGGGTCCCCAGTACCCGATACCCAGTACCCAATACCTCTTCTCTGAGCAGTTCCCCATGCACCCCTCCGTGGCGCACCCCGGAGGATGAAAATCAAGCCCGCCGTCCGGTCTCCGTTCCGGCCTGGTCCCGGGTCCCGGGTCCCTGGTCCCGGGTCCCCATTCTCCGAGCAGGTGTCCCCTTCCACCTCCGGCCTCCGTAGGTGAGTGCGGAGGTGAGGAATGCGAACGACGGCCTACTTGATCGTGTGGATGCTCGCGGCGGCTGGTGCGCCCACGTTCTCGCAGGTCTGGCCGCTCGGCGCCGACCTCGTCACGTCGGGAGAACCGACCGATCGCCTGTTCGGGCAGACGGTCGCGGTCCTCGACTTCGATGGCGACGGCGACCTCGAAATTGCCGTTGGCGATCCGCGGGCGGTCGATGCGAACGGCGACGATCGTCCTATCGTGCGCATCTTCGCCGAGACTCAGTTCGGCTGGCAGGCCTTCCACAGCTTCGATCTCGGCGGCCGGGTCGACCTCGGGTCGGCCCTTGCGGCCGGCGACTTCGACGAAGATGGGCGAGACGACCTGCTGATCGGGGCACCAGGTTTCGGCTCCGGTGGTGGCGCGGTCTACCTGATGCGGCACACCAGTCCTACCGTGATCGTGATCGAAACCGTGGTTTCCAACGGCGGCGAGTCCGGCGGACGGTGCGGCACCAGCCTCGCCGTCGGCGACTTCGACGACGACGGCAACCTCGACTTCGCCACCGGTTGCCCCCTCGCCACCTTCGACGGCTTCACCGATGTCGGCCGCATCCAGGTCTTCAGGGGGTTTGGCACCGGCGTCTTCTCGGGTGGATTCCTTTCGCAGAACAGTCCCGACATCGCGGGTGGCCCGGAGCCGGGCGACCTCTTCGGCTTCAGCGTGGCGGTCGGCAACTTCAACGGCGACGACTTCGACGACCTTGCGATCGGGGTCCCCGGAGAAGACGTCGACGGCGGCGTCGACACCGGCGCGATCCACGTGCTCTACGGCTCGGGCACCGGCTTGAGCGGTAGCGGCAGCCAACTCTGGCACCAGGGCTCAACCGGCGTGCCGGGCGTCTCCGGCGACGATGACGACTTTGGGTGGAGCTTGGCCGCCGGCGACTTCGATCGACTCGGCTTCCTTCCGCCGCTGTTCGACGATCTCGCGATCGGCATCCCCGGCGACGCCGAAAACCCTGGAGGCTCGGTCTTGGTGCTGTACGGCTCGGTCGCGGGCCTGACCACCGACGGCGTCCAGAGCCTGACCGCCACCAACCTCGCGCCGCCGACACAGCCCGGGGTCGATCATCGGCTCGGAGCGAGGTTGGTCGCCGGCAAGCTCGATGACGGCTCTACGACGGACTTGGTCATCACCGCGGAGGGGGGCCCTGGCTTCCCCATTTCCTTCGACGGTTCGGTGTGCATCGTCTACGGTACCGGCGGCCAGGGCATCGGGCCTCAGTCCAGCTGCTTCTCCGGAGGTGACGACGAGCTGCCGGGAGCCGACGGCGCCGACTTCGGGGCGGGTCTCGCCATCGGCAAGATCGACGGCCCGTCTGCGCCGCCCTCGCTCCTGATCGGATCGCCGGAGAGCGCAACGGTCTACGTCCTCCACCACGCCCTCTTCGCCGACGGCTTCGAGCTCGGCTACGCCGGGCGATGGGTGAGTAACGACTAAGCCAGGTCCGTTCGCTGTCCGGCGGGCGCGCTCAATGCATCGGGGTCGACCACCCCGCCGTGGTACCTTGCTCGAAGCCGTCTGCAAAGAGGAGCCTCAGATCCAGGCTCCAGAGCTCTCGCCCATACCGCTCGTCGGCGATCGAGAAGAGGAGAACGTCGCGCAGCGGGTCGGCCGCCCAGAACCATGCCCCGCCAATACTCCCGACGGGCAGGGTCCAACGCCCGACCTCGGTCGTGTGCCCGGAGGTTGCATCGACACGAAGCAGACGAGCGGTCCCGCCGTCGGCGGCCGCAAGCCAGATCGCGTCGTGTGAGAGCAAGGGCCTCCCCGTCGCCTCGAGACCCGTCAGCGTCACGACTCGCCTGGTCCCCTCGGCGGTGCAGTCGGTCCGCCAGAGATCCAGGGGACCGGCGTAGCCGGGGAGGAGCAGCGCCTCGTTGCCCGCTGGGACCACATCCATGTAGGGATCCGGGATCCCGGCTACCTCGGAGGCCTCCCCCTTCGCGTCGATCCAGAGCAGCTTCCCTTCGGCCCCGTCGCCAGCCGTGATGCACAGGCCATCGCGTCGGGCCAGGACCACACCCACGTGGTGCTCCACGCCGGGGATCGGTCGGGTCCCGGCCAGCGAACCGTCACTCCAGAAGTAACCGTCGGGGTAGAAGGAACGGAGGATCAGCCCGTCTCCGACTACGGCGATTGGTTCGACCGAACCGTATGGGCCCGGCAGAAGCTCTCCGATTGGAGCTGTTCCACCCGCGGTCCCGTCGGTGACCCACAACTCCCCACCAATGGTTTCGTCGCGCCACGAGAAGTACAGCCGGTCGGAGAATGGGAGGAGCAGGACCGAAACCGAGGACTCGCGGGTAAGGAGGACTTCCTCAGTCTGAGCCACGAGGTCGAGACTCGCGAGGCGCGTCGAGCCGGGGCTGTGCACGGCACCAACGATCCGCGAGCCGATCCGGGCGAACGGCCTGCCTCCCCAACTCGGCGTCGAGCTTGCGCGCTCCCATGTTCTCTCCAGCATGGCCGAGCCTGACGGTGGCTGCAGCGTGTCGTTCGGAGCCAGGTGAAAGCGCCCCAAGAGCTCGAGCGCGCCACCCTTGGTGAGGTGGTACACGCTGCCGTCGCATCCAACCATGGTGTCGTCATCAACCACGAAGGTGGTCCAGCGCCCGCACTCGGCGAGGCCCTCGGCTCCAACGACGCGGTGCGTCCCACCTGCGGTAGCGTCGCTGCGCCACAACGCGCGCCTGCCGCCAACCGTGGCCCAGAACAAGACCTGGTCTCCGACCACCGCGAATGGCTCAGGTCCGGATCCAGCCGTTCCAGCCACCAGCTCAGCGACCTTTCCGAAATCCTCGCCGCTCGGCCCGATTCTCCACGGGGTCGGCGGATCGTCGTGGTGGTCACGGACCCTCGAGACGAGCATGCTGCCGTCTTCCAGGGGAACGATCCGGCTGTATGGTGCCAGTCCGTTCCCCGGGCCCGGCTCGAGGTCCACCAAGATGGCGGCAGTGCCCGGAGTCTGCGTCGAGACCCAGGCTTCCCACCCGTGGGCTGGGGTTCGAGCAGCGAACAGGACTCGCTGCATCGCGTCGACGACCCATCGGGACGTACTCGACGACTCGGGCCCCGGCGCCAGATCCGCGAACAGCCTCCAGCCCTCGGGCTGGTCCCAGAACCACGGCTCACATCCGACCGAGGCGGAGCACGGTCCGCCCCATCCCTCGCGGCGTGCGACCACTCCCGATCCGGTGACGATGAGCGGGAATCCCTCATCGGCAATGCGCTGAACTTGGGATCCATCGGGTTCGGCAAAGAACAGGCCTTCGGTAACCGGCTCTCCAGAGCCCCACCACAGCGCCTGCCCCCACCACGCGACCCCGGCACCGCCGACCGAGTATTCAAGCGTCGTACCGGCTATTCCCTCGAGGAGGGTCGTGCCCCCCGGAGTCCCATCCGTCACCCACGTTCGGGGCCCGTCTTCACCGATTCCGGTGAAGAATGCCCTACCGGATCCTGTCCGCGCCAGGGCAATCGGCCAGCCGGTGGCGCCCGGCTCGCCGAAGGGCGGGGTTATCGGTGCGGTTCCCGCGGGAGTTCCGTCGCTGACCCACGGTGCGTCACTGCCACAGTACAAGAGCATCGAACCGAGCGCCACCGCCCGCCGGCAAGGCTCAGGAATCCCCGGACCGAATGGGAATCCGGAAGGACCGAGAAAGGTAAAGGAGTCCGCCGGCTCGTCGTACCTCCAGAGCCCGAATCGGTTGTCGCCAGTCTGAGGCGCTGCGCCGACGAACAGGAACCCCCCTGCCGGGCCGAGGTCCCTGGCAGTGCGGTCGGCGAAGAAGGGGTAGTGCACTCCTGGCACCAGGAGCTCCGGCTCGGGACCACGAACACTCCACAACGCTGCTTCGGCGTCGCCGGGACGACGACCACCTACGAGCAACCGGTCGATGTCCCATGCAACCGATCGTGCCTCGTCCAAGATGGGAATGGCCGATGATGGGTCACCGGCCGGAGCCCACCACAGCACGAAACCCGAATCGACGACCGTCCGAAGGAGATAGCCTCCCGGAACCTCCCAGGCTTCGTCCGTCCACCCGAAGCGTTGCACGCCCGTCTCGAGATCGACGAGGAGCGATGGTTGGCCGGAGGCACTCCCACTCGCGAGGCCCAGCGCGAGCAAGGCTGCCCCGGCCGAGAGGTGCACGAATCGGATGTAGGTTTTCTCCTGTGCCATAGCTCCTCCGCTGGTGCTCGCTCGACATCGCCACGCAAGGTTTCGAGCCCGACGCTGCAAGACAACCCGAGATCCAGAATGCGTTTATAGCATGCACCATGCTTTCCCGACTTCGACTGCGCTCGGCTCGGCGACGCTGAATACGGCCGCTTCAGCGACGAGTCGCGCCTACGCGAGGTCGGTCTGGGCGAAGTCGTCGCCGACGTACAGGAGCGACCTGCCGGCGACCCGCGCCGTCGCGTAGCTGATGCAGTCGCCGAAGTTCAGCGCCGCCGGGTGGCGGCCCTTGCCGAAGCGGTGGAAGGCCTCGAGCGCTTCGCGGCGATGCACCGAGCCGAAGTCGATTTCGACGATGCCGAAGGTCCGCAACATGCGGTCGATCAGCGGCTCGGGGTCGACACCGAGACGGGCGCGCAGCACCATCCCGCACTCGACCACCGTGGGCGCCGCCATCCCGAGACTGCTCGTCCGAGCCAGACGCTCGACCAGCTCCTGCCAGCCGGGCTCCTGCATCGCGATCGCCACCAACACGGAGCTGTCGACGATCACGTGCCACCCGGCCCGATGCCGAGGATTTCTTCCTCCTCCACCCGCCCGAGGCGTCTGCCCAGCTGCCCCGGCGGGGCGTGCGGCCAGACCTCCTGCTCGAGGTAGCGCACCAGGCTCTCGACGCGCTGAGAGTGGACGCGCTGCAGCTCGAGGCGCTCACTGCGCTCCACCAGAGCGCGACGCACGGCTTCAGTTTTGCTCTCGCCGGCGAGCGCGGCGACCTTTTCGACCAAGCGCTCGACCTCGTCGTTCTTGATGCTCAACGCCACGCCTCGAGGTTAGCATGATCTATAGCAAAACTGCTGAATTCAGCATCACCAGCTCCTCATATGCCCCTCAGTGGTGCACCCCGGAGGACGAAATCAAGTCCGCCGTCCGGTCTCCGTTCCGGATCCCGGGTCCCGGGTCCCCATGTTCCAAGCAGGGTGGGCGCCTGCTGCTTCGGGTGCAGGCGGATAGACTCGGGCTTCACGACACGACGGCCAAGCCCGCCTCGAGGACCCATGCACGCGACTCCTTCCCCCACCACGTCCCCCTGTGTCCCCACCCTGAGCGTTGCCGACATCGAGCTGCCGCGAATCCTCTCGGGGCTGTACCACCTTTCCTACAACCTGTGGTGGGGCTGGCATTCGTCGGCCCGGCACCTGTTTGCGCGACTCGACGGCGCCAGCTGGAACCGCTACCGCAACCCGATCGAGGTGTTGGTCAACTTCGACCGCACCCGCTGGGAGGAGCTCCTCGGCGACGAGGCGTTCCTGCACTCCTACGCCGAGGTGATGAACCGGTTCCACGCCTACATGAAGGAGCCGTCGACCTGGTTCGCTCGCAACCACCGCGAGCCGCTCGCCGGGCCGATCGCCTACCTGTCGATGGAGTACGGCATCCATCAGAGCCTGGCGCTGTACTCGGGCGGCCTCGGCATCCTCTCCGGTGACCACCTCAAGAGCGCCAGCGACCTCGGCGTGCCGCTGGTGGCGGTGGGCCTGGCCTATCGCCACGGCTACTTCCACCAGACCCTCAGCTCCGACGGCGGGCAACAACACATCTACCCTTGGTACGACTTCTCACGATTGCCGCTGCGACCCGCGGCGAGCGCCACGGGAACCCCGGTGGTCGTCGAGATCCCCCTGGGCGACCGCACCGTCTCGGCGAAGGTCTGGGTTTGCCAGGTCGGGCGCGTGCCGCTGCTGCTGCTCGACACCGACATCCCTCAGAACGACCCGGAAGATCGACCGATCACCGGTGTGCTCTACGTCTCCGGCCGACAGATGCGGCTCGAACAGGAGCTGGTGCTGGGTTTGGGTGGCGCGCTGGCGCTCGAGGCCCTCGGGATCGAGCCGTCAGCCTGGCACATGAACGAAGGGCACTGCGCCTTCGTCCAGCTCGACCGTCTCGCCCGCGAAACCGGGCGAGGCGTGGACTTCGAGACGGCACTCGCGAGCGTCCGGGCCAACGTCGCCTTCACCACTCACACTCCGGTACCTGCCGGCAACGAAACCTTCGACCGTGCCCTGGTGGCTCGCTACCTCGAACCATGGGCCGTCACGCGTGGGCTCGACCTCGACACGCTCCTCGACCTCGGCCGCGCCGAAACCCGGGCGCGGGCCAACGGCCAATTCAACCTCACCGCGCTGGCGCTGCGGACCTCCTCGCGCGCCAACGGAGTTTCGGCGATCCACGGCGAGGTCAGCCGTGGCCTGTGGGCCGATCTCAGTGCCGAAGAGCCGCACCTCCCCCATATCGACGCGATCACCAACGGCGTGCACGTGCCGACCTGGCTCGGTCGCGAGATGCGCGCTCTCTGGCGGCGCGTCGCCGGCCACGACTGGAAGGAGCACCAGCTCGAAGCGATCACCGAGGCAACCCTCGAGAGCCTGCCGCTCGAGCAGATCTGGAAGGCTCACCAACAGCAGAAGAACCGCCTCGGCCGCTTCCTGCGCAAACGCTTGCGTGACCAGATGGTACGGCACGGCGAAGCACCGCAGCAGTTGCGCGGCGTGAAGGACCTGTTCGACGAGGACGCGTTGACCATCGGCTTCGCCCGCCGCTTCGCCACCTACAAGCGCGCCGGCCTGGTGTTCTCGCAACCCGAGGTGCTCGATGAGCTCCTCGGTGATCCGGACCGCCCCGTGCAGTTGGTCTACGCCGGTAAGGCGCACCCCGCCGACAAACCCGGCCAGGCGTTGATCCGCGAGATCTTCAACCTCTCCCACGAAGGCCGTTGGCGCGGCAAAGTCTTCTTCATCGAAGACTACGACATGCGGGTCGGCCAGATGTTGGTCCAGGGCTGTGACGTGTGGCTCAACAACCCCCGGCGCCCGCTCGAAGCCAGCGGCACCAGCGGCCAGAAGGCGGCGATGAACGGCACCCTCAACCTCTCCATCCTCGACGGGTGGTGGCCCGAGGCCTTCGACGGGACCAATGGCTGGGCGATCGAGGCACTCCCCGAGGGCGACGATGCGGACGAGGAGACGATGGACCGCCTCGACGCCGAGGCGCTCTACCAGGTCCTGCGCGATGAGGTGATACCGATGTTCTTCTCGCGCAACAGCTTGGGCCTGCCCGAAGCCTGGGTCGAGCGCATGCGCCGCTCGATCGCCACCGTCGGCCCCAACTTCAGCGCCGATCGAATGTTGCGCGACTACGTGGACTCTTCCTACCTGCCGATCGCACGACGTGGAGACAAGCGATGAAGACAAGCCTCAGCCTCTTGGGACTCCTGCTCGCGGTCGACGGTGCGGCGGCCGAGCCCACTGCCCTCGACCGCCGCGTCGAAGCGCTCGGGCGCGTGGGGTACGCCACGGGTGCACAGATCTCACCCGACGGCAAAACCGTCGCCTACATCACGGCGCTCAGCGGCTCACCCCAGCTGTGGACCATCGGCATCGAGGGTGGATACCCGCGCCAGGTGACCGCGCACAGCGATCCGGTCTCGGGCATCAGCTGGGCACCCGACGGCAAGGCGCTGGCCTACAGCGTGGCGCCGGGCGGCGGCTACGCGGCACAGATCCATCTGGTCACCCCGAGTGGCCAATGGCTACGGAGGTTGACCGCGGGTGGTGACGAGAACAACTTCGCGGGCGAGTTCGTCGTCGACGGCCGCTATCACTTTCGTTCGAATCGTCGCGATCCCGCCAAAATCGACGGATGGATCTGGGACCCGAAGTCCGGCAATGCCGAGCTCGCGGTCGAGATCGAGGGCCTCGGCAGCATCAGTGACCTCGCCGGCTCGAAGGCCCTCGTCACCCGCTTCGTAACCCGTGGCAACGCCAACCTCTGGCTCGACGACCTCGATGCCAAAACCTCGGTCCTGCTCACACCACACGAAGGCCCCGCGTTGGTCGAGGGGCGCTTTGCCGAGGACGGTCGCAGTGTCTACGTGAGCCACAACCTCGAGCTGGACGACACCGTTTTCGCCCGCATCGACGTCGACGAGGACGGCACGGTGCATCCGCCGCGCACCCTCGCCGCCCGGCCGGGAGCCCAGCTCGACGGCTTCGAGCTCCGCGACGACCGCCGCACCGCCCTGCTGTTCTGGAACGTCGGCGGCAAGACCGAGCTCGAGCTGATCTCACTGCCCGAGGGCGTGCGCCGCCCGATCACCGGCATGCCGGCCGAGCTCGCCGGCGGCGCCGACTTCACCCCCGACGGCTCCGCCGTGGTCCTGACGGTCAGCGGCTCGACCACACCGGTCGACCTGTGGCGTCTCGACCTTGCCGACTCTACCTGGACACGACTGACCTTCAGCCCCCATCCCGGGGTCGACCTCACCGAGTTGGTCGCCCCGGCGCTGCGCAGCTTCCGCGCCCACGATGGGCTCGAGCTTTCGGGTTGGCTCTACCAGCCCCCCGGCTTTGTGGCACCCGGGCCGGTGGTCCTGTCGTTCCACGGCGGGCCCGAGGGCCAGGAGCGCCCGACTTTCCGCCCGGACTACCAGGCCCTGCTGGGCGCCGGCATCGCCGTGTTTGCCCCCAACATCCGCGGCTCGGCCGGGTTCGGCAAAGCCTTCCTCGCCCTCGACAACCACGAGAAGCGTTTCGACGCCAACCGCGACATCGAAAGTGCGGCGAAGTTCATCGTCGAGGCCGGCATCGGCGCGCCGGGACGGCTCGGGATCGTCGGCGGCTCCTACGGTGGGTACGCGGTGATGGTCGGTGTCACCGAGTTCCCGGACACCTTCGCCGCCGGCGCCAACCTCTTCGGGATCGTCAACTTCGAGACCTTCTTCTCCCACTCGACGCCGTGGATGGGAGCGATTTCGGTCGGCGAATACGGCGATCCCGCAACCCAACGCGAGCTGCTGCGCGCCCTTTCGCCGATCCACAAGCTCGACCGGGTCAAGGCGGCGATGCTGGTGCTACACGGCGCCAACGACACCAACGTCCCACTGATCGAAGCCGAACAGGTGATCTCGACGCTCGAGCAGCGCGGCCTGGACGTCGGCTCGGTGATCTTTCCCGACGAAGGCCACGGTTGGCGCAAGACCGAAAATCGCATCCGGTCGGCGGTCGAGATCGTGAAGTTCTTTGTGCGGACGATCGGGGAGGGGGGTTAGGGGAAGAGGGGAGAAGAGGTACCGGGTACTGGGTACCCGGGTACTTGGGAGCGGGGAACGGGTATTGGGTATTGGGTATTCTGGGACCAGGGACCAGGGACCAGGGACCAGGGATCGGGGATCGGGGATCGGGGAACGGATTGTGGCCGAGGGAATCGGACAGTGGAGGCAAAGATCCAGAGCCGGCGGTTGACGCTGCACGAGGCGACGATCGAGGTGCTGCGGGCCGATCTCGCCGGGCCGGCGAGCCTCGGGACGGCGCTCGGGTGCGCGGTCACCTCGGAATGGCCGCCCGAGATGTACCCGCCCGAGAAGGTCGAACGACGCATCCGTGCGCTCGCTGATCCGTCGCAACGCGGCTGGTGGAGTTGGTACGCCGTCGAACGCGAGACCAACACCCTGGTCGGGATGGCCACCTACCTCGGCAAGCCGGTCGGAGGTGAGGTCGAGGTGGGCTACGCGATCTGCCATTCTGCTCAGCGCCGCGGCTTTGCCTCCGAGGCTCTCGCAGCCTTGGTCGACCGGGCCTGGGACGAGCCGGCCGTCGAGCGCATCGTCGCCGTCACCACCCCGCAGAACACCGGTTCGATCGCGGTCCTGCTCAAAGCCGGCTTTGCCCCGATCGCCGCACCCGAAGGCGAGGCGCACTTTCGGCTGCAGCGGCATCAGTGACGCACACCTGCCCTCTCCTCGACGACCTTCCGGATCCCTGATCCCCTGGCCCCCTGTTCCCTGCCACCTATTGACCGGTCGGCCAATTCATGGCACTATCGACCGGTCGGCCAATTCACAGGCCAGGAGACCACCGATGACCGCCGAAGAGCTCCGTCGCCGCCGCGACCCCGACGCGACCCGCGCCGAGATCCTCGAGGCCGCAGAACAACTGTTCCTCCAGGACGGCTTCGGGCGCACCTCGATCAGCGCCATCGCCAGGCTGGCGGGCGTCACCAAGAGCCTGATCCACCACCACTTCGGCACCAAAGAGGCGCTGTGGGCGGAGATCAAGCGTCGCCACTTCCGCGAGTACTTCGAGATCCAGAAGCGGATGTTGGAGGAGGCCGACGGCCCGGACGCCGACCTGCTGCGGCGCTCGCTGCGGGAGTACTTCCGGTTCCTCAAGCGCCACCCGGACACGGTGCGGCTGCTGTCGTGGCGTTTCGTCGAGGACTCCGAGGATCCCTGCCTCGACCTCGAAGACGACTTGCTGAGCCTTGGTGAGGCGCGGATTCGCGAGACCCAGGCAGCCGGTGGCCTGCGCGCCGACGTCGAGCCGATCTTCCTGCTCAAGGGTTTCCTCTGCCTCGCCCAAGGGTGGTTCCAGAGCCGCCCGATGCTCTGCCACCACCTCGCCCACTCCGGTGCCGGCGACATCGACCTCGATCAGCTCGACGAGGCTTACCTCGATCAAATCACCAGGATCTACTTCGAAGGCGCGTTGCCTCGCTAGGCGCCGGGAGCACCCCATGTCAGTCTCCAAGAGTCGTTTGACCTCCATCCTCGCCGCCGCCGGCGCCCTCGGCGCGGCCCTCGTCTTCGGATCCGCCACCGGCGAGCAGGGCTCGCCTGCCGAGCGCGGGCGCCGAGTCACCGTCGCCGAAGTTTCGGCCGGCCGCTTGGAGCGCCTGGTCGGCTTCCCCGGGGTCACCCGCGCCGCCGATCGCGCGGAGCTTTCCTTCCTGGTGGGCGGGCGCCTCGCCGAACGCCCGGTGCAGGTCGGCGATCGCGTCGCCCGTGGGCAACTGCTCGCGCGTCTCGATCAGCGGGAGGTGCACAACGGCGTGATGATGGCCGAGGCCGATCACGAACGCGCCGTGGCGAGCCGCAGGCAGCTCGAACGCGATCTCGAGCGCTCCTCGGCCCTGCTCGCGGCCAAAGCTGCCACCACCGAAGAGGTCGAGAAGATCCGCACCGGGCTCGACGCCGCAACCGCCGCCGAAGGCGCTGCGGACGCCGCACTCGCCGAGGCGCGGCGACGACGCCAAGAGGCGGAGCTCCGAGCACCCTACGCCGGCGTGATCACCGCCGTGTTCGCGGAGCCCGGCGAAAACGTGACCTCCGGAAAGCGGATCGTCTCCCTCTCCGGATCGAGCGCCCTCGAGATCGAGGTACACGTCCCGGAAAGCGTCGCCGCCGAGCTCGGAATCGACGAGCCGGTGCGGGTGAGTTTCCCCAATGGCCGTCGCGACCATGTGAGCGGCACCATCACCAGTCTCGCTCGCGAGGCATTTGGTGCCGGAGCCTTATTCCCGGTGACCGTCAGCCTGCCGGCGCGAGAAGACCTGGTGGCGGGGCTGACGACCCGAGTCGAGCTCGACCTCGGGCTCGACCAGGCACTGCTGGTACCGGTCGCCGCAGTGGTCGACCCCGGCGGCCGCCGCCCGAGTGTGTTCCGCATCGCCGCCGGCAAGGCCGAGCGAATCAGGGTGGAGGTCTCGAGCTTCCAGGGTGACCAGGTCGCGGTCGTCGGACCGCTGCAGGCGGGTGACCTGGTCGTCGTCGGGGGCCAACGCGGCCTCCTCGACGGCGAAGCGGTGGAGATCGCGCGATGAGTGGCCTGATCGAAACGTTACTCGGGCGTGCCCGCCTGGTGGTCACGATCACGGTGTTGCTCGCCCTCACCGGTCTGGCCGCGTGGTTGACCATGCCACGCGAAGAAGATCCTCAGTTCCCCGAGCGTAACGGCCTGATTCTGGTGCACTTTCCCGGCGCCGACGCGGAGGTGATCGAACGCCTGCTGATCAACCCGATCGAAGAACATCTTGCCGAAGTCCAGGAGATCTTCGAGGTCTACTCGACCTCACGCCCAGGCATCGGCATTGTCCGCGCCGAGCTGCGCGACCAGGTCTACGACACCGACTCGGTGTGGGATGACGTCGAGGACAAACTTGCCGCCGCAGCGCGGGAGTTTCCCGCCGGAGCCAGCGCTCCGAGCCTCGACTCCGACTTGGTCTCCCAAGAAGCCGTGATCCTCGCCATCTCCGGCTCCGGCGATCCGCTCGAGCTCGTGGCGGCGGCCGAACGACTCAAGCTGAGGCTGCTGCGGCTCGCCAACGTCAAGCAGGTCAAGGTGATCGGTGATCCCGGCGAACAGATCACGATCGAATACGACGACGCCACCGCACGGCGCCTCGGAGTCGACCCGCGATTGCTGGCAGCACAGCTCGGTGCGCGCATGCAGGTGTTGCCGGGGGGCACCTTGCGGCTCGGAGACCGCGCCGCGAGCCTGCGCCCGCAAACCGACCTCGGCTCGATCGCCGAAATCGAGGCGACACCGATCACACTCCCGAATGGCGCCAATGTGCCGCTCGGCGCCCTGGCGCGGGTGCGCCACGGCGCCGCCGAGCCGCCGGCCGAGGTCATGCGCGTGCACGGCGAAACCGTCGTGGCGCTGGGTGTGATCCCCCGCGACGGCATCGATCGCGTGGCCTTCGGCAAGCAGATCCGCACCCAGGTCGAGAAGCTCGCGCCGAGCATCGCTCCCCTGCAGCTCGAGGAGGTCTTGTTTCAGCCGGACCTAGTCGACCAGCGGCTCACCCAGCTGTCACGCAGCCTCCTGATCGGCATCTGCATCGTCGCCGCGGTGCTGTTCCTGGCGATGGGCCTGCGTCTCGGCCTCCTGGTTGCCGTCGTGGTCCCGCTGGTGACCTTTTCCTCGGTGGCGGTCTACGCCATCGGCGGCGGCATCCTCCACCAGATCTCGATCTCGGCCCTGGTCCTCGCTCTCGGGATGTTGGTCGACAACGCGATCGTCATGGTCGAGGCGATTCAGGGCCGCCTCGACGCCGGGGTGCCGATGCGAGAGGCGATGGCAGCGTCGGTGCGTGAGCTCGCCGCGCCACTCGGATCCGCCACCGGGACCACCCTCGCCGCCTTCGTGCCGATGCTGATCGCCAAAGGCAACACCGCCGACTTCACCCGTTCGATTCCGGTGGTGATCATGCTCACGCTGACCGTGTCCTACCTCTTTGCGGTGCTGGTCACTCCGGTGCTGGCGCGGGTCGTCCTGCGCCCACGCCCGGGAGCCGCCACGGCTCCTCACCGTGTCGCCGATCGGATCTCGCGAGTCTCGAGCGAACGGCCGATGGTGGTGCTCGGCTTGCTCCTGGTGGTCGTCGCCGTCTCCGGCGCCAGTGCCGGCCTGGTCAAGAAGCAGTTCTTCCCCGCCGCCGATCGCACCACCGTGATCGCCGAGCTGGAGCTCCCCGAAGGCACGCACATAGACCGGACCCTCGAAGTGGTCGAGAACCTCGAGCGCGAGCTCCTCGGCCACGACGAGGTCGCGGGCGTGACGAGCTACGTCGGTCGCGCAGCTCCCCACTTCTATTACAACCTCTTGGCACGACCGAACGCCCCACACACCGCCGACCTGGTGATCGAAACCCACGAGCTCGAGCAGGTGGTGCCGATGATGGCTCACGTGCGGAAACTGGTTGGCGAGACCGCACCCGAGGCCCAAGTGGTCGCCAAACGACTCGAACAGGGTCCGCCGATTGCCTCGCCAGTGGAAGTTCGCGTTTCGGGCGATTCGCTCGAGGACCTCGAGCTCGCCGCTGATCGTGTGCTTGCCGCCGTCCGCGCCATCCCCGGCACCAGTGACGTGCGCCACGACCTCGGCCTCGGCATGCCGACTGTGCGCTTCGAGATCGACGACGCCGCAGCCGCCAACTACGGTCTCGACCGCACCGATGTAGCCCTGGCACTGCTCGGGCGCACCCGCGGCTTGGTCGCCGGCCAGTACCGCGCCGGCGACGATCCGGTTGCAGTGGTAGTGCGCTCGGCTGCGGGCGAGGAGCTTCCGGTCAACGACCTGCAGGCACTCGATGTCGGCGAACCCGGTGGCCGACCGGTGCCGCTGGGCGAGCTGGCACGCATCGACCCGGAGTGGCGCCCGGCTGCGATCTACCATCGCAACGGCCAACGTGTCGTCACCGTCAGCTCCCAGCTCGCCGACGGCGCCACCTCCGCCGAGGTCCTGGCGCGATTCGCCGAGATCTCGCCGGACCTCGACCTGCCCGAGGGAATCACCCTCGAGCTCGGCGGCGAAGCTGCAGAGTCGGGGCAAGCCAACGCCGCCATCCTCGGCGCCGTACCGATCGGCGTGATGTTGTTGTTGTTCTTCCTGCTGGTCGAGTTCGACTCGATCCGGCGGGTCGGCATCGTCCTGGTGACCGTACCGCTGGCGGCAGCCGGAGTCTTCCCTGGCTTGTTGCTTGCCGGGCAGCCGTTCGGATTCATGGCGATGCTCGGGGTCATCGCTTTGGTGGGTATCGTGGTCAACAACGCGATCGTGCTGCTCGACGTGATCGAACGCGAACGCGAAGCCGGCGCCGGCATCAACGACGCCCTGCGCGAGGCGACCAGGCGACGTCTGCGGCCGATCCTGCTGACCATGGCGACCACCGTCGCCGGCTTGTTCCCCCTCGCGATCTCCCCCACGACTCTGTGGCCGCCGCTCGCCTGGGCGATGATCTCGGGCCTCATCGCCTCGACCGGACTGACCCTTTTCGCCGTGCCCGCGCTGTACCGCGTGCTGTTCCGCGAGGGCGGCAGCGAGGAGCCGGGCTTCGACGGCGACACCCAACCGGGCCTGACCGCCAAGCCGATCGTCGCCACGCTGCTGCTCGTGCTCGCTCTGGGCCTGGGTGCGACGCCACCGGCGGACGCCGCGGAGGCGATCACCATCGAGCAAGCCATGGCGCTGGCCCGCGAACGACCAGCGGCGCTCGCCGCCGACGCCCGTGCCGAGGCAGCGTCTCTCGGAGCCACCGCCGCTCGCCGCGCGGCCTGGCTGCCGGGTGCGGGCGTCGAAGCCAACACCACCCGCCGCGATCGCGCCTTCGAGCTCGCTACACCGATCGGCCCCTTCGCCCTCGGCGACCGCACCTCGCGGCTGCTTGCGGTCGAGCTGGTCCAGCCCCTGTTCGACCCTGCCAAGGCGTTGTTCGTGGTTCCTGCAGCCCAGGCAGGTGCCGCCGCAGCGCGCGCAGCTGCGGACCACACCGCCGAGCAGTTGATGGCGGAGGCAGCCTCGCGGCACCTGGCAGTGCTGGCGATCGAGGCACGCATCGCCGCTACCGAGAGTTTCATAACCGCGCTCGAGGCCCGCGTCGACGAAACCGCCGCAAGAGTCCGGCTCGGCCGAGTGCTCGAATCCGAGGCCCTCGCGCTCGAGATCGAGCTCGACTGGGCCCGTCTCGAACGCACCACCCTCGCAGCCGACCTCGCGGTTGCCCGCCGCACGCTCGGCCTCGCGATTGGCCGCGACGCCGACGTCCATGCGGCAGCGCTCGATCCTGATCGACCGCGGGCGCCCGCGCCGGAGGCCGACGAGGTGTTGCCTGCCGTACTCGAGCGCCGTGCCGACCTCCGCGCGGCCCTCTCACGTATCGACGCCGCCCGCCTGCAAGCTCGCGCCATCGGCGCCGAGACCCTGCCTCGGCTCGAGGCCCGTGGGCGCTTCACGGCCAGCTCGGGTGATGCCTTCGTCCCCGACGACAGCAGCCAGGCCACGCTCGCCCTGTCGTGGAGGCCGCTGGCGGCCTTCACGCGTGGACCCAGGCAGCGCGCCGCCGAAGCCGAGCTTCGCGCCCTCGAGGCCGAGCGCGCAGAGCTGGCGCGATCGGTGAGGGTCCACCTCGAGGCCGCAGCGGCGAGGGTCGACACCGCGGCCGAGGCCCTGGCGGTCGGGCGCCGCGGCGTCGAGCTCGCCTCCGAACGCGCCCGTGTCGAACGCGAGCGCTACGCCGCCGGCCGGGTCACCGCCAACGACCTGCTGGCAGCCGAGGCGAGATTGCGCGAGCGGATCACCTTCGCGGCTCTCGCCGACCTCGAGCTCGAGGCGGCACGGATCCACCTGCTCCTGGTCAGCGGGGAGCTCGGTCGCTGATCGACTCGATGCGAAGGTCGTTCTTGTTCCCCCGCTTGACCCGGTACATCAGCTCGTCGGCGACGTGGAGGGCGTCGTCGGCGGCGAGCGGGGGGTCTGCAAACACCGCCACGCCGATGCTGTAGCCGATGGGCCAGCCCGACTGCACCGCGAGCTCGAGCAGCGCCTCGTGGAGGCGCGGGAAGATCACCTCCGCCCCCGTGCGATCGGTCTCGGGCAGGAGCACAGCGAATTCGTCACCGCCGACGCGGGCCAGGACGTCGGTCGACCGGAGCCCGGTTTGGAGCCGATCGGCCACCGCAGACAGTACCCGGTCACCGACGCTGTGCCCAAGGGTGTCGTTGACACCCTTGAAACCGTCGAGATCGATGTACCCGAGCGCCAGGGGATGTCCGTGACGTCGGCCGAGGCGTGCCACCGTCTCGTAGCGACGGTTGAAGGTCCGTGCGTTCAGGACTCCGGTCAGACCGTCGCGTTCGGCAAGCTCGGTCTGGACCTCGAGCGCAGAGCGCAGATTGCCCAGCAGACGCGCCACGATCACGAAGAACCCGAAGCGCACGGCGGTGTTCCACAGCGGAATCCAGTGTTGCGAGTAGACCCCACCGGCAGCGAGATCCATTCCCAGCCAAGTCCCCGCGCAGAGCGCACAGACCACCACCCGGATGGCGTGTGCGTACCACGCGGCCAGGCTCACCGGGAGGAGGTAGAAGATCGAAAACGACACCTCCGCCCCGGTGACGTAGTCGATCGCTCCCAGGACCGCCGTCAGCACGATCGCGATCCCGAGCACGGCCCGCGGCGGACGGCCCTCGAGCTGTCGATCGAGCCATCCCTGCACGCGCGACGTCGCTCGATGCGCCGCCTGGCCGCCGAGCTCGGCTCCTGCGCGGAGAGTGGAGTTCACCCGGAGATCCTACCGCGGCCCGACGCGAGCAGCGCACCCCCTCGCGCTCGCCGACCGGCTGCGTTATGATCAATGACCCCGGTCGAACCATACCCATCTTCGACCTCCCCTTCCCCACGTTGGAGCCGCCATGACCGAACGAGTCGACGCTATCGCCGAAGCCATTCCTGTGCCTGCCGCAACGGAGCCGGAGCCGCACACCTCCACTCCGACGCCAGGCGAACCGTCGGCCGAGGTAGGCGCGCCGACCTTCGAGGCCGAGGCCCAGCCCGAAGCTGCGGCTGCCGCACCCGACGCTGCGGCGGACACCGCCGAGCCGACTGCGGCCGGTGAAGCCACCGCCGAGCCGAAATCCGAAACCAAAGCCAAAGCGGTGCAGATCCCGGAGAGCCCAGAGGTTGCGACCTTGCGAGCGGCACTCGCGGCCAAGACTGCCGTCGACGGCAAGGTGTTCGGGTGGAACGAGCACGGCTTCCACGTGTCACTGGTCGAAGGCAAGATCGCCGCCTTCTGCCCTCGCTCCGAGATGGAGCTCAAGCAAGCCAAGGAGGGATCGGCCTACCTCGACCAGACCTTCTCCTTCCGGGTGCTGAAGGTCCAGCGCGGCGGCAAGCGGGTGGTGGTCTCCCGCGCTGAGGTGCTGCGCGAGGAGATGTCGGGCGAAATCGAACAGCTGCGCTCGACGCTCCAGGTCGGCGCAACCTTCGAGGGAACGGTTTCCTCGCTGACCGACTTCGGCGCCTTCGTCGACATCGGCGGGATCGAGGGCCTGGTTCACGTCTCGGAGATCGGGCACCAACGCGTCAACACCCCCGGCGAGGTCCTGCAGATCGGCCAGCAGGTCAAGGTCCAGGTGCTCAAGATCGAGAAGGGCGGCAAGAGACTGTCGCTGTCGATGAAGGCCCTCGAGGCCGATCCCTGGGCCGACGTCAAGGCACGTTTCCCCGAGGGCTCCAAGGTCAAGGGCAAGGTCGAGCGCACCGGCAAGTTCGGCGTCATCATCGAGCTGGAGCCGGGCCTCTCCGGCCTGCTGCCGGCCGGGGAGATCACCCTGCCGCCGGGATCGTCGTTGGTACGCGTCTACCCCACCGGCCGCGAGGTCGAGGTGCTGGTCGGCGACATCGATTCCCGTCGCCGGCGCATCTCCTTGATGCTCGAGGGCTCGCGTCTGGAAGGCTCGCGCAACGACTTCGTCGACTACAAGAAGCGTCAGGGCGACGTGGGCTCGATGGGAGCAATGGCGGCGGCCCTTTCTCGCCTCGGCCTGTCGAACGCCAAGAGCGAGTGAGCGTCGAGGTCGGACGGCTCGCGGACTTCCCCGCTCGACTGACGACGGTCGAGCGGGACCTGCGCGCGCTGGTCGAAGGCCTCGACGGAGCCCAGCTCAACTGGCAGCCCGAACCGCGCAAGTGGTCCATCCTTCAGGTCCTCGAGCACCTGGCGATCAGCGCCGAGCTGTATCGGCCGGTGCTCGCTGCCGCGGTCGAGCAGGGCCGCACTGCAGGCATGCTCGGCGACGTCACCCCCCGGGCGGGGGCGATCGAACGCCTCTTTCTGTGGTCGATGCGTTCGAACGTGAAGCTGAAGGCACCTCCGTCGACCGCCGTCCGCGGCGCCTCCGACCTCGATCCCGATCCGATCGTCGCCAGGTGGTCAGAGGTCCACGCCACGCTGGTCGAGATTGCCGAAAAGGGTCGAGGACTCGATCAGAACCGTGTACGGATCACTTCACCCCTCGCGTCGATTCTGAAGCTCAACCTGGGTGTCGCGTTCGAGGTTCTGCTGGTGCACGAACAGCGCCATACGAACCAGATCCGGCGCATCCTCGCCGATCCGGGCTTTCCCCGCCGGTGAGCGTCGTCGCACTCTCGGACACCCCCTGGGTCGAAGTCGCCAACCTGCTGGCGAGCCACACCGGCCCCAAAGTGGCGATCCTGCCGTTGGGTGCGACCGAGGCGCATGGCCCACACCTGGGACTCGGGACCGACGTGACGATCGCCGAAGCGATGGCGGGCGCCGGAGCCTCGCAGCTCGCGGCCCGCGGCTGCCTGGTGCTGATCCTGCCTGCCCTGCCCTACGCGCCGGTCAGCTGGGCCGGCAGCCTCCCAGGTTCGGTGGGCCCGTCGGCCGAAACCTACACGGCGCTGGTGCTGGAGCTGCTCGTCGGCACGTGGTCGTGGGGCCCAGACGTGATCGCCATCGCCAACAGTCACTTCGACCCCGAGGCGATCGGCGCCCTCCGCACCGCAGTCGCCACAGCGGAGCAGCAGGGCGTTCGCGTCGCGTTCGCCGATCTCACCCGCCGACGGCTGGCCGAACGGCTCGATCAGGAATTTCGCAGCGGTGCGTGCCACGCAGGTTCGTACGAAACCTCGATCGTACTGGCAGCCTGCCCGGAACGGGTCCGAGCCGCCATCGCCTCGTCGCTTCCTCACCGCGACGTGTCTCTCCCTGCCGCGATGGGCGCGGGAGCGCGGAACTTTGCAGATATCGGCGCGCCCGACGCATGGGTGGGTCGACCCGCGGAGGCCACGGCCGATCACGGGAACATGTTGATTGCCGAGCTCGGTGCGATCCTGGCGGACGCGATCTCAGAGTGCCTTCAGCGACCCGAGCTCGGCGGCGAACCGATACCGCGCTGAAAGCCCACGGCTGCCGACACTCGCCACTTCAAGGCCGAGGCGGCCCGAGTGCAGGCAAGATCCGATTCCCGAGCCACCTCAAAGGCTCGATGGCCTCGGGACGGTTGTAGCGCGTTCCCACGAACACCACAACCGCATCCAGCTCAGGCAGCACGATGAGGTAGGTCCCGCCATTGCCCCACGCCAAAACCAGCCGCGTTTTCGGCAGCTCGGGCCGAGTTGTCGCGTCGAGCCACCACAGGTAACCGTAGCGCTGGGGGCGATCCGGAATCGCCGTGATCTCGGAGGTCATCCGCTCGATCCAGTCGCTCGAAACCACACGCCGCTCCCCGATCCGCCCCTTGTTCAGCACCAGCGCACCGACCTTGACGAGTTGGTTGGGGTGAAGGCGCAGATGGCCACCGGTATCGATGTCCTTGCCGCGGTTCCAGCGTTCCCACGATGCGCCCCGGATGCCCACCGGAGAAAAAAGGACCTCCTCCGCAAACCGATCGAACGGCTTGCCGACGCTGTTGGCCACGATTCGGCCCAGGGCGACCACATTGCCCGTGCAGTACGAAAAGCCCGCGCCGGGAGCCTGGCGCATCGGCCGCGACGCCCAGAAGCGGATCCAGTCGCGCTTGCGGTACATCGTGTCTTCGTGGCCGGGAGATTTGGGATCCCAATCGTTGCAATCGAGGCCACTGCGCATGGTCAGGAGATCCTCGACCGTCATCGCCTGCTTGCGAGGGTCGTCCCCGAGCTCGCCGGCATACTCAGGCAACAACTCGACGACCCGAGAGTCCAGGGCAAATGCCCCCTGGTCGATGGCGATTCCCACCACCAAGGCCGTGATGGACTTGGTCGCGGAGCGGAGGTCCAAACCTCCGGCCGGAATCGAGCCGAGATATTCGGCCCGGCGACTCCCGCCGACCTCGATCACCATCGCTTCGATCCCCGGATGCCGAGTGCCTCCGCGATCACCCTCGAGCTCCGCCAGCAACTCCGCGATCGGATCTGTGGCTCGTGCCACGCCGACTGCGCCGAAGCCCACAGCCAGCATCAGGGCCATTTCGATGGCCCCATTCGTCCTCGACATGCTGCACCTCCCCTCGCCAATACGCATGCCATGCCTCAGAGTTCCTGCCGATCAGCGACCCCCGGGCGGGTGAGATCTCCTGCACAGCCTTGGCCCTCCGTGAGCGCGGCTGAGGAAAGCCTCAGTGGCCTGTCACGGCACTGCCGTCGACCACGCCGATGTTGAGCCGCTCTCGAAGCCGTCCGTGAAGATCTCCCAACCCAGCAGCGGGATGCAAGCGGAGAACTCGGACGAGTTGCCCGTCGCAGCCGTGGCCACGAGGGTCACCGCTAGGCCGGTGTAGTCCGAACGAGTCGCCAAGGTGATCACGTCGAAGTCCACCCTGCCGTTGGACGATGGGGCTGCATCGGCGATGGTCACTGCGAAGGCGCCTTCGAAGGTGCGGCCTTCGCCGTTGACTTGGCCGTTCGACACATCATCGCAGCTGCCAACCGCCTGGCTGAAGACGTCGATCTGGTACTGCCCGTCGATGGACTCGTAGTAGCCCTCGAGCTCGAGGCTGAACGGCCGCCCGACGGCCCGCTCGATGACCGGGTAGTTCAGATGACGATTGGGCGCTCCCGTCGGCTGGAGGGCCCCGTCGTTGTCGTTGACGTCCGCGCCGTCGTCGCCGAGGTCGATCCCCTGCCCTTGGTTGGCGTAGATGGAGTTGGCGCGGATCGGATTGCCGCTGCCGGCCACCACCGTCACCCCGTCGCTCTCGTTGTTGGCGATGCGATTCGACGTGATGCGGTTGCCGTCGCCGTCGACGATGTGGACTCCACTGCCGCCGTTCGGGAGCTCGGTGGGACCGAGCACGTTGGTCTTCTTGAGCCCGATGGTGTTGCGGTAGATGCGATTGCCGTTGGCCTCGCTGCCACTGATGCGCACCGCATCGCCGTCGTTGCCGCTGATCACGTTGCTCTCGATGAAGTTGTCGCGTCCGGTCACCAGGATACCGACGCCGTTGGGCCGAGCGTCCTCGCCGTCGGCATCGGTGCCGATGTAGTTGTTCAGCACCAGGTGCCGCCCGACATCGTCCGCGCTCAGAATCGAGGCGCTCAAGCGAATCGCCTCCTCCTCTGCCAGCGCGAGGACGTTGCGATCGCCCGGGCTCGACCCGCCGACCAGCGAATAGGTCGCCCCAGCGGACAGGACCACGTGGCGACGGTTCGACCCACCCGGTACGGCCGTGCTCGCCGCCCCGAGCCCGATCGAGAAGCGACTGCCGCGGATCTGATGGTTGGTGCCACCGTCGAGCTTGATCGCGGCGTCGGTGAAGCGGCGCAAGCTCAGACCGCGGACGTCGAGGCGGGCATCGGCATCGCCTTCGGGCACGTGGAAACCCCACGCCAACGCGTCGGCCCCCGAAAGCCCCACACACACGATCGAGTCGTTGGCGCCGATGCCCACGGTATTGCGCTTCGACCCGGTCTGGGTGAAGCCGTCGACCACGATCGGTGTGGTGACGTCGGGCAACAGGCTCACCAGCGTGATCACGTTGTTGGTGCAGGCGCCGGGCAGCGCGAAGCGGATTTCGGTGAGGTCGGCGCCGCCGTTGGCAGCCGCGATGGCATCGCGCAGGGAGCCCGGCCCCGAGTCGTTGGTGTTGGTCACGGTGACCACCGGCAGCGGCGCGATCTGGCGTTCGTAGGCGCCGATGTCCCAGTAGGCTCCCGATGGCCGTGGGTTCTCGACGAAGTCGACCGCGGGGAGGCCGGTTGCAACCCACCCCGTGGCCGCGTCGATCGCCGGTGAGCCGGCGTTCAAGGCCAGAGTTCCAGCCGCCAGCATGGGATCGGCGGCGATGGTCGCGAGCTCGAGCTGGGGAGCGGGGCCCTCGTAGCCGGCAAACACGTTGTGGAGCAGATAGATCTTGGAGACCCACGGCTGAAGGTTCGCCAGGTCGGACTCTGTATGGCCCCAGACGATGGTGTTACTCATCCGCGCCACTGCCCCCCCGAGCGTTGCCGAATCCAGCTCGAAAGAGACGCCATGGTCTGTGGTGTTTCCAGCCACCGTGGTGAACGCCAGATCGAGTGTGGCATCCTCGAGATCGGCCACGAGGGCGCTGCGACCGCCCATCACGAGTCCGTTCGCTGCACCGGTGATCTGGCTGTTGGTGACCTGCAGCGTCGCACCCTCACGTCCAGTGAGGCTGACTCGGAATCCTTCGAAGCGCACGCGGTCGAGGATCAAGTCCTCCCCCTTCGCGTACAAGCTCGCCGGTCCCGTTCCGACCGGAACGGCAAGCGCCAGATTCTCGAGGTGCAGCGCTCCCCCATGGGCCTGAAGCCTCAGGGAGCTGGACAGCACCAGGGTGGCGCTCGGATTGGATGCTCGGGACACACAGCCGGCCGAGTAGCCTCCCTCGATCGTCAAGGGGCCGTAGCCGACGACGCGATAGTCATAGCACCCGTAGAACACGTCGCACGCGATGCCCTCCGTGAAGATCTGAGGCCATTCGACATCCTGGTAGAGGCCCGTCTGGATCTTGACGACCGCTGCCTCAGGGATATCAGGATCGCTCTCGTACCACGTCTCGACCAGACCCTCGAGCACTGTCTCGAGCCCCGCCGCGCTGCTGACGCAGAACTCCTGCACCGCCACCGCCGGTGCCGAGAACAGCACCAGACCCACTCCAAGAATCGCTCGTGTCGCCATGACCGGTGTCCTCCTCGATCCACAGACGGAAATCGCGGGGCAAAAGGGGACACCGGTGGATCGGATGGGCACCACCCGCTCGGGGAGTAGAACGGCAAACGGTTTGTGCGGCGAGCGGGTGGATGCCACAATGTCGAGGAACCACAGCGGAGGGGAGCAGCCATGGGCGACAAGATGAAGGCCGACCGGGTGCAGGAGGGCAGCGACAGCTTCGGCACCATCCCCCAGGGCTGGGAGCTCGTCGCCGACGGCACGGCCATTCGTCGGCGCTACCCGATGCCGTCCTACCGCGCATGCCTCGCCTTCGCTGCGTGGGTCGGTGAGCTCGCCGAAGCCGCCGACCACCACCCCGACCTCGACGTCGGCTACGGCGCGGTCTCGGTCACCCTCAGCACTCACACTGAGGGCACGGTCACCGCCAAGGACCTGGCCCTGGCTCGTCAGATCGACCATCGCGGCTGAGGCTCCCGGGCACACGTGGGGGCGCCTGGAACGGGTACCTGGACCCGGGACTGGGGCACCATCGGATTGGTTCCCGGCCCGGGCCACGCAGCCACCGCGGCAGTCCGACAAGTACCCGATACCTGATACCTGATTCCTCTTCTGCTAAACCTTTTGGTAGCGTCGCGCGTCTCACGATTGGTATGGAAACGATGGCTCTCGGTGCCGCGGCACCCACGACCCTAGTCGCAGCGACCGCAGACGACGACACCGGGCTGGTTCTGCGTGCGCGACGCGGCGACCTCGACGCCTTCGAGGCCCTCTATCGCCAGCACGTCGGCGTGGTCCTCGGCCTCGCTCGCCGCTTGACCCGGGATCCCCACGACGCCGAAGAGGCTGCCCAACGCAGTTTCGTCCTCGCCTGGGAACACCTCGCCGACCTCGAGGATCCCAGTCGCTTCAGACCGTGGATCTGCCGGCTGGTCACCAACCTCGTCATCTCCGATCTCCGCACCAGAGCCCGGCGGATGGTCGCAGCCGAGTCGGCGCTCGCCGACCTGCCGGCCCGGCGCACCTCTCCCGACGCCGCCGTCGACCTCGAACGCGCCATCGACTCCCTGCCGCCTCAGGCACGGCGGGTCTTCCTGCTCCACGACGTCGAAGGTCTCAAGCATCACGAAATCGCCACCGCCACCGGGCTCGCCACCGGCACCACCAAGGCCCATCTGCACCGAGCCCGGGCGCTGCTGAGGAGTTGGCTGTCATGAACGGCAAACCGGACTGGGACGCTCTCGACCATGAGGTCGAGACCCTCCTCCAACCCGAAAGCGTCCAGCCCCGGGCCGATCTGTGGCCGGCCGTGCGCACCGCCATCGAACAGCGCCGCCGAACGCGGGTCCGGCGCCGCCTCGGCGCGCTCGCCGTCGTGCTCACGACAGGAGTCGTCGGGTGGTCGGCGCTCCAGCCGGGGCCGTCGCCGTCGGCGCCGATGCAGGCGTCTCAGTCCGAGGACCCGGCAGCTGCTTTCGCGCGCACGGCCCAGCCGCCGGACCTCGATCAACTGCGCCGCGACCTCGCCCAGATGGTGGTCCGCGAGGATCTCCCGGCGAGCGCCCGCAACGCCATCGCCGACGCCCTCTTGACCCTCGAGCGCGAGCGCGCCGCCCTCGAGGACGCCGCCGCCACGTCCCCCAACGATCTCACTCTCGCCCGTTGGCGCTCAGAGCACGAGGCGCGAGAGGCCACCGTGCTCGCTCGCCTGCACCGCCTGACCCGCCGCGTCTGACTCGAGGAGCCCCTCATGCGATCGACCACACTGCTTGCACTCCTGCTGGGCCTTTCGGCGTTGGCTCCGGCCTTCCCCGCCGACGCGCCGATCAACCGCACCCTGCCCCTCGATGCCGACGGCGACGTCGAGATCTCGAACATCGCCGGCGAGGTCACCGTCACCGGCTGGGACCGAGCCGAGGTGGGCGTCGAGGGTCGCCTCGGCCCCGGCGTCGAACGGCTCGAGGTGGAAGGCGACCGCCGCCGCGTGGTGATCAAGGTGATCCCCTCGCGTCGGCGTGGCGGCGAGGCCTTCCTGGTGGTCAAGGTCCCGAAGGGGGCAAGCCTCGAGGCCAGCACCGTCTCCGCCCCGATCGCGGTCTCGGGGCTCGCCGGTTCTCTCGAGGCGGCGAGTGTCTCGGGGCAGCTCACCCTCGGCGAAGGGCTGCGCGACGTCCGAGCGGAGACGGTCTCGGGCAGGATCGACATCGGCAGGTGCCGCGGGTTCGTCCGCGCGAGCTCGGTTTCCGGCGAGATTCAGATCACCTCTGCCGAGAAGCTCCTCGAAGCCAGCACCGTCTCGGGCTCCATCGACGCCCACGGCACCAACCTCACCTCGGTCGAGCTCGAAGCGGTCTCCGGCTCGGTGCGCTTCACTGGGGGCCTCGACCCCCGCGGCCGGCTCGAGGCGAGCTCACACAGCGGTGACGTCGTCCTCGTCCTGCCCCGCAGCCTCGGCGCCGACATCAGCGCCTCGAGCTTCTCCGGTTCGATCCGCAACGCCCTCGGACCCCAGGCAACCCGCAACAGCCACGGCCCTGGGCGCGAGCTCAGTTTCCGGCTTGGCTCCGGCGGCGCACGGATCTCGGTCGAGTCCTTCAGCGGGGATGTGGTGTTCGAGGCGGGGAAGGATTGAAGAAGAGGGTACCGGGTACTTCGGATCGCGGGCGGTGAGGTCGGTGCCACTGAGGGCTCGATCTCGGGTTCCCAATTCTTGGTTCCGGTCCCCGCTCCCGGATCCCCGCTCCCGGATCCCTGATCCCTGATCCCGGGTCCCCTCCTTCACCGCTTCCAGCGCGTGGTGCCGGGGCCGAAGTCCCAGGCCTCGGCGTCCTCGGCCCCGTCCGCGAAACGGGTGTCGACGTACTCCTCGAAGGCGATCGGTTCTTCGAGCAGGCCCCTTTCGAGCATCAGCTCGACGACCATGTCGAAGTCGGGCTCCCGCGGCGCGAGGCGTGAGTAGATGACCCGTTCGAGATCGCGCGTGAGCACCCACCGCAGCAGCTCTGGGGGTTGCTGGAAATATTCCCGACCCACGAACTCGGAGGCATAGTCGCGGTTGGGAACACCTTCGTCGAGCCACAGGCCCGAGCGAGCGATGCCGTCGACCAGTGCCTGCACCGTTGCCGGTCGCAGATCGATGACGTCCTGGCGCACCACGATCACACAGGACATGTAGTCCGGCCAGTACTCCGCCGCCTTGAACAGCATCCGCCCGTAGCCCCCCATTTCGGTTTGGCTCGGGAACGGCTCTCCCATCGAAAAGGCATCGATCGCTCCGACGGCCAAGGCGCCTGCGACGTCGGGAGGGGGCATTTCGATCAGCTTGACCTGATCAGGCTCGAGGCCGTGTTGCCGCAGCGCCTTGACCACGATCAGATGCTCGTCGGAAAAACGACTCGGAATGGCGATGGTCTTCCCGACCAGGTCCTCGACCCGGTGGATAGGCCCGTCCTTCTGGACCATCACCGCACTGCCGTAGCGGTGGCCCAAGTACACGATTTTGATGGGGACGCCCTGCGACCGCAGGGCAATTGCCATCGGCGCCACCATGAACGCAGCCTGCATCCGGTCCGCGATGAGAGCTTCCTTGATCTCGGGGAAGCCCTGGAATTTCTTCGGGATGAAGAGACTCCCGTCCTCGGAGAACTGCGTCACATAGTCAGTCACCGGGCACGTGAGGTGTCACGTGACCGGAATGTAGGCGACGTTGAGCCGACGCTGCTCGAGCGGCAGCCGCTCGTTGAGCAACGCTCCCCAATCCACATTCAAGCCGAAGTGTGCCGCCGAGATCGCGGCGGTCCAGCCCGCGATCCAGGCGACGAGTCGATTCCTCGGGCGCATACCTGTGCTCTTGGTTCGGAGTTGACGTTCAGGAGCCGGAGCGAAAGCCCCAGCGCAGGGATGGAAGCCGCTCGAGGCGGCGAATCAACAGATCGAGCGCGAGGCCGATCACGCCGATCAGCAGCATCGCTCCGACCACCAGATCGTACCGTTGTCCTGCGTTGCGCGCATCGATGATCACAAACCCCAGACCGGAATCGACCGCGACCATCTCCGCCGCGACGACGACCAGCCACGCGATCCCGACACCGATTCGAAGGCCCACCAACATGCGCGGCAGCGCGGCCGGCACGATCACGCGGCGCAGGACGCCGAAGGCAGAGAGGCCAAAGTTGCGGCCGGCGCGCCGATAGATCTCCGGGACACCGGCGACGCCGTTCGCCGTCGACACCACGATCGGGAAGAACGACGCCAAGAACACCAGGAAGATGGTGGCGAGATTGCTCACTCCGAAGAGCACGATGGCGACCGGGATCCAGGCGATCGGGCTGATCGGCCGCAGTAGCTGAATCGCCGGGTCGAGCGCTCGAGCCAACGGCGTCCACCAGCCCATCGCCGTTCCGAGCGGCAGGCCAACCACCAAAGCCAAGCCGTAGCCCGACCCCACGCGGACCAGCGAATCGCGGATCGACGACCACAGAACTCCGCGTCCGGCGAGCTCGACCAAACCACCGACGACGCGGCCCGGCGAAGGGAACACCGCCGTCCCCGTAACCATCACCGCCACCTGCCACGCTGCCACCACCACCGCCGCTGCAAGCGAAGGCAACAGCCACGGCTCCCGGCGCCTCACCCAACGCGCAAGATGCGAGAATCCAGCGCTCACACCTTATGCGCCAGGCCGATGGCGTCGAAGATGCTGTCGCGCAGCTCGAGGTAGCGCGGCGCCGACAGGTCGCGTGGATGGGGCACGTCGATCTCGACGATCGTGCGGATCGACGCGGGACGAGCCGAAAAGACGACGACCCGATCGGCGATCTGCACCGCCTCGTCGATGTCGTGGGTGACGAACAAGACGGTCTTGCGCTCAGCCTCCCAGATGCGCAGGAGCTCGCGCCGCAGCTGGAGGCGCGTAATCGAATCGAGCGCGCCGAACGGCTCGTCGAGGTACAAGACGTCGGGGTCGACGGCGAAGGCCCGGGCGACCTCGACCCGTTGCTTCATGCCGCCCGAGAGCTCGTGGGGATAGGTATTCTCGAAGCCCTTGAGCCCGACCAGCTCGACGTAGTGGCGAATCCGCTCGTCTCGCTCCTCGGGTTGGAGCTTCCCGAGGCCGAACCCGATGTTCTCGGCGACCGTCAGCCAAGGAAAGACGCCGCGCTCCTGAAACACGAAGATCCGCCGCGGGTCGGGGCCAGCCACCCGCTCCCCATCGATCCGCACTTCTCCCGCCGAGGGCTCGAGGAATCCGCCGATGATGTTCAGGAGCGTCGACTTGCCACAACCCGAGGGGCCCAGCAGGCACACCAGCTCGCCGTCGGAAATCGTCAGGTCGACGGCCCGGAGTACCTCGACGACTTTGCCCTCGCCACGGAACGCGACCGACACGCCGTCGACCACGACTTTCGGCGCTGCACCCTCCGTGCTCATGCCGCCACCGCACACCAACGCAGCTCCGGCCGACGCTCGAGAGCCTTGAGGCCCCAATCGAGCCCCACGCCGATCAGGCCGATCATCACCATGCCGCCCACCACGTAGTCGTAGCGGTCGCCGGCATTGCGTGCATCGACGATCAAGTAGCCCAGGCCCGAGCTCACGGCGATCATCTCCGCCGCCACCACCACCAGCCAGGCGATGCCGAGCGTCAGTCGGAGCGCCACCAAGAGGCGAGGCACCAAGGCGGGCAGGATCACCGTGGTGATCAGCTGCCGATCGTCGAGGCCGAAGTTGCGCCCAGCGTTGATGTGCACCGAATGGATACCCGCCACTCCATTGCGAGCCGCGAGCGCCAGCGGCAGGGCCGAGGCCAGAAAGATGATGAACACCGAGCCGAGGTCGCCCACTCCGAACCACAAGATCGAGATCGGGATCCACGCGAGCGGCGAGATCGGCCGCAGGATCTCGAGCAGAGGAGCCACCGCGAGCTCGAGGCGTCGGTTGAGACCGAGCCACAACCCAACCGGTATCGCGATCGCAACCGCCGCCAAGAATCCCCAGGTGACCCTGAACAACGACGCCACGACGTGCTCGATCAGCCGCCCGCTGAGGGTGAGCTCCACCAGCGCGCGCACCACCTCGAAGGGGGTCGGCAGCAGCGACTCGGGCGCCGCCATCATCGCGAGCTGCCACACGACCACCAACCCGCCGAGACCCCACAATGGCTGCGTCGCCCTCATGACGATCAGCAGGCGCGAGGAAGGCGACATCACGGAAGCCTAGCAGGCCAGTGGATCCGTCGCAGCTACTCCTCCTGATACGCTTCGGCGGGCGTGGACGAAACCCGAAAGGATCCCTGGCAGCACGTGGTACAGCTCTTCGAGCGGGCCTGCGAGCTGCCGGAAGGTCAACGGCGGGCCTATCTCGAAGCCCTGAGCGAGCCTCCCGGGTTGATCGCCGAGGTGCTCGCACTGCTCGAAGCCGACGCCGCAGCAACTGAGAGCTTCCTGACGCCGCCGGCGGCCCGCGAGATCCCCCCAGACCAGTTGGGCCCACCTTCCACGCCCGGGCGATTCGGCCCTTACCGGCTCCTTCACGAGCTCGGCCACGGCGGCATGGGAACGGTGTTCCTCGCGGTGCGCGACGACGGCCAGTTCGATGACCGCGTCGCGATCAAGGTGTTGCACGGCGTCCACTCGGCTCAGCAGCGGCGTCGTTTCCTGGTCGAGCGCCAGATCCTCGCGTCCCTGCGCCACGCTCACATCGCCTACCTGCTCGACGGTGGCCTTGCCGAGGGGGGTGTTCCCTACCTGGTCATGGAGCTGGTGCAGGGACTGCCCATCGACGAGTACTGCCGACGCGAACGGCTGACGGTCGCCGAGCGTTTGCGCCTGTTTCTCCAGGTGGCCTCAGCGGTCGAGCACGCCCACCGCAACCTGGTCGTCCACCGCGATCTCAAGCCCTCGAACATCCTGGTGACGGCGGCCGACTCCGACGTCGGCGCCGTCAAGCTGCTCGACTTCGGCATCGCCAAGATTCTCGACGACGCCGATCCCAAGCTCACCCGCACCGGTCATCGCATGCTGACACCGAGCTATGCCTCCCCCGAGCAAGTGCGAGGCGACGCGGTCACCACCAGCTCGGATGTCTACCAGCTGGGAGTTCTGCTCTACGAGCTCCTGGCCGGATCTCGGCCGTTCGATTCGCATCGCTCCTCCTCGCCGCTCGAGGCTGCGATGGCGGTTCTCGACCACGATCCCGAAGCTCCCAGCAAGGCAGCTTCGCGTTCCACTGCCCATCGGCCGCCGCACCAGGCTCGTACCACCATTCCGGCCTCGAAGGATCCCGGCACCCCACCAACGCCGACCGCGCTGCCGGCTGCTGACTTCGTGGCGCTGTCGACGTCGCAGAAGAACGATCTCGACGCGATCGTGCTGACCGCCATCGCCAAGGAGCCGGATCGCCGGTTCGCCTCGGTGCAGGCGCTGGCGGCGGACGTCCTCCGCTTCCTCGATGGCCGGCCGGTCGAAGCCCGAGGGGCCGGAGCCGGCTATCGCTTCGGCAAGTGGGTCCGGCGCAACAAGGCGGGTGCGATCGCCGCCGCGGCCGCCGCGCTCCTGGCCGTTTCGGTCGTCACCTCCGGTGCTCTTGCCCTGGTCCAGGCTCGAAGGCTCGAGCTCGAGCGCAGCCGAGCCGAGGCCGAAGCGGCCAAGGCCAACGCCGTCGCGGGCTTCCTCGCCGACGTCTTTGCCGGCGCCGACCCCGAGCACCACGACGGCAAGGAGCCGACGGCTCGGGAGCTCTTGGAGCTCGGTGCGGCGCGGATCGATGGGCTCGACGAGGCGGACTCCCGCCTGGCTCTGACTGCCATCATGGCGCGGGCCTTCTCGAGCCTCGGTGACCAACCACGGGCCCGCGCGTTGGCCGTGCAGCGACTCGAGCTCGCCCGCCAGGTCGGCTCCTCGCTCGACCTGGCCGAGGCGCTCGAGGAGCTGTCGACGATCGACCGATTCGCAGGCAGCTTCGATGACTCCGCCGGCTGGCTCGACGAGGCGCAGCCGCTGCGCGAGGACGCCGCCACGGACGGCGATCGAGCCGCTCTGTCGGGCCTTGCAGGCTACCTGCGTCTGCGGGGGGAGCTCGAGCGCGACCGGGGCAACTGGACCGACGCGGCGGGCGCCTTGACTCGCTCGAGCTCCATCTACTCGGAGCTCGCAGCAAGCGCCGCCTCGGAGGACGATCGCGAGCGTGCAGAAGGCGGCGAAGCGTGGGCGCTCACCTCGCTGACGGGAGTCCTGCACTACCTCGGCAAGATCGAGGAAGCGGAAGGGTTCCAGCGCAGGGCTCTCGATATCTACGCTCGGCTCGAGGGGCCCCGCTCGCTCGAGGCTCTCAATGCTCGCCACAACCTCGCAATGATCCTGTGGCAACGCGGCGACACCGCCGCGGCCCTGCCGATGAACCAGGAGGTGATCGACGGTTTCCGGTCGATCTACGGAGGTGATCATCTCAACCTGGCCGCCGTCTTGGGCAATCAGGCGCTGGTGTTGCGCGAAGCCGAGCGCTTCGAGGACGCTCGCAGGCACCTGCACGAGGCCCTCGAGATGCAGCGCCGGATTCTGCCCGCGAAACACCCCAACATCGCATCGTCACTGCACAATCTCGGTGCGATCGAGGTGATCGCCGGCCGACCTGGGGATGGCGAGCCCTCGCTTCGCGACGCGCTGGCCATGCGCCTGGAGACGCTCGGAGAAAGTCACCCGAGTGTCGGGAGCTCGGCGGCAGCGTTGGCCGATGCTCTGCGTGACCAGGGCCGATGGGAGGAATCGCTGCCACTTCGTCGGCAAGCCGTCGCAATTCTCGAAGCCAGCCTGCCTGCCGACCACCCCCGTCTGGCCGAAGCGCGGGCCGCCCTCGATCAAACCCAGCAGAGGCTCGCAGTCGGTGTCGACTGAGGCGCAGACCGCCGAGCTCACTCGCCAGCTCGAGGCTTGGAACCGGGGCGACGAAAGAGCGTTCGAGGCGATTTCGCAGAAGCTCTATCAGGAGCTCCGGGTCATCGCTCGCTCCCACCTGCGCCGCGATCCCGGAACCGTGTTGGAGACCACCGAGCTGATCCACGAGTCCTTCCTCCGGCTCGCCGAGCAGCGCCGAGTCGCCTGGCAGAACCGACGGCACTTCTTCGGCATTGCCAGCCGCATGATGAGGCGTATCCTGGTCGACCAAGCCCGTCGAGCTCACGCCGACAAGCGCGGTGGAAGCCGGCCTGAGCAATCCCTCGACGACCCGGCGCTCCAGCCATGGCTCCCGATGGCCCCAGCTCGAGCCCAAGAAGTGCTTGATGTCCACGAGGCCCTCGAGGTTCTGGCCCGGCTGGATCAGCAGCAGGCGCAAATCGTCGAGATGCGCTTCTTCGGTGGTCTCGACACCGAAGAGGTCGCCGCAGCGCTCGACATCTCGGTGTCGACCGTCTTCCGGCAGTGGCGAGTCGCACGGGCATGGCTGCACCGCCAGCTGAATCAGGCTCGCTGAACCCTTGCCCCTGCGCCCCTGAACGCGACGCGGGGCTGTTCCAGCCTCGACCTCCGGCCTGCCCTCGAACCGTCTGACCGAAATTTTCGCCGGACTGCGCGTGGAGGGGTAGCCGCGCTCACCGAGCTCGGCGCGACCTCGAAAGGACCAACCATGTCTCTTCGCACTCTGCTGTTCCCGGCCTGCCTCCTGACCGCCGCCGCACCCCTCCTCGCCGTCGAAATCGCCCCGACCAGCGGCACCCTCATCCATCGCGGCGATTCGAATGCCGCCTCCACCTTCGTGGGCGAGGTTGTCGCCACCGGAGACTTCGACAACGACGGATACGACGATCTCGTGGTCGGCGCTCCCCACGCCACCGTTGGTGGCTTCGCGAACGCCGGCATGGTTCTGCTCTACCGCGGTGGCCCCATAGGCCTTCCCGATGAGCCCACCCGCACGATGATCCAGAACGGCACAGACCCGAGCAACGAGTGCAACCGGCCCGAGGAGGGAGATCGGTTCGGCAGCGCCCTCGCGGTCGGCGACTTCAACGGCGACGGCTTCGACGACCTGGCCATCGGTGCGCCGGGAGAGGACGTCCTGGCCGCGGGAGTGCTCTACGAGGCAAGCGGCACAGTGGACGTCTACTTCGGCCGAGCCAACCAGACCTTCTGGGTCACCCCGTGCCTGGTCTACGGGCAGAGCGGCCTCCCGGGAGACCCGGACGACGGCTCGGCCTTCGGCTCCGCCCTGGCGGTCGGCGACTTCGACGCCGACTTTCGCGACGACCTCGCTGTGGGGGCACCGGGAGCCAGGAGCCTCAGCGGTGTATTCGGGGCCGGTTCGGTCACCACCCTGCCGGGCCGATCGGCGATCGGGTTCGACCCGGCTGACGCAACCTATTGGGATCTCAGTGTGGACGGCGTTCCCGGGAATCCGGATTCGAACGGTCGGTTCGGGGCTGCGCTCGCCACCGGCGACCTCGTCCTCGGCCAGCAGATCGCCTGTGACCTCGTCGTTGGCGCCCCCGGGCATCGCCCCGACGTCAACACTCTGAACGCAGGCATGACGACGGTGTTGTTCGGCTGCACCGAAAGCGGCCTGACCACGGACGGGTCGCTGCAGTGGTCCGCCCCCGACTTTGGTCGCGCCCACCAGGCCGGCGGCGAGCTGGGCTCGAGCCTCGCGGTGGGACAGTTCGACTGCGACGGCGGGCTCGACATCGCGATTGGCGCCCCGGGGCGCAACGTCGCTGCGACGCAGGACGGCGAGGTGTTCCTGATCAGCGGAGATCTGGCCAACTCTCCAACCTTCTCCACGCTGAGCCGCCTCGAGATCTCCGGCACCTCGGCCAACTTCATCCGCTTCGGCCAGGCGCTCCTCCCGGTTTCCGATACCGTGTGCAGTCATCTGCTGATCGGCGAACCGGGTCGATTCCTCGATCCTGCGGTCAACGGGCGGCTGTACTTGGCCCGCGCCGGCGCCGCCAGTCCAATCGTCCTCGAGTACTCCATCGCCTCGGCCCACCCGCAGGCGGCCTTCGGCTGGTCTCTGACCACCGGGAGCTTCGACGGACGGTCGCAGCAGGTCGTGGTTGGAGCCCCGAGCGCCACCATCGCGGCCACACCCCAGGCCGGAGGCGTTTGGGCCGCGCCTTTGCGCTTCGACATCTTCGCCGACGGCTTCGAGAAAGGCACACTGGAGGCGTGGTCCGCCTCGGTGGGCTTCTGACCAATCGGGGCTCGGCGTCGTGCGGGCGCCTCCGCCGAAACGCCAGGCGCGGTAGCATTGGCGGGTGACGACGACGACCCACCCGACGATCTTCCTGGTCGCCGGAGCACGCCCCAACTTCGTCAAGCTGGCGGCGCTGGTGCACGCCTTCGGCCCGTGGCAGGACCGCCTGACGGTCGAGATCGTGCACACCGGCCAACACTACGACCACGCGATGTCGGCGGTGTTCTTCGAGCAGCTCGGGATTCCCGCACCGACGGTCGACCTCGGCGTCGGCTCGGGCTCCCACGCGGTACAGACGGCCAAGGTGATGGTCGCCTTCGAGGAGCTCTGCCTCGCGCGGCGGCCGGCAATGGTCGTTGTGGTCGGAGACGTCAACTCGACCCTCGCCTGCACCCTCGTGGCGGCCAAGCTCGGCATTCCCGTCGCCCACGTCGAAGCCGGCCTGCGCAGCGGGGATCGTTCGATGCCCGAAGAGATCAACCGCATCGTCGTCGACGCCCTGGCTGACCTGCTGCTGGCGCCGTCCGCCGATGCGGCCGCGAACCTCGAGAAAGAGGGCATTGCGGCCGAGAAGATCTTCACCGTCGGCAACGTGATGATCGACTCGCTGGTGCGCTCGGTGCCGGCCGCCCGAGAGTCGGTGGTAGCGCTCTGTGGTCTGTTGCGGTTGCCACGCCGTGGCTACGTCTACGTCACCCTGCACCGGCCGTCGAACGTCGACGATCCGCGGCGCCTGATCGACATCGTGATGTTCTTGGAAGAGCTCGCGACCCGCATGCCGGTGGTCTTCCCGGTCCATCCGCGCACCCGAGTGCGCCTGGATGAAATGGGTCTGGCGCCTGCCGGGGTGCACCTGATCGAGCCGCTCGGGTACCTCGAGGCGATCGGCCTGCTCGAGGGGTGTCGCCTGGCGTTGACCGACTCCGGCGGTATCCAGGAGGAGTCGACCTGGCTGCGGGTGCCGTGTCTGACCCTGCGGCCGAACACCGAACGGCCGGTGACGATCGAAATCGGGTCCAACCAGTTGACCTCGATCGCCACCCTGCCCGCCGACGTCACCCGCGTGCTCGAAGCGCCGGAGCGCTTCGGGGCAGTGCCGCCGCTGTGGGACGGGCGCGCCGGTCTGCGCAGCGCCGAAGTGATCGCCGAAGCGCTCGGGCTCAACGGCTGATGTGCGGCATCTGCGGCTGGGTCGGAGCACCCGCCGATTCCGAACGGCTCGACGCGATGGTCGAAGCCCTCACCCACCGCGGCCCCGACGACCGCGGCACCATCGCCGGTGATCAGGTGTCGCTCGGTATGCGCCGGCTCTCCATCGTCGATCGCGCCGGCGGCCGGCAGCCTCTCGCGAACGAAGATGGTTCCGTGGTCGTCGTGTTCAACGGCGAGCTCTACACCCACCGCGAGCTGCGACGTGGGCTCGAGGCGCGCGGCCACCATTTCCGCACCTCGAGCGACGCGGAAGTCCTGGTGCACCTCTGGGAAGAGCAGCGCGAGGGTCTGCTCGACCACCTCCGCGGCATGTTTGCCTTTGCGCTGTGGGATCGCCGCGACGACACCGTCCTGCTCGCCCGCGATCGGCTCGGAGTCAAACCGCTCTACCTCGCCCCCGGCCCCGGCGGTTCGATCGTGTTCGCCTCGGAGCTGCAGGCGCTGCTGCGCCACCCGGCGGTGGCCCCCGAGGTCAGCCCGCTGGCAGTCGACGACTTCCTGGCGCTGCGTTACGTGCCCGGCCCCGGCAGCATCGTGCGGGGCGTGCGACGGCTGCCGGCGGGCGGCCTGCTGCTGTGGCGCCGGGGGCGCATCGACGAACGGCGGTGGTGGTCCCTCCCTGAGCTTGACCCTGCTCAATCCACCGCCGACGACCATCTCGAACGGTTCGCTGCCACCTTCGAAGAGGCGGTCAAGCTGCGCACCATGGGTGAGGTCCCGGTCGGCGCGTATCTTTCCGGCGGGCTCGATTCGGGCACCATCACCGCCGCCCTGGTGGCGAGCGGCGAACGCCGGCTCGAGACCTTCTGCGTCGGCTTCGGCTGGGAGGGCGACGAGCTCGACAGCGCCCGCCGCACTGCCACCGCCCTCGGCACCACCCACCACGACGTCACCTGCTCCCCTGCCGACCTCGGCTCGTTGCGTGCAATCGTTCGGCATCTCGGGGATCCGCAGGGCGACGCGATCGTGTTGCCGACCTGGCGCTTG
>CAZRFU010000042.1:42192-47985 GCA_964599475.1 uncultured Thermoanaerobaculia bacterium
ACGAGGTGCTCGGTGGCTACCTCTTCCATCGAGTCCTGCTGTTGGCAGCACGGTACCGGTCTGCGATGCCCGGCAGCGTGCACCGCGGTCTCGTCGCACCCCTCGCGCGCCACACGCCACAGTGGCTGCTCGAAGCGCTCTTCGACTACCCCGGCCAACTGGGGCGACAGGGACGCGAACGCGTCCTGGCTGCCCTTTCCTTGCTCGAAAGCTCCGACGTCCGCGCCGGCTGGCGCTTCCTCATCACCCTGTTTGCCGCCGAGGAACGCAACGCGCTCTACCATCCGGACTTCGCCGCCGCGGTCCGCAGCGCCCGCGCCGAGCGCACCCATCCAGCGTACGGTCCGGCTCCGCTCGAGCGCATGTTGGAGCTCCAACTCGAAGACTGGTTGCCCGACAACATCCTCCACCGCGCCGATGCCCTGTCGATGGCTCACGGCCTCGAGTTGCGCGTGCCGTTCCTCGACCATGTGCTGGTCGAACAACTCCATCGGGTGCCTCTCGAGGAGTTGGTGGGGCCGCGCCGCGGCAAACTCCTGCTGCGCCGTTACGCCGCCGATCGCAAGCTGCCGGTGGGCCTTGCCGGCCGCCGCAAGCGGCCGTTCTACATCCCGCTCGAGCGCTGGGGCCGCGATCCACACTTCCTCGGCCTGCTCGAAGAGACAGTCAGCCCTGAGGTGGTTCGACGCCGTGGGGTCTTCGATCCCGCCGCGGTCGCGACGCTGCGGCGACGACTCGACGCCGGCGACTTCCTCAGTTTCAAGAAGGTCTTCGCCCTGGTGATGCTCGAGCTCTGGTTCCAGGAATTCACGGATCGCCCGGCCGCCGCCGTGCGCTCGGGAGCATTCGGAGGTCTGCGTGACGCGGCCTGAGCCCTGGAGCCGGCTCGCGGCAAGCGCCACCTTGCGGATCGCCTCGTGGCTCGACCGCGAGCCTTTTTCGGCGACCTACGGTTGCTTTGATCGTACCTACTGGTGTTGGAAGTTCGTCGATCACCCGGGAGCGCGCTTCCAGGAGGCGGTGGCGACTTTCGCCCATCACGCCGTCTTCGGGCTCCCGCCCGGCCTGGTCGATCCAGCCCTCGGCGAGCGCGCGCAGCGGCACCTGGTCGACTGGTGTGCCGCCGGCATCCGCTTCTGGGCGCGGATCCAACACCGCGACGGCTCCTTCGACGAGGCCTACCCCTACGAGCGGAGCCTCGCGGCCACCGCCTTCACCGGCTTCTACGTCGGCGAAGCGCTCGAGCTGCTCGGCGATCGGCTCGACCACGAGACCCGCGAGCTCGGCCACAGCACCCTCGCTCGCGCCGCCCGCTGGCTCGGCGCCAACGACGAACATCACGGGCTGCTCTCGAATCACCTCGCCGCCGCAGCGGCCGCGTGTGAGGTCGCTCGTCGAGTGCTGGATGATCCCCGAGCCGGCAGCCGCCGCGACCATTTTCTCGAACGTATCTACGCCCGCCAGAGCGAAGAAGGCTGGTACGAAGAGTACGGCGGCGCAGACCCGGGCTACCAGACTCACGGGAGCTTCTACCTCGCCCGCATCTGGAGCGAGACGCGAGACCAGAGGCTGCTCGATTCGCTCGCGCGCGCCACGAAGTTCCTGACCTGGATGATCCACCCCGACGGCACTGTCGGGGGCGAACATGCGAGCCGCAACACCGAGGTCACCTACCCGGCGGCGTTCGAGATCCTCGCACCCGAGCTGCCCGAGGCAGCCTCGATCGCCGCGTCGCTGCGACGCTCGCTGCCGGCCGGGCGCGCCGTTGGCCTCCCCGCGATCGACCGCTGGAACCTCCTGCCTCAGACCAACAATCTGCTGGCGGCGAGCCGCTTCGCCGCCGAGCTCCAGGGCGACGAAGATGCCCGACTCCCCTGCTACGGCGCCGAAGGCAAGGACTTCCCCGACGCCGGCATCCACCTGCGCGCGACCCCCAAGCTGTGGGTCGTCGTGGGCCTCTCCAAGGGTGGGGTCGTGAAAGCCTGGGATCGCGAGTCGCTCCAGCCGGCAGCCGACTGCGGCTGGTGGATCCGCCTGCGAAACGGCGCCGTCGCGAGCTCCCAGAGCCTCTGTCGAGGCGCCGATGCCAAAGTTGGAGTCGAAGACCGCCTGCTCGAGGTCGAGGCCCCCTTCGTCGCGATCAACCAGCGGCTGCTCACGCCGTGGTCGATGATGGCGTTTCGGCTCTCGACCCTGACCTTGGGGCGGATGCCGACCGTGGCCCGTTGGATCAAGCGGCTGCTGGTCCGAGTCTTGGTGCGCCGTCGTCGAGTCGTCCCGCTGACCCTCGAGCGCTCGATCACCATCCACGACGACCACATCGAGATCCAGGATCGGCTGGTGCGGCCCCGGCGGGCCCGCGCCCCGATCGCGCTCGGTCGCGGCAGCCGTTTCGCCACCATCCACATGGGCTCATCGCGGTACGCAGCGGCGAGCGAGCTGGTGCTCGAGGCGCCCCGCGAGGAGAACGAGCTGCTGGCCCTGCTTGCTCGCGACGAGGTCGTCACCGCTGAGCGGGTCCTGGAGCCCGGGGCGCGGGCCTAGCGAGAAGGTATCGGGTATCGGGTATCGGGTACTCGTCGGAACGCCCAGGGGCATGTTCGGAGGTCCACCGTACCCAGGGCCCATGTCCCCGGTCTCTGGTCTCCGGTCCCTGATACCCGATACCCGATACCCAGTACCTGATCCCGGGTCCCTGGTCCCCGCAATCAGTCCAACCTGAAATCGACCGTCAGGTTGTAGTACACCGCGACCGGCTTGCCCTCGCGCGTCGCCGGCTCGAACACCCACTGCTTGATCGCCGCCACCGCCTGCTGGTCGAGGCCCATCGGCAGGCCCTTGAGGATCTTGGTACCGGCCACCTGTCCGTCTTCTCGGATCACCGCTTGCACGATCACGACGCCCTGGACCCGCGCCTTGCGCGCCATTTCGGTGTACTCGGGCGCGACCTTGGTGAGCACGCGGGGCTCGGTCATGCTCTCGTCGATCACGACCGGTTCACCGGGTTCGGTGGGGGCTTCCTCGGGCGCCGGCTCGGCAGCAACGTCGGCCGTTTCACCCTCGGCAACCGCTTCGGCCGTCGGCTCGGGCGCCGCGGCCACCTCGGCCTCGCCCGACGACGCGGCCTCGGGTACGGCCGACACCTCCGCGGCCTTCTCGGCCGTTGGCTTGCAGCCGATCAACGCGGCGACCGCGAGCAAACTCCAGGCAACAATACGACGACTCATCGTGATCCTCCTCCCAATCGACGAACGGCTGATCTCGACTTGGACTCCACGGCGCTCCAGTCGGTTCCCAGCTCGACCTCGACCCGGGCGTCGTTGAAACAGGCCCCACCTCCGAGGTCGGTTTCGTGGTCCGGGCACAGGGCGTTGCTGGTGAAGCCGTTGAGCGTCTGGTGTGACCACAACCCCTTCGGCAACACGACCACCCCGGGTCGGGTGGTGTCGGTCACGCGGGCTCGCACGACCACCTCGCCCAAGTCGTTGAAGACCCGCGCCACGCTTCGATCGACGATGCCGCGCGCCGCGGCGTCGTTCGGGTGGATTTCGAGGGAGGCCTCACCGCCGAGCTCGCCGAGGGTCGAGCTGACCGTCTTGCGGCTCGCAGGCGAGATCAGACTGAGACTGCCTCCACCGGCTGCGACGGGCGCCCAGCCGTAGAGACCCCGGGGAGCTTCGGCGTCCAGCACCGCCGGCACCAGCTCGATCCGGCCCGACGCCGTGCGCGGGCCATACCCGTCGAAGGCGCGAGCGGTGCGATCTTCGAAGGGGTGGGCGATGCCGTCTCGCTCCAGCTCCTGCGCGAGCCGCGCGCCGTCCTCCAACGTTGCCAGGACTCGTGCCTCGACCTCGAGCTCGTCCGGCAGCTCGATCCCGAGGCGCGCGCCGAGGGCCCTGAACACCTCGACATTGCTGCGCGACTCGCCCACCGGGGCAATCGCCGGCGCCACCCGCTGCAGCGACAGCGACCCATAGCCGCGGGCGAGGTCGCGGTGTTCCAGGAAGGTCGTCGCCGGCAGCACCAGGTCGGCGTAGCGTGCCGTGTCGGTCAACACCTGGTCGTGCACGACGGTGAAGAGATCTTCGCGCTCGAGCCCGCGACGGACCCGCTGCTGATCGGGCAGGGTCGCGAGCGGGTTGGCGTCGTAGACGTAAAGCACCTCGATCGGCGGCTCCAGGCCGGCGTCGAGCCACCGCCCCAGCCGGCTCATCGACAGCTCACGGGTGGTCCAGGCCGAGTCTCCGACGTCGGCGCGCTTGCGGAACCCGCCGCTCTGGCTCATCGTGTGCCCACCGCCGCGCTCGCGATACGCGCCGACGACGGCGGGAATCGCCAGAATCGCCGCGATCGCGGATCCACCGTGCCGCGACCGCTCCGGCCCCCAGCCGCAGCGCATCACCGCCGGTCGGGTGGTCGCCCACAGGTCGATCAGTGCCGCGATCGCGTCGGCAGTGACGTCACACTCGGCTGCAGCGCGCTCGATCGTCCACGCTGCGGCGCGCCGTTCGAGCTCGTCGGCGCCGTTGCAGTGTTGCGCCAGGAACTCCTGATCGACCGCGCCGCGCTCGAACAGCCCCCGAATGACCGCGAGCGCCAAGGGCAGGTCCGTCCCCGGGCGCACCGGCAGGTGCAGGTCGGCTTTCGAGGCCAACGGCGTGCGGCGTGGATCGACGACTGCCAACCGTGCCCCGCGACGCCGCGCCTCCTCGATGAACGGCACCAAGTGGATGCCGGAATCGCTCGGGTTGGCGCCCCACACCGTGATCGCGCGGGCGTGGACGTAGTCGGGGAAAGCAACCCCGGGCATCTTGCCGGTCATGCCCATCTGCGCCCGCCCGCTCGGTGCGGCACACACATCCCGACGCAGACGCGACGCGCCAAGGTGCGCAAACAGGGCGTTGTCGAGCGGCCCGTCGGTCAACAGCCCGTTCGACCCACCGTACGAGAAGCCCAGGATGCTCTCGCCACCCGAGCGCTGTTGCGCGGCGGACACCTCGGACGCAATCCGATCGAGCGCCTCATCCCACGAGATCGGCTCGAACTGCCCCGAGCCCTTGGGGCCGATACGCTGCTGCGGCTGCATCAGCCGCCCTGGGCCGTGCACGCGTTTGCCGAACCCCCGCACCTTGGAGCAGATGAATCCAGCCGTCACCGGGTTGCGGTCACTGCCGTCGATGCGAGTGATCCGATCGTTTTCGACCGTCACCTCGAGCGAACACGAATCGGGACAATCGAGCGGGCACGCGGTGGCGATGGTGGCGGAGGTGGTGGGCATGGGGGAACTCTAGCCGAGGGAGGGGTTAGGGGTGCCCTCTCCGGCTCACCTGCCGCGGCTCACCGTCGCCAAACCCGCAGCGGCCACGAGAACCACGAACACGATCAAGCCGACCTCCTCGGCTGCCGGAATCTCGAGCGGAGTCGGTACCGGGATTCCGAAGTCGGCGACGTAGATCGCACTGCTGCTCGGATGGTCGACCGCAAAGGCCACCCGTTCGCCGTCCCATGCTCCATCTGGGCTGTCGCCGACCCAGGTCACCAGGCGGCCCTCGAGCTCGGAGCCCTCCTCCGCCAACACCGTCCACTCACCCTCGTCGGACACCACGAAATAGCCCCTGGGGCCTGCCGGCGCGCTGGTTGCGCCGAAGCTCACATGACGGCTGCCGGCGCTCGGATGCCAGAAGAACGCTGACGACCGGAACAGCGCCCCGGAGATCGGATGCGGGGTCGCCGGATCGGCGATCACCTCGATCGTATTGCCGCGGGTGCGGTAGATGCCACTCCACCCCGGTA
>CAZRFU010000043.1:0-46978 GCA_964599475.1 uncultured Thermoanaerobaculia bacterium
TGCGGAACCAGTCGGAGTCGTTGAAGGGCGGGTTGGCGAGGACGTAGTCGGCGCGCAGGTCGGGGTGTTGGACGTTGCGGAAGGTGTCGGCGTGTTCTTTGCCGATGTCGGCTTCGATGCCGCGGATGGCGAGGTTCATGATCGCGAGACGCCGGGTGGTGGCGTTGCTTTCCTGGCCGTAGATGCTGATGTCGCCGATGCGGCCGCCGTGGGATTCGACGAACTTTTCGCTCTGCACGAACATGCCGCCGGAGCCGCAGGCGGGGTCGTAGATGCGGCCCTTGTAGGGGGCCAACATCTCGACCAGGCAACGGACGACACAGGACGGGGTGTAGAACTGGCCGCCGTTCTTGCCCTCGGCGCTGGCAAAGCGGGTGAGGAAGTACTCGTAGACCCGGCCGAGCAGGTCGACGCTCTTGTGACTCTGCTCGCCCGAGCCGGCGGCGGTCAGCTCGATGGTCGCGATCAGGTCGATCAGCTCGCCGAGGCGGTGTTTGTCGAGCGCCGGGCGGGCGTAGTCCTTGGGCAACACGCCCTTGAGCCGGGGGTTGTCGCGTTCGATCGCGGCCATCGCGTCGTCGACGGTTTTGCCGATGGTCGGCTGCTTGGCGTTGGCCTGCAGATGCGCCCACCGCGCTTCGGCCGGCACCCAGAAGACGTTTTCGGCCTTGTACTCGTCGGGATCTTCGGGATTGGCGCCGGCGTAGTCACCTTCCCCCGCGAGGAGTTTGGCGCGGTGCTCCTCGAAGCTGTCGGAGATGTACTTCAAGAAAATCAGGCCGAGGACGACGTGTTTGTACTCCGCCGCGTCCATGTTGTTGCGGAGTTTGTCGGCGGCGAGCCAGAGCTTCGCCTCGAAGCCGAGGTTGGCGGTGCTGGTGTCTTTCTTGGAGGCTTTGGGGCTCATGGGGTCATCTGCGCCGGTGTACCGGCGCCTCTATACGTAGGGGGTCGCACAGGGGCCAAACCGGGACAAGCAGTTGAAAAGTCGCGAGCGCGCATATGCACGGTTGGCGGCGAAGGCGCGGGACGGCCAGGCATGGTTGGGTGAATGGTAGCGCGGTGGCGACGTTGCGCGGCAACACCTGGTGGCCGCGGCCCCCCGGCGGTACGGGGTTTCGCCCTTTCAGGGCTCGGAACCAATTGGGGGGTGTCGCGGTACCCAGGGTGCTGCTTCGCTTTACCCTGGGCTGGGTGTCAGTCCCGCAGCGCCGCAACCAGCTCGCGCGCGGCGGCGGTTGGGCTGCGGGTGGCGGCCCGCACGGCGGCTTCGAGCCGCTCGACCACCGCAGGCGCGATGCGCGAGCGCACCTGCCACAGCAGCAGCGCCTCGACCTCGGACCACATCCACGCCACGTTCTGCTGCGCCCGGCTGAGCCTGAGGCCATCCCCGCTCGAGCGCCGGTGTTCCAGGACCTTCTCCCACAGCGCGCCGATCCCTTCGCCGGACAAGGCCGAAACGGTCGTCACCGGCGGCACCCACGCGGCGCCGGCGCCGACGAGGTAACGCATGGCTGCACCGTATTCGCGTTGGCTGGCGCGGGCTCGTTGCGCGTTGTCGCCGTCGGCTTTGGTGATCGCGACGATGTGGGCTAGCTCGAGGATGCCGCGTTTGATCCCCTGCAGCTCGTCGCCGGCGCCGGGCTCGAGCAAGACCACGAAGGTATCGACCATGTCGGCGACTGCCGTTTCGCTCTGGCCGACGCCAACCGTCTCGACGATCACCACGTCGAACCCCGCTGCCTCGCACAGCAACAAGGCCTCTCGCGTGCGACGCGCAACCCCACCGAGGGTCTCGGCGGCCGGCGAGGGGCGCACGAAGGCTTGGGCGTGCTGCGCCAGGCGATGCATCCGGCTCTTGTCGCCGAGAATCGAGCCACCGGAAATCCGACTAGTGGGGTCGATGGCCAACACCGCCACCTGATGCCCACGGTCACAGAGCTGCGCACCGAGGGTTTCGAGCAGCGTGCTCTTGCCGACTCCCGGCGCTCCAGAAACGCCGACGCGAACACTGCCTCCGGTGTGAGGCAGCACCCGTTCGAGCACCTGCTGGGCGAGCTCTTGGTCGCTCTCGAGGCGCGATTCGACCAGCGTGATCGCCCGCGCGAGCAGTCCCCGATCACCCCGCAGCACCCCGTCGACGTACTCCTCGACGGGCAGCCGCTCGCGCCTCACCCAGCCGCTCCCGCGAGCCGGTCGAGGATCGCCTCGGCGGCATCGGCGAGCACCGTTCCCGGACCGAACACCGCCGCAGCACCCATCTCGAGCAGCTTGGGGGTGTCCTGGGGGGGCACGACCCCACCCACCACCACCACGATGTCGCGCCGACCGGCGGCCTCGAGGGCGGCGAGCAATGCCGGCACCAGGGTGAGGTGCCCGGCCGCGAGCGAAGAGACGCCGACGACGTGGACGTCGTTTTCGATCGCCTGGCGCGCAACCTCCTCCGGCGTTGCGAAGAGTGATCCGATGTCGACGTCGAAGCCCAAATCGGCAAATGCCGTCGCCACCACTTTCTGGCCGCGGTCGTGGCCATCCTGGCCGACCTTGGCGACCAGCAGTCGCGGCTGGCGGCCCTCGGCGGCGGCAAACGCCGCGACCCTCGTCCGTACCGCTTCGACTCGGCTGTTGCCCTCGCCCATCTCGCGCCTCCACACCCCACCGATCGACTTGATCTCGGCCACATGACGCCCGAACACACGCTCCATCGCGGCGCTCATCTCGCCGACGGTAGCACCGGCGCGCGCCGCCACGATCGCCGCAGCGAGCAGATTACCGTCCCCGGCGGCTGCCTGCTCCAGGTCCGCGAGGCGGGCTGCCACGAGCTCGGCATCACGGTCCCGCCGTAGCCGCTCCAGCCGCGCACGTTGGGCCGCCAGCACCTCGGCGTTGTCGACCGCCAGCACCTCGACCGGCTCCTCCTGCGCGGCGCGGTAGCGGTTGACACCAACGATGGTCTGCCGACCCGATTCGATCCGCGCCTGGGTGCGCGCCGCCGCCTCCTCGATCCGCAGCTTGGGAATCCCCGCCTCGATCGCCTTGACCATCCCGCCGAGCTCGGCGATCTCTGCCAGATGAACACGCGCGCGAGCCGCCAGGTCGGCGGTGAGGCGTTCGACGAAATAACTCCCACCCCACGGATCGACCGGCCGGGTCGTGCCCGACTCCTGCTGCAGCTGAATCTGGGTGTTGCGGGCGATGCGGGCGGAGAAGTCGGTCGGCAGTGCCAGCGCCTCGTCGAGCGAGTTGGTGTGCAGGCTCTGGGTGTGGCCCTGGGTTGCCGCCATCGCCTCGAGCCCGGTGCGCACGATGTTGGTGTAGACGTCCTGCGCGGTCAGCGACCACCCCGAGGTCTGGCAGTGCGCCCGCAACATCGAGGAACGCGGGTCGGCCGGGGCAAACGGCGCCATCAGCTCGGACCACAACAGCCGCCCGGCGCGCAGCTTCGCGACCTCCATGAAGAAGTCCATACCGACCGCCCAGAAGAACGACAGCCGCGGCGCAAACTGGTCGATCGAAAGACCGGCGGCCAAGCCCGCGCGCACGTACTCGACGCCGTCGGCCAAGGTGTAGGCGAGCTCCAAGTCCGAGGTCGCCCCGGCCTCCTGCATGTGGTACCCGGAGATCGAGATCGAGTTGAACCGCGGCATGTGGGCAGCGGTGTAGCGAAAGATGTCCGCCACGATCCGCATCGACGCCGCCGGCGGGTAGATGTAGGTGTTGCGGACCATGAACTCTTTGAGGATGTCGTTCTGGATGGTGCCGCTGAGCCGCTCGGGGGCAACCCCCTGCTCTTCGGCCGCGACCACGTAGAGCGCGAGGATCGGGATCACCGCGCCGTTCATGGTCATCGACACACTCATGCGATCGAGTGGGATCCCGTCGAACAGCACCCGCATGTCGAGGATCGAGTCGATCGCCACGCCGGCCATGCCGACATCCCCCACCACCCGGGGATGGTCCGAGTCGTAGCCCCGGTGGGTGGCGAGATCGAACGCGATCGACAGGCCCTTCTGCCCGGCGGCCAAGTTGCGCCGATAGAAGGCATTGGAGGCTTCCGCCGTGGAAAAGCCGGCGTATTGACGGATGGTCCACGGCCGGCGCACGTACATCGTGGTGTAGGGACCACGCACGAACGGCGGGAAGCCGGGAAGCGAACCGAGATGGGAACAGGCGCCGAGATCCTCGGGTCCATACAGCCCGTGGATCGAGATGCCCTCGGGCGTTTCCACCGGCGCCGGTGCGGGACCGGCCGTCGGCGACGCGGCCGCGGCGAGAAGGGCGTCGAAGTCGAAGGTACCGAGCTTCGGGATCACAGGACCTCCCCCATCGCCACGCCGGCGCCACGCAGCACCTCTGCCAGGAAGTCGACGACATCGTCCCCGAGCGCCACCAGCGCCGTCGCCCCGGCGGCGCGCAGCGGCGCCTCGAGCTCGGCCGGCCTGCCGGCGACGGCGACCCACGGCGCCCCGGCCCGGCACAACGCCGCCACAACCTGAGCGCCCTGAGCCGCATAGGCCGCGTCGCTGCCACACACCACCGTCGGGCCGATCTCAGCCGCCCGATACTGCTCGGCCAGACGCGCCGCGGCCGCAGCGGGGTCGAGGTCGGCGGCAGCCTCGGCCACCACGGCGCCGATACCACCGGCAGCGAGAAGATTGACCAAAAACGTGAGGCGTGGACCGTGCTCGGCCGGCGTTCCCAGAAGCGCCAGGAACACCCTCGGAGCGCCCTCGGCCGCTGCCGCCCGCAGGGCTTCGAAGTCGGCAGCCAGAGGCCGTGTCGCCTCCGGCACTCGGGCTGCCACCATCGCCGGCACTCCCGGAATCTTCCGATCTTCGAGGGTCGCGTATTCCGAGACTCCGGTGATCGCACGGCGGCGGCGGCGCACGGCCGTGCGGTCACGCCTCCAGCTCGCCGCGGCGCGAGCGGCCAGCCAGCCGCTGGCGCTGACTTCGCGATATCCACCCACAGCCTCGATCTCCTGCGCCACCGCCCAGGCCCGACGGGCGCGGGCGAGGGTCAGCGCCTCGATGGCGTAGGACCCGCCGGCCGGATCGAGCACGCGGCCCAAGCCTCCCTCCTCGGCCAGCACCACCTGCGTGTTGCGGGCCAATCTGCGTCCGAGCTCGGTCTGGCTGTCGAGGCGGGCGTCGAGCGGCCACACTTCCACAGCGTCGGCGCCGCCACAGATCGCGGCGAAGGCCTCGGTAGTGCCGCGCAAGACGTTGGTCCAGGGATCGATGCGAGCCAACGATCGCGGCGAGGTCGACACGTCGAGGAACGGAGCAGGCTGCCTGGCCGGCTCGACTCCAGCCGCCCGGAGCACCAGGGACCACAGCAGCCGCCCCGCACGCAGCGTGGCGATCCCTTCGAAGACCTCGGCGCCAACACTGAGGGCGATCGCGATTCGCCCGGCCGCAACGTCTGCAGCCACGCCATGCGCTTCGGCCCCACGCAGCAACTCCGCCAGGCCCGCAACCGCCGCGCCGAGTTGATCCGCAGGCGTGGCGCCGGCCGCGTGGAGCGCGCGGACGTCGACGCCGGCGGTCCGCAGCAGGCCCGATCGGCCGAGCATCTCGGGGCCGACCGTGGGCGCCAGGTGCTGCGGCCAATGCAGCACCCCCTGGAGCTCGCCTAGGTCGAGACCGCGGTCTCGCGCCGTCGAATCCAGCGCTGCCAGCCACGGCCGCGGGTCGTGCGATGCCTCGAGGATCAAGCCGATCGCCTCGAGATGGACCCCTTCGAGGGCACGCGCCAGCCACACCCGCGGCGCGGTTTCGGCGGGGGGAAGAACAAGACGCAGAGCGTTGGCGCCGCCGGTGAGGTCCTGCAGGGCTGCCCGATTGGCGGCGGCAGGATCGTCGGTTTCGATCCGCTGGGCGATCCACCAGCCGCGTTCGCCGCGGGCACCGCGGACGAAAGGGGCAGCGCCGGGGACGCCGATGGCGACGTCGGCGTCACGGTCGATTGCAAGCGGCTCGAGCGGCAATCCGTCCGCGGTTTCGCTTCGCAGGCGCTCGAACGACGCCCCCGCGAGCTCGGATTCCACGCGCTCGCGCCACTCGGCGTAGGTCGAGACCGGGGTGCTCATGGGAGGGATTGTATGGCTTCCGACCCTTCCTCCAACCCGATCCCCGGCCCGATCTGCGCTCCTCTGCTTTCCTGAGCCCCGCGACTCGGCTCGACTCCACCGAGGCCGAGCCGAGTCCTAGCGCTGGGTCAGCGTCCGGATCCCGCGTTCGATGCGCTCGACCAACTCGGCCAGTTTGGGCTCGGCGACCGAGCAGAAGGCGATGCGGACGTAGCGGGGTGCCAGCGACACGATGCCGGTGTCCTCTTCGGCCAGCAAGTGTTGACGGACCTGCTCGCCGGTGAGGCCCAACTCTTCGGGCAGCTCGGTCAGCGCAAAGCAACCCGAGTTGAACGGCAGTGGCTGCAACAACGTGCGGTCGACCCCGGAAAGCGCGCGCTGGAGCGTTGCAGCGCGCCGGCCGAGCTCGGACCGCACCGCCTCGACCTCGTCGGCCAAGGTTGCGGAGCGCAGCGCTTCGAGCGCCAGGACTTGTGAGGTCGACACCGGTGAGCCGATCACCGCCCTGACGAGGCACTTGAGCTTGCTCTCGAGGGCTTGGGCCGCGGCGCTGTCGGGTGCCACGCCGAAGGTGACGAAGCCGACACGACCACCGAAGTACGAGAGCTCCTTGGTGGCACCATCGACCTTCACCGGCACCAAGTTCGGATGCCTGCCGATCAGGTCCCAGAACACCGAACCACGAGGCACGTCGGCAAAGACCAAACCGGCGTAGGCGTCGTCGCAGATCACCAGCAAAGGGCGGACCGCCGCCACCCGCTCGAGGCTCGCAATCAACTCCTCCCGCTCGGCTGCCGTGGGGGTGTAGCCGCCGGGATTCGAAGGCAGGTTCAGCAAAGCCAGCGCCGGTTCACCGGCGGGGAGCTCCGCCAGCGACTCTTCGATCGCGAGTGGATTCCAAGCCCCGTCGCGATAGGCGGGGGCGGAAACCACCCGTGCGCCGCGGCGCAGCACGAAGGTCTGGCGATAGTTGCCCCAAAACGGCGTCGGGATCGCGAGCGCTCGGCCTTCGTCGGCGAACAGGTCGGCGATCAACGCCAAGCCGTGGGTCAAGCCGGTCGTCGTCACCGGCAGCGTCGACGGCAAGCTCGCGTCGACCTCGCGCCGTTGCCACTCGCGCCAGCGCTCGCGCAATTCGAGGATGCCCTCGACCGGAGCGTAGAGCAGGGCGCGATTGCGGTCAGCCGGCGCCAGCCCGTCGAGCCCTGCAGCAAGGGACGGCAACGGCAGCGCTGATCCGGCACCGTCGGTGATCTGGCCGATGGTGGCATTGAAGGCTTTGCCGCGCGCCTGCGCGGCCTGGAACGGAATGTCGGGCGGGAACACCGCTCGGCGCCCCAGGCCAGAGAGGAGGGCCCATAGGGCTGGGGTTTCGGACTCGAGCGCTGCATTGGCGCGAGAAAGCGGATCAGACATGGGCTACTCCCGAGAAGGCTCGCGCGGCGAGCCGAGGGAGCGTACCACTGCCGGCCGAGCAGCCACCATGACGGAATCGGCTACGGCGACTGCTCGGCGGCGGGCTCAGCTGCTCGAATCCGCTCGACCAGCTCCTCGGCAAGGGCATTCGGAATTGGAATCGTCAGGTGGTACTGCTGGATCTTCCACCTGCCGTCGATCAGCTCGAGCACACCGGTGCCACGGCACTCACCATAGGTGGCGCTGTCGAGGAGCTCGTCGAACCACGCGACCTGGCCGGTCGCCGAGAAGTCGACGTGCCGATCCCGCGGCACGAACGTCCACCCCTGCCCGCGGTCGAAGTAGGGCTTGGCGAAGGCACGAAACGCCTCGCGATCCCACCGTTCGCTGGCGTCGGTGCCGAGGAACACTCCGGTTGGCGCAATCAGGTCGAAGTACCGGCTCTCGTCGGCGGCGGCGGCGGCAGCGTGGAACGCGTCGAGGGCCGCGGCGACTTGCTCCCGCGCCGGGATGGTGGCCGCAGCCGCAGCCGGCCACATCGAGACGAGCACGAGACCGATCACAGCGTGGCGCATGGTGCCTCCTCCGGGTTCGGACGCTTGGATCACACGTTCCACCAGCCCGGCGTCGAACCCCCATGAACACCCCTACCTCCGCCGATCCCGGCTTGATGTTGGACGTTGCGGCCGCAGTCGGCGACCTGCTCTACGGTGACGCCATCCTCCCGTCGGGACCGGGCGCGCGCGAGCTCTTGACCGCGTTGCGCGCCCCTGGCGGCGTCGCTACCCTCGGCCCGCGGATCACCGAGCTGCGCCTGGAGCTGCTCGATCGGCGTCTGGCCGAAGCCGCCATCGACGACCTCGCAGAGCCCCTCGAAGCCCTCGGACGCTGAGCTCGACGAGCGTGCTTGCGGCGCGGTCGTCAGGGTACCAGCTCGAACGCGCGGCAATGGCTGGGGCGCACGGCTGCAAAGTGGCGCCGATCCGTAGTCGCGATGGCCTTGAAGCCCAACCGCTCTGCGGTCGCCACCACCGTGGCGTCGACGAACTCGAGCTCGGGATAGGTGTCGAGCAGGCCGACGACGCGCTCGAGGTCGCGACTCGAGAGCCCCTCGACGCCAATCTCGCGCGCCGCCACCGCCGCCACGAAGGCGTTTCAGCTCGAGTCCCGAGACGCGAGCGCAGCAGGTAGAGAAGTCACTGCGCCGCTTGGGTTTCGTTCGAGAAGGCCTGTTGCGCGAGCGGTGGATTGTCAACGGCGAGTCTCAGACACCGGCTCCTACGGGCTGCTGCGCACGGACTGGGCAGATAAACCCCAGCAACGAATTGGCACTGAACCTTGACAAAAGCTTGACGCGGCACCTATCATGACAATTCGGACCTTTCTGGTTCGAAATCTGAAGTCATGCTGCGAATCACCAAACAGACCGACTACGGGATCGTCCTGCTCACCACGCTGGCCGCGGCGCCGGCGCGACTGTGGGCGGCCTCCGAGCTCGCCTCCGAGGCTCATCTGCCGCTGCCGATCGTCAGCAAGATCCTGAAGCTGTTGGCACGTTCCGGCGTGCTCGAGTCACACCGCGGCGCCAAGGGGGGCTACCGGCTCGCCGCGGCACCGGAGCGGCTTTCGGTGGCATCGATCATCGATGCCCTCGAAGGACCCATTGCCATTACCGAGTGCATCGACGGGACGCCAGGCGAGTGCCACCAGGAGGCGATCTGCTCCCAGCGCGCCAACTGGCAGTTGATCAACCGCGCCATCCGCCAGGCCCTCGAGCAAATCAGTCTGGCCGATATGGCCCGCACCGAGCCGGCGCCCAAGCTGGTCCAGCTCGGTTCTCGACCCCACTCCCTCCTCACCTTGACCCCCTCCTGAAGGAGCTCCCATGAGCACCTCGACCGAAACCATCGAACAGCTCGCGCTGCGCGAGTACAAGGCCGGCTTCATCACCGAGATCGAGCAGGACGTCTTTCCTCCCGGGCTCGACGAGGATGTCGTGCGGGCGATTTCTGCGCGCAAGGAGGAGCCTGCCTGGCTCCTCGAGTGGCGCCTGGCGGCCTTCCGGACCTGGCAGAAGATGAAGGAGCCGCGCTGGGCCAAGGTCGAGTACCCGCCGATCGACTACCAGGCGATCTCGTATTTCGCGGCCCCGAAGTCGGACAAGAACCGACCCAAGAGCCTGGACGAGGTCGACCCGCAGTTGCTCGCGACCTACGAGAAGCTCGGCATCCCGCTGCACGAACGCGCCATTCTGGCGGGTGTCGCCGTCGACGCGGTGTTCGATTCGGTGTCGGTCGCCACGACCTTCAAGGGCAAGCTCAAGGAAGCCGGCGTGATCTTTCTGCCGTTCTCGGAAGCGGTGAAGGAGTACCCCGAGCTGGTCAAGAAGTACCTCGGCTCCGTCGTGCCGGCGAGCGACAACTTCTTCGCCGCGCTCAACTCGGCGGTGTTTTCGGATGGTTCGTTCGTGTTCGTTCCGAAGGGCGTTCGGTGCCCGATGGAATTGTCGACCTACTTCCGCATCAATGCGCAGAACACCGGGCAGTTCGAGCGGACCTTGATCGTCGCCGAGGAGGGAGCCCACGTCTCCTACCTCGAGGGCTGCACGGCGCCCAAGCGCGACGAGAACCAGCTGCACGCCGCAGTGGTGGAGCTCGTCGCCCTCGATCGCGCCACGATCAAGTACTCGACCGTGCAGAACTGGTACCCGGGCGACGAGGACGGAAAGGGCGGCATCTACAACTTCGTCACCAAGCGCGGCCTGTGCGCCGGCAAGGGCGCCAAGATCTCGTGGACCCAGGTCGAGACCGGTTCGGCGATCACCTGGAAGTACCCGAGCTGCATCCTCAAGGGTGACGACTCGATCGGCGAGTTCTACTCGGTCGCGGTGACCAACGGTCGTCAGCAGGCCGACACCGGCACCAAAATGGTCCACGTCGGCAAGAACACCCGCTCGACGATCGTCTCGAAGGGCATCTCGGCCGGTCGCGGCCAGAACACCTACCGCGGCATGGTCAAAATTCTCAAGGGTGCCGACAACGCCCGCAACTTCTCGCAGTGCGACTCGATGCTGATCGGCGACCGCTGCGGCGCCCACACCTTCCCCTACATCGACGTGCAGAATCCGACCGCGCAGATGGAGCACGAAGCGTCGACCTCGAAGATCGGCGAAGACCAGATCTTCTACTGCAATGCGCGCGGAATCGACACCGAGGATGCCGTCTCGATGATCGTCAACGGCTTCTGCAAGGAAGTCTTCCGCGAGCTGCCGATGGAGTTCGCGGTCGAGGCCCAGAAGCTGCTGCAGGTCAGCCTCGAAGGCAGCGTCGGCTGAATCAGATCATTTTCGCAATCGAGGAACCCATCATGTTGAAGATCGAAAACCTGCACGCCGGCATCGACGGCAATGAAATCCTGAAGGGCATCGACTTGGTCGTTGGGCCCGGAGAGGTTCACGCCATCATGGGGCCCAACGGCTCCGGCAAGAGCACCCTCGCGCAGATCCTCGCGGGCCGCGAGGACTACGACATCACAGAGGGAAGCATCTCCTTCGAAGGCAAAGACCTGCTGGAGATGGGTGCCGAGGAGCGCGCGCGCGAAGGCGTGTTCATGGCCTTCCAGTATCCCGTCGAGATCCCCGGCGTGTCGAATACCTACTTCCTGCGTGCTGCGCTCAACGCCAAGCGCGAGCACCAGGGCGAAAAGGAGATCGACGCCCACTCCTTCCTGCGACTGGCGCGCGAGAAGATGAAGCTGGTCAGGATGGACGAGAGTCTGTTGCAGCGCCCCGTCAACGAGGGCTTCTCGGGCGGTGAGAAGAAGCGCAACGAGATCTTCCACATGGCGGTGCTCGAGCCGCGCCTGGCGATCCTCGACGAGACGGATTCCGGTCTCGACATCGATGCGCTCCGGGTCGTCTCCGACGGCGTCAACAGCCTGCGGGCGCCGGATCGTTCGTTCGTGCTGATTACCCACTACCAACGCCTGCTCTCCTACATCGTGCCGGACTTCGTGCACGTGCTGGTCGATGGCAAGATCGTCCGCAGCGGTGGCAAGGAGCTGGCGCTCGAGCTCGAGGAAAAGGGCTACGGCTGGGTGGAAGAGCTCGAAGCCGCGGGAGCTGCCCGATGACCGCCGTGGCCGAGGCGACTGGCCCGGCGGTGCTGCTCGGCCAGCGGCAGCATGCGGCCTCCGAGCCGCCCGCGCTGCAGGACCTGCGAGCGCGAGCCGCCGCCACCTTCGAGGGACGAGGCGTGCCCAGCGTGCGCGAGGAGGCGTGGCGCTTCACCAACGTCGCCGAGGTCGCTCGGACGCCGTGGGCCCTCGCCACCTCGACGCCGATCGATCCGGCCGAGATCGCCCTACGACGGTGGCCGGGCTCCCGAGTGGTGGTGGTGGTCGACGGCCGGCTGCGACCCGAGCTGAGTGACGCCCTGCCGTCTGGGATCGAGCTGACGACGTCGAGTGCGGCGGCTGCGGCCGGCGACGAGCGTGTGCTCGCCCACCTCGGCCGGCTCGCCCGCATCGGCGATCATCCCTTCGCGGCACTCAACACCGCACTGTTCCCCGAGGCGGTGGCGCTGCTGATTGCACCGCGTGCGGTCATCGGCGAGGTGATCCAGGTCTTGTGTTTCTCGACCGGTGGTGAGCGACCGCAAGCGAGCTTCCCGCGCCTGTTGATCGTGGCGGGGGAGGCGTCCGAAGCCAAGGTGGTCGAGCACTGGATTGGTCTCGGCAGCGGCCGGCGCCTGATCTGCCCGGTCGAAGAGGTCGTCGCCGAAGCCGCTGCGGTGCTCGAGCACGCGCGAGTGCAGGACGAAGCCGCCGGAACCTACCTGCTCGGAGCCCAGCAGCTCGAAGTGGCCCGCGGCGCCAACGTCGCAAGCCGCACCTTCACCTTCGGTGCCGGCCTGATCCGCAACGACGTCGGCGCCGCACTGATCGGGGAGGGTGTGGACTGCCACCTCGACGGGCTCTACGTCCTGCGCGGCGAGCAGCACGTCGACAACCACATGCTGGTCGATCACGTCGCCCCGCATTGCGACAGCCACGAGCTCTTCAAGGGCGTCCTCGATGGGCGGTCGCGGGCGGTCTTCAACGGCCTGCTGCATGTCCACCCCGGAGCGCAGAAGACCGACGCCAAGCAGACCAACCGCAACCTTCTGCTGAGCAAGGAAGCCCTGGTCAATACCAACCCGCAGCTCGAGATCTACGCCGACGACGTCAAGTGCACCCACGGCTCGACCGTCGGCGAGCTCGACCGCGAGGCGATGTTCTACCTGCGCTGCCGGGGCATCGGTGAGGAAGCCGCGCGCAGCCTGCTGACCTGGGCCTTTGCGCGGGAGATCGTCGACCATGTCGGGATCGCACCGCTGGTGGCCGAGCTCGAGGAGCGCTTGATCCGCGGCTTGCCGCAGGGCGAGATCGTGCGCCAGGTGGCCGAGCTCGCCGGAGAGCCCGGATGAGCCCAGGGAACGCCGCCGTGGTCGCCGCGGGCTTCGACATCGAAGCCTGCCGGCGGCAGTTCCCGATTCTCGACCGCACGATTCGCGGCCAGCGGCTCGCGTACCTCGACACTGCCGCGTCGGCGCAGAAGCCGCGAGCGGTGATCGAGGCGATGCAGCACTTCCTCGAGCACTCGAACGCCAACGTCCACCGCGGCGTGCACCTGCTCGCCGAGGAGGCCACCGACGCCTACGAGGCCGCGCGAGCCACCGTCGCCCGGTTTCTCGGGGCTGCGAGCGCGGATGAGGTCGTGTTCGTTCGCGGCACCACCGAAGCCCTGAACCTGGCCGCCCGAGTGCTCGGAGCCCCGCGACTGTGCGCCGGCGACGAAATTCTGGTCTCGCGCCTCGAGCACCACTCCAATCTCGTGCCGTGGCAGCTGGTGGCCGCCGAACGCGGAGCACGACTGCGGGTCGCCGAGCTGGATGCCCGCGGTGACCTCGACCTCGACAGTTTCCACGCGGCGCTCTCGCCGCGGACCAAGATCGTTGCGATGGCGCACGTCTCGAACGCGTTGGGGACGGTCATGCCGATCGCCGAGGTCGTGCGGCGAGCCCACGCCGTCGGCGCCATTGTCGTGGTCGACGGGGCGCAGGCCGTGGCGCATCGTAGAGTCGACGTGGCGGCCCTGGGTTGTGATGCCTACTGCTTTTCGGGGCACAAGCTCTACGGGCCGATGGGCATCGGTGCGATGTGGGCGCGGGCGGAATTGCTCGCTGAAGCGCCGCCATGGCAGGGCGGCGGCAGCATGATCCGGCGCGTGGGGATCGAAGGCTCGACCTTCGCCGATCCGCCGCAGCGCTTTGAGGCCGGCACACCCAACGTGGCGGGTGCAGTGGGCCTCGCCGCCGCGATCGAGTGGTTCTCGGCGCTCGACCGCGATGCGGCCTGGGGCCACGAGCGGCGGTTGGTGGAGCGAGCCCGCACCGAGCTGGCCACAATCCCCGGGTTGCGGCTGATCGGTGATCCCCGCGAGTGCGAGGCGGTCTGCCCGTTCGTGGTCGAGGGGGTACACCCCCATGATCTCGCCTCGTTGCTCGATGCCGAGGGGATTGCGATCCGCGCCGGCCACCACTGCACCCAGCCCCTGCTCGAAGTGCTCGGCCTCGCGGCAACCGCGCGGGCGTCGTTTGCCGTGCATTCGACCGACGAGGAAGTCGATCGGTTGGTGACTGCCGTCGATCGGGCACGACGGAGGTTCGCGGGATGAGCGACCTGACCGATCTCTATCAAGAGATAGTGCTCGACCACAACCGCCATCCGCGACACCGCGGCCGGCTCGACCATCCAACCCACCAGGCAGATGGGGACAACCCTCTGTGCGGCGATCGGGTCCACCTCGACCTCATGGTCGACGGTGAGGGCGTGGTTCGCGACGTCCGCTTCGACGGCGAAGGCTGCGCGATCTCGACGGCTTCCGCCTCGATGCTGACCGACGCCGTCCTCGGCCGGCCGATCGCGGAAGCCCGCGCGCTGGCGCAGCGCTTCCGCACGCTGTTGACGACTGCCGAGCAGCCGGAGGCAACGGATCTCGGCGAGCTCGAGGCCATGCTCGGTGTCCGCGCCTACCCGATGCGAGTCAAGTGTGCGACGTTGGCCTGGCACACCCTGCTGGAGGCTCTGGCCGAGAGGAGCGGGTCGGCAGCGATGGGCTGAGAGGCCCCGCGCTGCTAAGATCCCCGAATGCTCCGCGCCACCGCAGCGCTGCTCGTGGGTTCGTTGGTCTGGCCTGCCGGCGCCAGCGAGGAGCTGCGTTACGACTGGCAGATCACGGGAATCGCTCGTTTGATCCTGCCGGGCGCCGGCTCCGGCACCCTGTCGACCCGCAGCGAGGGCGACCGTGTGCGCACGGAGCTCTCGATCACGGCGGACGCTACCGACGACTACTTCCGCTACGGCTCGAATCTCGATTCGGCCACGGGAACGGTGCGGTCGGCGTGGTCGGCCTACCGCTTCGGCAAGCGTGAGAAGAACAAGGATCAGGAGATCGAAGGCGGCGACGTGGTCGACATCGCCGCGGGGATCTTGAAGCTGCGCCATCAGCCGCCTGTGAGTCGGCAGTACCTGACCATCTGGTCGGATGGCCGTCTCTATCCGGTGGTGGTCGAGAACCTCGGTCGCGAGCAGGTCGAGCTGGCAAGCGGCATCCAACCTGCGATCCACTACTCGATCCGTGGACGCAAGCTCGTCGGCGAGCGAGAGTGGAAGGGTTCCCTCGATCTGTGGCTCGGATTGGACGAGGCCTCGACTCCGCTCAAGATCGAGGTCGCGCGGTCGTTCAGCCGCGTCGAGCTGAGGCTTCGCAATGCTGGGTGAGCGGCACAAGGATCGATCCTCCGCGACGGTCGGTGGCGCTCTGGTGGCGATGCTGCTCGCAGGCTGTGTGCCGCAGGACACCGTCGCATTCGATGCCCGCGAGCTCGGGACGGCTCGTCCGGTGGTTGCCGACGTGGTTGGTCGACGAGCAGCCGCACGACTCGAGCCGCTCGGGCGCCGGGAGATGCGGGGAACCGTGTTCTTCCGCGAATCACCCCACGACCTCGCCATCGAAGCCGTGATCGCGAGCGTCGAGCCCGGGGCCTACCAGTTGCTCGCGCGCGCGGCTGCCGACTGCACCCGACCGGCGGCAGCGCCGATTCTCGGCAGCGACGCACCAACGCCCGAGGGACCCCGCGGCGACCTCGGCGTGATCGAGGTCGGGGAGGACGGAGCCGGGCGTCTGGCTCTGGCAACCACGCAGCTGTCCCTGGAGCCGGGCTCGGGTCTCGTCGGCAAGATCGTCACCCTGGCGGCAGTTGGCAACGAGGTCGACTTGCTGGCCTGCGGAACGGTGGAGCTCGAGCGCTGATGGTGGAAGTGCGGCGGGCCGCCAAGTACGGCTTCTGCTCGGGCGTTCGCTTGGCCGACATGAAGGTGCGCCGCTTTGCCGAAGAGGGTGGTCGAGCCGAGATCCTCGGGCAGGTGGTCCACAACGAGCGGGTCGTGCGCGACCTCGAGCAGCTCGGCGTTGCCACCATCGAAGCCCTCGACGACGTGGCGAGCGGTACCATCGTGTTCAGCGCCCACGGGGTACCACCCTCCTTCCACAGCCGGGCGCGGCGGCGCGGCCTGAAAGTCCTCGACACCACCTGCCCCTTCGTCTACGACATCCACGACGAGGCTGAGGCGGCCCGACGCCAGGGTGAGCACCTGGTCTTCATCGGCGATCCGAACCATCGGGAGGTCATCGGCTACACCCACGACCTCGAACCGGACAGCTTCCACGTCGTCTCCACTCTCGAGCAGGCGCAGGCGATCGACTGGTCGCAGTATCCGGCGGTGCGTGTGTTCTACCAGACGACGCTGAATGCCGGCGACTTCGAGGAGGTCGTGCGAACGATCGAGAACGCCGCCGCTGCGGCCTCCCGGGCTGCGACGATCTGCTACGCCACCAAGGAGAATCAGGACGCCGCTCGCGAGCTGGCGGAAGACCCTGCCGTCGAGCTCATCGTCGTCGTGGGCGGGCGCAAGAGCGCCAATACGCGCCACCTCTGGGAGCTGTGTGAACGGTACAAGCCGAGCTTTCTGATCCACGAGCTGGATGAGCTCGACCGGCTGCCGTTGGCTGGCGCCCGCGTCGTGGGGCTCACGGCGGGGGCCTCGACCCCGGACGTAATGATCGACGAGGTCGAGGCGCGAATTCGGGAGCTGGCGGTGTCGTCGGCTTCCCCAGCCGTTGGATCAGCACGGTGAGGACCCTCGCCCGGCTCCGCGAGCTGGCACGCCGCCGGCCGATGCGGGTGGTGTTCGCCGAGGGCGACGACCCGCGGGTGCGCCATGCGGCCGAGCGCGCTGCAGCTGAGGGCACCTTCGTGCCGGTCTTGGTCACTACCACTGCGCTACCCGGAATCGAGTGCGTCGATCCCACCTCGCGGCACGCCTCGACCCTGACGGCAATCGAGGTGGCGGCGCCGACCATGCCGCTGGAGCTCCGCGTCGATGCGAGCCGCAACTCCCTGTGGGTGGCCGCCGCCATGGTCGCCACCGGCGAGGTCGATGCGGGAGTTGGCGGAGCAGTCGCAACCACCGCCGAAACGCTCAAGGCGGTGCTGCGACTGATCGGTCCCGGTCGCCGCGGCGGCATGATCTCGTCCTGCTTTTTGGTCGAGATGCCCGACGGCCGGGCACTGGTCTACTCGGACTGCGCGGTGGTACCCGATCCGAGTGCCGAGCAGCTGGCCCAGATCGCGATCGACGCCGCCGGCAGCGCTCAGCTGCTGCTCGACGAGCCGCCGCGGGTGGCGATGTTGTCGTTCTCGACGGCGGGGAGCGCAACCCACCCCGCGGTTGACAAGGTTCGTCGCGCTACGGCGCTGGTGCGGCAGCTTGCACCTGATCTCCTGATCGATGGCGAGCTGCAGGGAGACGCCGCACTGGTGCCCGAGGTGGCGCAGCGCAAGGCCCCAGGCTCGCCCGTGGCGGGCCGTGCCAATGTTTTGGTATTCCCAAGCCTCGATGCAGGTAACATCGCCTACAAGCTCACCGAGCGCCTCGGTGGAGCCCGTGCTGTGGGTCCGCTGCTTCAGGGACTGGCGGCACCGTTTCACGACCTCTCTCGTGGCTGTTCGAGCGACGATGTTTTCGACGTCGCCACGGTGGCCGCGGTCGAGGCGCTGCGAAGGAGATGACATGAAGGTGCTGGTGGTCGGATCCGGAGGGCGTGAGCATGCCCTGGCGTGGAAGTTGCGCCAGAGCCCACTGCTGACCGAGCTGTACTGTGCACCCGGCAACCCCGGCACGGCGGCAATCGCCGACAACGTGCCCATCGCGGTCGATGAGATCCACCAGCTGGCGGACTTTGCCAAGGACCTCTCCATCGACCTGGTGGTGGTCGGCCCCGAGTTGCCGTTGTCGCTCGGCCTCGTGGACGAGCTGATCGCCCGTGGCGTCCCGGTGTTTGGTCCCCGGCAGGCTGCCGCCGAGCTCGAGGCGAGCAAGGTCTTCTCGAAGCTGTTCATGCAGCGTCACGGTATCCCCACGGCCCGAGCCGAGGTCGTCGACAGCCGTGAGGGGGCGTTGGCGGCAGTCGCCTCGATCGGCATGCCGGTGGTGCTCAAGGCCGACGGCTTGGCGGCCGGCAAGGGTGTGATCTTGTGTCACGACCAGGAGGCCCTCGAGGAGGGGCTGGGCGCCTTCTTCGACGAGCGGCGCTTCGGCACCAGCGGTGACCGGGTCGTCGTCGAGGAATTGCTCGAAGGGGAGGAGATCTCCTTCATGGTGTTGTGCGACGGAGCTCGGGTTCTACCGCTCGCATCGGCCCGGGACTACAAGCGCCTCGGCGACGGTGACACCGGGCCCAACACCGGCGGTATGGGCGCCCATTCGCCGGCCGGGAGCCTTGACAAGGAGCTGGCGACAGTGATCCTCGACCACGTCATCACGCCAACGATTGCGGGGATGGCGGCCGAGAATCGGGAGCTGCGCGGAGTTCTCTACGCCGGTCTGATGCTGACCGAGGACGGGCCCAAAGTGCTCGAGTTCAACACCCGTCTCGGCGACCCCGAGGCGGAGGCGATCCTGCTGCGGCTCGAGGGTGACCTGCTGCCGGTTCTGGCATCCGGCGCTGCCGGCAGTTTCGAAGGCTCACGCCTGCACTTCAAGAAAGAGGTCGCGGCGTGTATCGTGCTCGCGAGCGACGGCTACCCGATGCGGCCGCAGCGCGGGGACGTGATCAGCGGCCTCGAGGACGCCGCGGCTCTCGAGGGGGTTCAGGTCTTCCACTCCGGTACAGCCCTCGGGGCGCAGGGCGAGGTCGTCGCCTCCGGCGGGCGCGTGCTCGCGGTCTGTGCAACGGGAGCCGATCTGCGCGAATCGCTGCGCCGCGCCTACCAGGCCTCGTCACTGATCAACTGGCCAGCCAAAATCTTCCGCCGCGACATCGGCCGCGCCGCCCTCGGCCGAGCCGCGGGCTAGCAGTACCTCACGCACCCCTCCGTGGTGCACCCCGGCCGATGAGAATCCGGTCTTCAGTCCGAAGTACCCGGTGCCCGGTGCCTCCCTAATACGGCATCTCCTCGTCGCTGAGCCCGAAGTGATGACCCAGCTCGTGGACCACGGTGTCGCGGATCTCCTGGACCATCTCCGCCCGCGATGTGCAGCAGCGCGAGATCGGGCCACGGTAGATCACCACCCGATCCGGCAGCTCGGTCAGCATCGTCGAGTCGCGTTCGGTCCGTGGAGTGCCCTGGTACAAGCCGAAGAGCTCGTCGCGGTCGGGATCCTCGGGATCGATGCCGACATCCCGCAGCTCCTCGTCGGTGGGCTCGTCCTCGACCACGACCACGACGTTGTCGAGCAGAGCAGCGAGGTCGGGCGGGAGCCGATCGAGGGCTCGCGCCACCAAGTGTTCGAATTCGCGACTCGACATGCGCATCGGCGTATCGACGCTATCACGGCGCCAGTGGCTCGACGGCGAGGCCGGTGATGGAAGTCCCGGGCTCCGCGGTCACCTGCACGACCACGGTCGGTCGCTCGGGGCTCGTCTCTACGCGAAGCTGGTCGGCCGGGCCGGCGATGACGTGGCGCCGACGCTCGGTTGCCGTCAGCTGCGCTGAGCCACCCACAGGGGCAACGATCCAGCGCCCAGGAGGCAGGGTGAGCGTCGCAGCAGCCCACTGGCCGGGTGCCGCGAAGTGGATGCCGACGGCTGAGCGCATGTTCCCGTCGGGCACGAAGAATCCGTCAGGTCCAGTCGTCCCGACCGGAGATGCGGCACGAGGCACCAGGATCAGGTCGATGGTCGGACCGCGACGCAGCGGGCCGGGAGAAAAGGTCTCGAGCCGCTCGAATTCGGTGAAGAACCGCTCGTAGTTGGCCCCGATGGCGGCCTCCTCGGGGGCCAGGCCTGCACCATCGACGAAACGCCGCCAGGAGTTGTCTGCGAGCATCAACAGGTCGATGCCCCGGGCCCGCAGCTCCTCGGGGGCGAAGGTGCCCACGAAACGCGAGCGCAGCCGCACGGTTTCGAACCGCTCTGGAGCAAGGACGGGAGCGTAATCGTCGCGGGCCACGAGCAACCCCCACGTGAGCTCGCGCTCGACCCAGCTGCGGGCGAGCTCGCGGGTGGTCGGTCGAGTGTAGGCGATCGTCTGGCAGGTGGACTCCCATAAGGGCAGCGCAAAGCTCACCGCGATCGGCAGTACCGCGAGGAGCCGTCGGGAGACCCACAATCGGTGCCACCAGGTGGCCAGGCCGAGAGCGAGGAGGACCGCGAGGGGTGGCAGCAGCGGGTAGAGGTTGCGCTCAACCGCGACGTTCATCTTGCCGAGCAGGAGGGTGTAGGCGATCGGAAAGGCGCTGATCCACAACAACCGACCGCGGACGCGCGGCTCCAACCAGGCGAGGCCCGCTGTGCCCAGCAGGAGCAGCGGCAACCCGAAGCCCGTCGTGGCAAGCCCGAGGTAGTAGACGGTGCGTGAGTCGGGGACCACTCCAAGCCAGCCTCCGCCGGCGTACTGAATTGCTCCGAACCAGATGCCGCGATCTCCCGCAAGCGCCATCTCCGGGATCACCAACAAGCTCGGATTGGTGGCGAGAAAGGCTCCGAGCGAGGCCGCACCCGCAATCAGCAGGCTCTGCACCGCCCGCCGCAGTCCGGCAACCACCGCCTCGCGGCAGCTCATCGCCACGATCGCCAAGGCCACCAACCCGGCGGGATACTTGGCCGAAGCCGCCAGGCCGGAGCTCAGCCCTGCGAGGATCCACACGCTCGCGGTCGACTGGTCGAGCCAGCGGGCGCACGCAGCGAGGCAGCAGGCCGCCAGAGCTGCAGCGGGGATGTCGCAGATTCCAAGGTGAGCCCCCTCCATCCACAGCGGGCACAGCGCGAGGATCGCTCCGGCGAGAATCGGCGGCGCCGTCTGGCCCGGTGCCAATCTGCGTGCGAGTCGGACGACCGGGACGACCGTGAGCGCACCGCCGGCAGCAACCACGATCCGAACCATCAGGCGGCACAATGTCGCCCAGTCGGGGATGCCGAGCCAGGCTGCTGCGACCGCCAGCAGCGGCTCGGCTGCGAGTGAGGCCAGCCAGATGGCAAAGGCGCCGGCGTAGTAGAGCAGGTGCGGGTAGACGAAGGAGTCGCGGATCCATTCGCCGCGATTGATCTCGCTCGCGTGGTGGGTGTAGGTACCTTCATCGAGCCAGGTGCGATCGGCGATTTCGTGGTCGATGCCGACGAAGGCGGTGAGAACGGCAAGGAGGAGCACCCCCGGCAGGACCACGGCCTGCCAACGACCCGCGCGAGCCGCAGCGATGCGCTGGGCCGACGACCGCAGCAGCCGGAGCGCGCCGAGCACCAGCATCAGCACGGCCACGACCCGCGGCAGCACCAGCGGCAGGGGTCGACCGGCGACGTGCGCCATCCAGGCCGCAACGAGCAGCGAGACGGCCGTGAGGACACCCATGCGCAGCATGGTGCGGATTCTACGGTCGAGGTGTTGCCTGGCGAGGACGTTTGACAGGTTTCGCGGCTCCTCGCCATAATCGCTCAGGCGTTCGGCGAAAACGCGGGATGATGAGCACGGGGTTCCCCGGCGCTCTACCCTTCGCCGCACCGGTCGGAATGGAGTCTGTTGTGGGTGGTTGTGGCGGCTGTAGCTTCAAAGGAATGTCGACGGCGGTCGAGCGCGCCTTCATCGGCGTCCGCTTCGGCGACGAGGGTACCGTGTCGTTGTGTGCGAGCGGCGCGGCAACCTACGCCGTCGGCGAACGCGTGATCGTCGATGGCGGCGAGGACGGCCCGCTGTTCGGGCGAGTCGAGAAGTCGCCGATGCCGGTGTTCAAGCCGTGCCAGAAATCCTCCGCCAAACCGGTGCTCCGCGCGGCGACGGACGAGGATCGCCGCGCCTACGACCGCAAGCTCGAGCTCGAGGCCACCACCAAGGTGTTCGCTCGCGAGCGCGCTCGTGAGCTCCAGCTCGATCTCAAGGTCTCGAAGGTCGAGGTTTCGCTGAACGCGCGTGCGATGACGGTGTGGTTCACCGCCGAGGGTCGCATCGACTTTCGCCAGCTGGTGCGGGACCTGTCGCAACGCTTCGGCACGCGGGTACGCATGGTGCAAGTCGGTGCCCGCGATGAGGCAGGCCTGCTCGGCGGCATCGGCGTCTGCGGCCGCACCCTGTGTTGTTCGTCGTGGTTGAAGGACTTCCAGCCGATCTCGATCCAGATGGCGAAGCGCCAGAACCTCTCGCTCAATCCGTCGAAGATCTCCGGGCAGTGCGGCCGACTTCTGTGTTGTCTCGCCTACGAAGACGACAACTACCGCCAGCCCCGAGCAGGAGCGACCGCCGATGCCTGACGACAGTGGAAACCGCAAGCTGATTCGGCCCGAGATCCAGGAGACGCGCCGAGAAGGTGGCTCGAGAGCGGTGCGGCGCAAACAGAGCCCACCCGAGCAGACCAACGCCGAGGAGTTCTACTACCTCAAGCAGATGACCGCTCGCACGCCGATGGTGGTGATCCTCACCAACGACGAGGAGTTGCGGGGCTGGATCGAGTGGTACGACAAGGCGGTGATCAAGCTCAACCGCAACAGCGGACCCAACCTGGTGATCCGCAAGGACTCGATCCGCTACCTCTTCAAGGAGGAGGAGCTGCGACGGGGCCGGCGCTCACGCAAGGGCGACAGCGATCTTCTCGACGTCGAAGGCGGCGACGACTGACACCCTCTCGGCGCCCTGCGGTCCTCGCCGTCACCCAGGGTGATCCCGCAGGGATCGGACCCGAGCTGATCGCGAAGGTCCTGGTTGACCCGCCGGCGGGTGCGGTGATTCTGCCGATCGTCGAAGCTTCGGCCTTGGCGGCGCTCGACGGCGCCGTCGCTGGGGGTCTGGGAGGACGCCGCTTCATCGGTCGCGACGAGCCGGTCGTCGAGCCCGGCGCTGTGCTGGTGGACCCGGTCGGCGCTGGCAGGCCGGTGGTGCCTGGAACCAGTGGCGCTGCGGACGCAGCCGGGGCGATGGCCGCGCTCGACCTCGGCGTCGAGCTGGTGCGCCAAGGTGTCGCCGACGCTCTGATCACCCTCCCGGTGGCCAAGTCGTCGATCGCGAGGCAGGTGCTGCCGGGGTTTCGTGGCCACACCGAATACCTCGCCGAACAGGCCGGGTTGACGACCTACGGGCGGGACTACCTGATGGCGTTCCTCGCACCGTCGCTCAAGGTCGCCCTGTTGTCGACCCACCTACCTCTGCGCGCTGCTCTCGACCTGGTGTCGCCCGCGACCATTCTGCCCGCGCTCGAATGTCTCGTGCGCTGTGTCGCGCCAACATCGATCGCCGTCGCCGGCTTCAATCCGCACGCCGGAGAGGAAGGTCTGTTGGGCGACGAGGACGTGCGACTGGTTGCACCGGCAGTGGCCGAGGCGCGGCGGCGAGGCTGGCCGGTGGTGGGGCCGGAGAGCGCGGACTCGCTCTTCGTCCGGACCCTCGGCGGCGAGTTCGACTGGGTGTTGTCGCTCTACCACGACCAGGGCCTGATTGCGGTCAAGACGGCCGCCTTCGGGTCGGCAACGAACTGGACCGTCGGACTTCCCTACCTGCGGACCTCAGTCGACCACGGCACCGCCTTCGGCATCGCCGGGAAGGGCGTGGCCGACGATCGCCCGCTGCGTGCCGTCATCGCCACCACGCTCGAGCTCCTCCAAAGGCGTGGTCCGTAGCCCGGGAGTTCCCGCCCCCACCGCCGAGCTCCGGCCCGTACCCGATACCCGGTACCCAGTACCTCGTAGGTGGTGCACGAGCGGCTCGACGTTCATCCCGAGTGGGGCACACCACCCGGTGTCCAGAGCACTTCCTAGTGCGCACCTTTGCCGCTGAGCACCACGGGGATGGTCTTGGCAAGGATCTTCACGTCGAGCCACGGTGACCAGCTGTCGATGTATTGGAGGTCGAGCTCGATCCAGCGACGAAAATCGGGCACATCGGCCCGGCCGCTGATCTGCCACAAGCCGGTGAGGCCCGGTTTCACCGACAACCGCCGGCGCTGCCAGCGCTCGTAGCGCTCGACTTCGGCCGGGATCGGCGGGCGCGGACCGACCAGGCTCATGTCACCACGCAGCACGTTCAGGAGCTGCGGCAGCTCGTCGAGGGAGAAGCGTCTGAGGAAGCGGCCGATGCGGGTGATCCGTGGGTCGTCCTTGACTTTGAAGGCGGGTCCCTCGACCTCGTTGAGATGGAGCAGCTCACTCTGGCGGCTCTCGGCGTCCTCGACCATGGTGCGGAACTTGTAGAGGGTGAACCGCCGCCCATTGAGGCCGCAGCGAGTCTGGCGAAACAGTACCGATCCCCCACCGGCGAGCTTGACCCCGGCGACGACCAGCACGGCAAAAGGAAGCGAGGCAATCAACAGCAGTGTGCCGAGGACGAGGTCCATGGCGCGCTTGAGAGCCAGTCGGGCGGTGCCGGTCGGCGCGGTGCTGTAGGTCAGCAGCGGCACGCCGTCGATCTCCGACAAGGTGACCTCGGCCTTGGCGTGTGGGAAGGGATCGAGCGCGAACATCGTGCGGATTCCGAGCTCGTGCAGGCCGAGGAAAATCTCCTCGAGGTTGGCGATCGGCTTGGTACCGACTGCCACGATGACGTCGTCGACGACCTGCTGCTCGGCGATCCGGTCGAGCTCGCTCGCGGTGCCCAGGATCGGCAGCGAGCCCGCTCGCTCGCGTGCTTCCGCGTCATCGAGCGCCACGAAACCGAGGATGCGGAAACCCCACCACCGGTGGTCCTGGATGGCTCGGGCGATCTCGATGGCGTCGGGTCCGGTGCCGACGATCACGATCGAGCGGTAGTTGAAGCCCCGGCTCCGCGCGTAGCGGGCGGTCAACCGCAGCGCCAGCTTCTCGGTGACCAGCAGGACCCCGGCAAGGATGGCGAAGACCACGATCCAGGCACGTGAGATCCGGTCGTCTTGGAGCACGGCCTCGTCGAGGCGCAGCGCAAACACTGCGAGGGTGAAGATCACCAGCGCGGTGCCGCAGACGCGCAACACCTCCCAGGCCTCATCCAGCAGCGGCGCAAGTCGCTGCGACGCATACCGTCGCGACGACAACAGCAAGGCACCCCAGATACCGAGTGCGATCGGCAGCAGCGGCAAGTACTCCGACAGCGGGTAGAGGGAGGCCGGGAAGGCCCGCGGAGCGAGCGCCGGCAGCACGGCATCGCGCAGCCACCAAGCGCCGACGAAGGCCACAGCCACGAGCGCAAGGTCCAGCACAAAGATCGAAACCGCAAGAGTGCGGGCGTGCTCCTTCAGCATCGATACTCCGTCGGCAGGTCTGAAGCGAGAGAACTGCTCATGTCATCCTAGCATGGTGGCCGGCTCTGGAGGCAAGTTCGCGAAACAACGCTGCGTACTCGTCGGCGACCCGCTCCCAGGAGAACCGCTGCGACGCCCGCGCCCGGGCTCGGTCACCACGCGCGCGGGCCGCCTGCGGGTCGGCGGCGACGAGATTGATGGCCGCAGCCAAGGCCTGGGTGTCGTGGACATCGACGAAGATACCGGTGTCGCCTGCCACCTCGCGATTCTCCGGCACGTCGTGGACGATGGGGCAACCGCCGAAGCCCATCGCCTCGACCAGCGCCGGGTGGGTGCCGCCGACCTCGGTGGCATGGATGTAGGCCAGCGCGTTCGACTGCAGCTCGCGATAACCCTCGCCGTAGATGGGTCCCGGGAAGAGGATGCGGGGATCGGCGGCGGAGGTGAAAGAGCGGATGAAGGCATCGGCGTAGGGCGCGGAGCCCACCATCACCAGGCGCAGGGTCGGATCCTCGACGCTGCGCCACGCTGCGGCCACCCGATGGGGGTTGTTCTCGGGCTCGAAGCGGCTGACGTAGAGGACGTAGCGCCGCGACTCGAGACCCAGGGCGTCGAGGGTGGCATGCCCCGGCGCGGGGGTGGTCGAGACGCCGTAGGTGATCAACGTCGAGTCGACACCGTGGCGATCGAGGTAGTGTTCGCGGATCACCTCAGCGTCGCTGACGACGCGATCGGCAACACGGCCGGCCAGGCGCTCGGAGAGGGCGTACACCGTGCGGCCCACCACTCCCCATTTGGCCCGCCGCTTCTCGATGCCGTCGACGTGGAGCGCCACCTTCGCGCCGCCAAAGCGCACCAACGGCACGAAAACGGCGTTGGCGGCGTTGACCACCAACACGACATCGAAGCGTCGGCGCATCGTCGACAGCGCCGACAGCAGGGTGTGGACCGGCGTGTCGAGGTGTTTGCTCCGAATCGTCGGCAACACCACCAAGTGCGCCCCGAGGTGCTCGCGCAGCCCACGCGGTGTCGAATGACTGCGGCAATAGACCGTCACGTCGAAGCCGCGGTCGACCAGCCGCGGCGCGAGCTCCTCCATCAGCGTCTCGTAGCCGCCGTAACGAGCGGGAATCCCGCGACTGCCGAGCAGCGCGACGCGAAGGGGTCGAGGGGTGGTCATGGGTGTCGGCTGCGAACGCGCCACCCGCCATTATCGCAGGTCGAGAAGATGGGTAGCGGGTCCCGTGGGTCGTACGGAGGGCAGCTGCTACGATCTGCGCCGATGTTCGGCCTGGACTTCCTGTACGTGGGCGGCGAGCTCGGATGGGCGCGTCGCCTGATCGAGGGAGTGGCGTTGTTGATGGCTCTGTGGCTGAGCGTACGGCTGGTGCAGCGCCGTGGCGCGAGCCTCGGGTGGTCGGGACCGATCTGGGCGGTGCTGGCCGCGCTCGGCTTTGCGTTGCGCGGCATGTGGCCGAGCGGGCTTGCCTTCGGCCTTGCCCTGGTCGTGGTGGTATTGACCGGTGTGGTCGTTTTTGCGGCCCTCGATGCGTTGGTCTTCGCTCGTCCCTGGGCTCCCGAACGAGGCCCGATGTTGCCGCGTCTGGCCAAGGACATGCTGAGGGTGGCTCTGATCCTGGCGCTGGTGCTGTGGGTTGCCGCGAGCCGCGGGGATCAGTCGCTCAAGGCGGTGCTGGTCTCCTCGACGGTGGTCTCGGCAGTGCTCGGCTTTGCGCTGCAAGACGTGCTGAAGAACGTCTTCGCCGGATTGGCGCTCGACCTGGAGAAGCCCTTCCAGCGTGGGGACTGGCTCGTTCTTCCGGGGATGCCGCCAGCCGAGGTCATCGACATCACCTGGCGCAGCACCTGGTTGCGCACCGCCGAAGGCCACGAGTTCTTCGAGCCCAACGCGACGATGAACAACGCACGGCTCGAGATCTTCGGCCGTGGGCAACGGCCGGTGGCCTTTGCGCTGATGGTCGGACTGCCCTACGAAGTCGCGCCGAGCGAGGCCCGCGGACTGCTGCTGGAAGCCTCGCGACGGGTCGCGATGGCGGCAACGACACCCGGCCCCGAGGTCTTCCTCGACCACTTCGGCGAATCCGCAATCGTCTACCAGGTGCGCGTGTGGACCCACGAAGTCGGGCGGCTGACCCGCTTCCGCGACCAGGTTCAAAGCCGGGTGTGGTACGAGATCACACGGCGGGGCTTCCACATCCCCGTGCCGATTCGCACCGTGCGACTGCACCAGGCCGCGGAGGAGGCGCAGCAGGAGCACACCGCCCAACGCCGCAACACCGCTCGTCGCCTGCTCGCCACCCCATTCTTCGCCGGCCTCGACCCGACCCGGATCGAGGAGCTGGCGACGCGCGCACGCGCTCAGTTGTGGGAGGAGGGCGAGGAATTGGTACGTGAGGGAGACCCCGGCGATTCGTTGTTCGTTGTCACCCGAGGACGCCTCGAGGTCCTCCAGCGGGGCGACCAGGGTGCCGTGGTCGTCGGCCACCTCGGCGAAGGCGAGTTTTTCGGCGAGGCGTCCCTGCTGACCGGGTCGCCGCGCTCGGCGACGGTGAGAGCGGTCGAGCCGACCGAGGTGCTGATGCTCTCCCGCGAGGCTCTCGCCCCTCTTCTCGAGGCCGATCCCGGCCTGGCCGCAGTCTTGTCGAAGGCGCTGGCCGAACGCCGGGCCCGTTCGGCGGCCAGTCTCGAGCACGAGCTTCAGCACCGCGACGCCGGCTCGAGCGAGGCCGACAGCCTGCTCGACCGGGTTCGTTCGTTCTTCCGCCTGGGCTGACGTGAGCACCACGAGCGTCGAGCTTCCAACCGTCGTCGTCCCCGTCCACGGCGGTGGCACGATCGTCGACCGCTGCCTAAAGAGCGTCCTCGCCCACACCGACCTCACCGCTGCCCGCCTGCTGGTGGTCGTCGACGGCGATCCGAGCTTCGGTGAGCGCACGATGGCGGCGACGCTCGCGAGGACTGTCGGCGCCGAGGTGGTCGAACATCCGCAGCGTCGAGGCTTTGCGGCTGCCGCCAATTGGGCCTTTGCGGCCACACGTGGGGATGTCGTGCTGCTGAACTCGGACGTGCTGGTTGCCGCCGGCTGGCTCGACAACCTGACGGAGGCCGCGCGCAGCCGACCGAACGTGGCGACGGTGACGCCGTGGTCGAACGACGCGACGTTGTGTTCCTGGCCTCGGCCGTTCGTGACCAATCCACTGCCGCCAGGGCTCGGCGTCGACGAGGTGGCGGCGCGGATCGCCCGCCTGTCGCAGCGACGTCGGCCCCAGATCCCGACCGGGGTCGGCAGTTGCCTGCTGATTCGGCGTGAAGCGCTCGAGGTCGTCGGCGGCTTCGATGTCGACGCCTTTGGTCTCGGCTACGGTGAGGAGGTCGACTTCTGCCTGCGCGCGGCTGCCGCGGGATTCGTCCACCTCCTCGACGATGCCACCTTCGTCTTCCACCGTGGCCAGTCGAGCTTCGGTTTCGCCCGCACCCCACAGGTGGCTGCGGCGGAGCGAATCGTGGCACGTCGGCACCCGGGGTATCGGGCTGCGATCGCAGCAGCGATGGCCGAGGATCCCACCGCGGGGGCACGCGCCGATCTCGCCTCGAAGGTCGCGGATGCCCACCGGGCTCGTCCCGCACGGGTGCTGCACGTAGTCCACGGATATCCACCATGGAGTCGCGCCGGGACCGAGATCTACGCCGAACGCCTTGCCACCCATCAGGCTGCGTTCCGCGAGGTTGCAGTGCACACCAGAGTTGGAGGAAGTGGTGCCCCCCACGGAGCGGGCGTCGACCAGGCCGACCCCGATCGCAGTCTCGTCGTGCGCGCGGTCGCCAACGACTTCTCAGCTCGCAACCCGCTGGTGCGCAACGCCATCCGCGACCCGATCATGGCCGCCGACCTGGGGCGGGCGCTCGATCGGTTCCGTCCCGAGTTGGTCCACCTCCACCACCTCGCCGGACACGGGCTCGCAGCCGCCGACGAGGTCGTTCGGCGCCGCCTGCCGCTGGTGATCCAGCTGCAGGATTGGTGGCTTCTGTGTGCTCGCGCCAATCTCCTCGACGCCGATCGCCGGCTCTGCCCCGGGCCCCACTTCCAGCGCTGCGCTGCCTGCCTGCCGTTGACGCGGGTCGCGCCGTCGCGGTGGTGGTCGGCGCTGCTCCACCGAGCCCGCGCTGCCAGAGCGCGGCGCCTGCTGGCGGCTGCCGATCTCCTGGTGATGGGATCCGAGGCGATCCGCACCAGCTTTGCATCCCTCGGATGGTTGCCTCCGGGCGTTCGCACCGAGGTGTTGGATTACGGGACCCCCACCGCAAGCGCCCTGCCCCGCGAACCCTGGAACGGCCGGCGCCCTCTGCGGCTCGGCTTCGTGGGCTCGATCCTGCCCCACAAAGGCCTTCACCTCGCGCTGACGGCGATGGCCGGGCTCGATCCCGGCCGGATCGAGCTCGAGATCTGGGGAGATCCGAGCATCGACGCCGAGTACCACCGCGAGCTCCTCGGCCTCGCCGGAGCCAATGTGCGCTGGTGTGGTCGCTTCGAGGAAGCCCGACGCGAGCAGGTGTTCGCGCGCTTCGACCTGATGCTGGTTCCCTCACTCGGCCTCGAAAGCTACGGGCTGCTGGTGCGCGAGGCCTTTGCTCGCGGGATTCCGGTGCTCGCGAGCGATCGCGGAGCACTTCCGGAAGCCTTCCCGCACCCGGCTCCGGGCCGGGTCCTGGCTGCCGAGAACCCCGAGGCCTGGCAGCGGGCACTCGAAGACGTCCTCCGCGAGCCGCAGGTCCTCGAGCAATGGCGCACCGCGATCCCCGACCAGACCCCCGCGGCGGATCACGCGGAGGCGATCGAGCGGCTCTACCGCGAGGTGCTCGAGAGGCATTCGCGATGAACGCAGTCGTTGCCTCCTTGCGTCGCGAAGGCATGTGGTCGACCTTGCAGAGAGCGCGATTCGAGCTCGATTGGCAGTGGACGCGGAGACGACGCCGAGCACTGCCCGAGCGCTGGCCGAGCATCGGAGTGCTCCACATCGTCGCCAGCATCGCCCATCCGGGTCGGGGCGGGGTCGAACGCGCCCTGCTCGACCGGCTCGCCGTGTCGACGCCGCCGTGGGCGTTGCTGAGCCTCGCCGGTGATGGCACCAACCGCGCCGAGCTGCACCTTTGTTTGGAACCGGGCCACTGCGCCGGCATCGTCGCTCCCGACCTCGACGCCGTAGCCATCGTCGCGACCGCCGCTCGGCTCGGCGCTCGGACGGTGGTGATCGAAAACCTCGCCCCCTTCGATCCGGCCTCGCTCCTGCCGCTGGTGGAGGCGCCCTTGCGGCTGGTGATCGCGCTCCACGACCTCGGAGCGCTGTGCCCTCGGCCGCACCTCTTCGATGCCGCCACGCACGGCTACTGCGCCGGTTCGACCGACCGGGAGCGGTGCCGTCGCTGCCGGATCGCCGCGGCCGAAGTACAGGTCGACCACCAACGCTGGCGGTCGCACGCAGCGCAGCTGCTCGCGGGTGCCGACGCGGTGGTGGCGGCATCGGCCTGGCTTCGGATGACCATCGAGAGGGCTTTGCCACTGCCGGCCACGCTGCGTTGGCATGAGATTGCCCCGGCCACTGCACCGGAAGTGCTGCCGCCTGCGCCCCCCCCGGGGCAGCGGTTGGGCCTGCTCGGGGCACTGCGTGAGGAGAAAGGTGCGGCGGTGGCCCGAGCCGCGCTCGAGAGGCTCCCCGGGCTCCAGGTGGCCCAGTTCGGACCGGTCCACGCCGAGTATGCCGCCTGGGCACGTCGCCGCCTGGTGCGTCGCGGCTTCCACCGCCCGGGACGACTCGGCAGCGAGCTGCAGCGCCATCGGGTGGGGCTCGCGCTGATCGGCTCGATCGTGCCCGAAAGCCACAGCCTGGTGGCCGATGAGGCTTGGTGCGCCGGAGTCCCGGTGTTGGCCTTCGAGCACGGCGCGCTGGCGACCCGCGTCGGCCGTGACGGGCCGGGCGCGTTGATGCCGTTGCCGCCCCACCCCAACGAGGCCACAGGGGTCCTGGTCGAAGCCCTCAAGCGGTGGCAGAGGGGCGAGCTCGATCTCCTCCTGCCGCCGCCGGCGCGCGCCGTACGCACGCCACAGCAGGTCGCCCGCGAGCTCGCAGCGCTGATCGCCGCGTGCGGCTGACGGCTGACCGCGTCAGATCGGCAGGGCGTCGACGCCGAACCAGGTGTCGATCGAGGTGGTCTTGCGTGCGCGAATCGCACGCGCGCGTCGCCACAGCTCCCGGCGCCGACGCCACAGCTCGCCGTAGGCCGCGAGCGAGCTGCGTTCGGCGAGTAGTACCCACCCCAACGCCAGGATGTCGCGGCACAGCGTTTGGGGCAAGGTCCGCACGAGGTTGCGACGACTCTGGTGAGCCAGCCGCAAGAGGTAGCGATTGCGCAGCGAGGCACGGTTGATCGCCGGGTCGACCCGCCGACGCCCGCTCGGCGTAACCGCCCGCCGATGTTCACACCGGGCCGCGGGGGTGTAGAGGATCTCCCAACCGCGCTCGCGCAGACGGAAGGCAAGCTCGGCGTCCTCGCGATAGGAGTGGAAAACCTCGTCGATCCACTCCCCCGAGTCGATGGCGACATCGTCGAGGGCTGCCCGGGCGAACAGTGACGCTGCGCCGGTTGCGCCGAACACCCGCTGGGGAACCGCGTATTGACCGTGGTCGGGTTGGCCGGAACCGCGATCGAGATGGCGAAACGACTTCGTCAGGCGCATGCCACACGCGTCGAGCCGCGGCGGCGAGCCGGGTCGCACCAGGCGGCCGGTAACCGCGCCGACACGCCAGCGCGGGGACTCGGCGAGGTCGAGCAGGCGGGCGAGATAGTCCCCCACTGGACGAGCGTCGGGATTGAGGGCAAGGATCCACGGTGCCGAGGTGGCGGCGATGGCGCGATTCATCCCGCCGGCCCAGCCGCTGTTGTGGCCGACCTCGAGCACCCGGCCGGCCGCGCCGAGCACCTTGCGAGCCACGCCGGCCGAGCCGTCGGCGCTGTGGTTGTCGACGACCACGATCTCGGTTGGGGCAGGATGAAGGCCGAGCACCGCGTCGAGGTTGGCCTCGAGATCCGCAGCCGAGTTCCAGCTGACGATCGCCACCGCCACAGGAGCCTTCATGTCCTGGGCTCCTCCGTGGCGCCCAGGGCTGCAGAGCGCCAGCCGGTTGCAGCCGCGAGGAGGGTCCGGGCCAGGCCTGCGGCCGCCTCGAGACGGCTCTGTGCCCGCTGCGGCGTACGCACCAGGAGACTTGCGAGGCGCACCAGCAGGCCGATGAGCAGGACGCCTCGCGCCGCCATCGCCGCCGATCCACCGGCGTGGCGCACGAGGTAGCGCTCGAGGTTGTGGTGATAGGCGGTCAGGAAGCGGCCGTAGCCCAGACGCGGAACGCTGGCCCCGCGGGCGTGCCGAAGCTCCACCGCGGGCCAAGCCAGCAGCGGCAGATCGAGCTCGGCCAGCCGGCGTGCCAGATCGACATCTTCGAACCAGGCCGGGCGATAGCGTGGGTCGAGCCCGCCCACCGCTTCGAAAGCGGTACGGCGCAGGGCCAGGGCTGCCGCCGCCGGCTGCGCGACCCGCTGCCCGGCGGTCAGCCGCGCCGGGCCGCGACGGCGGTCGCCCAGCCATGGCTGCAGGATCAGCTCTCGCGAGGTGGGGATCGCACGCGCCTGCCACGGGGCCTGCGGGGTCCCGTCCGGATCGAGCAGCGCCGGGACCAACCCGGCAGCGTTCGGGTTCCTGGCGAAGCCGTCGAGCAACGCTTCGAGGGCGCCTGGGAGGGGCTCCGCATCGGGGTTGAGCAGCAGCAGGAGATCGCCCCGGGCCACCTGGGCGGCGAGATTGACGCCGCCGGCAAAGCCGAGGTTGCAGCCGGGACGAAGCACCACGACATCCGGCGGTAGCTTGCAGCCGCGAGTCGAGCCGTTGTCGACGACGATCAGCTCGAAGCGCGCGTCGGACGGCCACGCTGCCACCAAGCGGTCGAGCTCGTCCTCGTTGTACCAGTGGACGACGATCCCCGAGAGCAGCACTGGGCTCACCGCCAGCTCCGCAGCTCGGCAGGGCTGAACCAGGCCGGCCCCAGCCGAGCGAATGACGGCAGGAGTGCGAGGGCCCGACACCAACCGGGCAACACTTCCGCGGGAGCCTGGCGCAGCCGCGAAAGATCGGCGCGAAGGGCTGCAGGGAGAACCAGCGGCAGCGAGCGACCGAGGATGCGCGCCAGCACCAACCAGCGATTGGCGAGGCGGCGGCCGGCCGAGAGTCCGAGCCGGGCGGTGGTGGCACCGCCCGCGTGCAGTGCCCCGGCTGCGACCTCCAGGCTCGACAGCCACCCTCGATGCCGCATCGAGGCCGCCAGCTCGACATCCTCGTACCAGGTGCCGAGAACCGGATCGAAGCCGCGCTCCGGAAGGGCGGCTGAGCGGTACAGTGCCGCGGTGGCGCTGACTCCGAAGACCTCGCACGACTCGACGATCGCCCCCGGCGAGGCACCGAGCTCGCGCTGAATCGCCTCGAAGCGAAGATTCCAACCAATGCCCGCACCGTCGACGAGACCGTCCTCTCGGCGATTGACGCCTTGCACGGCGCCGACGCGAGCGTCCGCCTCGAGCGCTTGGATCAGAGCTTCGACCCAACCGCGGTCGACGATGCAGTCATCGTTGACGACTGCCACGAACGGCGTCCGCACCATCGCAAGCCCGCGGTTCACGGCGCCGGCAAATCCCACCGGATGAGGCAGCTCGATCAGCTCCTCGAAAGCCGCCTGGAGCGGGGTTGAGCCCTGCAGCACGACCACCCGTCGGCACCCGGCGAGTGCCTCGAGGCAGGCGGCGAGCCGCGGTTCGCGTCCGAGCGTCGGAACGATCGCGGTTACCGCCACGTCAACTCGATCCGATCGACGACCACGAAGTTGCGCAGCCTTCGATGGTCGGTGCGTGGAAGTCGCAACACCAAGTCCGCTTCCTCCGGCCACGGCGTCGCCGCAAATCGGAACGCGCCCCAGGTATCCGCGCTGGTGCGCGGAACGACGAGGGTCTCGAAGCACGTCTCGTCGGCGCACAACTCGAGGTGCAGCTCGGCTTCGGTGTTGAACCCAGGCCGCAGCCAGGCAGTGACCTCGACCATCGCACCACCGTCGACGATCGGCGCGCGTAACGCGCCGCCGGCCGGCACCGCCCACCCGCCTCGGAACCGTGCCCGATCCGGCGTCCACAACCCTGGATACGGCGCCCCTTGGTCATGCTGAACCCAGCGGTCTTCGGCCTCGATCACGTGGGTCGGCACGGTGGCGCCGGCACACACCAGCAGCAGCGGCAGCAACAACGCCACGCCCCAACCGAGCGGGGCGGCCAAGGCTCGATGGCCCGCCCGGCCGCGCCACCTCGTTACCAGCAGCACGATCGCGGCGAGAGCAAGCGGCACCCACCAAGTCGACGGGCGATCGCGGATGCCACTCGGCAGGAACCGCACGACGTCGACGCCAAAGCGCATCATCGCGATGTCGGCGAGACGGCTCGAGCCGTCGGCGAAGTTGAAGGTCCAGCCGGGAACTACAACGGCTGCACCGAGGGTCCCGCCGCTCAGCAGCAGACCAGCCGCGCTGAGCACCCTCCACCCCGCACCCCGGGCACGGTCGAGGGCCGGGGCAAGGACCAGCGCCAGCAATGGCAACATCACCAACCCGTAGCGAAACGCCGGCGACCACCCGCCGTACCATTCGCGTCGCGACAGGAGCAAGAAGAAGTAGGGGCCGACGACCACGGCGAGGTGTGCCAAGACGGGCTCGCGCCGTCGCAGCGCCGCGGCCGTGGCCGGAATCAGCAGCAGCCACACCGGGGCGAGCGCAAACAGGCCGAAGGACAGGTCGAAGAACAGCCCGATGAAGTGTCGCAGGTAGCGCAGGAGTGGGGGCTGCAGCAGACCGAGATCCCCGAGCTCGTAGACCTTGAGGGCACGCCCGAAGAACCACGTGTTGAACGCCAACAGCGCCGCCGACAAGGCCGCCAGGGGAAGTCCCACCAGCAGGCCCAGGCGCCAGCTGCGACCCGAGCGCCACCACAGCAGCAGCGCCAGGGGGCCGGCGAGCAGCGCCAGCCGCAGTTTGAGTGGCACCAGCACCAGGATCGGCACCAGGATCCGCCAGGCCAAGCGCCGTGACGGCCACCGGCCGTTGATTTCGAGGATGCCGTCGAGTGCCATCACCACCAGCAACGCCGCCGGCACCTCGATCCACACTTGGTGCGAATACACCACCAACGGCGAGACGAACATCAGCAGGAGCCAGGCACGAAACAGCCCGCCCGTGGGGCCGGGACGGTGGCGTGCCAGCCGCAGAGTCCACCAACCGAGCAAGGAGGTGATCCCCGCCATCAGAGCCAGCACCGCCAGCTTGCCGCCGAGGGCGTAGGGGATCGCCGCAAATGCCGGGAACAGCAGATCGTGCCGCGAAAACCAGTGACCATCGCGGCCCTTCGGGTCGCCGAGTTGGGGCTCGAGTCGCCGCGGCATGAAGTGGAGAGAATCGCCGTCCGCGTAGTTGTCGGTGAGATCGACGTCGAGGTCGTCGACGATGCTGTGGGCGATCAGCAGGTAGTACGGCTCATCGCCGTCCGGAGGACGCTGCGCCGCGGTCCACGGAATCAAGATCACGTAGCACACCAGCGGAATCCAGAAGAAGGCGGAATCAGGCCGGAGCAGGGCACTGCGCTCGGAGCCCAGGCGGCGCCTCAGCCCCGGAACCAGGACTCTGACGCAGCCCACGAGCAGCGCGAGGATGGCGACCATCACCAGCCGGTCGAGGCCTTGCACTGCGAGGGCCGGAGTCGCGATCGCCGTCGCCAGCACTGCAGCGGCCGCCAGCGGCAGGCGCGGGCCGACACGCACGCCGAGCCGGGAGGCGAAGTGCCGCATTGCAGCACCGGCCGCCACCAACAGCGCCGCAGTTGGCGCCAACGGATGGTGGGGGCCCAGGGCGAGATACAGGCCCCAGCCTGCCAGTCCACCGAGTGCGAGCGAAGCGAGCAGACTCACTCGAGTGCGACTCCGTGGATCGTCAGCAGGACCTGCGGCGGCAGCGTGTCGGCGCGGGTAACACGGATCGCCCGGATCGGCACGTCGTCGTGCAGTGCCAGGCGGGTTCGAGAACGGCTGCCGAGCGAAGTCTGCGAGGGGGCGATCCAACTGATCCAGCGCGGCCCGGCTGGAGCTTCGACGCCCGGCGCTGCGGCCGCCCATTCGGCGGTGTCGATGCCGGCGCGCAGCGCGAAGACCCCGATCACCTGGTCCGCGTCGCCGCGGACCTCGACCTCAGCCACGGTGGTGCCGGCTTCCAGGTCGGCGGCAAAGGCAAGTTGCGAATCGACCACCAGTGCTTCGCCGCGGCTCGAATGCTCCACCTCGGCCTCGAGCACCGGGTCGGTGACCGTGAGATCGCGGGGCACGGCCACCAGCGGCAGCCCCAGGTGAGCGATGGCAGCGGCCAGCCAGGGAGTGACCGTGATCACCCATTGATGCTGCGGCTTGCCGCGACTCGCGAGCGCCGCCGCGACCAGCGCAAGAGCGATCCCGGTCGCCACCGGCCAACGCCAGCCGAGCAGCACGGCGAGATCGAGGCGCGACTGCAACCACGGGAAGCCCTGCGACAGCAGGGCCAAGGCTGCGATGCCAAAAGTCCAGGGCTCGAATCTCGGAGCGATGCGCACCACTCCGGCCAGCAGGCCGACGGGCCCGTGACAGGCCCCGGCGAGCAGCATGACGATGTCGGCAGGAAGCGCGGTCAGGAGGCGTTGTGCCAAGGCGCAGGCACACACGATCGCCACCAGCACCAGGGCGGCGGGTCCGGGAGGCCCGTGCTGCGCCAGGCCGAGGGCTCCGGCGATCAGCGCCACGGCGATCCCTGGTAGCTGGCGCTCCTGCGCGAGGGCGAAGGCCAGCGCGAGCAGGCCGAAGTGGGGTGCGACCAGCGCGCCTGCGCCGAGCACCGCCCAGCCCAGCGCCCGCAGCCACCGGGAACGATCACCGGCCAGCGCGAGGCAGGCCGCGACCAGCAGCGGCAATGCCACCAGCTCCCTTCTATCGAGAGCTCCTCCGAGGGCGAAGACCAGCACCAGCAACCAGCGGGGATCGACCGCGGGGTCGCTTCGCCCGAAGCCCCAGGCCGAAACGCCGATGACCACCGTCGCCCCCAGCACCGATACCCAGATTTGCCAGCTGGAGCCGGGCGCCAGCAGCGGCAACCAGCCTGCAGTGTCCATCACCAGCTCGCCCAGCAGGGCCAAGGCCAGGGACCCTTTCAGGCTGAGTCGAACCGGAGCCGCACCGGCTGCCAGGCTCGCGGCGAGCAGAGCCGCAGCCGCGACCGCCAGGCCGGCGAGCTCCCCGGCAGGCAGCAGGACGACCACCGCCACCCCGGCGAGAGCGGCTGCAATCGCTGCCCGGTCGGCGCCGATCGCGACGACGACGAGCACGCCGACGGCGCTCAGGATGGCGAGGGCGAGCGGGTCGGGCTCGGCCGTCGGCAGCGCCAGCCGAGCCAGCAGAACCAAGACGGTCATCGCGAGCACGAGGAGGCGCACCGCCGCGTTTCCCCGCAGCGATCCCTGGTGCAACTCGACTGGTGCAGGAGTAGTGGCGAGCACGTAGAAGCCCCGGCGGGGCATACGATCTCGGAAGCCCTCGCGTTGACCCGGCACGGTACCACGGATACGCTCATGGGCCATATGTTGTCCCGTGATCTCCTCCGCTCCGATCCCGACCGCGTTCGCGCCGCTCTCGAGGCGCGCCAGGCCGACCTCGGCCGTTTCGATGAATGGGCCGCCCTCGACGAGGAGCGCCGTGCCGCGCAGACGGAGGTCGAAACCTCGAAGGCCCGGCGCAACGAAGCGAGCAAGATGATCGGCCAGCTCAAGTCACGCGGTGAAGACGCCGGTCCGGTACTCGCTGAGATGGCCCTGCTCAAGGAGCGCATTCCGGCTCTCGAGCAGCGGCTCGGCGAGATCCAGGCCCGCCAGGAAGCGCTCGAGCTCGAGTTGCCGAACCTGCCCCGACCCGACGTGCCGATCGGCAAGGACGAGGCCGCCAACCGGATCGAGCGGGTGGTCGGCACCCCACCGACCTTCGATTTCGAGCCGCAGGCGCACTGGGATCTGGGCCCGGCGTTGGGCATTCTCGATTTCGAACGTGGCACCAAGTTGGCCCGTGCGCGCTTCACCGTGCTGCGAGGACTCGGAGCGCGGCTGGAGCGGGCCCTGGCGACCTTCATGCTCGATCTCCACACCGGTGAGCACGGCTACGAAGAGATCTTGCCGCCGTTTTTGGTCAACTCCGCCGCCTTGACGGGTACCGGGCAATTGCCCAAGTTCGCCGCCGACCTGTTCCGTCTCGAGGGCCACGACCTCTACCTCGTGCCGACCGCCGAGGTGCCGGTCACCAACTTGCACGCCGACGAGATCCTCGACGAGGCTCTTCTACCGCTGCGCTACACCGCGTGGACACCGTGTTTCCGATCCGAAGCGGGGTCGTACGGGCGCGACGTGCGCGGCCTGATCCGCCAGCACCAGTTCTCCAAGGTCGAGCTGGTGCAGATCACCACCGCCGAACAGAGCGACGAGGCACTCGAGGCATTGACGGGCCACGCCGAAAAGGTGCTGCAACGCCTCGGCCTCGCCTACCGCGTGGTCACACTCTCGACCGGCGACATGGGTTTCGGTGCAGCCAAGACCCACGATCTCGAGGTCTGGTTGCCGGGGCAGAACGCCTACCGCGAGATCTCCTCGTGCTCCAACTGCTGGGATTTCCAGGCGCGTCGGGCCCAGATCCGTACCCGAGGTGGCGAAGGTGGCAAGCCGCGCCTGGCCCACACCCTGAACGGATCGGGGCTCGCAGTCGGCCGCACGCTGGTGGCGGTCCTCGAGAACTACCAGCAAGCCGACGGTTCGGTGGTGGTTCCCGAGGCGCTGCGGCCGTACCTCGGTGGCCTCGAGGTGATCTCGGCGCGCTGATCGGCAGGCCGGCGGGAAGCCAGGCGCGAGGTACACCTCCAGCCTCGACGCGATGCCCGTGACCTCGGACCGGTGCGATGACACGCGCTGGAATCTCAGCTCGAGATGTACGCCCGGTCGAAATCAGGCGTGATCTTCAGCACCGGCACAGTCGCGAGGTGTTGTCGGAGCCGCCCGCTTGGTAGTCCTCGAGCTTCTTGAGCTCCACATCCTCCGGGCTGGCGAACATGGCCTCGTTGTCCGCGGGAGAGCGAATGCGGTGGCCGCTGGTCCTGGAAAGGCAGGAGTCGCGTTGCTCCGGTGGCGATCGGGTAACCGCGTCTTCGGGCGAGAGGTCCACCTGGTCAGATGACCCGCGTATTGCGTGCGCCAGGCCCGATGACGGCCCGAGGCCCGCGAACCGCTGGGCTTCGCCAGCGCCGGCCCCGCCAGCGCTGGCGATCGGTGATCAGCGCCGTTTCAGCGCTCGACTGGTCATGGCACTTTCGGAACCAATGGCCGATTGCTGGGAGAGAAGAGGTGGCTGGTGCCGGTGCTGGTGGTCGCGCTGTGGCAACCGAAGCACCCTGGGGGCGAGAACTGGTGGTAGGTCTCCATGGTGGCGTTGGAGAGCAGCAATGAGCCGACCAGGTTCGGGTCGGTGCCGCTGCTCGGGATCGTGCCGTTTCGGGTCCACACCGCGCCGAGCTGGAAGTAGTTGGCGCGAACGTCGCCGAGCAACGCGAGCACCAAGCCGATGTCGATGTTGAGCGAGATCAGCTCGCTGTTGTTCTCGGCCGACGCGGCGGTTGGCGCATTCCCCCAGGGGTTGACGCGGTACACGTCGTTGGCGCGGATGCTGTTGCCGGTCGTGGCGTTGATGTTGCCGGTCTTCGAGTCGACCGCCATCTGGGCGACCAACGCTCCCGTCTGACTGCCGCCGCCGCGCATGAAGTTCCAGGAGCCGCTCGAATTGTAGGGAACCTCAATCGGACTGCCGGTGGGACCGTCGAAATAGAAGGTGTTGTCAGGGGCATTGCCGAGGTGCTCGAAAGTCGCCCACACCATCTCGGGATGACCCGCGACCGGGCCAACGATGTGGATGCCGACCAGGGCGAGGGTCTTGAAGACGGCGGGCTGCTTGCTGTCGATCACCCACTGCTGGGAGTTGAGCTTGACGTAGTTCGGGACCCATGCCGGAATCGTGATGTAGCTCGCCGGGTTCGCCACGGTGGCGACGTCGACCCAGGCGGTCTTGAGCTCGAGGGTCAGGGCGCGGGCATCGGCGAGTTGGGTGCCGTTCTTCGCAGCGTAGGTGGTGATCGCCGTGAGCTCCGCCTGCGTGGTCGGGAAGGGGGCGGTCGTCGGGAGCACACCGTTGGTGACGGCGGTGTTGAACCAGGCGTAGACGTCGTTGGCGTGGACGCCGAAGTAGACCAACGAGCCTCCGAGGGACAACAGCGTGTCGTTGCCGCCGGCCTGGCCGCCCGGCTGGATGCTCTGAGGTTTGGCTCCTCTCAGCGCAAAGGTGTTGCGTGCGGCACCAGGGCCGTTCGAGACGTAGTAGCCACCGTTGGCGCCGAAGTTGACGTCGAAGAAGGAGGGCGAATCGAGCACGATCCCACCGTCGCTCGGGGAGGTGATCCACAAGAACATCTGGTGCGCCCACTTGTAGAAGTCACACTTGGTGTTCTGCTGCGGGAAGCCGAGGCTGTCGGCGAATTGCACCGCGCCGTTCTTGCTGATCTGCCCCGAGTCGTACCAGGTTGCAAGCTCCTTCGCAGAGATCGTGCAGTCGGACTGGACGTAGCGCAGCTCCGGGTTCCAGCTCGGCGCCTGCGCCAGCGCCGCAGCCCCGCCGAGGGCGACGAGGCAGGAGGCGAGCACCCCAAGGACTCGTCCCCGTCGCTCGCCACCTGCCGGGGTCACAACCTCGACCGCGATGCCTACGGTGGTCACGGCCCTCTCGTTCGTGTCTTTCGCGCTCATACCAGCCTCCTTGTCGGGCACCGGCCCGGTCCTCCCGGCGAGCGAAGGGCCGCAGGCGACGCTCGCCGGCCGATCTCCCGCGCTCGCTGTGGGTCTGGAACTCAGCCTAGCGCGAGGCGCGGCCAAATGCGACCTCCAACTGGAGTACGTTTCCGGGCCTGATCGGCACCAACAGACGACCGGCGCGTTAGAGCTCGACGAGCGACAGCACGTGCTGCCAGACATCATCGACGCCGAGCTTTTCAGCCCAGCTCGCAATGTACGCCCGATCGAGGTCCGGCGTGATCTTCAGCACCGCGGCACAGTCGCGAAGGTGCTTGTCGGAGCCGCCCACTCGGTAGTACTCCAGCTTCTTGAGCACCACATCCTCCGGACTGGCGAACGTGGCTTCGTAGTCCGCAGCAGGCCGAATGCGGCGGCCACGGGTGAATCGACTCCGGTCGAAGGCGTCCATTGCGGCCACCATGAAGTCCACCTTGAGACCGGAGCGCGGGTGGATTAGGTTGAACTGAGACCTGCGGGCAACGGCCCGCTCCGCAGCTTCCTGGGCCAGATAGAAGTCATCGGCCGAAAAGGACTCGACGAGGCGCCCAATCGACCGCTGATCGAGTGCAACGACGATGTCGATGTCGTTGGTGAAGCGAGGTTCGCCGTAGAAGATGGTCGCGATCGAACCGGTCACGAGGTAGGGAATGCCGAGGCGTTCCAAGGCCGCAACGACGACCCGGAGCAGGTCATCCTGTTCCATGACCAAGACGCTGTGCCACGGCACGTTCGAGGGTTGCCGGGTCCCAATCGGGATGCTCGGAGCGCAGGTGCGCCTCGATCATCCGCCGCGCCGAGCGGAACATCCCGGCGGCAATCGCCAACCGCTCGGCCCCCGTCTTCGCGGCCAGAACCGCCACCATCTCCGCGTCAGGGAGCTCGATTCGGGGCGGACCCTCGGCTCGGGCACTCATCAGACGATCCTATCCCGCCTCCGGTCTGGGGGCTCAGCCCCCTTCGAGAGGAACCGGAACCAACTACTCGCGCTGGCGTGGGCCCCGACGGGCTACGACACACTCTCGGGAGGAGACGCATGAGCGGACCTCAGATGAAGCGGGAAGCTCACAAGCGTGAGGACGGCGACAATGGTGCCGACGAGCGGACGCAGCAGAGCCTCTGCGTAGCCCATGCCGATCAGGGCCGGACTGCTGACTCCGGCTCGAGCCAGCGCAGCGAAAGTTGCTCGCAGCGCCAGTGGGGCCAGGGCGAGACCGACCAGCGCAGGTACCACGGCGAGCGACACCATGAGGATCCTCCCCGCTTCCCTTTCCTCAGCGACTCGCACCGCCGACCACAGCCACGAGACCGCGACCCCGACCCCAAACAGCAGCGCCAACTGGGGCCACCCCATGACGACGATCAGGCGACTCGGGCTGCCCTTGGAGCGGAGCGTGAGGAAGAGCTGTTCACGAAGTGCAGGGTCGTCGAGCTGTAGTGCGTCACCCAGGCTCATACCCATCAAGGCTGCCGCCGTCTGCAGGCGAAACAGCAACCACGCCCACGCAAGAAGGGCCAGGAACAGCGCGGTTCCGAGGACCGCCCAGGCAATCGGACGACGATAAGGGGCCAACATCCGCCTCTCCTTTGTGGCCTTGCGGCAGGTCACCGCGTCGCGCGCAAAGACGCCTCGAAACGGTTGGGGGCACGGCGAAAAAGTCGAATGAGCCTATCTCGAAGGGTAGCGGGGCCCTGACGGCAGGGTCCGGTGTGAGAAACTCCGATCGTGACCGGCTTCTCCCGAGCCATGCTCCCGCTGCTCTTGGTTCTCGGTCCACCCGCCACGTGCGTTCTGGCCGCGAACCCCGATCCGTTCTTCGATCACGAACGCTATCGTTTGATCCGAGAGGACGGGCGCTATCGGCTGCAGTCGGCAACTGGCACGCTCGAGGTCCCGCTCGGCTGGCTGGAGCCACCAGCAGTCGTCCGCGAAGACCGAGAGTCGTACGTCGGGTCCCTCGACTGGGACGAGCAGGTGACCAGCTTCCCGATCGGAGCCGGGCGGTTGGGGTTGCACCTGTCGTCGTACTCGATCGCTGACGGAGGCTCGGCCCAGGCCGCGGCGGGGAGAGATCTCTTCTTGATCCTCGATCCGGCGACCGGCACCTTGACCCGAGGGCTCGACCCCGGACTCTCCAAGAGCCGAGTCAACGTCGGCGGGTGTTGGGAGGCGCGCTTCGTCCACTTCGCGGTTGGTGATGTCGACTGTGATCGACGGCTCGACCTCGCCGTGATCACCGAGACCATGACCTGCGAGCTGAGGCATGAACCCAGTCCTGACGGAGGGCGCGATCTCCTGCGCCGGCCGCATCACCGGCTCGGTCCTCGGCAGTGGTATCTGGGAACGGGACAGGCATGGGCGCACGAAAGCGCCTTCGACGACCGGCTGCCGTGTGCCGGGATGCGAGCAGTCCCCCTGATTGGACTGGTCAAGGGTCCGATCGAGTACCTGCTGGAGCGCTACGACAGCGGATCGCCGCTGATCGACGCATCGGGTGCTCCGGTGTCGAGCGAGCGAGCCGAGCCGGCTCCCTGACGCTGGCCCAAAGGCCGTTCAGCATCCAGCGCCTAGCCCCAAGAAAGCCGGCCCGGCTCCGTGGGCCGAGCGATCGTGCGGTGCGAACCGCCCGCGTCTGAGAAGAGCACAACCACGGCACAAGTCTCAGCCGGGTTGCATTCGGCGCCAGATCAGTTTCCACGCATCGAAGTCGGAACGTCGTGCCTTGCCGGCGTTGCGCGTCACGTCCCCATCGCAGAATCGACGCAGCATGTTCAGGAACTCCCCGTCGTCGGTGAATTCCTTGAGGTCGGGGTCATCGCCATAGTCGGAACGAACGAATTTCCCTGCGCGCCAGAAGATGTTGGTACCGCCCTCCTTGTGCGAGGTCCCGAATCGCCCTCCGCGTTTCATTCCGGCCACGATGGCGTGCTGAATCGCGGCGACGGAATCGAGATGCGCCTCCGCGCCCAGCGCCTCGTTGCACAGCGTTCGATAGCGCTCGGGTGAACCGGCATCGCCGGCGGGCAGGTCGGCAGGAATCAGATCGCGCGTCCAAAAGTTGAACCAACCGTCTGAGGTCTTGCGGTAATAGTCGTGATGCGTGGGCGCTGCGTCGGCCCACGAGGTCTCGACGCGCAACGAGTAGCAGTTCTGCAAGAGCAGCGCCGCCTCGAAGCACAGTTCGACGGAGTAGTGCGCGCCGACCACCACGAGCGTGGTCCGCAGGTGCAATCGTCCGTCGACCACCTCCGCCGCAAACAGAGACATCAGCTCCCGCTCCAACGCGAACTGGACTTCGTGCGGCGGCCGCTTGTCCCGGAAATGCAGCAACCGTGTTGCTCCGGTGGCGGTCGGGCGACCGGCATCTCCAGCCGAGAGGTCCACCGGGTCGCTCACCGTGGGGGCGGATCGCCGGGCAACGGCTCGATCCCCGCCCATTCCTTCGCGTAGTAGCTGGCCACTCGGCGCACGTCCTGTTGCATCACATGGCTGTCCGTGCGCACCCGCGAGAGCTCGAGCACTTCAAGCAACTCGGGAACGAAGTCGCCGCCACTCGTGGTGCGCAAGGCGCGTGCGGCCGCAATCCAGCCGCCGAACCGAATCGAAACATCCGCCGCACGGTGGTAGCCGGGGTCTTCTTCCACCGTCGTGGCGTTGACTTGGATTGCTTCGACGAGATGTCGACCTGCAGCCTCGACCGGCGGGACGAGCTCCGACGGCGGCTCCGGCAGGCGAGCGACGAAGGCCAGCGCCGCTGCCGCGGCACGCGCGTCTTCGGCGATCATCACCTCGGCGAGCTCCGGGACCCAGCCGGGCTTGGCGCGGATGCGCTCGACCACCGCAGCCCACCGTTCGTCGGACGCTCCGTATTGCACATAGCTGAGCCAGGCGGCCAAGGGCGCATCGTCCGGGATCGCGTCGAAAGCGGCTTGCTCCTCGGCCACCTTCGCGGCTGCCTGCTCGGCCAGGGTGGGCGACGGTACGTCCGCCGCCTGAGTGTCCGACTTGGAGGAATGATCGCCGGACAGCCAACCCAAGCCTGCCGCCACCACCGAGATACCCACCACCACACCCGTGGCCATTCCCAGGCCCCTGAGGAAGGTGGGAGCCTCTGCCGCAGCAACCAGCCGCGCGACGACCAATCCGATGACCACGCCGGCGACTGCGCCGAACAACGCGACGAAGATGATGGCGAAGCCGGACTTGCCCTCGAAGCTCGAGACGTTGTGCCAACGCACACAGCCGGCCATGACCAGCCCGCCGCAGAAGAGGCCAAGCACGCCCGTGAGCAAGGCGATGACGATGGATTGAAGCCAGCTCATGTGCGTCTCTCGTGATTGGATCGTTCCGAACGCGAGTCATTCTTCCACGCGGCTCGTGGCTGATGTTGGGTCACCGCGAAGGGGCGACCACACGGTCCAGCCATCCGTACAACATGCTGTACAATCGACCCGCGATGAACACCATCACTTCCAGCTCCGCCCGCGCCAACCTGGCCAAGACCATGGATCGTGTCTGCGAGGACCACGAGCCAATCATCATCACCCGCAGCGGTGAACAGTCGGTGGTGATGCTCTCGCTCGAGGACTTTCGTGCGCTCGAAGAGACGGCCTATCTCCTGCGCTCGCCCGCCAATGCCACCAGGCTCCTCGGTGCCATCGAACGGCTGGCCCGCGGCGAGGGCCGAGAGCGTGAGCTGCTGCGTTGAAGGTGGTCTTTGCCGACGCCGCCTGGGAGGACTACCTCTGGTGGCAGAAACACGACCGCAAGATCCTCGAGCGCATCAACAAGCTGATCCAGGAGATCCGGCGCGAGCCGTTTTCGGGCGTCGGCAAACCGGAACGCCTGCGCCACGCGCTGGCCGGCTTCTGGTCTCGGCGCATCACCGACGAGCATCGAATCGTGTACCGCGTCGAAGGTGAGGCACTGCTCATCGCGCAACTGCGCTACCACTACTAACGCGGCGACCACAACCGCAACGGAAACCCAGACCCGGACTCGGAAGGAGATCTTTGGGTTCGGAGAAGAGCGGCACTGGTTGCATCAGAGCGTTGACAAGCCTTCGCGGTGGTTGCAGCGTCTCCCCCTCCCTCCCTGCTGGTGAAGGGCGACGAGCTGGATCGGGTCCAGCGAAGGTCCGTGCCGCGGGTGCCGGCTGCGCCGCCTGCTCGGCTCGCCTTGCTGGGCGGCTTTTGAAGTCTCGGCGCGGCGATGGAACGGCTCATTCCACCGATCCGCGAGCACCTCCGCACCCCCGCCCAGCTCGCTGACCGGCGGTCGGTCGACGAGAAGCGGACCAGGATCCTGGGAGTTCCGGGATCGCTGAGGAGATCGCCGTGCGGCGTTCCGGTGTACGGGCAGCGGAAGCGCCCCAGGGTGCGCGTGGCAGCGCGCACCTCTTGGTGGTGTGCCCGTCGTCAACGTTGCGCGGAAGGCGGGAGTCGACGAAGGCCTGCGGCGGTCGTCGAGCCGAAGCGACCAGGCGTGAGGTCGTGCGAAGTCCCCGATGTTGCGGGTCACCACGACGAGCCGATGGACTCGAGCGGTCGCCGGGGCCGGCAGCTCGATAGCCTTCGAACTAGTGCTTAGCGGCGCAAGTTGGCGATATATCGCTTCGGCGTGACCGGGTGCAC
>CAZRFU010000044.1:0-46465 GCA_964599475.1 uncultured Thermoanaerobaculia bacterium
CGAGCCAGGAGGCAAGATTCTATACGTTGCCGTATTTACGCCTTTGAGGACTTAGCTGGACGCCGAAGTTGCTGGTCGACGCCGGCCTGAAAGCCGAACAGGGAATCTCCGGTGGGGTCCTAATGAATGTCGGTGGGATCGCGGGGGCCCTGGTGCTTGGCCTCCTCGCAGCCCGGGTCGGTGCGTTTCGCATCGTGGCCCTCTCGATGTTTGCCGGTGCCGTCGCGGTAGCGGCTTTCGGCTTCCTTGCGCACGGCGTCGCACTCGCGATGGCCTTGGCCGTGGTCGTCGGGTATCTCCTCTTCGCCTCTCTCGTCGGGCTCTACGCCATCCTGCCGTCGATCTATCCGGCCGAGGTGCGGAACACCGGAGCAGGCCTGTCGGTGGGGATGGGACGCATAGGCGCGATCGTCAGCCCGTATGTGGCTGGATTGCTGCTCGAGCGCGGCTGGTCGAATTCCTCGACCTACGCGGTTTTTGCGCTCCCACTGCTGGCGGCTGGCGTCGCAACGTTTCTGCTGGGACGAATGCGACCCGGCAGCGCGACCTAGGCCGCTGCCCCGCCGCCTCGAGGCCAACTCGGCGACATGCGAGAGGCGCGTCTCCCGGCACGGGAGGGCGAGGCTTCCGTATACTCGAACCGCCGCGACGCCGGCTCCAACGACACACCCCAACCAACCCAGGCATCTCACCTCCATGAGCACGACTCCGACTCCCGAAATCATCCCCGTTCTGATCCTCGGCACCGGTCCCGCCGGCCTCACCGCGGCGCTCTACGCCGCCCGTGCCGAGCTGACGCCGTTGGTGCTGGAAGGCATCCAGCCGGGTGGCCAGCTGACGATCACCACCGAGGTCGAGAACTACCCGGGCTTTCGCGAAGGCATCCTCGGCCCCGAGCTGATCGACCACATGCGCGAGCAGGCCCGACGCTTCGGCGCGCGCTTTGCCCATGAGGTGGCGACCAAAGTCGACTTCTCGTCCCGCCCGTTCAAGGTCGAAACCGACTCGGGCAGTTACGTCGCCGAAACCGTGATCATCGCCACCGGAGCCTCGGCCAAGCAGCTCGGGATTCCGGAAGAGGCGGCGCTGATGGGGTATGGCGTGTCGGCGTGTGCGACCTGCGACGGCTTCTTCTTCCGCGGCAAGGACGTGGCGATCGTCGGTGGCGGCGACACCGCGATGGAGGAGGCGCTGTTCCTCACGCGCTTCGCTTCCAAAGTCACCGTCATCCACCGTCGCGAGGAGCTGCGGGCGTCGAAGATCATGCAGGAACGCGCCCGCCAGAACCCCAAGATCGAGTGGCAGCTCAACCAGGTCGTCGCCGGCATCGAGGGATCGCAGGAGGCCGGCGTTTCCGCCGTGCGACTGACCAACACGGTCACCGGTGAAGAAAGCGCGTTGCCGGTCCAGGGCCTGTTCGTCGCCATCGGCCACCAGCCCAACACCAGCCTCTTCGAAGGTCTGCTCGACCGCAACGAGGTTGGCTACCTGATCGTCGACGAACCCTCGACGCGCACCAAGATCCCCGGCGTGTTCGCCTGCGGCGACGCGGTCGATCCCAACTACCGCCAGGCGATCACGGCGGCGGGCAGCGGGTGCAAGGCCGCCATGGACGCTGAACGATTCCTCGCCGAGCACGAGGGCTGACGCGGGCGGCGGCAGTCGAAACCGGGGTCGGATCGCCCTGCTCGGAAGATGGGACCCGGGACCAGGGACCCGGGACCAGGCCGGAACGGAGAGCGGACGGTGGGCCGATCTTCAGCTGCCGGGGAGCGCACCGGATGGGAGCATGGGCAACTGCTCAGTGACCCTGACCGCGTTCACCCCTTCGCCCGGCGGGCCTGGCGTTTTCTCCTCAATCGGGCCGCGGATTCCGCCCAAGCAACCGGCGGAATCCATCCAAATCGGGATCGGAATCCTCCCGAGCTAGAATCGGCACATGAAGACGACGATCGATTCGAGTCGATGCGCCGCGATGGCGACGCGGCCGTACGCCGACAGGTCGAGGCGGCAATGCTGGAACGCAAGCCCGACTCTGCGACCTCGTGCGGCTCGAGCTGTGGAACGGCGTCGGCGGTGAGCGCGAGCGGCGCTGGCTGCACGTTCTCGAAGAGTCGATCGCGACGGTCGCAACCGACGGCTCCGTCTGGAGCGAAGCCCGGCGACTCGCCGAGACCAGTCGCCGACATGGCCTCTCGACGCCGTCGACCGATCTGCTGATCGCGGCGTGCGCCCGGGTCCACGACCTCGACCTGCTCCACCGCGACGCCCACTTCGACCGGCTCCGAGCAATCGCCGACGTCGACTGACTCTCCCGAGCTCAGGCCAGGCGCTGAATGGCTGTCGCCAGATTGGCTCGCGCGGCAATCTCGAACCGAAGGCGGAACGGCTCGGTGTGGTACATCGCCGGCCGGGCGAAAAAGCCTTCGAGGATCGCCCGACGTTTCCTCCGAAACAAGGGGCCGGGAACCCATCGGTACTCGCGCCGAATGTTGGCTTCGTAGACCTCGAAGACGGCCGGCTCGCTGCCGAAGATCGCTAGGTCCACATCGATCATCACCGCCTCGTCGAGGTCCTCGGGTGCGGCGGCGTGAGTGGTCACCAGGATCAGGCGATGGACGCGCCGCCTCAGATCTTCCTCCGCCCCCCATACCTGCGAGCCGCTCCGTCGCCAATTCCGCGCTCGCGAGCTCGTTGCCTCCCTCGAACGGCGAATACACCGCATCGTGGAACCAGATCGCGAGCGCGATCAGGGCGTCGTCCGCGCCATCGACCGCCAGCGCCTCGAGGTGATCCAGGCAGTCGAGAACGTGTCGGAGGTTGTGGTACGCGCGATGCCGCTCTCCGTACCGGCGCTCGAGCTCGGCAAACACCACACCCCCAGGATCCGCGAGGCCGTTGGCCTCTACACAAGCCAGCCAACGCTGCCGTGCATCCATCGTCGAAGTCTATCGCCGCGACGCCACGGGGCTCCTCCCAACGACGCCTCGTCTGTCGAATGGCCGCGGTCGCTGGGTTTGGCACCTCGCGAAGCGCGTTACAATGTCGCATATGAAGACGTCGACGATCACCATCCGCCTCGACGCGGAGCTCGAGCGCGAGCTCGCCAAGGCCTGCGCTCAGACCGGCCGCACGCGCAGTGACCTCGCCCGAGACGCGTTGCGGCGCCAGCTCGCGCTGGTGCGGTTCGAGCGACTCCGACGGCAGGTGCTGCCGCTGGCCGAGGCTCGCGGGTACCTCGTCGACGACGACGTGTTCGCCGACGTCTCGTGAGGGTGTTCTTCGACACCAACGTCCTGTTCGCGGCGTTCGCGACTAGGGGCTTGTGCGCCGACCTGCTGGCCTGCGTACTGCTCGAGCACGAGCTGATCGTCGGCGAGATCGTTCTCGGCGAGCTTCGGCGCCAGCTCGAGACCAAGGTCGGCCTCGCCCAGCCGGCGATCCTCGAGATCGACGCGCTGTTGCGATCTTCGATCGTCGTTCCAACGCCCGCCAAACACCTCGGGCTGGGCATCGCCGACTCTGACGACGAGTGGGTCGTCGCCGCAGCGGTTGCCGGGCGCGCCGATGTCCTGGTCAGCGGCGACCGCGCGGTGTTGGCCGTCGCCCCTGGTGCCCCGATTCCCATCGTCAACCCTCGGGGGCTGTGGGAACGACTGCGCGCGCCTTAGACGTCAGCCTCTACCCCTGGTGGCGCACCCCGGGGAGATGAAAATCAGGTCCGCTGTCCGGTCTCCGTTCCGGATCCCTGGTCCCTGGTCCCGGGTCCCGGGTACCCGGTACCCGATACCTGATACCCGATACCCACCACCTACCTGATACAGTGCCCCCGTCCGAGGCTCTGTTGGCGAGGAGGTGTCGTGGCTCGGCTGCCCTCAACCCTGCTCCTGACGGTCTTCGTGGGGTTGGCGGGAGGGTGCGAAGATCGCCATCCGTCGGCGGCGCCGGCAGCGGCCGATCGTGTGGTGCGCCTCGGCATGCGCAGCCCGCCCCTGTCGCTCGACCCGCACCTGCGCAACGAGATCGTCACCCAGGCGGTGCTCAGCAACATCTACGAGCCCTTGGTCGGCTACGACCGCGACGGTCGTCTCTACCCGGTTCTGGCGGAGCGCTGGGAGAATCCCGACGACCGCACCTGGCGGCTGGTGCTGCGTGACGGCGTGCACTTCCACGACGGCCGGGCACTCACCGCCGACGACGCCGTGTTCAGCCTCGAACGCGCCCGCAGCCACCCGGAGACCAACTTCGGCAGCTTGATGGTCGAGGTGATCTCGATCCGCCGCCTCGACGCTCGCACGCTCGAGATCACGACGCGCCGGCCCTACCCTCCCCTGCTTTCGAAGCTGGCCTTCGTGCTGATCGCTCCCAGGGGTTCACCGGACCTCATCACCTCCCCCCTCGGCACTGGGCCCTATCAGCTGCGTGATGCCACCGACATCACCCGAATCGAGCTCGAGCGCTTCGACGGCTACTGGGGTCGCCCGGCGCCGTACACCCGCGCCCTGCTGCTCGCCGAGCCCGACCCTCGACGGCGCCTCGCCCAGCTCGTCGCCGGTGAGATCGACGTGATGCAGACGGTGCCACCCGACCTGGTCGCCGGGCTGGCCGAGGATCCCTGCTGCCGGGTGCGCGAACGCGATGGGCTGATGTTCGAATACCTGGTTCTCGACCCTCGCAAACCCCCGTTCGACGACCTCAGAGTGCGCCAGGCCGTCGACCTCGCCATCGACCGCACGGCGCTGGTCGATCGAGCGCTGCTCGGCCACGGCACACCCCTCGGGCAGCTGTCTCCGATCAACGTCTTCGGCCACGACCCCGAGCTCGGGCTGCCACCCCACGACCCGGATCGCGCCCGCCGACTGCAGCTCGAGGCCGGATACCCGGAGGGCATCGAGATCGTCGTCGAGACCCGTTCCGGCCGGAATGTCGGCCTGCTCATCGACCAGCTGCGCGCCGCCGGTATGCGTGCCTCGGCGCTCGAGCTGCCGTGGCCCGAGATGTACGAACGCCGCAACAGTGAGGTCGTCGCCGCCTACCTCGGCGGCCTGGTGGCGATCTCCGGCGACGCCTCCGATGTGCTCGACAGTCTCGCCCACACCCGCGACCTCGAGCGCGGCTACGGGGCGCACAACCTCTCGGGGTACTCGAACCCGGCCGTCGACCGGCTGATCGAAGATGCAGGGCTCGCCAAGGACCTGCGCGAGCGCCGGGATCTCCTTGGCGAGGCGCTGCGCCTGCTCCGAGAGGACACGGTGTATCTGCCGCTGCTGTCGCGCAACGAAATCCACGCCGTCCGCCAGGGCGTCGATCTCGAGCTCCGGCTCGACGGTATGGTGCGGGCGATCGATGTCAGCCCGAGTCCGAGGGAGCGCTGATGCCGGCGCTGGTGCCACGAATTTCCACCACCGAACGGGAAGCCCTGGCTGCCGGCACCGTCGGCATCGAAGGGGAGATCTTCTGCGGCCGGGTTCGGCACACCGTGCCGGATTCTTGGCCCGAGCTGTCGCCGCGAGAGCGGGCGTTCCTGGCGGGTCCCGTGCGCAAGCTGGTCGAGATGGTCGATCCGTGGACCCTGCGCCACAGCCACGAGCTCCCGGAGCCAGTGTGGGCCCATCTGCGGGGCCACGGATTCTTCGGGCTCGCGATCCCCGAGGCTTGGGGCGGGCTCGGCTTTTCGGCCCTCGGGCAGTCAGCCGTCTTCGCCGCACTCGCGGCTCGTTCCCTGGCGCTCTCCGCCGTCGTGCTGATCCCCAACTCCGTGGGACCGGGCGAGCTGCTGGTCGAATACGGCACCGAAGCCCAGCGCCGCCGCTGGCTGCCGCAGCTCGCACGCGGGGAGGAGTTGCCCTGTTTTGCCCTGACGGAACCGCGGGCGGGTTCCGACGCCGCGTCCCTCGAAGCCTCGGGGGTGGTCGAGGTCGGTCCAACTGGAGCCTTGGCGATTCGGCTCCAGTTCTCGAAGCGATACATCACCCTGGCGCCGCTGGCCACGGTAGTCGGCCTTGCCTTCAGGCTGCGCGATCCGTCCCGGCTGCTTGGCGGCGAGGTGGATCTGGGGATCACGGTCGCTTTGATCCCGCGCCTCACGCCCGGAGTCGAAATCGGCGCCCGACACGATCCGATGGGCATCCCGCTGCCCAATGGCCCGGTCGCCGGGCGCGAGGTCGTGGTGGACCTCGAAGACGCGGTGATCGGCGGCCGCGCCGGTGTTGGTCGGGGTTGGCGGATGCTGATGGAAGCGCTCTCCGCCGGCCGCGGGATCTCGCTGCCGGCCCAAGCCGTTGGTGGCGCCCGCCATCTCGCTCGGGTGGTCGGTGCGTACGCCGCGGTTCGGCGACAGTTCGGCCAGCCGATCGCCCGTTTCGAAGGGATCGCCGAACCCCTCGCCCGAATCGCTGCAACCGCGTGGATGCTCGACGCCGCGCGCCACGTGACCTGTGCCGAGCTCGCGCGCGGCCAGCGGCCTGCGGTGCTCTCCGCGCTGCTGAAGCTCCAGTCGACCGAACGCATGCGCCGTGCAGCAGCCGATGCCATGGATGTGCTCGGCGGGGCCGCGATCTGCCTCGGCCCGAAGAACCTCGTCGCCGACGCCTGGATCGCCGCGCCGATCGGGATCACCGTCGAAGGCGCCAACATCCTCACCCGCACCCTGATCGTCTTCGGCCAGGGTGCCATCCGCTGCCATCCGGCGGCGCTGGCCGAGCTCGACGCGCTCGGATCGGGAAAACTCACGCGAATCCTCGCGGCCCTTGCGAGGCACGTCGGTTTTTCGATCGGCGCGTGGTTGCGGCTGGCCGGCGCCGAGCTCACCCGGGGAGCGCTGGCCTCTCGGGCCGGCGCAGGCGAACCGACGCGGCGCTGGTGGCGCAAGCTTGGCTGGTCGGCAGCCCGCTTCGCCGTCGCCGCCGACCTCGCCTTGATCCTCGTCGGCGCTCAGCTGAAGCGGCGCGGACGCCTGAGCGGTGCGCTGGCCGACTGGCTCGGAGCCAACGTCCTGCTCCACGCCTCGCTGCGCCGATTCGAGGCCGAGGGTCGGCAACCGGAGGATCTGGCGCTCGTCGACTTCGTCGCCTCGAGCCTGCTCGTCGACGCGCAAACCGCCGCCGAGCTTGCGATTGCCGAGCTGCTGCCAGCAGGCGTGCGCACCTTCGTCGGCGCCTGGATGCGGTTGTGGCGCCACAGCGCTCCCCCATCTCGTGTGCAGATTGCCGCCGCGGCCGCCACCATCACCGCCCCAGGCTCGATCCGCGACCGGCTGGTTGCGGACGGGCTCGGCTCCCTGCGGCAGGGAAGCCCGCTCGAGCGCCTGGAGCAGGCTTTCGACGCTGCGATCGAGGCGGCCCCGGTTTGGAGCCGCTGGCGGCAGGCCGAGTCGGGTGGCGGCTCGGGCGAGCCGCTCCTCGCCCGCATCGACGACGCCGTGGCGCGTGAAGTCATGAGTCTCGCTGACGGCGAGGTGATTCGCCGGGCGCTCGAGCTCGCCGACGAGGTCCTCGCCGTCGATGTCATCTCCCAGATCTCGCCGGATCCGGCATCGGATCGCGAGCAGACGGTCGAGGTCGGCTGATGTGTGGCCGCTACACCCTGGCGGTCCCCGGCGACCTCGTCGCCGAGGTCTTCGGCGCCGAGCTCGACCTCGAGCATGACCCGCGCTGGAACATCGCGCCCACCGAAACGGCGCCGGTCGTCCGGGTCGACGGCGAGGGCCGGCGTCGACTCGAAGCCTTCGATTGGGGCTTCCGCGCGTTCTGGGACCGCAACGCCGCCACCGCCAGGCCGCTGATCAACGCCCGCAGCGAAACCGTGCAGGACAAACCGGCGTTTCGGTCGGCGTTTGCCGCGCGCCGCTGTCTGGTGCCCGCCGACGGCTTCTACGAGTGGCGAGACGAGCTCCTCGGCCGTAAGACCGTCCGCTCCCCGCTGCACTTTCGCCGGCGCGACCGCGGCCTCTTCGCCATGGCCGGTATCTGGTCGCCGGCTGGGTCCGCGCCACGGCCCGCTTTTGCCATCCTCACCACTCGACCGAACGAGCTGGTGGCGCCGATCCACGACCGCATGCCGGCGATCCTGCCGTCCGAGGCATGGGCAGCCTGGCTCGACCCATCCACCGATCCCGAGCTCCTCGCCTCGTTGCTGGAGCCCTACCCGGCCGAGCTGATGGAGGCCGCGCCGGCCAATCGCGCTCTCAACCGCGCCGGTCGCGAGGGCCCGGATCTGCTCACCGAGGAAGGCCCGGGGCCGCTGTTCGCTGAGTAGGAAGGTACCGGGTACCAGGTACCGGGTACTCGTCGGAGCGCGGGTCGGTACCGTCCGAATGGGTCCGGCTCCCACTCGGGTCCCTGGTCCCCGGTCCCATCTTCCGGGCGCGCCTCCGAGAGCTACCCGGCCCCGTTCGCCCAGACCCGCAGCGTTTCGAGCTGGGCCGCGTCGAGCTTGGCCTGAGGGTGCGTCAGAAGGTAGGCGGGCAGGGGCATCTCGCCCTCCGCGACCTCTTCCCATATCTCCTTGCGCTTGCGAGTACGCTTCTTCTCCTCCATCGACGCCCACGCGGAGAAGTTGAGCTCCTTGCGGCCCTCCTCGACGTCGTGAGCGACCAGCCACGACACCGGCGCCACGTAGCTGTACCAGGGCCAGCTGGTCTGATTCGAATGGCAGTCGAAACAGGCAGTACGCAGAACGGCCATCACCTCATCCGGAGCGTCGATGGTTCCGGTGGCCGGCGGATTGCTCCGGTCGACCGGAATCAACTGAATGGCCACTCCCACGACGACCACAGTACCCAACACCACTCGTCCGATGCGCATTGCTCCCCTCCGAATCCAGATTCCCACACCGATCCGCCCCGGACCTCACCCGACTGAGATCAGCCCGGGTGCCTGCGGGGTGGGTTCGTCATCAGACCAGCAGCCACTCCTGGACCCGCGCGAGCAGCCACGCACAGACCAGACCGCCGTACATGCCGATGATGTAGCCCGAAACGCCGAGCAGGACACCAACCGGAGCCAAGGACCGGTGGTACACCGACGCCACCACCGGAGCCGAGACGACGGCACCGATGTTGGCCATGCTCCCGGTGGCGACCAAGACCAGCGGGGCCCGCAGGAGGCGCGCCGCCCCGAGCAACACCAGCACGTGCACCGCGATCCACACCACTCCCGCTGCCAGGAACAGCGGCGCCTCGACCACCGCGGCCAGGTCTGCCTGGGCACCGATGGCGGTGATCAGGAGGTAGAGCGCCAGGGTCCCGAGGCGCGAGGCGCCCACCTCCTCGAGGCGGGCGACCGGGGTGAACGACAGCACGAGGCCCATCGTGGTGGCCAGCAAGACGGTCCAGGTGGTGTGGCTGATGATGGTCGGTGAGCCCAACACCGGCAGCCGATCGCCGAACGCGATACAGCCGGCTGCACCCGCGAATCCCAGCGCCAGGATCACCCCGAAGTCGCGCAGCTCGCTCGGTCGGCGGCGTTGCTCGGCCGCCTCCAGACGTGCGGTGGCGGCCTCGATCGCCGACGTGTCCGCTCCAACCCATCGATCGAAGCGGCCCTGCCACTGGCTGATGAACAGCAACACCACCATCCAGCCGTAGCCGACCACCGTGTCGACCACGATGATCGGCCCGAGCAGGCTGTCGGGCGTGCCGACACTCTCCTTGATTGCCACCATGTTGGCGGTACCCCCGATCCAACTCCCCGACAGGGCGGCGAAACCCTTCCAGGCGTCAGCCGGCAGCCACTGGCCGAACAGGGCAAGCGCTATCGGGCCCCCGAGCACGACGCCGAGGGAGCCGGCGAGCATCATCCCAAGAGCGGTGCCGCCAAGGCGCCAGATCGCCTTGAGATCAACGGTCACCAGCAGCAGGATCAGGCTGACGGGCAGCAGGTACCGCGTCATCCAGGCGTAGACCGGCGAGCTCGATGGGATCAACCCAAGGCTGCTCGAAAGCGCCGGCAGGAAATACGCGAGCAACACCACCGGAACGATCTTGAAGACGGGAGCGAGGGCTCGCGACCCGGCAGCCCAGAAGATCAGACCGAGGAGCGTCGCCAGGAAGACGAACAGGGTTGTGGGTTCGGTGATCATTGGTTGGAAGATGGGGACCCGGGACCGGGGACCAGGGACCAGGGAACGGGGACCAGGAAAGGTACAGGGTACCGGGTACCGGGTACCAGGGACCGGGGATCAGGGATCGAGTATCGGGTACCGAGGACCCCATCATCTTCATCCCCTGAGTTTTCGCCACGCAAGGGCTCGGGGAATGCCCCTCGCGCTCCGCCGGGTACCCGGTACCTGGTACCCGGTACCCTGGTGCAATTCTCTCGGACTAGGGCGTACCACCTACAGTTGCGCACGAGCTAAATTCTCACAAAGACGCGACGGCGATAAAGCATCCACATCAGCCACCACCACAGGACCACGAAGCCGAGCGCCCAGGCGAACGAGGCGAAATAGGGCGGCAACCAGCGCTCGAGAGTGTGGCCGAACAGCCAGGCCTTGAGGCTCACCTGCGCCTCGCCGACCCGGATCAGCCCCATCATTCGCGCCATCAGGCCGCTGCCGACGAAGGCCAGAATGGAGTTTGCCCCGAACACCTCGAAGGGCTGCGCCCAGCGCCGTACGCCCCAGAGGTCGATCGCGGTGACGATCGCCGCCAGGACGACCGCAGCCATCGCTCCCGTGAAGACGGTGTACGACACCGACCATAGGTTCTTGTTGATCGGCCACCACCAGGCCAGCACGAGCCCGGCGGCCATCCCGACGCTGCCGGCCCAGAACAAACCCAGCAGCTTGTGCTCGACTGCCCGAGGTGAGGTCAACCACTCGCCGATCCGGATTCCGATCAGAGCCGAAACGATCGCTGGCAGGGTGCTGAGCAGCCCTTCCGGATCTCCCGGCCCCGGGGCATGACGCCAGACGTGCGAGCCGAGAACCACCGAGTCGATCCAGGCCGCAAGATTGCCATGCACGCCCAGATCCCCGGCACCAAAACCCGGAACGGGAACCAACTTCATCGCCGCGCCGTAGCCGGCCAACAAGCCCCCACCAAGCCACAGCCGCCCGCTCCGACCAAGAAAAACGTAGGCGAGCGCCGCCACGGCGTAGACCACTGCGATGCGCTGCAGCACGCCCATCACCCGCGCCCGCGACCAGTCGACAGTGACGAAGGGGAACCATGCCAGCAACAGGCCGAGCGCAAACAGCAGCACCGTGCGCCGCAGGATCTGGCGCAGGAGCGGGCCGAGGTCACCACCGGAATCCTGCAGCCGGCGGCCCAGGGAGAGCGGGATCGCCACCCCCACCGCGACCAGGAAGAACGGGAAGACGAGGTCCGTGGGTGTCCAGCCGTCCCAGGGCGCGTGCAGCAACGGCGCCCAGGTGCGGCCCCAGTCGCCCGGGTTGTTGACCAGGATCATCCCGGCGATGGTCAGACCTCGGAAGACATCGAGGCCGACCATCCGCGCTGATCCTGGCTTCTCCATCGTCAGGGCGCCACTCCACCCCAAACGGTCAGCGTCCGCTCGTCGGCGTCGATCTCGACCACGTCGCCGATCGGTAGCGTGGCGTTTTCAGGATGGTGGCCGAAGGGGAAGTTGGTCAGCACCGGAATGCCGCGGTTGCCGAAGTACTGCTCGAGAACGCCGTCGACCTGGTAGCGCGGATCCTGCTCGCGTTGGTCTTCGCGGTCGTAGGCCCGGGTGAACTGGCCGAGCACCGCACCAGCCAGGTGATCGAGCCGGCCCGCGAGCTCGAGCTGTCGCAACATCCGATCGATCCGATACGGAGCCTCGCGCACGTCCTCGAGCACCAAGATCGCCCCGCGGGTGTCGATCGCGAACGGAGTGCCTTCGAGGGCCGAAACCAGGGCCAAGTTGCCGCCGACGAGACGGCCGCGCGCTTTGCCCGAGCCCCACGCGCCGACCGGAGGCAAGTCCTCCGGAACCTCGACCCGGTAGGCCCGACCCAGCTCGCCTTCACTCGGAGCCAGAGCGCGCCAGAACCAGCGATCGGAGAACGCGGTGAGATCGTCCTCGCTGCCGAGGCCCCACATCGGGTTGGGACTGTGGAAGGTCACCAGGCCGGCGTGCCGCGACAGCGCTGCATGAAGCCCGGTGATGTCGCTGAAGCCGATGAAGATCTTGGGATTGGCACGGATGACCCGGTAGTCGAGCAGCTCGAGCATCCGCATCGTGCCGTAGCCGCCGGTGCCAGGAAACACGGCCGCAACCGTGGGATCGCGGAATGCCGCCATCAGCTCGGCGGCCCGACGCTCGTCGGATCCTGCGAGGTATCCCTCGCGCGAGAACAGCTCCTCGCTCATCTGCACGACGAAGCCACGTGTTTCGAGCCGCTGCTTGGCGAGGGTCATGCGTTCGCGATCGAGGGGACCTGCCGGAGCGACGAAACGAATGACGTCCCCCGGTTGGAGGGGACGCGGGCGGATCATCGCGAGCTCGGGCGCGGCTCGGGGCAGCGGCGGGGCCAACCGCTCGGCCACCGGCGCCGAGGCACAGCCGACTGTCGTGACGAGGACCAGCAGGCGCCACCAGGAGCTCATGGCTGAGCTCCTTCGCCGACCAGGAAGCGCCTCGCGATCGCCTCGCCGAGATCGGCGAGGAAGGGCCGCGCCACCGTGGCGTACTCGTAGGTGTCGTCGTTGAGGGTCTGGTTGGCGTTGGTGTAGATCGTCGCGGTCACGAACACCGCGCGGCCGTTGCCACGATGGCCGATCAAGGCGTTTTCGACCGAAAAGCCGTACGCCGTACCGACCTTGTTGGCGATCTCGAGCTGCTCCTGCGGGATGACGCGCGTCAGACCCGGCAGCAGGAACTTGCCCCAGGAGTCCGGGTAGGTCGCCTCGTCGTAGCGAGGATTGTCGGAGCGAGCCGGGTATTCGGTCATCGCCCGCCGCAGAAAGTCGCGATCCTGATCGCGCAGCTCGAAGCCGGGCCCACCACAGTCGACCGCCGGGGTGACGACCATGCACAGGCCGCGCTGCAGGTCGATCAGGGGGAAGTAGTTCTTGTCGCCGAAGTCCATCGGGCCGTCGATCAGGCGGTCGCCGCGCCAGTGGGCCGCCCCAATCAGGGTACCCGACGGCAACTCGCCCAGGGGCAGGGGCGCACTCGTCCGCGGCCGGAGCACCAAGCGGAAGTCGGGGCCCGACAGATCGATCTGCGGGTAACGCCGGTTCTGCTCGGCGCTTCGAATCTCGGCCAGGCGATGCACGATGCGCGGCCGATCGAGACCCGCCATCGCCAGGGAGGCTGCCAGGCCGTCTTGACCCACGAGCTCGTAGAGCCGATTGAACGCCTCGTTGTCGGAGACCAGGAAGAGCTTGCGGATCTCGTGCCCGACGGTGATGATCCCGCCTTCGAAATTGGTGGGATCCGCGTCGGCGAGCTCCTCACCATCGAAAAGCGGGTGGTAGACCAGCTTCGTGTCGACGCCGAGATCGAAACCCGTGCTCTCTCGTTCTCGCTCCAGCCACTCGAGAGCGGCAACGGCAGCGAACATCTTGATCGAGCTCGCCGGGTAGAAGTACTCCGCGTCGGCTCGAAAGCCGTGCTGAATCAACTGCGGCCCGTCAGGGCCCGGCTCGATCAGTCCGAGGACGATCTGCAGTCGGAGCTCCTCGGCGCGTTCCAGCACCGGCCGCAGAGACGGAGTGCTCGCGAGGACCTCGAGCAAGGGATTGGCGGGTTCGGCCAACTGTGCCATGGCAAGCGCGTTCGACGGCGGACGCTTCGGCACCCCGGCGCAGGCGACCAACGCGCCGACGCCGAGAGCCAGCACCACTCGCCTCATGCCGAGGCCCCGAGGGGCAGGAGCTCGGGCTCGCGCTCGGTGGCGAGCAGGCTTGCCAGCGACTGCCGATGGTTGATCAAGGTTGCCGTCTTGCCGTCGACCAGCACCTCGGCCGGCCGCCCGTGGTCGTTGTAGTTCGACGCCATCGACATGCCGTAGGCACCGGCCGAAAACACCGCCACGAGATCACCCTTGGTGACGCGTGGGAACATGCGGTTGCGGGCGAAGAAGTCGCCCGTTTCACAGATCGGTCCGACGATGTCGGAAGCCTGCAGCCCGTCGATACCGGGATCCTCGACACGGCGGGGCGGCGCACCGTCCCACTCCACCGGCCACACGAAGTGGAAGGCGCGGTAGAGCGCCGGCCGAATCAAGTTCTGCATGCCGGCGTCGCAGATCACGAAGGTCTTCTTGCGACCGTGCTTCAAGTGCTGCACCCGCGTCAGCAGGATGCCGGAGTTGGCGAGTAGCGACCTGCCCGGTTCGAGCACGACCTCGAGACCACGGCTGACCTCGTCGGCCAGCAGCGGCACGATCCGTTCGGCGTAGGCCTCGAGCGGCGGCACCGAGTTTTCGGTGTAGTCGACCGGCCACCCTCCGCCGAGGTCGAGCGAGGAGGGACGATGCCCTCGCGCGCGCAGTTCGGCGAAGAGCTTCAAGGCCACCTCGATCGCCTGTGCGTAGGGCTCGACCACCGGCACCGGCGAGCCGATGTGGAGGTGCAGGCCGGCGAGCTCGACCCAGGAGTGCCGCCCCCACCGCTCGAACACGTCGACGATGCGATCGGCATCGATCCCGAACTTGTTCTCTTCCTTGCCGGTGGTGGTGTACTCGTGGGTCTGGGGATCGACGTCGGGATTGACCCGCAGGCAAGCACGCGCACGAATGCCGAGCTCCTCCGCGATGCGGGCGATGCTCGCGAGCTCGCTCTCGGACTCGATGTTGAACAATCCCACCGGCCCACGCGTCACCGGATCGGCCATGCCGAAAGAGGCCGCGGCGGATCTCAGCGGGCTGAAGCGACCATCGAGCGCAGCCCGAATCTCCGCATCGGTCTTGCCCACCCCGGCGAACACCACTTCCGCAAGCGGCGCCCCGGACAACCAGGCCCGTTCGAGCTCTCCGCCCGAAACCACGTCCATGCCCGCCCCGAGGCTGCGCAGCAGTCGACAGATGTGGAGATTGGGACTCGCCTTGACGGCGTAGCGGAAGCGCGCGCCCAGCGGGGCGAAGGCCGTTTCGAGGCGTCGGTACGCGGTGCGGATGGCGCCCGCCGAATAGACGTAGGTCGGCGTGCCGGCCGCCGATGCGATCTGATCGAGGGGAATCGAGTCGGCGTGGAGCTGGCCGCCGTGCCAGGTGAATCCGTTCATCGCGTGATGATAGTGGTTCGGGGAGGAAGGTACCGGGTACCCGGGACCAGGGACCAGGGATCCGGAGAGCTGCGGGGGGGCACTCTCCCAGTGGTGGACCCTCGAATATGAAGTCTGCTCCCTAATACCCGATACCCGATACCCGATACCCATCTTCCGAGGAGCTCTCCGAAAACTCGGCAGGCGCACGGGCATGCACAACCAGCTGTGCTACTTTACCCCGTGGAGAGAACGACTTGAGCCTGACCACCACCATCGCATTGACCACCAACCCCGGCGCGATGCCCGATCTGTTCCAGATCTTTCTCGAGGTCGGCCTGGTCGGCAAGGCGATTTTCGTCGTGCTCGTCGGCCTTTCGATCGGCTCGTGGACCGTGATGCTCGCCAAGTGGATCCAGCTCCAGCGCGCCAAGGCCGCGACCAAGAGGTTCCTCGAGGTCTTCCGCAAGTCGCGGCGCTTTTCGGAGGTGCACGCTGCGACCAGCAAATACGCCGCGTCGCCGCTGGTGGGCCTGTTCCAGGCCGGCTACGTCGATGTCGACGCGCAGGTCAAGGCGATGCGCGACGACGAGGTGGCACAGGCACCTCGCTACCGCGTCAAGTCGCTGACCGGGGTCGAACGCAGCCTGCGGCGCGCGATGACCGTCGAGCTGACGTTGCTGCAGAAGGGGGCCTCGTTCCTGGCCACCACCGCGGCCGCCAGTCCCTTCATCGGGCTGTTCGGCACCGTGTGGGGCATCATGTTGGCGTTCCTCGAGATCGGCCGCAGCGGCTCGACCTCGCTCGTCGCCGTGGCTCCCGGCATCGCGGAAGCGCTGATCAACACCGCCACGGGTCTCGCGGCGGCGATCCCGGCCCTGATCGGCTACAACCTCCTGGGCACCCGGATCAAGCTGATCCGCGCCGAGATGGAAGACTTCATCCTCGAGTTTTTGAACCTGACCGAGCGTAATTTCACGTGATGTCGGGCGCCTTCAGTGCCAATGGGAGGGTGAAGCGCCCTTCGCGGGTACCGGGTACCAGGTACCTTTCTTCTCCGGCCTTCTTCCCGGTACCCGGTACCCGGTACCCGGTACCTTCTTCGAGCACCCCCTAATGGCCTTTCTCGGCGGCACGGATCCCGACGAAGATCTGGTTGCGGACATCAACGTCACGCCGCTGGTCGACGTGATGCTGGTGCTGCTGGTGGTCTTCATGATCACCGCGCCGATGTTGCACCAGGGTGTCGAGGTCGCCCTGCCCCAGGTCGATGCGCAATCGCTGCCGATGCGCGTCGAGGACCCGCTGGTGGTCTCGGTGAACAAAGACGGGATCGTGTACCTGATGGATCGGCCGGTCCACCCGACGCAGCTGGTCGAACAACTCTCGCCGCTGCTCGAGAGTCGCGGCGAAAAGTGGGTGTTGCTCAAAGGCGACAAGGAGGTCGCTTACGGGTCGGTGATGGAAGTCATGGACGTGTTGCGCAAGGGCGGCATCACCAACGTCGGCATGGTTACCGAAACTCCCCCCCCGGCCACTCGTCGGCGGAACCGCTGAGGGCCGTGAACAGCCTCGACCACCTCCTCGACGAACGCGCGGCCCGCGACGAACGCGGTCGCCGAGTGGTGGCCGCGATCGTCGCAACCACCCTGCACGGGCTGCTCGTTGCGGGAGCGATCTGGGGACCGAAGCTGTTCGCCGATCCGGTCAAGCCGGTCGAATACCTCCCGGTCACCCTGCTGCCGCCGCCGGCGCAAGGCGTGCGCAACCCGGCGCCGGCGCGCCCCACACCGAAGCCTGCGGAGCCGGCGACGCCGCAGCCCGAACCACCGCAGCCCGAACCGCCGAAGGCGGAGGCCCCCAAGCCCGCCGCTGCCGACCAGCCGCCGGCGCTGACGCCGCCCAAGCCCAGCCCGCCCAAGACGCCTCCTGCCGCGCCGACGCCCGCGCCCGCGAGCGCCGCCAACGACGCCGCCGAGGACCCCCGCCGCACCGGCACCGTTCCCGGTCGCCTCGGATCGCCGACCGGCCGCCCCGATTCCGCCTTCACCGAGGGCGCGGCCGTCGCCGGCCTCGACAACCCCGACTTCCGCTACGCGTACTACGTCGACCGTATGGCCGCGATGATTCGCGGACAGTGGACGCGGCCACCCGTCGGCTCCGGCATCGAGGTCGCGATTCACTTCATCGTCGAACGCAACGGCTCGGTTCGCGAGGTCGAGATCGTGCGCAGCTCGGGGTCCGCCGCTTTCGACCTGGCAGGACGCCGGGCGGTCGAGTCGGCCGCGCCACTGCCGCCGCTGCCCAAGGGTTACGCCGGCGACACTCTCGGCGTGACCCTGCTGTTTCGCTGACGCCCTGATTCGACGACTCGGAGAGCACCATGAAGCACCACAACATCCTGTCTCTGACCCTGCTCCTGGCGCCGCTCCCGGCTTTCGCCCAGGACGTACCACCGGCCGGCAATCAGGTCCAGATCGTGATCGACGGGCAGCAACGCGGCCTGCTGCGGCTGGCCTTCCCGCGGGCGGAGCGGCTCGATCCGATGACAGCTGCGGGCAGCGCCGCCGCCAGCGACCTCGAGGCGGTATTGCGCTCCGATCTGCAGCTGGCCGGGGTGTTTTCGGTCCAGGGGCCGACCGAGCTGGCGCCGCTCCAGCTCACCGGCGATCCCGCCCGCGACGCCGAGCTCTACCGCTCCCTCGGCAACGAGGTGCTGCTCACCGCGGAGATCAAGCAGGAGGAGGACCGCGTGGTCCTCGAGGGACGGGTCTTCGACCTCGCCAGTGGCGAGTTCATCCTGGGCAAGCGTTATCGCGCCGAGCTCGGAATGGTGCACCGCATCGCCCACAGCTTCAGCGACGAGGTAGTGCTGTACTTCACCGGCCGGCCCGGAATCGCGCTCACGACCATCGCGTTCTCCTCCAATCGCAGCGGCGACAAGGAGATCTACCTGATGGACTGGGACGGCCGCAGCCAACGTCCGATCACCGGCCACAAGTCGATCTCGATGGCACCCGACTGGAGCGCCAAGGGCGATTCGATCGCCTACGTCTCGTTCTTCGAAGGCGGCCCCGGGGTCTACCTGGTCGAGCTGCCCTCCGGCGCCAAGCGGCCGGTCGTCAACGATGGAACCTTCACCGCTTCGCCCTCGCTCGCGCCGGACAGCTCCAAGGTGGCGTTTGCCCGCTCGGTCGACGGCAACTCCGAGATCTTCGTCGCCAACCGCGACGGCTCGAATCTCACCCGGCTGACCCGCAGCAACGGCATCGACACCAATCCCGCCTTCAGCCCCGACGGCGCTTCGATCGCCTTCACCTCCAGCCGCAGCGGCTCACCCCACGTCTACGTGATGCAGAGCGACGGCTCGAACCTGCGGCGGATCTCCTTCGAGGGTGAATACAACGACGGCGCCGCCTGGAGCCCGGACGGGCGGCGGTTGGCCTATGCCAGCCGCGGCAAGAGCGGCCAGTTCGCGATCGTCGTCACCGATCTCGCCACCCTCGAGACCAAGGTGATCCACAGCGGCGGCGGCTCGCACGAAGCGCCGACGTTTTCACCCGACGGACGGTTTCTGGCCTTCACCAGCACCATCACCAGCGGCAGCTCGAAAACCACCCAGATCTTCGTCACCGAATCCCAAGGTGGTGGCACGCCGCGGCAGCTGACCACCGTCGGGGACAATCTGGCGCCCAGCTGGAGCCCGCGGCCCTCTGAGTAGCAGAACCTCGAACGCCACGAGCCGTACCACGAGAGCGGGGTGGTCCCTGGTCCCCTCCAAGCATTGCTTCGGCATTTCTCGGTCTGATAACCTTTGACCCCACGGCGGCGCCTGCCGCCGCATGCAAAATACACGAGGAGCTGTACATGCGTCGATCCCTGATTGCTCTCGTCTCGTTGGTTGCCGTGGTTGGCCTGGTAGGCTGCAAACCCAAACCTCCGAAGACCAGCGGCGTCGAGATCGCCTCCTCGACGGTACAGCCCCAACCCACCGATGTCGCCCCGCCGACCCAACCGAGCACGGCCGATGATGCGACCGCCAACCCGCTCTCGGGCGACCTCGAAAAGGTCAATTCCTACGTCCGTAGCCAGGGCCTGCTGGGTGATGTCTACTTCGACTTCGACCGCTACGAGCTCAAGGATGCCGCTCGCGAGCGCCTGCGCAAGAACGCCGACTTCCTCAAGAGCAACCCGGAGTTCTTGATCACGCTCGAGGGTCACTGCGACGAGCGCGGCACCAACGACTACAACCTGGCTCTCGGAGATCGCCGGGCCAACGCCACCAAGGAGTACTTGATCTCCCTCGGCGTGCCGGCCTCGCGCTTCCAGCGGGTGGTGTCGTACGGTGAGGAGCGGCAGGTCTGCAACAACGCCAACGAGGCGTGTTGGGCACAGAACCGCCGCGCCGCCTTCGTGGTCACCGGTCGGGCCAACTGAGACGATCGCGAGGAATGACCGCGACGACGACTCTTCGCCCGCGTCTCCTCGAAGCCACGGCGCTGATCGGCGCCGTGGCTTTTTTTGGCGGCTGCTCGTCGACCACTCAACTCGACTCGATCGAAGCCCAGCTCGCGGACGTCCAACGTCAAGTGCTGCAGCTGCAGCAGGACGGAGCGAGCGCCGGAGCCGTCGAAGCCACGCGTGAGGAGCTGTCGCGGCAGCTCGGCCTCCTGGTCCGCGGGCAGGCCGACGGTCGTCAGGATCTTTCCGATCTCGAAGGCCAGCTGGAGAAGCTCGAGGCAGCGATCGAGAGCCTCAGCTTTCGCCTCTCACAACTCGCACAGCAACTGGACGCCACGAGCCAACAGCTCAAGGACGCCCGGGTTGCCCCGGTGGCGGTCACCGACGTTGGTCTCGATCCTCAGGCCCTCTACCGCGCCGCCTACGACGACTACCTGCGTGGCAATTTCGACCTGGCGATCCTCGCCTTTGGGCAATACCTCGAGCAACACCCCCAGACCGACCTCGCCGACAACGCCGCGTATTGGATCGGCGAGGCCTACCTGCGGCGGGGCCGATCCCGCGACGCCATCACCGCCTTCGACCGCGTCCTCACCGACTACCCGCGCAGCGACAAGACCGCCAGCTCCCTACTGAAGAAGGCCTATGCCCTGCTCGAGGTCGGCGAACGCGCTCAAGCGATGGTGCACTTGCAGAGTGTGGTCCGCGACCACCCGACCACCGACGAGGCCAGCCTCGCGCGACAGCGTCTGGCCAACCTCGGGGGGTGATCGTCTGATCGCCTCACCACCGTTTGCGGTTGACATCCGGCAGGCGCCGCGATACCCTACGCCGATGCGCCAAGGGGCGCCTTGATTCACCGTTCCCAGGAGTTTTTGCTCACCGTGGCCAACAACAAATCTGCTGAAAAGCGCATGCGGCAAGACCGAGTGCGTCGCGATCGCAACCGTTCCGACCGTTCCCAGCTCCGTACTGCCATCAAGAAGGTGCGTCGCGCCCTCGAAGCCGGTCAGGTCGATGAGGCCAAGAGCTTGCTCCCGACCGCAATTCAGATCATCGATGTCACCGCCAAGAAGGGTGTCATCCACCGCAACGCCGCAGACCGCAACAAGTCGCGTCTGACCCGCGCGGTTGCAGCTGCCTCAGCTCAGTAAGCCCAGGGCGCTCGCGCTCTGAACGTCGAAGGCCTCCGGATCACCGGAGGCCTTTGTTGTTTGGGGTACCGGGTACCAGATACCGGGTACTTGAAGAGGGGTATCGGGTATCAGGTACTCGAAGAGGATACCTCGTGTTGGGTACCGGGCGACGGCGACATCCGAGTCCCTGGTCCCTGGCCCCTGGTCCCTGCTTAGAACCCCTCGAGCAGATCCGTCACCATCGACTCGGCGAACTTCTCGGCCGCCTCTTCGAGCGCCCCGGTCTCCTGCTCGAAGAACAGGTCTGCCTCGTCCTCGATCGGATAGACCTCGCGGAAGATGTAGCGGTCGTTGGCCCAGATCGGCTCGTCTCGACCCAGGTGGCGCAGCTCGACTTTCGCCGTGATGGTGATCTGGTAGTCGGTCGCGCGGCCTTCGGCGTCGAAAGTCAGCGGGCTGACATCGAAGCCGATCACCTCACCGGAAAGTCTCGCCTGGGCGCCGGCGTCGTCGCCGACGACCTGGTAGCGCTGCCGCGTGACGAGCTCGTCGCTCACCGCCCGGGTCAGGATCTGCTCGACCCCGACGCGCCCGGTCCGATTCTCGAAGGTGCGAATCGAAATCGCCTCGACGTCGGCAGGCAGGTTGCTGGCTCGGCCGACCAAGGTGTAACCGCAGCCCCAGACAGACAGAGCCAAGAGACCAAGAGACACGTGAGAACGGCGCATGCAGGCTCCTGAGGGAAGTATCAGCCGGGAGCGTCGATGTGAACTGTGCCGACGACCCGGTCGCGGAAGACGATCCGGCGGCGCTCGGGCGGACGCTCTGCCGAAAGCACCTCGAGCGTGTACTGCCCCGGCTCGAGGCCGACGAAATAGGCGGAACCCGAAGACAGGGCATGCACCCGGCGTTGGCCGTCGCCTTCCAGGATCGCCGTGCCGGTTCCAACGCCGACAACGTGGACTTGCAGCACGGCCGACTGGCGCCGCTCGTTGTTGCGTCGGGCACTGATGCCGACCGGACCGACGGGATAGGAGTCGACGGGCTGGCGGAAGTCCTCGCGGCGAAGAACCTCGGCCCCCTCGAGGGCCCCTTCTCCCAGGGTCTCACCGGCCAGACGCACGTAGCTGGCCGGAACGTAGTGGTGGTACCGAGCGGGGTCGCTGAAGCTCCAACCACGATCGGGGTAGTAGACCTCGATCCAGCGGTGGTAGCCGCCCTCCTCACCGACCACGTACCCTGGGACCTCGCGCGCAGTGATGCCCACCGCGCCGAGCAGGGCCACGCTCAGACGCGCCACACCGGTACAGTAGGCCGTCCGCCGTTCGAGCACGGCGCGCGCATCCTGCGGCTGGCTGCGATCGAGATCGTAGCGAACGTTGGCGGCAACCCAAGCCAGCACCCGCGACACGGCGTCGTAGCGCATCGTGGCACCCGCCGTGATCGTCCGCGCCACCTGGACCAGCGGGTCGCCCTGCCCCCCCGCACGGATCGAGGGAGGGACAAACGGACTCTGGCTGCGCAACGGCTGCGAAACCACCTCGACCAGGATCGCGCCTTCCTCCACCTCGAGGGTATAGCCGTCGTTGGTGTACGGCTCGACTTGTGCTGCCTCCGGGAGACGAGCCCACAACCAGTCACGGCCCTCGACCGCCACCCCACCGACCGCGTCCGCGCCAACGGGGACAGCCACCCCCGCCAGCACCACGCCGAGCCACCGCCGCCACCCCGTCACGTCCGTCGACCCGGAAATTCGTGAGCTTTGAGCAGGCCATCGAGCAGACCGTTGACGAAACGACCACTCTGCTCCGTGCCGAACCGTTTGGCGATTTCGATCGCCTCGTCCAGGACGACCAGCTTCGGCACCTCGGGCCGGTACAACATCTCGTAGATAGCTACTCGCAGGACGTTGCGGTCGACCCCCGACATGCGCTCCAGGCGCCAGTGCTCGGCCTGGCTGCGGATCAGCTCGTCGATCGCGTCGCGCTCGTTGATCGCACCCTCGGCCAGTGCCGCCGCGTACTCGAAAGCGCTGTCGAGCCGCTCGCGCTCGACACTCAGATCGACTTCGGGCCCCAGGGCCTCCAGCGCGAAGTCCCGCACGTCGAAGTGTTTGACGATCTGGGCAGCCGTCGACCCGGCCAGATCGTGCTGGTAGAGCATCTGCACGGCCATCTCACGCGCCAGCCGCCGCTTGCCCTTGAGCGATGCGGTGTCGAGCGGTCGAGGCTTGGCCGGGCGTGCCGGTGTCGTGGTCATGCCACCACCTCGGTCCGTGCCCGCGCCAGATCCAACGTGCGCACCGTCTCTGCGACGGCGAGGGCGGCTTCGCGCCCCTTATTGGCTTTCCCGGGCGCGCTGCGGTCGAGCGCCTGGGCCAGAGTCTCGCAGGCCAGGATCGCGTGCCCCACGGGTTTGCCGTGTCGTGCTACCGCTCGTCCCAACCCTCTGGTGCTCTCCTCTGCCAGGAGCTCGAAATGCATCGTGTCGCCCCGCACCAGACAGGCCAGCGCCACGGCTCCGTCAACCTCGGGTCGACTCAGGGCGGCGTCGATCACCACCGGCACTTCCCAGGCTCCGGGCACGCGAAACACCTCACACGCCACATCGCCGATGCCGCCAAGGGCCTCGAGCGCACCCCGCACCAGATCATCGACGACGGCCTCGTGAAAGCGAGCCGCGACGACGACGATGCGCAACGGTCGGCCGACGCTGACCGCGGAGGAGGGAGCCGATCCGCTCATCCGACGAATGGTATCACCGGGGAGGAGGGTATCGGGTATCGGGTACTCGAAGAGGGTACCGGGGATCGGGGATCGGGAATCAGATCCGGAGGACCCGGTACCCAGCACCCGGCACCTCCTCCATCAACTGCCCGCAAGCCAGGCTAGGAAGCGACCGTACGGTGCCGCACCGAACGTCTTGAGCAGAATGTCACAGGCGATACCCACAGCGGCGAGGCCCACCAAGCGCCATTCGGTTCGGCCCAGGTCGAAGCGGCGAACCAGCAGCGGGCGCGCCAGCACACATCCCAACATCACGAAGGCGGCGACCCGGAACACCGACCAGGGTACCCACGCCGCGACGGCCCCAACCACCAAGTGGCCGGATGCGACGGCGTAGGAGCCCACGAAGTAGCTCATGTAGCCGACGAGCACGGCACCCAACATCAGGCCCAACACCCCCCCGGAGAGCAGTGCCAGGATCACGAACCCGCCGAGGTGCAAGGCGTGCTCGGGCAGGAACCGGCGCGGCTCGAGCTCCGGCCCCACCCCTTCGAAGATCCAGCCGAACATCACCTGCCGGTAGGGCTCGGCATTGAGCACCGCGGCGGCAGCGCGCTCGGGAGCCACGACCACCAGGACCACGATCGAGCCCGACAAGAGCGCCGCCCAGCCCATCGCGAGTCGCCACGTCGGCCACCACGCCCGCGCCCGCACTCCTGCCGTGAACCCGGGCAGCAGGGGCAAGGCCACCACAGCCGGCAGCCACCAGCGACCACCCGGCGCAACCGCAGCGAGCGCCACGATCAGGGGGACCGCCAGGAGGGGGGCAAAGCTGTGCCGCGAGGCGGCGACCTCGGATCCGCTCACCGAGCCCTCACCCCCATCAGCCCCGTCGAAAGAAACTGGTCGGGACGGCCGGATTTGAACCGGCGACCACCTGAACCCCATTCAGGTACGCTACCAGGCTGCGCCACGTCCCGCCTTTTCAAACGACAGCTGTCCTCTTCACACGGCAGCCGGTCAGCGACGCGAAGGCTCGAGGGCGGCTAGGATGGATCGGGCCTCCCGGAGCGCTGCGCGAACGCCGCGTTCGAGGGTTTCTATCCGCTCGAGGGCGTTGCTGTCAAGCGGCGGCGCCACCGGCGCGGTCGGCGCACTCGTCGCCTCGGCCCCCTCCTCCCGCAGGACAGGGGAACCGTCCTCGGCGATTTCGAGCTCAACGTCCAGCTTCTTCTTGGCTCCGGCGATGGTGTAGCCCTCGTCGTAGAGCAGCTGTTTGATCCGCGCGATGATGTCGATCTCGCGCTGACTGTAGACGCGCTGCCCGGAGCGACTCTTGTCCGGCTTGAGCAGTGGGAACTCGGTCTCCCAGTAGCGCAGGACGTACGGCTGCACGTCGAGGATCTTGCAGGCCTCGCCGATCTTGTAGAAGAGCTTGCGCGCCATCCTCAGTCGCACTCCCGCTCGTCGTCCGACTCGGAAACCTGCTCGCGCACGGCTCGGGCCGGCCGGAAGGCCACGCCCCGGCGAGCGGGGATCTCGACCTCGCGACCGTCGGCAGGATGCACCCCTTTGCGCCCGGGACGCGGTCGGATCTCGAAGTTGCCGAAGTCCTCCAGCCGCACCGGCCGACCGTCCATGAGGGTGGTCTTGAGCGTGCGAAACAACGCGTCGACGGCCTCTGCGACCTCGGCACGCGACAGGCCGCCGTGTCGCCGATGTACGGCCGAGATCAGGTCGGCTTTGGTCCGACCTGTACGCTGTCCACGTCGGTTGCTCACGCTCGTGATCCTCGCAGCCTCCCAATGTACCACTTCGAGGCGCCGGCGTCACCGGGGCGCAGGTGACCCACCTCGGCGGCGCACCACCAGGCGAATCGGTGTCCCCGGCAGACCGAAGGCCTCGCGCAGACGATTCTCGAGATAGCGGCGGTAGTTGTCCTGGCGGTTCAACAGTCGGTTGGCGAAGAGCATGAAGGTCGGCGGCCCCGCGCCCACCTGCGTGGCATAGAAGAACTTCCACGGCCGACCCGCGAGATGCGGCGCGTGGTGGGCGCGTGTCGCCGCCTCGAGGACCCGATTGAGCTCCCCGGTGCCGACGCGGAAGCGCGCTCCCGCCAACCCTTGCTCGACTGCGGCAAACAGCTTGCCGACGCCACGTCCAGTCAGGGCCGACACGTTGACCCGCGGGGGGTTCGACAAGAGCTCGTCGAGACGAGCCATCGACACCTCGAGCTCGTCACGCCGCTCCTCGTCGAGCAGGTCCCACTTGTTGACGACCACCACCGCCGAGCGGCCGAGCTCCCAGATCACCCCGGCGATGGCGAGATCCCCACTGGTCACGCCCGCGCTCGCGTCGATCACCAACAGGGCCACCTCGGCGCGTTCGATCTGACGGCGCGACAACATCACCGCAATCGCTTCCGGGTCTCCGGAAACCTTGGCGCGCCGCCGGATCCCGGCAGTGTCGACCAACAGCCACGGCTTGCCGTCGACCTCGACCAGAGTGTCGAGCGGGTCACGCGTGGTCCCGGGAATCGGCGACACCAATGCCCTCTCCTCCCCGAGGATGCGGTTGAGCAGCGACGACTTGCCGACGTTCGGGCGCCCCACGATGGCGACGGCAGGTGCCGCAGGACGGGCGACCGCCTCAGCCGAGGGCAGGCGCGCGGCGATCTCGTCGACCAGATCCGCGATACCGCCACCGTGCTCGGCGGACACCAGCACCACCGCCTCGAACCCGAGGGACCAGAACTCTGCAAAACCCTCCTTGGCGGCCTTGGTGTCCCCCTTGTTGGCGGCCACCACCACCCGACGATCACGCCCGCGCAAAGCCTCGACGACGCGCTGGTCGGCTGCCGTCAACCCTTCCTTGGCGTCGACCACCAGCACCAGCAGATCCGCCGCGTCGACGGCTCGGAGGACCTGCTCGTCGATGCCCAGCGGCTCGTCGCCCAGCACCAGCCCGCCGGTGTCGATCAGCTCGAAGTTGCGCCCGCCGAGCTCGACCTCCGCCACGATGCGGTCTCGCGTCACGCCCGGCTCGTCGTGCACGATCGATCGGCGCTCGCCGATCAGGCGGTTGAAGAGGGTGGACTTGCCGACGTTGGGGCGACCAACGATCGCCACGCGAGGGAGCACGTTGCTGGTCACTCGAGGGTCTCTCCAACCTCGCGGTAGTAGACCATCCACGCCTCACCCTCGAGCTTGAGCTGGTACTTCACCCGTTGACGTTCGCCGATCCGCTCCGAAACCAGCACTCCGGCGCCCGACGACACGAAACGCAGGTCCCAGGTTTCCAGTGTCGTGGCGAAGGCATTGACCCGATTCCACACCTGGACATCCTCGACCACGACCTCCACCAAGGTCGGCTCGAGGCTCAGCCCTTCCTCGTTCATCGCCACCAGGCGACGCTCGAGCGAAGCGAGCTCCTTTTCGACCGCCCACGTTCGCAGGGGCTCGAGGTCACCGGTCCGATACGCGGTTGCGAAGGCCGGCAGGTACGCCTGCAGCATCTCCTGCACCGCCGCCCTGGTGGTCGCGTCGGCGGCCGCCTGTTGCTCCACCGACTGCCCACCGCAGGCCGCCAGCACGAGCAGCGCCGCCGGCACTCGCCAGGTCTGGATTCTCCACTGTCTGCGCTCGATCATCTGCGTCGCTTCTCCTTGCGAGCGCCCCCGCCACGGGTGCGCTCCTCTGGGCGGACTCGCCTTTCGGGCCTGCGGTTCCCACCATCGACCGGTTCGAGGTCGACCTGGCGCCTGATCAGATCGACCCTGGTCAGTCTTGCGTCGAGCCGGTCGCCGAGGCGAACCCTAGCAGGACCGCGCAGCTGTTTGAGCACCGTGCCGGCTCGCACCGCCTTCCACGGGCCCTCTCCGAAGGCCCACGCCGGGATCAATCCGTCGACCCACTCCGAGTCGAGTCGCACGAAGGCGCCGAAGTTCTGAACATCGGTCACAGTGACCGCGAAGACCTCACCCTCCCGGCCCGCCAGCGCCCGGATTCGCTTCCAGCTGCTGACCTCACGCTCCGCCGCCTCGGCGGTCCGCTCGGCCGTCGACAGAGCCTTGCCGAGGGTCTCGAGGTCCCCGAAACCCGGCGGCGCGGGCTCGCCGGCAAGCTCCGCGACGAGTTGGCGGTGCGCGACGAGGTCGGGATAGCGCCGGATCGGTGAGGTGAAGTGGAGGTAGTGAGGCAGGCCCAGCGCCCAGTGCCCACGACTCTCGGGCATGTAGACCGCACGCTTCATCGCCTTGAGCGCCCGCATCGCCGCCGCATCGGCCAGTGGCCCGTCGGGGATCGCGGCGACCCACCGTTGCAGCATCGCCGGCCCCACCTCGTCGTCCGCCTCGAGCTCGACACCCCCGAGCGCCATCAGTGCCCGCCGCAGCTCTTCGAGATCCTCGCTGTCGGGCGCATCGTGGACACGATGCAGGACGGCGCGTCCGGCACCATCCAACGCCTCGGCCACCACCCGGTTGGCGAGGATCATCAGCTCCTCGATCAGGCGGTGGGCATCCAAGCGGTCCTGCACCTTCAGTGCCGACAAGCGGCTCGCATCGTCGAGGTGCACCCGCACCGCCGGCAGATCGACGTCCAGCGACCCCCGCGCCTCGCGGGCGCTGCGCAAGATCCGCAACACTTCGCGGGCCCCGACGAAGGTCTCGCGCAGCTCCTCGCCGTGCTCTGGATCTTCGAGCAGCACCTGAGCCTGGTCGTACGTCAGGCGGCGTCGGCTGCGAATCACCGCCCGCTCGAAACGCCGCGAGCGTACGGCACCGGCAGTGTCGATCTCCATCAACACCGACACCACGAGGCGATCGACCTCGGGCCGCAGCGAGCAGAGATCATCCGCGAGCACCGCCGGCAACATCGGCACCACTTCCTCGGGGAAGTACACGCTGGTGCCCCGCCGCTTGGCCTCGGCGTCGATCGCAGACCCGGGTCGAACGTAGTAGCCCACATCGGCGATGTGGACACCGATCGACCACCCCACCCGGGTCCGCGAGATTTGGATGGCGTCGTCGAAGTCCTTGGCATCCGCACCGTCGATGGTCACGACCATCTCAGACCGCCGATCCGCTCGGCCGGCCTCGAGCGCGATACCGCGACGGGCCAAGGCCTCTGCTTCCTCGAGCACCGCGGGCGGGAAGTCCTGCTCCAGGCGATGGTGACGACACACGACACGAACGTCTGCCGAGGCATCCTCGAGTGAGCCCAACCGCTCGACCACACGTGCGGCCAGAGTCGGCGCGACCGGCGATCGTTGCGTCCGGCGCACACCGGGTTTGCCGACCTCGACCACCACCCATTCGCCGACCTTCGCCTCGCCGACCTCCAGCGAGCCGATCGCCGGCGCGCTTTGCGCATCCCAAGCGACCAGCTCCGGGCCTCGCTTCCCAGCGACGAGACAGCCGACGAAGCGGCGCGAACGCGGCCTCAGCACTTCGAGCACCGAGGCCTCCAGCGCCTGCCGCTGCCGGCCGCGCTTGGCCCGATCCGGGCGCACCAGCACCAGGTCGCCGGGCAAGGCGCCCTTGGTGCGAGTCGCCGGGACGAGGTAGCGCCCCCCACCGTCGCGGGCGACGACCTCCAGCAGCCGCCCGGACCGACGCAACATTCCCACCACCCACGGCGTGGTGCTGATCGCGCGCCAACGCCGCGCCCACAACACGATGCGTCCCTCGGCCTTCAAGGCATCGAGCTCGGCGTCGAGCTCACCACCCGGCACATCCTCGCCGACCTCGGCCCGCGCGGCCAAGCGCAGCTCGTCGGCGCCGGCCCCGGCGCTGCCCCCTTCGAGGACTCTGCCGAGGAGAATCTCACGAAGTCTCTCTCTGGCTATTGACACGACTGGATCGCTCACCCTACACTCCCTTCGCGCGAAAGTGGCGGAATTGGTAGACGCGCAAGACTCAGGATCTTGTGGCCGCAAGGCTGTGGGGGTTCGAGTCCCCCCTTTCGCACCAAGCCGACTACCATCCCGGTCGCCCTCTGCGGAGGGCGACCGGATCTGCCGCCCTCCGATGCAAGCGTAGCAGGCTCCATCGAAGACCGGGGTCAGCCCGGATGTCTCACCGACGATCCGGCCAGGGCAGTGCGGCACTGCGGGCGCGTCAGTCGAGGAGGACCAGGGGCGCCTCGGACGGGCCCGCCGGAGGCCGCACGACCTCAGGGTCGAGGAAGAAATCGTCCGTTGCGGTGAGTGTCATCGCCTGCGCGGCGACCGGCTCACCGTCCTTCACCGGCTCGAGACGGAAGCCCAGGATTTCCGTGGTCAGCGCCAACGGATCACCCTCGGGGTCCAGAGCCGAGCTCGGATCGATCAACCCTCGGTCGGAGAGCTCGGCCAGATCAGCCGGGAATCGACCCTCGACCAGGTAGAAGGCTGTTGCCGCCGCACGGATCGTGCCCCAAGAGGTCCGCAGCTGGGCCTCGGCGAAGGCAGCCCGGTCCGGTCCTTGCCACGGGAACGGCATCAGCAGGCGCCGTGGCTGGTCGAAGGCCCACAGGACCGCCAGGAGAGCGACACCCACCGCCAGCGCTCGAGCGGCGATCGGGGCGACCCAGGGCATGATCCGCTCGCGTGCGGCCCCCTCCGCGACCGACGCATCGAGCGCGTCCACCTCATCCACAACCGGCATCTCGACCGGCGGCATCTCGACCGCTGCCGGAGGCTGCGGTGTCGGCGCGACCGGCTCGTGGCGATGCACGCGCTCGACCAGGCCGGCCTGGAGGAGGCGATACAGCGCGTAGAGCACCTGATAGTCGGACAACCCGACGTCCCGACCGAGCGACCCGGCTGCGCGCACTCCATCGAGCCGTTGCAGCAGGGCCTGTTCGGCCGGTGCCAGCCACAAGGCCGAGGCGTCTTGGAGAGGCCCCTCGCCGTCCTCGCCCCAAATCTTGATTTGTGTCGTCCCCGGAACTCTCTGATACGGGGCATCCAGGCGCGGCTGATCGAGGTCCGGATCGGTCTCACCAAGGTCCCCAACCGAACGGATCAAGAGCTCTTCGATGGATATCGCCCGGAAACCGTCCTCGAAGGCGACCTCGTCGCCGCCGTAGAACTTGAACTCGCCGTGATCCCATCGCAGGACCTGAAGCAACAGGCGGTAGGTCTGCAGACGCAGAGCATCGAGGACGTTCGCCCGGCTGAGCAGACCGCGCTCGACCAGCAGGTCGATCAGGCGCTCTCCACCCGCCGCGTGCTCAGCCGACACCCGCTGAAAATCCTCGGGGCGGACCATACCCTCGCTGGCGAGGACTTGCCCGAGCCCATCCTCCACAGTCTGGTTGAGGGCATCCGCCGCCACGACCTGGCCGACGAGGAACGAAACCGCGATGATGTCGGTCTCGCCCTGTACCGTCAGGATGCCCGTCTTCTGCTGCATCGACACCATCTGCAGCACTTCGGGCAGACGCAGGACGTCGAGGGTGCCTTCGAGCGCCATCGATCAGCCCTCGGTCCTCAGGTCCCACACCACCCGGCCGATCAGCACCAGCCCGAGACCAACGAGGGCCACAGGCACCGCCGACCCCGCCGGATCGAGGGCCAAGGGAACTGCCGAGCCAACCCCGGCAGCCACCGGCAGCAGCGCCAACGAAACCGGCAGCCACAGGGCCCCGAATGCCGAGAGGCCCTCCCCGATCTCGGCGCTGGGAAGGCCTGGGAGGAGCACGCGGGTCACGCGCCAGCCGATCCCTCGGCGCCACGTGAACCCCTCGGGTAGACCTTGACTCGGTGGCGGAACGAAACGTCCGACCGCAAACGCGATGATCACCAAGATCACCGGTACCAACAGACCTGCCCACGGGGGAAGGTCTTTGCCATCCCCCTGCGCCGGTTCGGGTGTGCCGACGGCATCGAGCTTGCTCCGAATCTCGGGAATCCGGGCGACCCCGGCCCCAGTCAGCGCGACACGTTCCTCGGGCGGTTCGCGAATCCAATCACCCACCAGCTCGGGCTCGAGCTTGCGCGCCTGCTCGAGCGCCTGACGTTGCGCGTCGAACTGGTAGGCCTCGGAGTAGGCCTGACTCAGGTCGTACCACGCGTGGGCACTCTCGGGATCGGCCACGGTAGCCATCTGGAAGAACTGCACCGCCGCCCCGAAGTCTCCCTTGCGGAAGGAGAAAGCCCCCAGGTCGACGAGCACGGCTGCGTTCTCGGGCTCGAGCTCCGCCACCTGGCGTTGGTGGCGTGCGGCGAGGTCCCATTGATCGAGGCGCCGATGGACGTCGGCGATCAAATGCAGCACCGCCGGGTCGTTCGGCAGGCGTTCGGTCAGGAGGTCGATCGAGGTGCCGAGCGAGCCGGTCAGCTCTCCGCGCTCGAGCGACACCAGGGCCTGGTGCAGCGGGTCCGCCTGGCGCTGCGCGAGCCTCTGATACCCCGAGGCGAGCCATGGCACCAGACCCAGGACCATCCAGGTCGCCACCAGCACCGCCCGCTCGCTGCGTGAGGCCTGCGACCACAACAACACCGACCACCATGGCAGGACCCACAACCCAAACGGTGGTATTGCCAAGGGCCAGACCAGGACCAACACCGAGAGACCGATCGCCAGCCCTCGCGGGGCCGACCGCGACAGGCGCTCAACCAGCCGCAAGATCATTGCGGCTCCGCGGGTGGCCGCGAGCAGGATCGTGAACAACGCGCCGGACAGGATCGTCGCGGCGGCCAGCCACAAGCCGAGGTTCAGAGCCAGGATCTGCTTGACGTCGGGAAGCCGCAGGGCCCGGGTCCACCCCCGCACCCACCACGTGACGGCGCCTGCCAGGTCTCCGGAAGCACGCGCAACCTCGGCCTGCACGAACGCCGACTCCGGCAGGCCCGGAGCGAAACGCTCTGCGCTTTCGAGCGCCCGCACGGCCTGGGGCAGGTCCTCGGATCGCAGGGCTGCACGAGCTCGAGCCGCCGCGGCGCGCCCGAGATCCGGAGCTGCCGCAAAGCCCAACGCCTGCACCGAAAGCGCGATGTCCTCGACGGTTGCGTCGAGGTCTTCCCGCTCCTGGTAGCTGTCACTGAGCCACCGCAACCACTGCTCCTGGATCCGCGCAAACACGCGCTTGGTCGAAGGCGTGAGCTCGAGCGACACCGGAGCGGCGAAAACGGGCCAGGTGACGACCAGCGCGAGCAGCCCGATCAAGACCGCGGCAACCCGGCGCCTGGCGCCCGCCCTGGCCGGTTTGGGGGTCATCCCCGCGGGCTCTTGGGCGCCAGCGCCAGGTTGAGTCGACCGATCACGTCCGCCAACAGACGCTTCTCGTCCGGGGCGAGGTTCCCCTCGGTCTTGCGGTGGACAGCCTCGAGCATTCCCAGGAACCCCTTGGCAGCCGCGAGATACTGCGCTCCTCCTGGGGCACTGGCCTGGGCCAGGTACGCCGCAGCGTTCTGCGCAACCATCTCGACCAGGTCGAGGAAGGCCGGGTCGGGGGGCGTTTCTGGTGGAGGGGGAGTCGGCTCCGCGGCTGCGGCTGCAGGCGCGGGGGCTTCCGGGCGTGGCCTGGACTCGTCCTCCAGGTAGCTGTACTCTGACCGCAGGCTGCCATCCGGAAGAAACATCCGGCGGTCATTGACCTCGATTCCCCGATCACTCACGCTCCGAGCTCCCATGGTACCGTTTCGAATGGCCGTCGCAACATGCCAGAATCAATCGAGCTGATGCTATCCGTCAGCACCCACCCCGGCAAGTTCCCTCGATGAACCCCACCGAGCACCTCGGCTTCGCGGATCTCGCAGCCCTGATCGCCCGGCTCCGTTCGGAGCAGGGCTGCCCCTGGGACCGTCGCCAGCGGCTCGTCGACCTCCGTGCGTATCTGCTCGAGGAAGCTCACGAATTGGCTGCGGCGATCGACAGCGGCCGCTGGGAGGCGATCCGCGAAGAGCTGGGCGATCTGCTGTTTCAGGCAGCCTTCGTCGGGCGCCTGGCGGAGGAGGCCGGCGCCTTCGAGATCCACGAGCCGATCGCCGCGATCCACGCCAAGATGATCGACCGCCACCCCCACGTCTTCGGCACCGCCGAGGCCGCCACCGCCGAGGACGTTCAGCGCGCCTGGGAGCGGCGCAAGGCCCGCAACCGCGCCGCGGGCTCCCACCTCGACGGTGTGCCGCCGGGCCTGCCGGCGCTGCTCGCCGCCTACCGGCTGGGCCAGAAGGCAGGGGGCGTGGGCTTCGACTGGACCAACCCTACCGAGGTCCTCGCCAAGGTCCACGAAGAGCTGGCGGAGGTAGCCGAGGCAGCCGCCTCGGGAGATGGCGACGCCAGCCGCGAGGAGATCGGCGACCTCCTGTTTGCTATCGCCAGTTACGCCCGGCACCTGGGCATCGACCCCGAGGGTGCCCTCGCCGCCGCCAACGCCAAGTTCACGCGGCGCTTCCAAGCGATGGAGCGGTCCCTCGCGGATGACGGCAAGACGCTGGCAGAGCAGTCGCCGGCCGACCTCGACCGCCGGTGGCGGCTGGTCAAGGGCCGTGAAGGCTCGGGTGGAACCGAGGGCTGAGGGGCTGTGTCAGCTCTTCGAGGTCCACCTCGGAGAGGTCATGACAGCCTGTTAGGCTACCGCCGGAAGGAGTGCCTCGTGGAGCGGAAAGTTGCAGTCGTGACTGGTGGAAGTCGTGGAATCGGGCGTGCGTGTGCCGACGCGTTGCTCGAGGCAGGCTGGATCGTCGAGCTGTCGTCGCTGCGGCCGGAGTCGGCTCGCGCAGCGCAGGGCGAGCTGGCGACCTCCCACGGCGAGCGCGTGACGGCCACGGCCGTGGACGTGCGCGACGCCGATGTGGTGGAAGCCTGGATCGAGGACGTGCGCCGGCGACGAGGGCGATTGGACCTGCTGGTCAACAACGCCGGCCTTGGCCGTTTCGGCTCGATCCTCGACCTCACCCGCGACGAGTGGCGTGAGGTGATCGACACCAACCTCGACGGCGCGTATTTCGCCTTGGCCGCCGCCGCCCGGGTGATGGTGGCCGACGGCACCCACGGCTGGATCGTCAACATCGCCTCCCTGGCGAGCAAGAACCCCTTCGCCGGCGGAGCTGCCTACAACGCCAGCAAGTTCGGCCTGCTCGGCTTGTCGGAGGCGGCGATGCTCGACCTGCGCCCCCATGGCATCCGCGTGGTCGCGGTCCTTCCGGGCAGCGTCGACACCGGGTTCGCCCATCGGGGCTCGGGCGACCGCAGCTGGATGATCGCTCCCCAGGACCTCGGTCGCTTGATTCTCGACCTGTTGGCCACGCCGGAACGCACCCTGCCGAGCCTCCTCGAGGTGCGCCCGACCTTCCCGCAGAAGCGATGATCCTCAGCCTGGTCGGTGGTCGTGCTGTGAGCCCGCGACTGCCTTCAGTCTCGCTCCCCAATTGGCGCAGTGGCGATCCTCGCGCTCGGCGGCGTTTCGTCACCGCCTTTGGAGACGCCTTGCGCGAGCACGGTGGCGTAGCCGTCGAAGGCACCGCAGGCACGCCAGAGCCACTCGACGAGTTGCTCGAAGCCTTGGGGGCGTATTTCGGACTGGCACCCGGCGCGTTTTCGGCCCACGTGGGACCCGCAGGCCTGGGCCTCGAGGTGGCGCGTCTCAGCCGCGGCGGTGCAGCAGCGCGGATGGCGGTCAACGATCACGTCGCGCGAGGCGACGTGGCGGTCTTCACCGCTGGAACCGCGCTCGAGCTCTGGACCGGAGGGATCGTTCGGGCGCTCACAGCCGAGGTCACCGGAGCGCTTTCGATCGAAAGCGCTTGGACCACCTCAGCGGCCCAGCCGCTCCCCGAATTCCGCGCCGAGACTCCGCCGACCTCGTAGTTACTCGTCTTCATCGTCGACGGCGAGGTCCACCAGCTGGGCGTCGACGAGCTCAGCCACCGCACGAATCTGGTCGGCGTCGAGCCCGGCAACGATACGTCGAATGAAAACCGCGATCGCTGCGGCGGCGGTTCGCAGTCCGAGCCGGACCATCGACGCCGCGACCGGGCCCAGGCCGAGCCGCTCGACCGGACCGAGGAAGAAGGCGTCGAGGCCCACCTCGGTGAGCCGGACGACCGCCTCCGCACCCTGTCTGCGGTAGACCACGGGATCGTCGGCGCGGCGGATGGCATCGATCAGCGCTCGGGTCTCGGCGGCAACGGACTCCGGGACTACGGCGGCAAGGACTGGCTGACTGGTCACGGGGTCTCCGGTTCGCGCGTCGCCGCGCCGTTGCCCTGGGTCGACTCGAACCAGCGCGCCGCGTCGGCCTCGAGCTCCTGGGTGTCGGGATGGTCCGGGCCGAGGGCCGCACGTCGGATCGCGAGCGCCCGGTCATAGAGCGGTCCGGCTTCGGCGAGGCGGCCGGTGTCGCGGTAGAGATTCGCGAGCCCTTGAAGCGGCCACGCCAGCGACGGGTGGTCGGCGGGCCGGACGCGTTCATAGAGTCCGAGAGCAGCGCGGTGCAGGCTTTCGGCTTCCTCGTCTCGTCCCAGCGCATGGGACAGGAGCGCCTGGATGTTCATCGATGAACCGACCGAGGGGTGCTCGGCCCCGACGGTGGAGCGAAGAATCTGCATCGCCCGGCGACTCAAGGGCTCCCCCTCCTCGGCGCGGCCATCGGCCAGGAGGGTGAGAGCCAAGTTGTTGAGCGCAAAGGCAACCTCGGGGTGTGACGGCCCGAGCGCTCGTTCCCACAAGTCCAACGCCTGCCGATACAGCGCTTCGGCCTCCGCCAGGCGCCCTTGTTTGCGCCGTAGCTGGGCGATATTGGCGAGGGAGTAGCCGACCGCCGGATGCTGATCGCCGAGAGCTCGCCGACGAATGTCGAGGGCGCGCTGGTAGAGGGGCTCGGCCTCGGCGAACCGACCGCGGTCACGCGCCACTCCGGCGAGATTGTTGAGGGTCGCTGCCACTTCGGGATGGTCGGCTCCACGGGAGCGCTCCCACAGCGTCAGGGCTCGCCGCAGGAAGTCGGCCGCCTGCTCGAAGCGGCCCTTGTTCCAATAGTGAATCCCGATTGTATTGAGAGCGTTGGCGAGCTCCGGATGGTTCGGACCGACCGATCGTTCGAGGGATGGAAGGGCTCGCAAGAGCAACGGCTCGGCGAGCTCGAGCTTGCCGAGGCGACGGTAGATCAAGGCCATGGCCTCGACACTCTGGACCACGTCGGGGTGATCCAGCCCGAGCTCGCGCTCACGAATCCGCAGCGCTCGCTCGGCCAGCGGTTCGGCCTCGACGAAGCGCCCGGTCAGCCAGTACAGGGTGACGACGTTGGCCAGAGCGTTGGCGGTGTCGACGTGCTCGGGCCCGAGCTCGCGCTCGCGAGCTGCCAGGACCTCATCGAGGAGCGCCTCGGCGTCCTCGTACATACCCATCTTCCGGTAGACCACACCGACGGCTTCCAGGAGTCGCGCCTGCGTCAGCGGCTCGCCCTCGAGCTCGACCCTGGCGCGGTGACGCCCCTGCTCGAGCAGCTCCCGCACGGTCAGCGGTCGGTCTCCCTCAGCCTGCTCCGGCTTGTCGAACAAACCCACCAGGAACCGCGCCAGCTGGGTTGCCTCCTCCGAGGTGCGGCGCGCCTCGGCCGCCTCGCGGTTGGCGCGCTCCGCCTCGCGGTTGGCGCGTTCAGCCTCGATCGTGCGGGCAACGAACCCTCCCACCACGGCGATCAGGAACAGCGCGGCACCGACACTCGCGGCAGTGTGCCGCCGAACGAACTTTCCGAGGCGATACCGAACCGTCGGCGGACCGGCGCTGACGACCTCGCGACGGCGCCAGCGCTGGATATCCTCGGCAAGGTCACGCGGTGAGCCGTAGCGGCGGTCGCGGTCGCGCGCCACCGCCTTGTCGACGATCCACTCGAGGTCGCCCCGCAGGCGCTTGGTCAGGGCGGCAGCCGTGAGGCCCCGCGCAGCGGCGTTGGACTCGCGCGTGGCAGCGTCGAGGTGCGCCAGCGTCACCCGCGCAGCCGGTGGATCCTCCTCGAGCTTGCGCTTCATGGTACGCAAGAACCCGCCACCTTCCCCGACGAACGGCAGGACCCCGATCAGCAGCTCGTAGAGCATCACGCCGAGCGAGTAGACGTCCGATCGGGTGTCGACATCGAGTGGGTTCGCGAAGGCCTCCGGACTGAGATAGGCCGGCGTGCCGATCACGCGATCTCCGGTCAAGCCGAGCTCACTTGCCTGGTCGACCACCTTGGCGATCCCGAAGTCGATGATCTTCGGGATCGATCGCCCCGTTTCCTCGCGGACCAGGACGTTGCCGGGCTTCAGGTCGCGGTGCAGCACCCCCTTCTCGTGAGCGTGCTGGACCCCCTCGCAGACTTGGCAGAACAGCTCGAGCCTGGCCTCGAGGCCCAGCTTGCGCCGATCACAATAGGCCACCAGAGGTTCGCCCGGGACGTGCTCCATGGCGATGTACGGCTCGCCTGCGACGGTCTGCCCGGCCTCGTAGACCTGGGCGATGTAGGGATGGCTCATGCGGGCCAGCGTGGAGCGCTCGATCTCGAAGCGCCGCAGCGCCTGGTCGCTCGCTTGGGCTGCCCGGATCACCTTGACCGCAACCTCGCGCCGAATCGGCTCGACCTGCAGCGCGAGGTACACCACCCCCATGCCGCCCTCGCCGAGCGTCTCGAGGATGCGATACGGCCCAACCGAGGTGGGGCCGCGACGCCGGGCCTCGCCGGGGTGACCACCTTCGCCCGAGAGACGTTCGCCGCTGTCGGACCCCGGCGTTCGCGGGCCGAAGGAATCGGTGGGCTCCTCGTTCCCGCTGGGATGAGGCGTACGCGGGGCGCTCGGTTGGTCGGCCATGCTCGCGAGGGCAGTCGTTGCGATCGAGAGCGGAGTCTACAGGGATTTGGCGGCCGCGACCTGGGGGTGGTGCCGGCCGCGAGCCGGGCCTGGGGAGGGGTTGGGGGTTAGGGGTTAGGGGCGACGGGCGACGCCGGCGTGTGCTCCCGTCGACGCTCGACGAGCAGCGCGAGGGCGGTGGCGCACAGGAGCCAGAACGTCACGTCGACAGCGAGGTTCCACCTACCCCAACCCTCGGGTCCGAAGCCAAAGGTCATCGGAAAGCCGATCGCGTGAATCCGCTGCAGCGCGGGGCCACGAACCAGACCCCAGAGGTCGAAAACCCACACGAGGCTCGGCATCAGGGCCATCGGGAGCAACCAGACCCCGCGCCGCGACGAGAGCGCCGCCGCCATCGGCGCCAGGACGGCGCTGAGCACGAACACGAGAATCACGGCCCGCGAGAACCCCCACGGGTGGGGCAAAGAGGCGCCGCGCAGCAAGGCTCTGACCAAATCCAGCGCGAGCGTTGCCCCGAAGAACCCGAGCAGCAGGCCCACGGCCCGTCGGCGACGGATCGCAAAGGCCGAGACGCCCGCGCTGTGCAGGAAGAGAGTCAACCCACCGAGGGTCAGCATCAACGTCGGCAGAGGGCTGAGGTTGGCACCCGCGACCGCAAACATCAACAACGTTGCCGCCGCAAAGCCTCGCGTCAGATCGCCGCCGACGCGCCCGAATCGCCCTGCGGCCGCCGAGATGGCCACTGCCACAACCTGACGGCCGTATCGCCAACGCGCACGCGTTGCCCCCAACCGTTGCAGGTCGTCGAGAAAGACCTCTCGCAGATCGCCGACGATCACCTCGGCCGGACCGGGCTCGAGGATCTGCTCCAGCACTCGCTCCAGCCGTGCCGGCGGCACGCGAGCCACGCCGGGTCCTCCTGGATGCTCCATGATCATGCCTCCGTCTGGGGTTCGAGCGACCACACCAACACTGCTTGTCTTCGGGCCGCCTCGAGGGCGGCGCGACCCGCCGGCTCGAGCCGGAAGTGCCGCTTGGCGCGACCGCCCCGCACCGGCGTGGGATCCCCGGTCCAACTCGAGATCAGGCCCTTGTGCTGCAAGCGGTCGAGGGTGGTGTACAAGGCTCCGACCGACACGGTTCGCTGCAGCCGCTGCTCCACCTCGGCGCGCAGCGGCACCCCATAGGCCCCATCACCGAGATGAGCCAGCCCCACCAAAACCGCCGTCTCGAGCTCGCCGCGGATCCTCATTTCTGCATTGTAGAACAAATAAGCACCGGACGCACCTGTCCACAGAGCTCCCTCTCCGATTCCCCCTCCCAATCCGACCCCGATCGCTCGATCTCCAGTACCCGATACCCGATACCTGATACCCGGAACATGTACACGCCCCACCCTCGACGCTGCCTCTCGAGAGATGATGACCCCCATCCTGGTCGACGCCACCACCATCGATGACGCCCGGCGCGGTGACGAGCAAGCCTTCTGCGCGCTGGCCGGCGCGTTCTGGAATCGCCTGGTCGGCCTGGCGCGAGGCATCGTCGGCGACGCTGCCGCCGAGGATGTCGTGCAGGATGCCCTGGTCGACGCCTGGCGGGGAATTGGCACCCTGTCCACCTCGGCAGCGGCATACGGGTGGCTGCGCCGTATCGTGATCCGGCGCGCGGTGCGGTACGCTCGCCGACGGCGACTGCTCGAAGTGCTGTGGCTCCCCGTCGGCGCACAGCCGGCCGATCCCGACAGTGCGCTCGACGCCGAACGGCTTCTCGCCTCGCTTCCACCCCGACAGCGCGCGGTGATGGTCCTCACCGCGGTCGAGGGCGCCACCGACTCGGAGATCGCCGCCGAGTTGGGAATCACTCCGGCGAGCGTCCGCTCGCATCGCCGCCGCGCCCGCGAGACTCTTCGACGCCAGCGAGGTCCCGATCATGAACGAACCTGAAGACTCCAGACTCGAACGCGATGCTGACTCCGATTCCTTCGGGCCGGAGATTCGACTGCTTGCGGCTCGGCCCCCACGCCTCGGCCCGGATCAACTCGCCGACGCGTTGCTGCCTCGCTTGCGCCCTTCTGCCCACCCGAGCCTGCGCGCTGCCGCAGCGCTGCTCGCGCTCGGGGCAGCGCTGGCGAGCTGGTGGAGCTGGCCGAGCAGCGAACCCGCTCCAACCTGGCCGATCGGAGGAATCGTCCAACCGACCGTGCTGACGATCCAACTCCAGGACGGCACACCGCTGTACCTGGTCCTGCCAACCTCCTGACCCACGAGGATCCACCATGCGCTCTACTCATCCCGCTTCCCTCACCGGACTGCTCTTTGGCTTCGGCCTCCTCCTTGCCTCCCTCCTCCCAGCCGACACGCCAGCCACCGGCGGCGTGCACACTCGGGTGATCTTCCTGACCGGCCATACCGAGCCCGGCACCGGCGACGAACGCCTGTGGCTGCCGGCCGACGGTGTGGTCCCTCTCGACTCCTCGGCCAGGCAGGTTTCGCTCGAGGCTCAGACGCTCGGGCTCGAGGGAGTCGTCAATGGGCTCGAGGCGACCCTTCGGCTCTCGCGCGTCGCCACGCGCAGCCACACCACGGTCGACCTCGGCCCGGGCGCCTTGGCCACCCTCAACCTTCACAACCCCGGCGGGCTGACCGGCTCGGTCCGGCTCGATCGCTTCGACCAGAACAGCGCGACCTTCACCGTCCGCATGGCGCTGCAGTCCCAAGTGCTCGCGGACACCCCGGTGACCGTCGCGATCGGCGAACGAGCGGTGGTTGGCGCCCTCGACGGCCCCAAGGCCCCCTACGTCTTCCTCGTCGTCGAAGCCCACGGGCCAGCCAAGGGCCCGATCAAAGAGCCACTGACGGGAACACCCGCCATGCCACTCGAGGAGATCAGAGCCGCCTACACCGATGCGGCCAAGGAGGTAAGGGTTCAGGGGATGGTCATTCTCCAGGTCGAGGTCGACGCCCAAGGCAAGGCCGTCGTGACCAAGGTCATCAAGGGGCTTCCCTTCGACCTCCCGGCTCAGGCACAGCATGCCGTGGAGGCCACGCCCTTCGCTCCGGCCACCGACGCCGACGGCAACCCGATCGCGTCCACCGTCAACCTCGCGATCAGCTTTCGCCTCGATGACTGATCACAACGGCGCCAAAGAAGAAGGGAGGAGCCGCCGGGCTCCTCCCTTCTCAATGGAGCACGAGCTCCGCCGATGGGATCAGAGGCTCGGCTTGTAGAGCGCAACCTTGGTCTGCATCAGGTTCGCCTGGCCCGAGGTGAACTCGTACATGCAGGCGTCATCGGTGTAGTCCATGAAGTTGTAGATCGGATCCAGGCCGGGAGCCGAGCAGGTGTCACGACCGGTTGGACAGCCGTAGGCGGCGCTCGCCTCGGCGGGCGTGTCGGCGACGCCGTCACCACCGTTGCAGCCACCGGCGAAGGTATGGTCGAGGCCGAGGTAGTGGCCGACCTCATGGGTGCCGGTGTCGCCGAGGTTGTACGGCGAAGCGGTGCCACCAGGAAGCGACGAGTAGAGCAGGACGACGCCATGGCGCTTGTCGGTCTCGGGGAGCGTCTCCGGCAGGTAGGCGTAGCCGAGGATGCCCTGGCCGGGCTTGCAGGAGTAGATGTTGAGCGTGCTGGCGACGTTGACCGCCAGCGCGTTCTTCATCTTCGTCTCCTGAGACCCGTAGCAGCCGGTGAACCACTTGGAGTTGTTGGTGCGGGTGACGGTCTGGAGCTGGAACTGGAACCCATGCGCCTGGTAGGCGGCGTTGAGCACGTCGATCTGCGCCTGAATCATGGAGTCGGAGATGTTCCCCTCCGAGGACCGGCGATTCTCGGCGTAGACGACGTGGAACGCGACCGGGATCACCTTGGTGGCTTTGTTGTCGCCGTAACCAAGTGCCTGCCACGCGTCCACCTCGTTCTGGACCAGGCGCCGCAGCTCCTCCGGGACCTCGGGAGCCGCACAACGAACACCGCGCTCGATTTCACCCTTGTCGTTGAGGAAATGGATGTCGGCGGGAATCGACGGGCGATGGTCGTTCGGGGTTCGAAGCTGCTGGTCGTCCGCCAGGACCGGGGCAGCGAGAAGGGCAAGAGCGGCGAGGGTGATGGGCTTCATGGGAACCTCCTGATGGGTGATCGCATGGCTGGCGAGCAGACGTGAGTGGATGACGGCCCATCAGCGAGATCCGCGCCAACTCCGAGAGCCACTGAAGCGAGCATCTAAGTCCACTTGCTCCAGCAACTTGGAACACAGTGCCATGGGCGCATGCCAGGACGTGCGCCGACGTCTCGCACGATCCGCCCAAAGAGGGTCAATCGCTGACCACTCGGGCGCGAACGAGTTTGACCCAGGGGCAGCTGCTGACCCAGCCGGCGCTCAACAACGCGCCAGGGGGTCCCTAGGCCTGATCGAGGATCTCGCGCACGATCGCCAGATGATGGTCGTGGTGGAGCTCGACGAACCGCAGCCAGTGCCTGGGCAACAGTCGCCCGAAGTAGGGATGATCGATACGCGCGCGCACTGCTTCGAGCTCGGATCGGCGCGCCGCGAGTCGTTCGAACGACTCGCTCGACTCCGCCACCAGGCTCCGCACTTGGTGGAGCGAGCCGGCCGTCGGCCGAGTGCGTTCCGGGGCCTTGCCCCGGCCCCGCGGGATGCGTCCAGTCCACAGGACCCACAGGCCAACCAGCGTCATCCGGCCGTGGGCGAGCGCGGGATCGTCGGTTTCGGCGAGCTCGGCCAACTTGACGAACAGCGGGTTGTGGGCTCGAGCCAGGTGTTCGACATGCTCTGCCACCGACCAGCCGGAAATCGCCGGCACCGTCCGCTGCGCGGGCCCCTCGAGCTCGACCAGGCTGCGCAGCTGACCGAGCTGCCCACGGATCCGCTGCCACCCTTGTGTCGAAGCCATCGCCACCTCCAGCGCGAGGATGGTACCAGTTGCCGCGCAGCCCGCCGTGCCGGCGGTGTTGCCCCGGCCCGCGAGCAGGCTGCTACACTGCCGCCACTCGAATCTCCCTTGCGATGGCAGAACGTGGCCCAGGGCGGCGCTCTGGTCGGCGCGGATCGAGCCGACCAAAGCGTCCGGGCCAGCGGACGGAGGCCTCCCACTATGCGCACCACCACCATTGCCGCCCTGATCCTTCTGCTGCCGCCGTCAGCCGAAGCCCTGACCATCGACAGCTTCACGACCAGCCAGGCGACGATCACCGATCCACCGGGCGGGGCGACGAGCATGCCGACCGGCGGGGCGGACATCGTCGGCTCGCGACGTGACCTCGCAGCCGGGCGGCTCGCCGGGACCGGCCCAGTGAGCATCGGCGTTGCGGGCGGAGTGGCCACCTTGGCGGTGACCGACACCTCGCCCGATTCGCGTGGCGAGGCGACGATCACGTGGGACGGCGACAACGATCCGAGCGTGCTGTCGCCGACCGGCCTCGGCGGCGTCGACCTCACCGCCTCGAGCCACAGCGGCTTTCGCGTGCTGGTGAACGCCGCAGACGCAGGGGCCGAGGTAGTCCTCGTAGTCCACACCGACGGCGGAAACGCCTCCCGAGCTGCGCGACGGCTGCCGGCCATCGGGGCGCCGACCGCGATCTTCGTCCCCTTTTCGAGCTTCCGCACGATCGCCGGCAGCGGCGCCGACTTCACCAGTGTCGGGGCCGTCGAGCTGGTGCTCCGAGTCACCGAGGGAACGGTCACACTCGATCTGATCGAAACGGCAGGCGCGAGCCTCGGTGCCACCAAGATCGCCCTGGACACCCTGAACACGCCGATTGGGACAACTCCCCAAACTCCGGGGACGACGCTCCGTTACCGCGTCACGGTCACCAACACCGGCAGCGAGGCCCTCGACGTCGACGTCGAGGACACCCTCGGCTCGAACCTCTCCCTGGTGCCGGCCTCGATCGACTCGAGCCCGATCGCCCGCGAGGACCAGTACGCCACTTCCGGCAACGTCGAGCTGAGTGTGCCGGCGCCGGGTCTGCTCGCCAACGACGAGGACCCCGACGGTGACCCGATCACCGTTGCTGCCCTCGGTGCGCTCCCGACCGTGCTCGGCGGGACGGTCACCGTGGCTGCCGATGGGTCGTTCACCTACAGTCCCCCGAGCGGCGTCGGGCAGGCGGTCGACACCTTTCTCTACACCATCGCGGACAGTGGCACCAAGACCGCGACCACCAGCGCCACGATCGCCCTGGGGCCGCGAATCTGGTTCGTCGACAGCAATCACTGCGCGCCCGCGCCCTGCGGCACAGGTACCCTCGTGGATCCTTTCGGCGGCTTGGCTCAGGCCGAGAGTGCCGCGGGCGCCCGCGATACGATTTTCCTCTTCACCGGCTCGGGTCCCTATGCGGGCGGAATCACGCTCCAGAGCGAGCAACGCCTGATCGGCCAAGGCGTGCCGCTCGTGGTCGATGGCGTGACCTTGGTCGCTGCCGGAGCGGCTCCGACGATCACCAACGCTGCCGGTGCCGGGATCACCCTCGGCCCCGACAACACCCTGAGGGGCTTGGGCGTCGGCAACACCTCGACGGCCGACATCGTCGGCAGCAACTTCGGCACGCTGACGGTGTCGGATGTCGAGCTGAGTGGCAACGGCGGCGCGCTCGACCTCGACAACGGCACGCTCGCGGCGACCTTTGGTCCGATCGAGGTCAACAGCGGCGTGCGTGGCATCGATCTCGACGCGGTCACCGGCTCGTTGTCGATCGCCGGCACCGACATCGACGGCGTCAGCGGCATGGGGATCCGCGTCGTCAACGGCAACGCGAGCCACAGCTTCGGCGCCACCACCGTCGACGCGCCGAGCGGCATCAGCCTGAGCAACAACACCACCTCGGTGTTCAACTTCTCGAGCCTGGCGGTGTCGACCACGGCGGGGCCAGGCCTGTTCGCGACGACCAGCGGGACGCTGAATATCGCCGGAGTTGGCAACGTCATCGATGCCTCAGGTGGTCCCGCGCTCGACCTCACCACGACCAGCCTCGGCAGCGGCGCGACCTTCACGACCGCCAGCTCGTCCTCGAGTAGCGGCAAGGGCATCAACCTCAACACGGTCAGCGGCTCCTTGACCATCGGCGGTGGTTCGATCTCCGCGGCCGCGGGCATCGCCTTCGACCTCGCCGGTGGTACCGGAGCCGTGGCCTTTGGAGGCACGATCGTCAACGCCGCCAGCCGTGCGGTCGAAATCACCGGACGCACCACCAGCACGGTGTCGCTCTCGGGCCAAATCACGGACAGCGGCACCGGCGTCAGCATCGCCGGCAACTCGGGCGGTGCCGTCACCCTGTCCGGCAACTACTCGGGTACCGCTGCGAGCTCGCAGATCGACGTTGTCAACAACTCCGGCGCCGCCGTGATCACCTTCAGCGGCTCGAGCAAGTCACTGTCGACCGGCGCCGACAACGCCATCGACCTGATCAACAACGGCAGCGCGCAAATCAACTTCACCAGTGGCGGACTGGTGCTCGCGACCACCTCGGGGAGGCCATTCCACGCCACCGGCGGCGCCGGGGCCGTCACCGTACAGGGCACCGGCAACACCTTGACCTCGACAACCGGCACCGCCCTCTACGTTGCCAACACCACCATCGGCGCCGCCGGCCTGACCTTGCAGTCGATCAGCTCCAACGGCGGCGCCACCGGCATCGTGCTCGACACCACCGGCGCCGGGCCGGTTACGGTTACCGGCACCGGTGCGGCCGGCAGTGGCGGGACGATCCAGAACACGAGCGGCGACGCGATCCTGCTCGACACCACCGGCGGCCTCGTGACACTGAACCACATGATCATCCAGGACATCGGCAACATGGCCGGCGCCTCCAACACGGTCAGCGGCCAAGACGCCATCCAGGGGCTCGAAGTCAACGGGGGGCTGAGCCTGACCGGGACCACCATCCGCCGCATCAGCGACAACGCGATCCACGGCGGCAACCACATGCTCCCCGCGCAGAGCACGGTCTGGAACGGACTGACTCTCGCCGGCGTCACGATCGAGGACACCAACCGCTACCACGTCACCTCGCGCGGCGACGCCAACAACGAGGGTTCCGTGCGCATCGTGGGTCTGCGCGGCACGGCCACGGTGAGCAACAGCACGTTCCGCCGGGGCGCCGAGTTCCTCGACCTCTTCGTCACCGCCGACACGTTGAACCTGGACGTGACCGGGAGCGTCTTCGAGAACAGCTACCGCGAGTTCACCGCGGG
>CAZRFU010000045.1:0-44554 GCA_964599475.1 uncultured Thermoanaerobaculia bacterium
GGTGGACGGGTGGGAGCTCGCGGATCGGTGGAATGAACCGCCCCATCGCAGCACCACAACTGCCATATCCGCCCAGCAAGGCGACCCGAGCAAGCGGCGCTGCCGGTACCCGCGGCACGGACCTTTGCGGGACCCGATCCAGCTCGTCGCCCTTCACCAGCAGGGAGGGAGGGGGAAACGCTGCAATCACCGCGAGGCTTGGCCAACGCTCTGATGCAACCAGTGCCGCTCTTCTCCGAACCAAAGAATCTTCGTCCGAGTCCGGGTCTGGTTTCCCGTCTCGGTTGCGGTTGCCGCGTTAGTCCAGGAACGCTCTGAAGGCGCTGGTGGCAGGATGGTGTATGCTTATGGAGCATGTCAGTCGCCGATCCGGAAGGCCCTCGGAACAACCCATCGATCGTGGGAGTGCTCTTACTGCTCTTGGTAGCCGGGGGCGGCTCCGCCGCGCTCGGGTCGCCCGCGGAAGCGGACCCATATCCGTTTCAGCTGGTTCGCGATCTCGAGCCGGCGCCGGCACATGGAGAGTTCAGCGGGTGGGTGCTCGAAACCGAAACCGCATCCCTCACCCTATCGCAGGGGATCCTGTGGCGTATCGAAGAACCGGGCAGGCCAGCCACGCCTCTGCTCCGCGAGGTCTGGAGCTACGGAATCCATGACCTCGGCAAAGGTGCCGTGGCGGTTGTCGGTACCGAGCCCACGAGCGGTGTCGAAGCGGTCTGGTTGACCAACGGCGGCCCTCCGCAATACCTCGCCCCGATCCACCTCGCGCCACAAGCTCCGTGGTTTGGTTCCACCATGGCGCGTCACGACGGAGAATACCTTGCCAAGAGCCGCTACGCCCGGGAGGGCCCCGACTCCTTCTGGTCCTTCTCGGAAACGGCCAGCCCTCGGTACCTTGGGTATGGAGGCACGTACAGCACGGCGGATGACCCGACCTTCCCATCGCATTGCGCCGGTGTCGTGAGCACGCCCACGGGTTCGTTGCACTGTCGCCGCAACGACGAGCCCTACACCGGTGCCACCATCTGGCTTCGCTCCGGAGACGAGGAGCTGCAAGTTCCCGGCTTCACGATCTTCGACTTGTACGAGTCGACGACCTTCGGCGACAACACCTATGTCCTCGCTGGAGACTGGCACACGGGAGAGGAGCTCCTGATTCGCTCGAACGGGACCCCGGCCGGCACCCACCTCGTTGATTGGCCGGCGAGTGGGCCGATGTTCGAATGGGGAGACTCTCTCGCGTGGTTCCGGCACGACCCCGTCGAGAGCTGGCAGCTACGAATCCTCCAAGAGACCGGAGCACCCCGCACCCTCGTGGCAAGATTTTCGGGCCAACCCAAGTTCCTCGGAGTAGCGCATGACGAGCTCTATCTGCAGGAGCGCTTCGGGCCTCCACCAGGGACCTGCCGCATCCTTCGAGTCTCGTTGGACGGCAGCGTGACGGCGCTCGATACAGGGGCTCGCTGCGCTGCGAGCCGCGTCGTCGACCTCGACCGTCAACGTGCTGTGGCGTTTCTGTTCGAGATAGATCGAACCTCCAGCCGCTTGTGGGAGATCACCGCAAACGCGGTTTCACCGCTTACTCCAACCGTGCCCGGGGCCGCGTCGCTCACTCCTCGAGCCGAGGGGCTCCTGATCCCCTGGCCTGACCCGGCTGGACGGTGGCGAATGAGCCGGATGGGTCGTGGCGGGATCGAACCCTGGGATGGCTTGAGCCTTGGTGGATCCGCCGGCTCACATCCCGCGATACTCGGTGAATTCAGCGGAGAAGCCTTGATCTTTTCGATAACCAACGAGCGTGGAGCCTCTTTCTGGTTGTCCCGAGGGACATCGGCGAGCACGAGGCCGATGGTGCCTTCTCTTCCCTCCCAGTGCACGCGATGGTCGACGACGTGGCCGTCGCTCATCGACGGGAACACCATCCTGGACTGCCCGTCGTCCCGGACCCGAGTGTGGATCTTCGACGAGCTGGCCAGGCCGAGGGAACTGGAAATCGACCTGAGCGCCACCTTCACCGCACCCCGTGGGCCCGTGGTGCGACTACGCGACCACCTCATCCATCCAACTCTCGAAGACCTCATGGCCACGCCGGTTGCGGGTGGTCTCCCTGTGCGACTCCTGGAAGGGTGTTCCGAGCCACAGATCGCACAAGTCGGCACGCAGGCCGTCGTTGCCTGCAATCAAGGTGGCGGGTCAGTCTGGGCGACCGACGGAACAGCGGCCGGCACCACCGCGCTCCTATCCCTCGGTCAGTACCAATGGCCGGGGCCCATCGCCAAAGTAGGTGACTTCCTGGTACTCAGCGTTGGTACAGAGTCTTGGATCACGGATGGCACGAGCGCGGGCACACGGCCGCTCGGGCCGATCGCGGGCGTTGCCGAGACTGACCCTGGAGCTACGTGGACCTGCGCCTGGGGGGCAAACGGCGAGATCTTCCGGCTCGACCTGGCGTCTTTGGAGCTCGTCACCCTCGCCCAGTCCGGAAGCTCCTCGATCGCGGCGGTCCTGAAACGTCCCCTGCAGACTTCCGCGATCCCGCTCTGGGTCTCTACCTCTTCCGGGCCCGAGCTGTGGCGTTGTGACGGCACGCCGGAAGGAACCCGGCGGGTCGCAGACATGGTCCCGGACTTCAACGTCCTGACCAGCGTAGCCGGGGCCGGCGACAAGGTCTGGACCTACGCGGTCACAGGTGAGGCGAGTCGAGAGCGGCTTGTAGAGTTCTCGCTCGACGGCATCAATACTCCCAAAACTCTGCTCGATCGTGTCCTGGTCCCCAACGATGACCAGCGGGTTTTCTCCTTCTACTTCCCACTCGTCGCCCGTCTGCAACTCGCAGTGGCTGCTGGCCACCTCTGGGCTCCTCTGGCCGACGCAGCTCACGGTCGCGAGCCGCGGGTTCTGCCGCTGCGCGCCCTGGCTTTTGCGGATGGCTTCGAGAGCGGAGACACCTCCGCGTGGCCCCGGGTGATCTCAGGTTCCGATGAGCGAAACCCGACCCCGTGAACGGCCTCGCCCCTCGGCTGACCGGCCCGGAGGCTACTTGCGGCGCTCCCACCGCCGACCGTGGATCGCGTAGTCGACCAGATCGTCGGCGTCGAGGGTGTCGAAGCCGCGGCTGCGCAGCTCTTTGACGGTCTCGAGATCGACGCCGTGGATGGCAAGAGCGGTGACGGCGTCGGCGGTCAGGCCGCTGATCTTTTCGGCCCGGAAGCCCTCGATGAACTGCGGGGTGACGTCGTGGATCTTCAGCGCCAGCAATTCGTCGGCGTCGAGTTTGCCGAGGCCGAGGTCCTTGATGCCGCGGATCCACTCAGGGGTGACGTCGTGGATCTTGAAAGCGAGCAAGGCGTCCGAGTCGATGTCTCCGAGGCCGAGGTTGGCGAAGGAGGCAGCGTAGCCGGCGTCGATGCCGTGGATCTTGAAGCCGACGGCGTCGTCGACGTCCTGGACCTTCCAGCCGGCACGACGCATTTCTTCGATGTCCGCCGCGTTGACGTCGTGGATCGCGAGGGCCATCGCGTCCTCTGTGTCGATGGGGCCGAGCCCGAGGGCGTTGAAGCGGGCGAGCTCCTTGGCGTCGACGCCGTGGATGGTGAGGCCAATCACGTCGTCGGCATCGAGTGGTCCAAAGGTCGCGATCAGCTCGCGAGCTCGAGCGGGTGAGACACCGTGGATCTTGAGGGCGACGACTTGGTCTGCATTGGGCGCTGAGCCGAGGATGGCCTCGAGCTCGCGGATTTCGTCGAAGTTGATGTCGTGGATGCGCCACGCCAGGACCTCGTCGGCATCGAGGCCGGGGAAGCCGGCCTGGCCCAACTGCTTGATCCAGGAGGAGTCGACGTCGTGGATTCGCCAACCGAGTAGCTCGTCCCAAACCAACTGTTGGGGGCCGAAGCCAGCGTTGACGAGGTCCTTGATCCACTGGGTGTTGACGTCGAAGAGCAGGGCGGTGAAGGCTCCGTCGTCGGGAAGTCGCCAGCCCAAGGCCTCGATCTTCGTGACGAAGCCCGGATCGGGCACGAACCGCACGAGGCCGGTGCCACTTTGCCGGTCGGCCGACGTAAAGCCACCCGAGAATTCGAGCGATCCAGCCTCGCGTTGGAGGCGGAAGTCGCCGCTCAGATCGCCGGACAGAGCCTTCTTGGGGATCCCCAGCGAGTGCTGATTGCGATGCCCAGGGCGTTGATGGCTGAGGGTCATTTCGACCTGGTCACCGTTGATGAACCCGAACCAGCGCCACGGCTCGGTGGGGAACCCTGCCTTGTTCTGCGAGTGGGTCGTTCGAGACGCGGCCGCCGGGGACGGTGCAGGGCTCGCTGCGGCAAGGACCATGGTGCTGTTGAAGGCGAGCGGGGTGGAGGTCGCATCGACGTCGCTTGCGTCGAACATCGAGGGGAAGAGCAGCGAGCTGCCGGGCATTGCCATCGCCAGGCCGGTTGTGCTCAAGGCGAGCACCAGGCCACCCGCGGCCCAGGTGGTTCGATGTGGCCGACGCGGAGTGCTCCACAGGCGCTCGATCCGATGTCGCAGCGATCCGGGGTGGTGTCCGTCGGCGGCCATGGCCAGGGAGGCGTCGCCGAGTTGGAGCTCGGCCATGCCGGCGAGGGCGCGAGCGTAGGTTCGGCGGTCGCCGACCGCGCTGACGGCGAGATCGTCGCAGCACAGTTCGCGTTCCCGCCGCATCTCGTTCGACAGCCACCAGATCGCCGGGTGGTAGAAGAACACGGTTTCGATCACAGCCTGGAGCAGGTTGACCAGGAAGTCCTGCCGCTTGATGTGGGCCAGTTCGTGCGCGAGCAGCGCTTCGAGCTGGGCCGGCGGCAGACCGGAAAACGCCGCGGCGGGAACGATGATCGCCGGCTTGAGCCAGCCGACCACCAACGGCACGTGGGCGGTGGAGGACTCGAGCAGCTCGATGGTGCGCCGGATGCCGACCCGATGGGCCAGGACTTCGAGGCTTCGCTGCCAGCGTGCGGCAGCGGGCTGTGTACCCCGTCGCCGCAGCCGCCGCGCGCCCCGGAGGCCGGTCAGGTGGATGATGGAGAACGTCGCCACGCCGAGAATCCACAGCAGGCAGATGGTCGGCAACCAGCGTTCGAAGGTCACAACCGCACTCGAGCTGCGTGCCGGCGGGACGCTCGAAGTGCCAGGAACCGGGACCTTCGGCGCTGGCGCATCGATGACGGGGCCTGCAGCGATCGGGAAGCTTGCGGCAGCTTCGCGCTCCGATGTCGGCGCGGTGACGACGGTCGATACCGGCCATGCGGCACACGCCAGCAGCGCGAGTCCGGCCGCGCGGTAGCGCCATTGCGGGTGCGCCGACAAGAGGCGAGAGATCACAGCAAATGTGGCGGCGACCAGCAGGCCTTGCCAGAGCGAATGGAGGAGAGCCCACCCGAGCGGTCGGGAAATGGTTTCGAGAGCAATGTGGATCGTGGACCAGGTCGGCATCAGCGGTGCCTTCCATCCGGTTCGGTGGTGTCGATGTCATCGAGGAAGCGCCGGATCTCGTCGAGCTCGGCGCGTGAAGTGGGGCGGCTCGACAACGCCTGCATCACCAGACGGCTGGTGGCGCCGGCAAACGCCCTGTCGACGAGGTCGCCGATCAGCCGGCTCTGGGTGTGGGCGGCGTCCTCACGGGCGGCGTAGACGTGGGCACGTTCGCGTTCGTCGCGGGTGACGAGTCCCTTTTCGCTCATGATCTGCAGCAGTTTGAGAACCGTGGTGTAGCCAACCGTCTGATCGAGCTGTTCGTGAACCGCACGCACCGTCGACGGTCCGTGGGTCCACAGGACCTGGAGGATTGCGAGCTCGGCGTCGGTCGGGCGTGGAGTGTCGGACATCTGCTGGCTCATACGGAGAGGGTATACGACAAGTTTCGTAGTTGTCAACGAAGAGCTTCGTAGGTTGGAGGGTTAGGGATTGGTGGTAGGGGTTGGGACGACCGGGAGGCGGATCCCGGGTCCCCGCCAGCGAGCGGAACTCAAGCCTGACGGTGTGGGCGGAGGACGGCTTTGAGGACCTTGCGTCGTTCCATGGCGGCGAGCGCATGCGGGAGCGCTTCGAGGGGGAGCTCCTCGCTGAGAACGGGGCGCCAGCGCTCGCCCGACCGAGCCAGGCTTGCGAGCGCGGCGTCGAAGGCGGTGCGGGTGTAGTGGTAGGCCCCGAAGAGCGTCAGTTCTTCGTAGTGGAAGCGCACCGCGTCGACCTCGAGGCGCTGACCGGCGGGAACGCCACCGAAGTACAAGACCCGTCCGCCGACATCGACGAGGTCGCTCGCGGCCCGCCAGGCGGCGGGGGAGCCGGTCGCCTCGGCCAGGGCGTCGAGCCGAAGCGAGCAGCGCGGATGGTCGCGGTCGTGGATCAGCTCGCAGCGGCGCGCTCCGAGCTGCTCCGCGAACTCGAGGCGGCTGGGGTTGGGATCGAGAGCCACGACCTCGATCCCAGCCGCAGCGAGCTCGCCGACGAAGAGCAGGCCGATCGGCCCACACCCGAGGACCCCGACGCGTTCACCGGGTTGGGCCCGGAGCACGGACAGACCGTGGTGGACGCAGGCGAGGGGTTCGGTCAGTGCGGCCAGCTCCGGCGCGAGGCCGGGCGGAACCCGTCGCAGCGAGCGCTCGACGAAGCGAGCGGGGACCAGGCCGATGTCGGCGAACGCGCCGTTCCAGTAGTGCATGGCACGACAGAGGTTGTCGCGTCCTCGACGGCACGGATCACACGCACCGCATGGTGCCGAGTTCGACAGCACCACCCGATCCCCGACCTCCCAGCCCTGGACTCCTGGGCCCAGGCTGCGGATCCGGCCACAGACCTCGTGGCCGAACGGGCAGGGTGGGTGGAGCATGCGCGGGTGGCCGCCGCGCCGCCACACCTTGAGGTCGGTGCCGCAGGTCAAGGCGACGTCGACGTCGAGCGTCACCTCACCGAAGCCCGGCTCCGGAACGGGAAGGGTCTCGAGCGCCGTCATTCTCGGCCCCAGCAGATGCCACTGGCGAAACTGCGCCGCTTGGGTCATGCCACCACTCCCGCGATTGCCGCCTTGACCACGTGCCCCGCGAGGCTCAGCGCCATCGCTCGGTCGGCTTCCTCGAAGGGCACGGTCAGGTCGACGATGGCCTCCGGGGCGACCCTGCGTGAGGTCAGCAGCTCCCAGGCGAGGTCGCGGTCGGCGGCGCCGCTCGAGTAGCTGCCCACCACGCGCCGCTCGCCGGCAAAGAGGTGGTGGTGATCGACCCGGACCTCGGTGCCGGTGCGAGCGTGGGCGAACTCCACCAGCGTTCCGCCCGGGCCGATCAATCGCGGCCCGAGCGCCACCGCAGCGGCCGCTCCGGCCGCATCGAGCACCAAGTCGAAGGCCGGCTCCAACCCCTGCGGGTCGTCGAGGGTCGACGTGGCGCCCAGCCGTTCGGCGATCGCCCGTCGGGACGGGTGCGGCTCCACCACGACCACCTCGCCTCCGGGATCGAGGGCGCGGGTGGCCAGCAGCAGCAGCTGGCCGGTCCCTCCCGCACCGAGGATCAGGGTACGGCGTGCCACACCGGGAGCGCCCAGCAGGCCACCGCGCCGCAACCCTCTGGCGGCGCAGGCCAGAGGCTCGAAGAAGATCGCGGCCTGATCAGGGAGGTCATCCGGCACCATGCGCAGCGCACCGCCCGCCACTGCCCGGTGGCGCACCGCCAGGGTCGTGGCAAATCCCCCTGGGTCCAGGAGGTTCTCACGGTAGCTCGCACACGTCGGCTCGAGGTCGAGGGCACACCAGCGACAGGCGCCGCAGCCCAAGTGGTGAGCCACCACCACTCGCTGGCCGACCAGCTCGTCGGGCCCGCGTTCGACGAGTCCGACGAGCTCATGGCCCAAGACCTGCCCCTGGTGCCGGTCGCCACGGACTTTCACCACGTCGGTGCCGCAAATGCCGCTCAGAGTCATGCGCAGGACCAGATCGTCCGGCTCGACTCGCGCCGGTGCAACCTCGCGTGGTTCGAGGATCGAGCCGGCGCCGCAGACCCAGGCCTCGGAGGCACACATCGCAGCGATTAGATTGCGACGTGCGGTAGGTAGCCGGGAGCGCGCCGCGCTGTGGTGGCGGTTTCAAAGGCATAGGCCAGCGAGATCTGGCGCGCGTCGGTGAAGGCGGGGCCGAAGAACGACAGGCCCACCGGCAACCCGTGCACGAAGCCGGCGGGCACCGTCACGTGGGGATACCCGGCCACTGCCGCCGGCGAGGAACAGCCGCCGCCGAAGTGGTCGCCGTTGACCCAGTCGGTGACCCACGCCGGGCCACCGGTCATGGCGATGATGGCGTCGAGTTGGTGCTCGCTGCAGACGCGGTCGATGCCTTCCGGGCCCGCGAGGCGCTTGGCCTTGGCGAGGGCGTCGAGGTAGGCCTGATCGGTCAGCGGCCCCTTGGACTCGGCCAGAAGGAAGATGTCCTGGCCGAAGATCGGCATCTCGGCGTCGGCATGGGCGTCGTTGAAGGCGATGACGTCCGCGAGAGTGCGCACCTTGACGCCGGCTGGGCGTGTGGCGAGGTAGGCGGCGAGATCGGCCTTGAGCTCGTAGAGCAATACGGTGTACGAGTCGCCGCCGTACTCGCGCGGGGTCGCGAGATCGATCGGGTCGACGATCTCGGCCCCGGCAGCCCTGAGCGCGGCGAGGCTCTGCTCGAACACCGCATCGACCTTGGGGTGGAAGCCGAGGTAGTTGCGAGCGACGCCGAGGCGGGCCCCCGCCAAAGCCTTGGGGTCGAGCACCTTGGCTGGGTCGAGGTCGACCGATCTGGCGGTGGTGGTGATCGCGTCTTCGGGATCGGCACCGACGATCGCCGCGAGGATCAGCAGCGCATCGGTGACGGTTCGCGCCATCGGCCCGGCGGTATCCTGGCTGTGGGCGATCGGCACGATGCCGCGGCGGGAGACGAGGCCGAGTGTAGGCTTGATGCCGACTAGGCCGTTGGCATTCGAGGGACACACGATCGACCCATTGGTTTCGGTGCCGATCGCCGCTGCGGCGAGACTCGCCGCCACCGCGGCACCCGAACCCGAGCTCGAGCCGCAGGGGTTGCGATCGAGCACGTAGGGGTTCTTGGTTTGCCCGCCGCGGCCGCTCCATCCCGAGCTCGAGTGCTCGGAGCGGATGTTCGCCCATTCCGACAGATTGGTCTTGCCGAGGAGGATCGCGCCGGCAGCGCGGAGCCGCGCGACGACCTCGCTGTCGCGAGTGGGGCGACCGCCGAGCAGCGCCAGCGATCCTGCCGATGTCTCCATGCGATCGCCGCTGTCGAGATTGTCCTTGACCAGCACCGGGATCCCGTGCAGTGGCCCGCGGACGTTGCCCGCGGCCCGCTCGCGATCGAGCTCGGCCGCGATCGCCTCTGCGTCGGGGTTGACCTCGATCACCGATCGGAGGGTCGGCCCGCTGCGGTCGATCGACTCGATGCGGCTGAGGTAGGTGCGAGTCAAGGCCACGGCGGTCGTGGCCCCGGCCGCCATCCGGCCGCCGAGCTCGGTGATCGACGCTTCGGCGACCTCGTCCTGCCCCGGGCCGCGCGGTCGGAAGGCGGGGGCGCGTTCGTCGGCTCGGGCCACCATCGCCGGGGTGGCCATAGCCAGGGTGCCGGTGGCGGCGATCCCGCCGAGGAAGGCACGACGGTCGAGGCGAGCAGGCTTGCAGTCACACATGCTGGGCTCCTTCGCGAGGATTGTCGCATGGACGGGGGTCGGAGTTCGGGGGTTGGGGTTCGGTCTTTGGAGTTGGGATCAAGCCCCAACTCAGTACCCGGTACGCAGTGCCACTTCTCCGATCCCCGATCCCCACCAATTTACCCGCTACAATCGCGCCATCATGAAACCGGGCTACCAGGGCGTGCGGCGTCTGGTGTGGGCAAGTCGATGGGCTGTGGCCGGCTTGGTCGCGGGAGCGCGTCGCGAGGCTGCGATTCGCCAGGAGCTCGTCCTCGTGATGGCGGGGGCGATCGCCGCGCCGTGGGTCACCGACGATCCGTTCCAGCGCGCCGTGCTGGTGGCCGCCTTGATGGTGGTGCTGGTGGTCGAGCTCTTGAACTCCGCGATCGAAGCCGTGGTTGATCGCATCTCGAGCGAACGTCACGAGCTCTCGGGTCTGGCCAAGGACCTCGGCGCGGCGGCGGTGTTCGTGTCGTTGTTGATCGCCGGCCTCTTGTGGCTGACGGCGCTGTGGCCACTGATGCGGAGCTGGTGGTCATGAGGGGCGACGCTGCGGTCGTCACTCGTGAGAATCCCGACCCGGTGCGATCGGCGGCGTCGGCAGCTCTGACCGCGGTCGCGTTCGCGATCGCGAGCCTGATCGCGTCGCGCTTTGCTGACGAAAGCGGCGCCTCCTACCTGTTCCCACCGGCGGCGGTGATGATGGTCGGCGGGGCAATCGCGGGGTGGTGGGGTCTGCTCGGGGTCTTGATCGGGCACCTGGCCACCCCCTGGGGAGCGGGCTCCACGGCAGCCGGGGTCGCCGCGTTCTCGATTGTCCATGGAGCGACGACAGCGGTCGCCGTGGTAGCGCTCCACGAACCTCGGGGCGGGACGCCGGCGCGGCTGCGACGGGTCGTTGGGTATGGCGCGGTGCTGGCTCCGGTGGTTTCAGTCGTGCTGGGTGTGGCGTTCTTCGCGCTGCTGGGACGGATTCCGGCCGACCCTGCCGCGATCGCCCTGCTCGCCGGTCGTTGGTTGGTCGCCGACGTGGTTGCGGCGCTGGTCGTGGGTCTGCCGCTGCTCGTGATGGTGTCGCCACGCCACGCTTTGGGCCCGAAAACCGAGGCGGCGCTCCGGAAGTGGATCGGGGACCGCAACGCGGTGTTGCAGCAGACGGCAATGGTGTTGTGCACCTGGTTGCTGGCGGTGGTGATCACGGTGTCGCTCGAGTCGGGTTTCCCTCACTGGTTGGCGGTGCTGTTGGTCGCCCCGGTGTCGTACGCCGCCTGGACCGGTGGCGTGGGGGCAGCGATCGTGACCAACGGTGTTGCCGTCGTGGGTTGGATCGCTCTCGCCCTGGCCATGGTCGAAGTGCACGGCCCGGCCGTCCTCGAGCCGCTCTACGCGACCGTGACGTTGTTGTCCGCCGGGGCGTTGGTCGGCGGCCTGGCGGTCGGCGCCAATCGTTTCCTGCTGGAGCGCATCCGGACCCAGCGATCCGACCTCGAGGAAGGCTTTGCCGCGATCGTCTCGTCTTTGTCGGCGGCGATCGAGGCCAAGGATCCGCTGACCGACGGGCACCTGCATCGTGTCGCCGATCTCGCCGTCACCGTAGGCGCGAAGCTTGGGCTCGAGGGCGAGGATCTGGACACCTTGGGCTATGCAGCGTTACTGCACGACATCGGCAAGATCGGCGTTCCCGAGGCGGTCTTGAACAAGCCCGGCCCGCTGTCGCCGAGTGAACGCGACGCGATCGAAAAACACGTCGAGATCGGCGTGCGCATTCTCGAGCCGGTCAAGGTCCTGGCGCCGGTCTTGCCGCTGGTCAAGTACCACCAGGAGCGGTGGGACGGGATCACCGAAGGGGTGCGCTACCCAGGGTATTTCGGTTTGGTCGGTGACGACATCCCGCTCGGGTCGCGGATCCTCGCGGTCGTAGACGCCTGGGATGCGATGACCAACGATCGCCCGTACCGCAGGGGGATGCCGATTGGAGTCGCGATGGCCGAGCTGCGTGCCGAGGCCGGGCGGCAGTTCGACCCGGCTGTGGTGTCCGCGCTGCTTGCGGTGATCGAGCACCGCAGCGGTGAAATCGATGTTGGCGACTTGAGGAAGAGTGGTTGATGCGCTGCTGGTTGATGAAGTCCGAGCCGGACGTGTTCTCCTTCGACGACCTGATGCGGGCGGAGGGCCGAACCACCTCGTGGGAAGGCGTGCGCAACTACCGAGCGCGCAACTTCATGAAGGAGATGGAGCTGGGCGATCGGGTGTTGTACTACCACTCGAACGCCGACCCGCCGGGTGTCGCCGGCGTCGCCGAGGTCGCACGCCTGGCCTACCCCGACCACACCGCGCGTGACCCGAGCTCGGACTACTACGACCCCAAGGCCACTGCCGACAAGCCGATCTGGGAGATGGTCGACATCCGCGCGGTGGCTCCGCTGCGGCGCTTCGTCTCCCTCGACGAGCTCAAGGCCGACCCACGCTTGGCTGCCATGTTGGTGGTCCAGAAGGGCCAACGCCTGAGCGTCATGCCGGTCGCCAATGAGGAGCTCGAGGTCGTCGTCGAGCTCGGCGGCGGGCTCGGGTAGACGAGGTCCGCGCCGCCCACTGGTCTGAATCTGCTGGGCTCCATGGTGATTCTTAGGTCCCCGATCCCCGATCCCTCTTCCCCTACCTCCGATACCTCACGTTCCCACCGACGATGGTGGCGACGACGCCGATGTCGGGCAGCTGTTGTTCGGGGACGGTGAGGGGATTGGCGTCGAGAATGGTGATGTCGGCGAGCTTGCCGAGGGCGAGGGAGCCGCGGTCGGCCTCGGCGAAGATGGCGTAGGCACCGTTGAGGGTATAGGAGCGCAGGGCCTCTTCGCGGGTCATGCTCTGTTCGGAGAAGAACTTCTCGCCGTTGGCCATCAGGCGGGTGACGCTGGCGGCGTAGGAGGCGATCGGCGAGATGTGCTCGACGGGTGCGTCGGTGCCGTTGGCGACGATGGCGCCGGCCTCGATCAGGGAATGCCAGACGTAGGCGCCGTGACGGGCGCGGTCCTCGCCGATGCGCTGTGGGACCCATGGGCCGTCCGAGGTGCAGTGGATGCCCTGCATCGACGCGATCACCCCCTGGGCCGCGAAGCGCGGGATTTCCGCCGGGTCGAGATGTTGGGCGTGCTCGATGCGCCAGCGACGTGAGCCGGCGTTGGGGTCGTCGGCAAGCACGCGCTGGAACAGGTCCAGCACCTCGCGGTTGCCGCGATCGCCGATGGCGTGGATGGCGAGTTGGAGGTCGTGCTCCTTGGCAAGACGTGCCTCGGCTTCGAGCTCGGCGAGCGGGGTGGTGTTGAGCCCGCTGGTCTCGGGGGCGTCGCTGTAGGGAGCCAGCAGCCAGGCCCCACGCGAGCCGAGGGCGCCGTCGACGTAGTTCTTGATGCCGCGGATGGTGAGCATGCCCCGGTAGTCGACGAGCCGCAGCTCGGGCATCGCCGCCGCGATCGCCGCGGTTTCGTCGCGCAGCAGGACGGCGAGGCGCACGTGCAAGGCGTCGCGGTCGGCGAGCTCGCGCAGGACCTGCGCCTGGGCCACGGTGGTGCCGGCGTCGACGAAAGTGGTGATGCCGTTCTCGAGCGCCTCACGCTGACCGAGCTCGACCAGTCGGGCAGGGTCGGCCCCGTCGGCTGAGGGCAGCAGGTTTGCGGCGGTTTCGACGAAGACGCCGACGGCCTTGCCGGCGTCGTCGCGGATGATGGTGCCGCCCTCGGGATCCGCGGTGCTGTCGACGATGCCTGCGGCTGCCATGGCTGCAGCATTGGCGAAGGTGGCATGTCCGCTCGCGTGCTCGAGCACGACCGGGTTGCTCGGGGTGGCGGCCGACAGGGCATCGTGGCGAGGCCAACCCTCGACCGGATCGATGAGCGGCGTTTCGAACTTGTCCTGATGCCATCCACGGCCGACCACGAGGGCACCGGGGCCGGCCTCGACCGCAGCTTTTCGACAGCGCTCGATGACGTCCTCCCACGAGCGCGCATCGCGCAGGTCGAGGAGCAACTGCTGCTGGCCGACACCCCAGAGGTGGGCGTGGCTGTCGATGAAGCCAGGAATGGCGGTGCCGCCGGCGAGGTCGAAGACCTCGGTCGCCGGGCCGATCCATGGCTCGATCTCGGCAGCGGTGCCGAGGGCAACGATGCGCCCGCCCGCCACCGCCAGAGCTTCGGCCGTGCCTGGACCTTCTAGCGTCACGATGGTGCCGCCGCGAACCACGAGGTCGGCGGCGGGAGTGTCGGCAGCCTTGGGGCCACAAGCGAGCAGGGGCAGGAGCAGGAGAACCGCAGCAGTTTCGCGCATGGGGGGAAGCCTAGCAGCCCGTGGAAGAACTCAGCCGCGTCCGCGCGCCAGGGATCTGCGGCTCCAGGCAAGGCGCGACCCTCCGAGCACGAGCACCGGGGTACCGGGGACCAGGTACCGGGTACTCGACGGAGCGCCGGCGGTATTCTTCAAGGCAGCTCGGGGGAAGGACTGTGCTCCGAGTCCCGAACCCCTAACCCCTACTTCCCAAACACCAACGACTCGCGCCGATAGCGGTCGATCGTGACCATCAACAGCGCCCCTGCGACCACTGCGGTGGCGACGCTCGCGATCACGGCGTGGCTCCAGTCGATGCCCTCGCCGCGCAAGAGTCGGTTGATCAACAGCTGCTGGCCGAAGGTCGGGACCAGCATGTGCCAGATCGCCGGCTTGACCGGGACGAAGGCGAGGAACATTCCCGGCAGCGCCGGGATCAGCGGCAGGAAGGAGAGGTAGTTCTGGGCCTCCTTGAAACTCTTGGTGAGGGTTGCCACCAACATCTGGATGGCGCCCGCCAGCAGCGCAATCGGCAGCGACACCGCCAGGGTCCCGAGCAGGGCACCGACGGAGAGGTGCATTTTCATCCCGATCCACTTCTCGAGCGGGGCGTAGTTGAGCAGCACCCAGAATGCCAGCAGGGTCTCTATCAACGCGAGGGCCGTGAAGACCTGCACGGCCGCGTATTTCCCCAGCACCAGCTGGGAGCGGGAGATGGGGTTGAGCAGCAGCGGCTCGAGCGATCCGCGCTCGCGTTCGCCCGCCGTCGAGTCGATCGCGAGGTACATCCCGCCGATGAACAACGACAGGATGATGAAGTAGGGCGCCATGCTCAGGATCATCGCGGCGCGGCTCTGCTCGGTGGCGACGCTCTCTTCGTCGACGGCGACAGCCGCGACGATGCCGGGGTCGATGCCGCGGGCCAGCAGGCGCAGCGATCCGATCTGGGAGCCGTAGGCGCCCAGCGCATCGCGGGTGCGGCGGATCGCCACCTCGGCGGGCTGACGGGTCTCGTCGACGATCAGACGCACGGTGGCCGGTCGACCGGCTCCGAGGTCCTCGGCGAAGTCGTCGCCGATCTCGATCGCCACGTCGAGATCGCCGTTCTTGACGGCGGCCCGGATGTCTTCGGGGACTTCCTCGGCGGCGTGGATGTCCTGGCGGGCGAGGAACGCCACCAGGTCGGTGGCATGTTCGGCGCCCACGATCGGCACCTCGAGAGGTTTGTCGAACCGTTCGCGCGTTTGACTTCCCACGACGCTGAGCAGCCCAACGAGCAGAGCCGGGCCCAGGAGGGGGTAGAACAGCGCCGCCATGACGCTGCGCTTGTCGCGGAGGTTGTCGACGATCTCCTTGTGGAGAACGACCAGGAAGCCACTCATTGCAATCCCTCTTCCGTGCCGATCAGATCGACGAATGCGTCTTCGAGGTTGTCGCGACCGGTTTGGTCCCGGAGCTCGTCCGGCGACCCTGTCGCCATCACCCGGCCGTGGGCGATCACCACCACGCGGTCACACAGGGCGGCGACCTCCTGCATGATGTGGGTCGACAGCAACACGCAGGTCCCGTCGTCCCGCAACCGGCGAATGACGTCACGCATCGCGCGGGTGGCCATGATGTCGAGGCCGCTGGTGGGCTCATCGAGGAGCACCGCCTTGGGACCGTGGACCAGCGCGCGGGCGATCGCCACCTTGACTCGTTGGCCGGTAGAGAAGCCCTCGGTGCGCCGATCGGCGATCTCGGCCATGTCGAGGATCCCGACCAGACGATCGATCGCACCATCGAGGGCCGCTCCCTCGAGACCGTGGAGGCGCCCGTAGTAGCGGATGTTCTCGCGCGAGGTCAGGCGGGGGTACAGGCCCTTCGCATCCGGCACGACGCCGAGGAGTCGCCGGACCTCGGCAGGATGGGTGGTGACATCGAAGCCGCCTACCGTCGCCGTCCCGCGGTCGGGCCGCACCAGGGTCGAGAGGATCCGCAGGGTGGTGGTTTTGCCCGCGCCGTTGGGGCCGAGGAGGCCCACGATCGACCCGGCGCCGACGTCGAAACTGACCCCGTCGACGGCCCGGACGGAGCCGAAGGAACGGGCGAGATCGTGAATGGCGATCATGAGGGCTTTTCCTCGGAGGTGGTGTCCTTGGTCGGAGGTGCCGCCGGCCCGGCAGGCGACAGGAATGGTTCCGGGGCACTCAGGTGTTCCAGGCAGGCGGCGTCGAGGGCCTGGGGGTCGATGATGTCGAGGAACTGGTCGACCAGGCGCGAGGCGCAGCCGCGAGGGAGGACGTTGTGACCCTGCCCCGGGGCGATCAGGTGGCGGGCTTTGGTCAGGCCGGAGAGGACTCTGTCGCCGTAGGTCGGCGGCGTCACCGGATCGTTTTCACCTGAGAGCAACAAGGTCGGTATGTCCGAGACGAATGCCTTGCGGGCTCCCTCGGGCAGCGGCCGTGTGGGCCACATCGGGCAGGTCGTCGCCAGGGCCTTCGGGACATCGTCGCGCAGGAAACTCTTGGTCGAGGCTTCGATCACCGCCGCGTCGAAGAACGGGACGTCCTCGGCGCAGATCACCGCCAGCGACATCGCCTGATTCATGGTCTGGATCAGCTCACCCCCCACGATCTGCCACTGGCCGGCGATGGCGTCGAGCTCGCCGCGGCCGAGGGCGTCGACCATCATCGGCAGCAGCGCAGCGGTTTCCGGAGAGTAGGTCATCAGCCGCAGTACCTGTGCCGCGACCTCGCGAGTCACTTCGACCTCGTCGTAGAGGCCGGTACGAGGATCCGCGGCGCGCACCTTGCGGGGCTGGGTCTCGAGAGCGGCCAAGCCACGAGCGAGACTCTCGTCGAGTCGCGGAAACCGCTGGTTGCAGGCCGCAGCCGCCGCACACCGCGCCAGGATGCGGTCGAGAGCGGCCTGGGCATCGACACCGATCGCGGGCCCGAACGCGAGATCGAGCGGAACCACCCCGTCGAGCACGATGCTGCGCACGTGATCCGGGTAGAGGGTGGCGTAGACCTGGGCGAGCCGGGTGCCGTAGGACACGCCGTAGAGGTTGATCTGGTCGATGCCGAGAGCCTGTCGCAGCGCTTCGAGGTCGCCAGCGGCGTCGCGAGTGGTGTAGAAGCGCAGATCGGCCTTTTCGGCGATCTCGGCCGCACACCGTGCGGCGAGCGCCTGCATCACCTCGGGGTCGGGTTGGGTTCCCTCCAACATGGCCGAGTCCTCGAATGCCGGGCAGGTCAGGAGGGAGGACTCGCCGGTGCCGCGCTGGTCGAGGAGGATCAGGTCGCGATCGCTGCGGACGCGGCGCAACGCGGACACCATCGGCAGGAAGGCCTCGGTCGCGGCCTGTCCGGGGCCGCCGGCAAGCAGGACCAGCGGATCGGGTTGGGGCTCGCGGCTGGTGGCGCGGAGCACCGCCATGGGGAGATCGAGTCGGCGACCGTCCGGCGTGGCGGGGTCTTCGGGCACACTCAGGGTGCCGCACTGGGCTTGAACCCGGAGGGCGCCTTCGCCGAGCCGGCAGGGCTCGAGCTCGAGGGCTGCAGCGGGGCTCGCGCTACCGATCGCGAGGGCGAGAGCTCCTGCGCTCAACGCGCCTCGAAAGAGGGTCGTCATCGTCTGCTCCTTGTCGTGAGGATGGGGCGGGCCGGGTTTCTCCGACGCCGTGACAGCGGTCGCATAGTATCGGTACGCCGGTGTTGCCGGTCTGTTCCACCGAAGGAGTCTCGAGAGATGGCGAGCGGAACCGGAGGGTTGCTGACAGGAGTGCTGGCGCGGCTCGGCCCGCGGCGGCTGGCGTGGGTATTCGGGGTCCTGTTCGTGGTCAACCTGCTCGTGCCCGACCCGATCCCGATCGTCGACGAGCTTCTGCTCGGCCTGTTGACGCTGATTCTGGCGCAGTGGCGGTCTGCGCCGCCGGAGGAGTCCGCCGGCTCCACCGGCGGTTCCGGCACCAAACCGCCGATGAAGAACGTTACGCCGAAGGAAGATCCACGTCGCTGAGATCCTTGACCGGGAGCGCCGTGCGCACGGCGTTGAGCACCGCCAGCAGATCGATTCCTTCCTGTGCCAGGGCGCCGGCCACCGGTGGCAACAACCCGAGAGCCGCGAGGATCATCCCGGCCAGCGACAGGGCCATGCCGCCGAGCGCGCTCTGCAGGGCGATGCGGCGCTGACGCCGAGCGAGGTGAAACAGCACGTCGACCTTGATCAGGCTGGGTTCGAGCACGATCGCGCCGGCCGCCTCGGAGGTGACCTCGTGATCGCTGCCGAGGGCGATGCCGACGTGGGCGGCGAGGAGAGCCGGAGCGTCGTTGAGGCCGTCGCCCACCATACACACCGGCGCGCGGGCGCTTTCCTCCCGCACGATCGAGACCTTGTCCTCCGGCTGTTGCTCGGCCCGCACGTCCTGGATACCGACGGTTTCGGCGAACCAGCGCACCTCCGCCTCGCGATCGCCCGAGACCAGCAGCACCCGCTCGATCTGATGTTTGGGACCGAGATGGCTGAGAAAGCTCCGGCTTTCGGGTCGCGGCCGATCGCGCAGCCGCACCAGCAGGGCCGGCTGGTGGTCGATCAGCACGACACACTCGAGCCCCGAGGCGCCCGGCGGCAGCTCGACCGAGGGCCCGAGCTGCGCACGACCGGTGACGCGGACCGCGGTGGAGCCGATCTCGGCCACCAAGCCTTGGCCGGGCCGTTCTGCCACACGATCGACGGCGACGAGGGCCAGTCCACGCCGCTTGGCCTCTTCGACGATCGCCTCGGCGAGAGGATGGCGGGAGTATTGCTCAGCGGACGCCACGAGGGATAAGGAGCGGGCGAGCTCGTCGAGGCTGCGGTTGGGGCCGAGGGCTACCACGTCGGTGACGACCGGGCGCCCAGCAGTCAGGGTCCCGGTCTTGTCGAAGATCAGCGTGCGGCATTGCGGGAGCCGCTCGAGCACGACGGGATCGCGCAGGATGATGCCGTGACGAGCCGCGACCGAAACCGCGCCGATGATCGTCACCGGGATCGCGATCAGCAGCGGGCATGGGGTGGCGACGACCAACACGGCGAGAAAGCGGGTGGGGTCGCCGCTGACGAGCCAGGCAACGGTGGCGACGGCGAGCGCGACCGGTGTGGCGATGGCCCCGAGGCGATCTCCGAGCCGTCGCAGGGCCGGTCGGGTGTCGCGGGCGGCAGCAACGACCTGGACGATCTTGGCGTAGCGTGAATCTTGCGCCGGCCGCGTGGCGCGGATGCGCAAACGCTCCTCGCCATTGAGCGCGCCACTCAGCACGGTGCTGCCGGGTGCCTTCGGCACCTCCCAGGGCTCGCCGGTGAGGAAGGACTCGTCCATCCGACCGCGACCCTCGGTGACCTCGCCGTCGACCGGGCAGACCTCGTGGGGGAGGATCGCGAGCTCATCACCGGGGACAATTGCCGCAACTTCGATCTTCTCGAGCCCTGCCGGCCCTTCGCGCCAGGCGTAAGCCGGCATCCGCCGGGCCAACGCGTCGAGCACGGCCGAAGCCTTGCCGACGGCTCGCTCTTCGAGCGCTTCGCCTCCGGCCAACATCAGCACGATGATTGCCCCGGCGAGGTACTCGCCGAGAGCGAGGGCGGTGACCACCGACAGGCCGGCGAGGAAATCGGCGCCGAAACGTCCGGTGGCGAGATTTCGCAGCAGGCCGATGATCTGAATCCCGCCTCCGAGGATGAGCACCGCCAGCAGCGGCACGTGGGCATGGGGCCAGGCTGCGACCCGCCCGGTGAGGTGAGCGGCGATGCCGGCCAGTGCCAGAATCGTGATGCCTGCCGGCCCCCCGATCCAGCGTTGTTCCGGGGGGAGCTGAAGGCTGGCGGTGGCTTTGGCATCCATGAGGAGATCGTAGTTGCGAATGGGGCCTGGAGTCCCACCTCCTGGGGTGGGGCGCAGCGGCCAGGGTGAGGCGACAATCGCGACCATGATGTCGGACCCCGCATCCGCCCCGAGTCGGTGTTGACATGATTCGCGACCTCGTCTTGATCGGCCACCTGTACACCCTCTCCGGCGTGGTCGGAGGTTTGCTGCTGGCGGTGATCGTCAGACTGACCGCGCGAGACCGAACCTCGAGCCGCGAGGCGGCTCAGCTGGTGATGATTCGACTACCGCTGGTGTTGGCTTCTTCGGTGGCCTTCGGAGTCGTCCTGCTGACCATGCAGGCCCCCGCGGCTCCGCAGGCGGTCGGTGCCGAGGTCCCCGGATGGATCGCGATCGTGGTGTTCCTGCTGATCGGCCATCTGGCACTGATCCTGGCGGCGCGGCACTTGGAGGCGGATCGACCGTGGTTGTGGTCGGCCGGCACGGCACTGTTGGTCGTGATCGCGGTGGGGATCCTCCATTCGACCAGTCCGATCAGTGGGACGAGCCCGGCTCTCGACGGCGCTCGTCTGGCCGAGGCGTTCAATGCCGACGCGGCACTGAGGCTCGGCTTCCTCGCCGCTGTCGGGCTGACCGTGGCAGGAGCATTCCTTCCGATCCTCGCCACCCGGCCCCGAGCCGTCCACGTCGCCGAGCTTCTGACGTCACGCGGCGCTCTCGCCGCCATCGTCGGAGTGGTGGCCCAAGGATGGATCGGCAGCCGCATTCTCGAGCTCGAGCATCCGCTCGGCGGCATCGACCACACCGGGTTCTGGGCGTGGATCCTCGCGGCTGCCGCGGTGGCGGTATTGGCTGGGGTCGAGCTCGCCGCGGGCAGGGCTCATCCCCTGGTCGTCCGCGGCCTCCTCGCCGCCACGACTGCAGCCACCGCCGCCGCCGTCACCCTGCGCACCGGCTTTGGCGAGGCTCGGCTCGACGCGACGACGTCTGCCGCCGAGGTTCTGATCTTCGTCGTCGGTGCGCTGGTCATCGGGGGGTTGATGGCAGGCAGCCACGTCCGCAGGTAGCCGCATCGAGAGGCCCGGAAGCAGGTACTCGCTCGGAGTGTACCGCCGGCTGGACGATGAGCGAGGGGCGAGGAGCTGCCCACTCCTCACCCCGGATCAGAGGGCGGCGGCGCGGGCGCGGGCGGCGGGCGCGACGAAGGGGCCGTCACCGTGGTCGAAGGTCGCATCAGGTCGCCTGGCTGCTCGCTCGAAGGCTTCTTTGGCGGCAGCACGGTAGTCGGGGCTGGCGGCAGAAAGCGCGACACCCAGCCAGTAGTCGACGGCTTCGCGACCGAGCCCCGGACCGCTGGGCGCCTCGGTGGCGCGCAGGCGGCGGATCGCCCCCTCGAAGTCGCGGGCTGCGAGAAGCGCCACACCTTCGGTGAGGTCGAGGACCCAACCTGGAGCAGACCCCGCAGCCCGCGCGACACCGACCCGAGCGGCCAGTGCGCTGCCCAGTTGGCCGTCGCTGTCGGGCCGCGCCGAAGCAGGGCCCACCGGGACCTCGAGCTCGAGGTCGCGTGGTCCGGTTGGCCCGCGCAGCGACAACCGCAGCCGGCCGCTTGCGGCGCTGTGAAGGCGCTCGAAGAAATCGCTGCGGTTGGCGACCGGCTGACCATCGAGGGCCACGACGACCTCACCGGCACGGATTCCCGCCGTTTCGGCGGCGCTGCCGGCCCGGACGCTGGTGATCGTCGGCCCCTCGAGCCCGTCGATCAGCTCGAGGCCGAGCACGGGAGCGTTCAGGAGCAAGGGTCGATCGAGCGCGGCCAGGAGTGTGGCAGCTGATTCTGGGCTACCGAGGACGACGCGGCGGCGGTCGGGGCGGGCGACGGCGGGAGCTGCGGGAAGAAGGAGCAGCTCGACCGAGCTCGCGACCAGATCGTCCGAAAGTGCCGCGATGACGTGGAGAGAGGCCGGCGACAGGGCATCGAGACCCTTCTGCACGGCAGCCCAGTCGAGCCTGGCCGCGCTCGACTCGTTGCGGAGCACGCTGGCATCGACCCCGAGGCGGCCGAGGACCCGGGTTCCTTCAGCCGCGCGATCGAGCACTGCCCAGGAGGTCAGCGAGCCGAAGGTGGCGGCGAGCTCGGCAGCGGTGCGGTCGGCCAGTTGGCGGTCACCGCCCAGCAGGCCGTCGAAGCTCAGAGCTGGGCGTAGCGCGACCGTCAGCTCCAGCTGCTGGCGATCGACCAGATCGAGGGTTCGCTCGAACTGGCCCCGAGGCCCGCCATCGACGGCGATGCGGCGGCGACCGGGAGCGATCGAGAGGGTGCCGCCGCGAGGCTCCGCAGGCCGCCCGTCAACCAGCAGGCGCGCCCCCGCAGGCAGGCCGACGAGCTTGACGTGTGCCGCTGCCCGTTCGAGGATCAGCGGTTCGAGGCGGTAGTCCCCCAGGCTCGGAACGTTGACCGTCATCCGCTGCGGACGGTGGTCGGTGAGGCTCGCCTCGATCGAGCGAGTGCCCACGGCGACCTCGGCGGCGAGGGGAGCGGAGACCTCGGGCTCGTCACCGGCGCTGGTCGTGCCGACGGGCTTGCCGTCGATCGTCACGTCGACGCCGACCGGACGGGTGCGGATCCACAACACCGCGCTCGTGCGGGTCAACGAGACCGGCACGTCGTTGGTGACCCCGGGCTGGATGGTGACCTGCTGCGAGAGCGGCGCAAACCCGGGGCGAGAGGCGACGATCTCCACCGTGCCAGCGAGCAGCGGCACTGGTCGGGCGGCGTCTACCTGTCGTCCGCCGATGGTGATCGCAGCGTCGGGCGGGTCGACCGCCACCAGCAGCTGGCCGACCATCCGCGACGCGATCTCGGTCGACAGTTGGATCAGTTTGGGCGAGGCCAGACTCGGGTCGAAGGCGAAGCCGGGGTCGAGGACCAGCAAACGCTCGAGATCGGCGCCGGCGGCCGCACGATCGCCCAGGTTGAAGTGGAGCTGGGCGCGCAGCGCGAGCGCGCGCTGCAGCGCCGCCAACGCACCCTCGTCGCTGATCTCGAGCTCCAGGGTCGCGATCAGCTGGTCGAGGAGGGGCAAGGCGTCCGGCTGGTTCGGTGAGGCAAACAAACGCTCGGCCTCCTCGAGCTGGGGGCCGAAGTCCGGCGCCGCGGCGGGCGCTGCGCTCGCCGGTGGGGCGAGGTCCTCGGTTTCGATCTGTTGCGCCCAGCCGCTCCCGGCCAGCAGGATCGCGGCGCACACGAGCAGACCCTGTGTGCTCATTCGATCACCCACGTGGTGGCGGCCTTGCGGTCCGCGATCAGCAGCCGACCCGCCGCATCGAGAGCGATCGACACCGGTTTGCCGAGGCTCCCGCCGGTACCGGGGAGGGTGGCTCCAAGGGTCGCGACCATGGAGCCGTCGGCGCGGTAGAGCTGGATCTTGGGGCCGTCCTCGTCGAGCACGGCGATGTGCCCCGCAGGGCCGATGGCGAGGTCGAGCGGGTCCTTCCAGGATCCGCGAACCACGACCGTAACGCCACCACTCGCGTCCACGCGGCTGACCGTTCCGGCTTTGCGATCGAGGACATGGAGGCGGCCGAGAGCATCGCTCGCGAGCGCAATCGGCCTGCTCGCCAGTCCGCCGACGACGCCCTTGGCTCTGCCAACTCCGTCGATGCGGACGACGCGGTCGCGGCGCCCGTCCAGGAGGAACCAGCCGCCGAAGGGGTCCGGCGCTGCGTCCGCGACACGATCGAGAGACTTGGCCGGCTCGTCGGGGTTGGGTGCCGGGAGGCGGCGGCCGTCAAGAGCCAGCAGCCCATCGGGGAGGACGATCCAACCGCGACCATCGAGCCCGAAAACCGCAGCCTGGGTGTCGACGGCGTTGACCGAGGCCGCGACCGCCCCATCCGGGCCCAGCTCGCGTGCGCCGTTGCGGTCGTCGGCGACCAGCACCGGGCCGAGCGGCGACGCCGCCAACCGCAGGCCACGACCGGCTTCGAGCCCGACGGTGGGCAGGCGTCGGGCGCCGCGCCATGGTGGTGTGCCGCCGCTCGGGCGCACCTCGAGCCGCTCGATGCTCGCCAGCAGGTCGCGTGCACCGTTGCGGGTCGCTTCGCTGTCGAGAGCGCGTTGGGCCCACCACGCGGCTGTGGTCCATCGCCCGCCGGCGGCGAGGGCCCGGGCCAACGCCAGGCGGGCCGGCGGGGTCGCGCTCGAGGAGGGCTCGTCCTCGGCTGCGGCCAGCAGCTGGCCGACACCGCGGTCGACGTCTCCGAGCCGCAGACCGAGGGTCCCGGCCAAGGCCAAGGCGCGTGTCCGGGCGGGCAGGCTCGAGGCGACTTCCGGCCCGAAGAGCAGGGGAATGCGTGCTACTTCGGTCTGCAACCGCTCGAGCCCGGCCCGGTCGCCGGTGTCGGCGAGGTCGAGCTCGGCGAGCAGGACCAGGGCGCCGGCGGCCGAGAGGCTGCGGCCCCAGCCGTCGGCCAGCTCCTTGGCGACGCGCCGCGCGGCAGTACGGTCACCCCGTTGGAGATGGACCTCCGCTTCGGCCAGAAGTGCCTCCGGAGCACTGGCAGTGTTCGGGAACTGGTCACGAACCAGGCGCAGCTCGCGCGCCGCGGCGTCGAGGTCGCCGCCTGCGATCAGGGCTCGAGCCTGGGCCAACAAACGGCGAGCCGATGCCTCGTTGGCGCCTTGGCCGAAGACCGCTACGGGCGCAAGACTCAGGACGCAGAGAATGAGAAGACGAAGGCGAAGTCGCATGACGCTCGAAGGTTCCGGACGAGCGCACGGGGCGCCGGCCTCACTGTCCAAGGGCTTCGAAGACCCGTTGGCCATTCTCGCGAACCATCACCGTGACGCGGCGATTGCCCTCGGGCCAGCGGAATTCGAAGTCGTGCGAGCCTATCACCAGCTCTTGCGAGAACGGCGTAACGTCAGCCTGGATGCCGTCGATCCACACGGTACAGTTGCCGGGTTGTGCCGCGACCTGCACGGTCGCGGTCGGTGGCAGATCGATCACCGCCTGGCGACCTGGGGCGAGCTCGAGACGACGGGTCTCGCGATACCGAACGCGGGGCTGCGACAGCGTCACCTCGACCTGCCCGGGCTCGAGCTCGAGACTCCGGCCGGGGCCGAGAGTCGTCGTCCGGCCGCGCACCCTGAGGTCGACACCGAATCCGCCGCGCACGGCCAAGATCGCAGGAGCTGCCTTCTCGCGCAAGACGCGCTCCAGCCTGGGCGTGTCGATCACGCTGGCGAGATCGATGGTTTCTCGAAGCGCCTCGTAGCCTTGGAGGGTGATCTCGAGCTCGGCGCTGCCGCTGACAGGGAGCTCGACGCCTACCGGGCTGGTGCCGAGCTCGCGGCCGTCGATGCGGATGCTGGCGCCGGCGGGCTCGGTGAGGATCGAGAGGGCGAAACGAGTGGGCTTGTCCTCGACGGTCCAACTCGAAGGGTTGCCGTCGATGGTGATCTCCCTGGACGCAAGGACCTCACCGCCTCGAATCACCTCGAGCCGGCGGACTGCACCGAGCTCGCCTTCGAGATCGATGACCACCGGGGTCCGCAACCCGGTGTCGTGGCCATCCAGGTGAATCTCGTCTCCAGGTTGACTGCTGGCGATGGTCAGCGCGGTGGTCGGGATGGTGGGGCCGGCGAGCTCGTGCCACGCCCAGAAACCACCCGCAGCGAGAGCCACCAACAGGACCGCAACGAGGCCGACCAGGCCGGGCCGATGGCTGCGTCGAACTGCTGCGTAGGAGCCGGTGACCACACGACTGGCGGGGTCCGGATCGAGGTGGAGGTCTCCCGCATCGGTGGCCACGGTGGGATCGTGGTCGAAGTCCGGGCCGAGTTGGGCCGACGTCGTACTGCCGACGAGGTTCAAGGGTGCGTCGCCGATCCCGAGCCCGAGTGCTTCGCGCAGGCTGCGGACGAACGCCACACACGAGGGGAAGCGGGCCGCAGGATTCTTGGCCAGGGCACGATCGAACACTCCATCGATCGTCCCGGGCAGGCCGCGCTGCACCTGACTTGGCCTCGGGGCCGGTTCCTGCACGATCTTGTAGAGGATCGTGGGGGCTCCCTCACCGACGAAGGGCCGCACTTTGGTCAGCAGCTCATAGGCGATGATCGCGAGCGAAAACTGGTCCGAGGCGCCGGTGAGCTCGGCTCCGGTGATCTGCTCGGGGGACATGTAGGCCGGGGTGCCGAGCACGGTGCCGGTGCGGGTCAAGGTGACCGACGCCTGCTTGGCGACCCCGAAGTCGGTGATCTTTGCGACCCCATCCCGTGAGACCAGGATGTTGGCGGGCTTGACGTCGCGGTGCACGATTCCGGCGCCGTGGGCGAAGTCCAAGCCCGCCGCGACCTGGAGCAGCAGGTCGCAGGCGGCTGCGGGGCCCGGCGAGCGGGCGAGCACCTGTTGCAGGCTTTCGCCTTGGACCATCTCCATGGCGATGTAGGAAGCGCCGGTGTCGTGGCCGACGTCATACACCGTCACGATGTTCGGATGTGACAGGGTGCCCGCGGCGCGAAACTCGCGCTCGAATCGCAAGCGCCGATCCTCGGCCTCCTCGGGGTCGAGCCCCGGCTCGGAGCGGATCACCTTGATGGCGACCTGGCGCCCGATCAGAGGGTCTTCGGCCTGGTAGACCACACCCATGGCTCCTCGCCCGAGGACGCCGTTGACCTGGTAGCGGCCGAAGCGGGGTTGTGGATCAGTCATCGAAGTCTCGCCGAAGACGGCGCCGGCAGTGTAGCAGGTGTCGCCGACCTCTCCGAGGTCGCCCCGGCTCGATGACATGGAGCGACCTCGAGAAGAATGGCGAGATTCAGGCCTCGGTCAGCTCGCCAGAGAGGTCCTCGCCGACGCGCCGCCGCACCGCCTCGGGGGGCAGTCCGAGGCTGAGGAGGAAGAAGAGTTTGGTCAGCGCGGCTTCGGGCGTCATGTCGGCGCCGCCGACGACTCCGGCCCGGGCCAGGGCGGCGCCGGTGGCGTAGTCTGACAAGTCGACTCGTCCCGACTCGCACTGCGTCGTCGCGACGATCACCACCCCCCGGTCGGCGGCGGCGGCCAAGACCTCGAGCAGGGCCGCGTCGCGCGCCGGCGCGTTGCCGACGCCGTAGGTCTCGATCACCAGGCCTTCGAGTGGTGGCTGCACGAAGTTCCGCACGATATCCGCCGAGATCCCTGGGAAGAGGCGGATCTGGGCGACCCGCGGGTTGGCGATGTGGCGCAGTTGGAAGGTCTGGGCCGGCAGCGGGCGCAGCCGATGGTGGAACACCTCGAGCTCGACTCCGGAACGGCCGAGCAGCGGATAGTTGGGGGAGTCGAAGGCGTCGAGGCGGGAGGCATGGAGCTTGCGAGCCCGGTTGCCGCGCATCAGCTTCTGCTCGAAGAAGACCGTCACCTCGGGAATCGGATCACCGGCGGCGAACAGCAGGGAAGTGACGAGGTTGTGCCGGGCGTCGTTGCGAGTCTCGCGCAACGGGATCTGAGAGCCGGTGAGGATCACGGTCTTGCCGAGATTACCCAGCATGAAGGACAGTGCCGCGGCGGTGTAGGCCATGGTGTCCGTACCGTGCAGGACGACGAACGCATCGAAGTCGTCGTAGCGCTCTGCGATGGCGGAGGCGATGGTCACCCAATCCAGCGGCGACATGTTGGCCGAATCCAGCAGCGGGTCGAGCTCGTGGAGCTCGAAGTCCGGCATGTTCGGCCGCGACAGTTCCGGCATCGCCGCCAGCTGCACCGCCAATCCGCCGGGATCGGGGCGGTAGCCGCGTTCGCCCGGACACATACCGATGGTGCCCCCGGTGTTGAGCAACCACACACGCTTCGTCGCCATGGCGGGAGCGTAACAGGTGCCATGCACACCATCCTGCTCAGAAAATGGGTACCCGGGACCGGGGACCAGGGACCCGGGTGGGAGCCGGACCCACTCGGAGGGAACCACCCCGCAATCCGACCCTTCATTTTCATCCTCCGGGGTGCACCACGGGGAGTGCATGAGGGCCTGCTAGTCTCTCCCCGTGCGACGCTCGAAGTCCGGCAGGCGGCTGATCACGGTGTTCGTGGCCTCGGTGACAGCCACGGTAGCGGCGTTGGTGGTCTGGGTGGTGTATGTGTTGAGCTCGGTGACGCGGATCGGCGAGCTCGCGACCGGATTCGGCATGGAATCGCGGAACGCGCATTGGATCGTGCTGGCCGCGGGGGTGCTGTTGCTGGGGTTGTTGATCGTGGGCTTGTCGGTGCTGTTGGCTCAGGCGCTGGCCGAGCAGCGCTGGGCGCGCAATCTCGACGAGTTCGTCTCGAACGTGACCCACGAGCTCAAGAGCCCACTGGCGGCGATCAAGCTCCACGCGCAGAGCCTCGAGCAGGGCGAGCTCGGTGAGGAGGAGCGTCGCAGCCTCGGCTATATCGTCAAAGAAACCGAGCGGATGGCAGCTTTGGTCGACAACGTGCTCGAAAGCTCGCGGCTGGCAGCGCCGCGCCGACCTGCGGCGGTGCTCGCCCCACTCGAGGTCGCTGGGTTTCTCGCGGGCTGGGAACAGGACATGCGAGTGCGGGTCGAAGGCCACGGCCTCGAGCTCGTCACCGAAATCCCCGATGAGAGGCTGTGGATTCTCGCGACACCCGAGCGCCTGATCCGGATCCTCGACAATCTGGTCGAGAACGCGGTGCGCTTTTCGGCGCGCGGGGGCCAGGTGCGGTGTCGCCTGAGCGCCACGCGGGAGTCGGTGCGATTCGAGGTCGAAGACGATGGTATCGGCATTCCGAAGTCCGAGCTCGGCCAGATCTTCGAACGCTTCTACCAGATCGGCAAAGAGATCAGCGGCCGTCGCGGCGGCACGGGGCTCGGCCTCTCGATCGTCTCCGGCGTCGTCGCCGAGCTGCGCGGCACGGTCAAGGCGTATTCGCAGGAGGGCCGCCCCGGGGCCCGGTTCGTGGTCGAAATTCCCCGCACGGAGCGCACGCGATGAGTGAGGTCAGAGCCCCCAAGCTCTTGGTGGTCGAGGACGAGGAGGCAATCGCCGCTGGGCTCCGAGTCGTGCTGGAACGCAAAGGGTACGCGGTCGAGTGGGTCGGAGAAGGGGCTGCTGCGCTCGATGCCGTCCGGGCCGCGCCGTACGATCTCATCCTGCTCGACGTGCGGCTGCCGGGAATGGATGGGTTCGAGGTCCTCGCCCGGCTGCGCCAGGAGGGCAACCTCACTCCGATCCTGATGTTGACGGCTCGCAACCAGCCGGATGACGTCGTCTACGGGCTGAAGCTGGGGGCCGACGACTATGTGGTCAAACCCTTTGACCTGGCTGAGCTCCTCGCCCGAGTCGAGGGCCTCCTGCGTCGTCGCGCGTGGGAGCGGCGAGATGGAAGCAACGGTGGGGCGAGGCCCGCAGGAGGCGCCGAGGACGAGGGCGAGCGGGTCGAGTTCGGGGACTTCTGGATCGACTTTGCTTCGTGGCAGGCGCAGACCCTCGAGGGTGTGGTCGAGCTCACCAAGAAAGAGGTGGCGGTGATGAAGGTATTCACCAGTCGCCCGAATCAAGTGGTCGACCGCCGCGAGCTGCTGGCGGAGGTGTGGGAGCTGCCCAACCACCCGAACACTCGCGTGGTCGACAATGTCATCGTCGCTCTGCGCAAGCGTTTCGAGCGCGATGCCACCCGCCCGCGGCACATCCACAGCGTTCGTGGGGCGGGGTATCGGTTCGTGCCATAGGAAGGTATCGGGTACTCGGCGGGAGGCACCGGGTACCAGGTACCGGGTGCTTGATGGGAGGTGACGGGTCGTGGTTCCTCACCCGATCCCCGATCCTCTCCGCTACGGCCCCGTCTGGCGTCCCCAGGAGCTCAGGTCGCCGCCCTCGAAGCCGTCGGTGAAGAGCAGCGAGCAGGGGTCGAACTGGGCTCTGGTGGACTGGGCGCTGCCGGGCTGGAGCAGCCCGAGATCAAGACGGCGGCCGTGAATGTCCTCGAGCACGATCCGCCACGGCGCCGGGCCGGGTTTGGCGTGCCTGAAGTCGTTGCCGCGGCCGCGTTCGAGTGGCAACCTCGCGTCGGCTCGCTCGAGCCACGCTTCGGCAATGCCGGTGGCTGCGCCGCGAACGTCGAGGTGCAATTGGCCGGCTCGCACAGCGAGGTCGACCACGATCGGCGCGTCGAAGGGGCAGGGCACCGTGACCCACGACAAAGGCGTCCCTCGGGAGAGGCCGACGGTCGCGGGGGCCGCGGCGTCGGCAAGGAGGTCGCCGGTGTGGCGATCGCCGCCGGGTGCGACGGTGCCGGCTACGAACGCGGTGACGGCACGTTCGGGAGCGGCGATGCGCAGGCATTGACCACAGAGACTGGCATCCGCAGCGCCGACGATGTACACCGCGAGCATCGAAGCTGGGGGTGGAGCGCAGGCGGGAGGAGCGGTGCCCGTCCGCAGAGCCCCCACGCCCGCCTGCTGCTGGGTGCACTCGAATCGCGACGCTGGGCCTCGATCCTGGGCCGCGACGGCACTCGTACCGACGAGCCCGACGATGATCCATGACAGTCGCACACGAGGATCATAGCCCTCACTGCGCCTCGACCTCACCTCCCCGCTCCCCCGTACCCGGTATCCACACCCGGTACCTGGAACCACGAGATCCCGTAAAGTCCGCTTCATGCCCGAGCCGCTTTCGACCTCCGAGCGCCGCGAGCTCGACCGGTGGCTCGACCGAGCCCTCGACCTGGAAGGGGCGGAGCTCACAGCGCTGATCCGGGAGGTACCGGAGCGCATCCGCGAGCGCCTGGTGCGATTGCTCGAGGACGAGACGGAAGCGAGCCCACTCGACGCGGGCCTGCCGAAGACGTTGCTCGAGTCCGTGATCGAGGAGACTTCGACCGAGATGCTCCCCCCGGGCACGCGGATCGGTCCTTGGGAGGTGGTGGCGACCCTGGGCAGGGGCGGGATGGGGGAGGTCTACCGAGCGCGTCGGGCAGACGGGGCCTTCGAGCGGCAGGTCGCGCTCAAGGTCGCGACGGTCCGCCACCGGGACGACGAGCGGCGGCTGCGACTGGAAAGTGAACGGCGCATCCTTGCGGGTCTGTCGCATCCGGCGATTGCCGGCCTGCTCGACGGTGGCGTCACGGTGGGTGGGCGCCCCTGGTTCGCGATGGAGTTGATCGACGGGGAACCTCTGCTCGAGGCGTGCGACCGGCGCCGGCTGGGTATCGAGCGGCGGCTCGACCTCTTTGCCAAGGTTGCCGGCGCGATCGAAGCGGCGCATCGACGCGCCGTGGTCCATCGCGACCTGAAGCCGAGCAACGTGCTGGTGACCTCCGAGCTCGAGGTCAAACTCCTGGACTTCGGGATCGCCGGGGTCTTGGGCGCCGACGGCGCTGCAGCCGAGGCCACCAGTTGGCTGTCACCGGACCACGCCAGCCCGGAGATGTTGCGGGGTGAGCCGGTGGGGGCGCCGTCGGACATCTATCAGCTCGGGGTGCTGCTCTATCAGCTGGTGATGGGAGTCGTGCCGGCCGACCTCGGTGCCCGCGAGCGCTCGGAATGGCTCGACTATGCCTCCCGGGCTCCCGCCCCGGTGGCGCGGTGGCGCGAGCTCGATCGGCCTGCCAGGGCGGCGCTGGCAGCCGCCCGAGCGACCTCGTCGGCGCAGCTCGAGCGGCACCTCGCCGGCGACCTCGGTGCGATCCTGGCGCGAGCGACGGCGTTCGAGATCGATCGTCGGTACGAGACCGTGGGGCTCATGCTCGACGACGTGCAGCGCTGGCGCATGGGTCTGCCGGTGCGTGCCGTCGGCGATGGTCTCGGCTACCGGTTGCGCCGCTTCGTCGGCCGCCATCGCCTGGCGGTGCTGACATCGGCTGCGGCCCTGGTCGTCGCGGCGACCTTCGTGGTCGCCACGGGCATCCGTCTCGCCGAGCAAGAACGCGCTGCCCGCGTCCAGGCCGAACGCGCAGGCGCCGTCGCGGCCTTCATGGGGGACCTGTTTCGGGCCGGCGATCCGCTGCGCCGGGGGGGGCCGGAACCGCGCGTTCGAGACCTGCTCGACCGGGGCGCGGAACGGCTGGAGCGCGAGCTCGGCACCACGCCCGAGGTGCGCGACAGCATGCGGGTGGTGCTCGGTCAGGCGTATCTCGGACTGGGGGACACCGCAGCGGCGCGGCCATTGTTGGAGCAGGCTCTGGCGGGCCGCAGCGAGCGCCTCGGCGCCGACGCTCCGGAGCTCGCCGAGGTCTGGCTCGGTCTCGCCGAAGCGGCGCGGATCGAGCGCCGCCACGCGGATGCTGAGCACGCACTCCACAGCGCCCGGCGGTTGGTGCGGGATGCCGAGCTCGAGACACGAATCGGCCTGGAACGAGCACGGCTCGCGCGCGATCGTGGTCGCCATGGAGAGGGCCTCGCGCTGATCGCGGCCGCACGCGGGCTGCTGCATCCTCGTGGAGCATCGTCCTTGGTCTACGAGATCGAGGCAGTCGAAGGCTCGATCTACTTCGACCAAGGGCGACACCGCGAGGCAGCCGGACATCTCGAGCGCGCCGCGTCCGCCGCTCGAGGCGATGCTGCGATGGAGGCCCAACTCGCCACCGCCCTCGGACTGCTCGCCGGCAGCGAGCTCTACCTCGGCAGGCCGGTCCGGGCGCGGGCGGCCCTGGAAGAGGCGGCGGGCCTGTGGGACCACACGGTCGGGTCGCACCATCCCGAGGCACTGCTGGCGCGCGCCAACCTCGCTGCGGTCTATGCCGAGGTCGGCGAGACCGGCCGTGCCCTCGAGCTGGCGGCGCAGGTCGAGGCCGCGGCGGCTGCCGCGGGGGATCGAGTCGCGCTGGCGCGGGCCGAGGTGGCGCGGGGGTTGGCACATCTGGCGGAACCTGGGCTCGACCCGGCGGCTCGGAGTGCCGCCGTGGCGGCGGTGACGCACGGGGGCGCAATCCTGGCAAGCCGCTTCGGCAGCGCCGCGACGGCGCGGATCTGGGCCGACCTCGGGGATCAGCTGTGGCAGTCTGGAGAGCAGGCTGAGGCCCTCACCTGGTGGCGCCGTGCCTGGCAGGCGGCCGAATGGCCGGCTGAGGACACCCGGAGCGTCGACCTCGGCTGGCGAGAGATCCGGGCTCGTCTCGGTGCCGGCGACCGCGAAGCGGCCGAACAGCTGCTGGCACGCCTGGAGACCGCAGCCGAGCCGGTGGTCCTCGAGGGGACGTTGGCGTGGGCGCAGCTGTTGGTGCTTCGCGCCGAGCTCGAACGGGACCGCGGTGGCGCCCGTTCTGCCGAGGTCGTCAAGCGGCTCCAGGCCGGGCTCGAGGCGGTCGAGGAGAACGACCCGCGCGGGGCCGCAATGGTTGCCCGCGACCTCGAGACCCTGCGCGGGACGGCAGCGGCGCGGTAACATTCACCAATGTCTACCACCTCGCCTGGGGCGGTCACTGAGTTGCTGCAGCGCGCGAGCGGGGGTGACGACGAGGCCTTCGAGCGAATCTTCGGCCTGGTCTACCAGCAGCTCCACCAGCTCGCCCGCCGTCAGCTGCGGCTGCACCGGGTCGGGGAGACGCTCAACACCACGGCCCTGGTCCACGAGGCCTACCTCAAGCTGATTCGCTCCGAGGACCACGCCTGGGCGGCTCATCGGGAGACCTTCTTTGCCGTGTCCTCCCGGGCGATGCGCCAGATCGTGATCGACCAGGCCTTGCACAAGGTCAGCCTCAAGCGCGGGGGCCCGGATGCCGTGGAGGTCGAGCTCGACGACCACATCGCGGCGACGGAAGTCGCCGACGCAGAGCGACTGCTCGCGGTCGAAGCGGCTCTCGGCAAGCTCGGTGAGATCGACGAGCGCCTGGTACAGGTCGTGGAGTGTCGCTTCTACGCCGGCCTGACCGAAGAGGAAACCGCCGAAGCACTCGGTATCTCCCACAGCAGCGTCCAGCGGGCCTGGCGCCGCGCCAGGGTGTGGCTGCGCGAATTCTTCGAAGGCGAGTAGGGCCGGCGTGGGGCCCGATCAGCCCGTGGCCCCGGCCGTGCACCGGCAACGTACTTTCTACAGAGCCGAGCTCGAAAGGCCGGTCGCTATATGCTGTGTCGATCACATCCGGAGGAGAAGTCTCATGGTCAAGCGTTACGCCGCTGTGTTGGTGTTGTCGTTGGTTGCCCAATCCGCCGTTGCCGCCGATCGGCCGGCACTCGGTGCCGCCACTCCAGACGAGCTGGTCGAACGGCTCGAAGCCGCGACGGCTGCCGCTGATCCGATCGCGCTCGCGGCGTTGATGTCGCCGCGAGGTCGGGCGGAGATGAGTGTCGGCCTGACCATTGCCGGCACGATGATGATCGCAATGCAGGGCTTCGGCATGCAGATGGCCGAAGGGATGTCGGATGCGTTCTCGGGACTCGAGGACGATTCGACACCGGAAGCGAAGGCCGCAGCCGAGGCGGCCAAGGCAGAGGCCGAAAAGCAGATGGTGGAGGCGCAGGCCAAGATCGAGGCGTCGGGCAAGCAGCTCGAGGCGATCTTCGAGCGTTACGGCGTGCCGAACGTGATGGACGAGTCGACCGCTCCGGCCGGTGGCCCGGAAGCGGCGGTGGCCGCCTTCGAAAAGATCGACCACTTGGGCTACCTCACCGACATGTTCGCCTTTATGAAGGACGCCTTCCCCGAAGAGGGCGAGCCGCCGACGCCCAGTGTCAAGGGCCCGATCGGCAAACCCACCATCGACGGCGATCACGGCTCTCTGACGGTGGGGGAAGAAACCTTCGACCTGGTCAAGATCGACGGTCGCTGGTACGTCGAGCCGCCGAAAGACGCCCCAGCCGAAGCTGACGGCGGCTGAGTTACTTCCAGCCCCAACAATCGAGGTATTTGAGCGGGCCGCCGGTGTTGAACACCACGATTCGCTCCTCCTCGCCGATCCAGCCGTCTGCGCGTAGCCTTCTGGCGGCGGCGAGGCAGGCGCCACCTTCGGGTGCGGCGCCGATGCCGGTTGCGCGCGACAGGTCGAGAGCGGCTGCGAGAAGCTCGTTGTCGCTCACGGCGAGGGCGGTGCCGCGGCTCTCTCGCAGGGCGGCGAGGATCAGCCGGTCGCCGACGGCGCGTGGCACGCGCAGGCCGTCGGCGGCGGTGAACGCTCCTTCCCACGGTGTCGCCCGCTCGGCCTTCTGCTCGAAGGCACGCACCATCGGCGCACAACCGGCGGCTTGGACCGCCACCATGCGCGGTCGTTGACCGGGCGTGATCCAGCCCAGCTCTTCGAGCTCGGCGAAGGCCTTCCACATACCGACCAAGCCGGTGCCGCCGCCGGTGGGATAGACGATCACATCCGGAAGGGACCAGCCGAGTTGTTCGGCGAGCTCGTAGCCCAGGGTCTTCTTGCCCTCGACCCGCCAGGGCTCCTTGAGGGTGGCGACGTCGTACCATCCTGCCGCTGCGCCCTGTTCGGCGGCGACCCGGGCGCAGTCGGTGATCAGGCCGTCGACGAGCTCGACCGTCGCGCCCAACAACCGAGCCTCGGCGACGAACGCCGGCTTGGCATCGCGCGGCATGAAAACCCTGGCTTCGAGGCCGGCGGCGGCGGCGTAGGCGGCCAGGGCGTCACCGGCGTTGCCGGCGGAGGGCACGGAGACGATTCTCGCCCCGAGGGCCTTGGCCCGGGTGATCGCCGTCGACATGCCCCGCGCCTTGAAGCTCTGAGTGGGATTGAGCGCTTCGTCCTTGATCAGGACCGAAGCGACACCGAGCTCGCGGGCGAGCCGCGATGCCTCGAGCAAGGGTGTGAAGCCTTCGCCGAGCGTGACCGGTTCCTCACCCTCGTCGATCGGCAGCACCTCGCGGTAGCGCCACATCGAGCCGACGCGCCCGGCGAGGTCCGCAGGACGCACAGATCGCCGGACCAGCTCCAGGTCGTAGCGGGCCAGCAGTGGAGCGCCGCAGGAGCACAGGAAGGCAGGTCGGCGCGGGTCTCGCGGGGCTTCGCCGCAGGCGGCAGAGCACTCGAGGTGTGTGGGGAAGGCCATCAGCCCGCCTTGGGTGCCAGGCGGCTCGGGACGCGGGCGGCGGGAACGGCGCCACTGGCCCGTGCCACGTTTTCGTGCTGGTCGTCGAAGAAGATGTGCGGCCGAAAGGCCCGCAGCACCTCGGTCTTGGGTGCACCGCCGAGGCAGAACATCTCGTCGACGCGCACGTCCCAGACGTGCAGGGTGCGGACCACGCGCTCCTGGGCCACCCCGCCCCGGGCGGTGACGATGGCGGTGCGGATCGGTGGACGCGCTCCGGCGAATCGCCGCTGGAGCAGTGCGATCGCGCGGAAGACCTTGGCGAAGGGCCCGTCGGCGAGCGGGGTGCGGGCGTTTTCGCGCTCGTGGGCGAGGAAGGCTTCCATGCCCTGCTCGCGGTAGATGCGCTCACTCTCGTCGGAGAAGACGACGGCGTCGGCGTCGAACGCAACGCGGATCTGCTCGAGCATCGCGGAATAGTCGGGCGGTGCGTCGTAGACCAGTCCGGCCGCAATCCCGGCGTCGAAGACCGCCTGCACGTCGTGGGGGTCGCGCGAGAGGAACAGGTCGACGCCGAATGCCTGAACGTACGGCCCGAGCGGCGCACCACTCACCCATGCCGAACGGAGGATGTCGAGGCCGTGGTGATCGATCGAGTTGCGCACCCGCAGGGCGGCCTGCGGGCTGTTCTTGGAGGTCACCACCACCTCGACGAGCCTTTCACCCTCGAGCAGCTGGTTGAGGCCCAGCAAGGCTCGCACCAGCGGGAAACCCGGCCCCGGCGAGAGGATGTCGCGCTCGTGCTCGATCTGCCAGCGGTTGAAGGCATCGGCGCCGTGGGCGTCGTAGAGGCGGTTCTCCTCCTCCAAGTCGAAGAGAGCGCGGGAGGAGACGGCGACGACGATGGCGGGAGGTGAGGGTTGAGTCATGAGGGCACCGGGTGGGGAGAGAGTATCCTGTTGGGTATCGGGTATCGGGTATCGGGTATCGGGTATCGGGTACTCGAAGAGTCAATGGTCGGGGCCTCGCGCTCGTGCCAGCCGCTCTTGGTACCCGGTACCTGATCGCCCAGATATGATTCCCCGGATGCACTCGCCGCCCTCGTCGCCCTCGTCGCCCGCCCTCGACATCAGCGTGCTGGTCCCGGTCCTCGACGAGGAGGGTACGGTACTGGAGCTGGCCACTCGGGTCCTGGCGGTGATCGACGGGATCGGGCGCACGTGCGAGCTGATCTTCGTCGACGACGGTTCGCGCGATCGCACGGTCGAGCGCATCCTCGAAGCGCACCAGGCGGATTCGCGGGTGCGTTTGGTGCGCCTGCGGCGCAATTTCGGCAAGGCGGCGGCGTTGTCGGCCGGGTTCGACCACTGCCGGGGCCGGCTGATCGTGACGATGGACGGCGATCTCCAGGACGATCCCGACGAAATCCCGCGGATGCTGGCCAAGCTCGAGAGCGAGGGGCTGGACCTGATTTCCGGATGGAAGAAAAACCGCCGCGACCCGATCTCGAAGCGCTGGCCGTCGAAGCTCTTCAACTGGGCGACGCGCAAGGTTGCGAGCGTCGATCTGCACGACTTCAACTGTGGCTTCAAGGTCTACCGCCGCGAAGTGCTCGAGGAGATCGCGATCTACGGCGAGCTGCATCGCTACATTCCGGTGCTGGCGGCGCGGCGGGGCTTTCGCATCGGGGAGCTCGACGTCGTCCACCATCCGCGCCGCTCGGGGGTCAGCAAGTACGGCTGGGATCGGCTCTACAAGGGTTTGCTCGACCTGATCACGGTGTTGTTCATCACCCGATACACCCGCCGGCCCCTCCACCTGTTCGGGGCCTTCGGCTTGCTCTTCCTCGGCGGCGGCTTTGCAATCAACAGCTGGCTTGCGTTCGTATGGGCGGTGTACGAGACCCGCTTGTCGAGCCGGCCGCTGTTGCTGCTCGGCGTGTTGCTCATGATTCTCGGGTTCCAGATGTTGGCGACGGGTCTGCTAGGCGAGATGGTCACGCTCAAGAACTTCCGCCGCGACGAGAGCTATTCGATCCGCGAGGTGGTGGGGTAGCGCTGACCGTGGGTGAGCGCGACGATCCGGCGGATTCGGCAGAGCTTCAGGGTCTGCGGCGCCGCCTGCGCTGGTGGCGGGGCGCGACCATGGTCCTGCTGCTGGCGTGTGGGGCGATCTGCGCGCTGTGGCTGCGCTCGATCGACCACGCCCTGGTGGTGCCGGCCGAAACCAAGCGGCCCGAGCCCGAGGCCGAGGCGCCTCCGCCGGACCCGACGTTGGTGCTCGCACCAGCGCAGTGGGTCGATCTCCCGGGATGGGCCGAGGAAGATCACGCCGCGGCTCTCGATGTCTTCGCCAGGGTGTGCAGGACACTCGAGCGCCAGCCCGCACACAAGCCGTTCGAACCGGCGGCCTTGGGCCTGACCGCGGGAGACTGGGCTCGTGCCTGCGTCAGTCGCCCCCGCGCGGTGACTGCGGCGACTGCACGGCGGTGGTTCGAAACGACCTTCGAGCCGTGGAGAATGGGCAACGCTGCGGTCGAGGAGCCGCAGCGCTTCGAGGGCTTCTACACCGGCTACTACGAGCCGACTCTGGTCGGAAGCCGCACGCGCCGCCCCGGCTTCGAGACGCCGCTGCACCGCCGTCCACCCGAGCTGGTGTCGGTCGACCTCGGTCTGTTTCGCGAGGGCTGGAAGGGCGAACGCACCGCCGGATTCGTCAGGAACGGGGCATTGCTCCCTTTCCCTTCGCGGACGGAGATCGAGACGGGATCGCTGCGTGGCCGTGGGCTCGAGCTGGTGTGGGTCGACGATCCGGTCGACGCCTTCTTCCTGCACATCCAGGGCTCCGGGCGAGTCCGGCTGCTCGGGGGAGGAGAAATGCGGGTCGGCTACGACGGCCAAAACGGCCACCCGTATCTCGCGATCGGGCGCGAGCTGATCGATCGCGGCGAGCTCACGCGCGAGGAGGTGTCGATGCAGAGCATTCGCGCCTGGCTCGACGCGCACCCAGACGAAGCTCCGGAGGTGCTGCGCCGCAATGCCTCGTACGTGTTCTTTCGCAAGCTCGAGGGCGAGGGGCCACTCGGGAGTTTGGGCGTCCCGCTGGTGCCGGGGCGGTCGCTCGCGGTTGATCGCCGCTTCGTCGCGTTGGGACTGCCGATTTTTCTCGACCTGGCGATTCCGGCGGCCACCGAAGGCGCGCCCGACGAGATCACGCAGCGGATGATGGTGGCGATGGACACCGGCGGCGCGATCCGTGGTCCTGTGCGGGGCGACGTGTTCTGGGGACCGGGGGACGAGGCGGCTGAGCGCGCCGGTCGCATGAAACATCCCGGCCGAGCGTGGCTGCTGGCGCCTCGAACTGTCTCGGGCGCACCGCGGGAAGGAGGCACTTGATGGACGCTGCAGTACTGTTGGTCGTGATCGCTGCGGGGATCGTGGGAGCGCTCGGCACCGCTCATCTCGTCCTGACCTTCCGGGGCCCCAAGCTGCTCCCGCGGGATCCTGCGGTGCGTGAAGCGATGCAACAGACGCACCTCGTGATCACCCGCCAGACGACGATGTGGAAGGCCTGGATCGGCTTCAACACGACCCACTCGATGGGCGCGATGCTCTTCGGCGTGGTCTACGCGACCCTGGCGATCGAGGCGCCGGCGGTGCTGTTCGGCTCGGTGGTGCTGCAGGCGGCCGGCGGCCTGATGGTGGTTGGGTTGGTGATCCTCGCCAAGCGCTACTTCTTCATCGCGCCTTTGCTCGGGTCCACCATCGCAGCAGCGTGTTACCTGACGGGAGTCGTTCTCGGCGGGGGCTAGCCGCAAGGTACCGGGGGTCCGTCGCGACATCGCCGAGGGTGGAGGAGGCCGCGCACCCTCGACCGCACCCGCCTCGGCGACGGCCCCCTGACCAAACTCAGCTCTGAAGAAATGAGCGCGGTGGAGCAGAACCTCCTCGCAGTTCTTGGCATCTTGGCCTAACGCGGCAACCGCAACCGAAGTCGGAAGAAGACCCGGATTCGGAAGAAGATCTTTTGGTTCGTGCGTGACAAGGTCCACCAGGGCGTCCTGGTGTAGGGGCCGCGGGAGCGCCCCCTCCGGAGTCAGGCAGTGCGCGTGGCCCGCACCGACCTTCTCCGCGGACTGGGAGCGGATTCGCAGCCGGTCCGAGCCGGGGGGAACGCCCACCTGGTCGGCCGTCGTCAACCAGGTCCAGCCTGGTCTCCCCCCTTCTTCGCCTACCCAGCTCCGCTTGCGCTCGAGCCGGCGGGTCAAGGCCGGCAAGCTGTCTTCAGCGCAGCCGCCCGGAGGGCTTGGTCTTGACGGGCCGGATCGGGCGCAAGACACTTGGAAGGCGAGGAAGGGGTCCGCGATCCGATCTTCTCCGAACGATCGCTTGACAGCGTGCTGAGCCGCTTGGATTCAGGTACTTGTGAAGGCTACCGTCCGAAGTGTCGGAAACGGTGGAACATCGAGCGGGGTAAGCCACTAACGGCCTCCGTAGCCACCGCGCTGCCCACGTTACCGTCCGATACCAGATACCCAATACCCGATACCAGATACCCAGGCCCCTTCCTCACCCCGCCAGTCGCCCATCGAGATCGAGCTCGGCGGCGATGCCCTTCATGGCCCCGAGCACCGCGTCGACGTGTGCCCACAGCTCGAGGTTGCCGCCAAAGCACTCCTGCGAGAACCGGGCCGAGACTTCCTCCACGTGGTCGCGGTCGACACCTGCAGCGAAGCTGCGCTCCTTCCAGCGCTTCTTGATCGACTTGAGCTCGACCTCGCGCACGTCCTTCGACGGCCGCACCAGCGCGGCGGCGATGATCAGGCCGGTGACCTCGTCGTTCGCGAGCAGCGCATGGTCGATCGGGCGAGAAGGGGCAACGCCGGTGCCGACCTCGTTGTGGGCCAGGATCGCCTGCACGACGGTCTCGGGGACCCCCGCCTCGCGCAGGATCGGGGCGCCAAGGCGCGGATGGTCTTCCAGCGTCGGGTGGATCTCCCAGTCGAAGTCGTGCAGCAGCCCGGCGAGACCCCACAGCTCAGGATCCTCGCCGAGCTTTTCGGCGTAGTGGCGCATGCCGGCCTCGACCGCCAGCATGTGGCGGATCAGGCCGCGGGTTTTGACGTGGGTTTCGAGCAACGAAAGTGCGTCGGATCGATTCATGGGTCGATGCTACCTCGCGGCGCTTGGAGAATTGCCGCAGCTCTTGGTAATGTCGGCGGATCGCTGTCAACGCTGGGAGGTCTCCTATGCGAGCCATGATCGTCTCTGCAGTGTTCCTCGTCGCTCCGGCATTTGCCGGCAAGCCCTTGCCCACGCCACCGGAGAAGAAGGTCGTCGGTCTCGCCGAGGCCATTCGCATCGAGCCGTCACTGGCCGAGGCGAGCCTCGAAGAAGGAGGCGTGCGGGTATGGCGCCACCAGGTCGTCGAACGGGGGGCTTCGTTCCTCAAACCGCACTTCGTCGATTTCAACCTGGCTCCTGGTGATGTGCTGGTGGTTCGCAGCGCCAGCGGCCGGGTCGTCGAAGAGCTGACCGGTCTCGGCCCCAAGAAAGCCGGGACCTTCTGGGGCTTGTCGGCCTTCGGCGACACCCTCGATCTCGAGCTGAGGGTGAGGCGCCCTTACGCGCAACTGCCGTTCGTGATCGATCAGATCATCGTCGGTGATCCGGGCATGTTCGAGCCCTTGGATCTCGGCGCCAACCCGGAGAGCGTCTGCGCTCCGCCGAACTACGAGAACGTTGCCTGCTACTTCGCGGGCGGGCCGACTCCCGATGCCGGCAAGGAGGCGAACCTCAGGGCCTCGGTCGGGGTGATGTCGGTCGGCACCAATCCGGTGAGCTCGGGCACGTGGTGCTCCGGGTCGACGGTCAGCTCCGAAGGGCACGTCTTGACCAACCAGCACTGCATCGAGGATCAGGCCGGCTGCAACGGGGCCGAGTTTGTCTATCGCTACTGGCGCACCGGCTGCGCGGGTGGTACTCCGATCGCCGTCGACTGGGTCGCGGTGCGGTGCGACGAGGTTCTGGCCCAGTCGCCGTTCGTTTCCTGCGACCAGGGGCTTTCGGATCTCGACTTCACGCTGGCTTCGGTGCAGTCCACCGCCGGCGTTGACGAGTTCGGCTTCGTGCAGGTCGACGGGTCCACGCCCCTGACCGATGGTGAAGCGTTGTACATCGTCCAGCACCCGGATGGGCGGCCGAAGGAGATCGCCCACGGCAGCGGCGCCGATGTCGACGTCGACGGCACCGTGTTGCGCTACTACGACACCCTCGACACCGAAGGCGGGAGCTCGGGCTCGCCGATCTTCCGCGAGGCCGACGATGCGCTGGTGGGTCTGCACCACTGCGGAGGTTGTGAGACCGCGGGTGTCGGCAACCGCGGCATGTTGATGACGGACATCTACCCTCACATCGAGAGCTTCTTGTGCACCGAGGACGTCGTGGTTGGCGGGTCCGGGGAAGGACTGGAGGAGGTTTCGGGCGACGGGGATGCGCTGATGGAGCCCGGCGAGACCTGGCAATTCTGGCCCAAGGTGCGCAACCGCGCCTGCAGCGGCGACGCCGAAAACGTCACCGCCGGGATCGAAATGACCGCAGGATCCGCTCCGGTGACTCTGCTCGACACCACGGCCAGCTTCGGCACGGTGGGGCCGGGAGCGGCAGCCGTGGCCCAGGCGCCGGTGCGATTCGAGGTTGGCGCTGCGTGTGGTGGGGAAGTGTCTCTCGACCTCGTCGACGTCGCGGCGACCAACATCGTCGATCCGCTGGGCGACTTCCCCGGCGTGATGGCGGAGACCGTCGGAGGCGACGTCTACACCAACCTGATGACCGTCGACTTCTCGAGTGGGATTCCTGCGGGGTGGACGGTCGTCGACGGCGGCACCGGCACCAACGCGGCGCGCACGTGGACCACTGCCAACCCGGGCAATCGGAGCGTCGGCCTGACTCCACCGTTCGTCATCGCCGATTCCGACAACTTGGGCTCCGGCCAATCGATGGATGAGCAGTTGATCTCGCCGGTTCTCGCTGTCCCGGCTGGATTCGACGGCATCGAGGTCGCGTTTGCGCACAACTTCCGCTACTACGATTCGGGCCAACCCGAGAAGGGAGACGTCGACGTACGCTCGGCCGCAACCGCAGGAGCATGGACCAACAAGGCTCGCTATACAGCGTCGACGAGCGGCCTGGTCGCCCTGGATGTGACCGCGGAGGCCGCCGGCCAAGCGGACTTCCAGGTTCGGTTCCACTACTACGACGCTATCTGGGAGTGGTGGTGGGCGGTGGACGACATCGCGGTACGGGGTGTCAGCGCCGAGTGCGAGACCTTCTCGGGGATCTTTGCCGACGGCTTCGAGTCAGGCGATACCTCCGCCTGGATCGTCGGACCCTGACGACCGTCGCCGGTTGTCGCATACGATCTCGGGCCTCCGGAAGGAGGTCCGAGATGTTTCGAACGCTGATCACCGCTCTGCTGGCCCTGCTGATCGCCGACGCCTCGTCGCTGGCCGAGGCGCTGCCGAGCCTCGGTTCCGCCAGCCCTTCGGAGCTCGCGCTGCGCCTACGGGACGCGACCGACGCCGCCGATCCGATCGGGCTCGCTGCCTTGCTGAGTCCGGCGGCTCGGGCCGAGATGTGTGCGGCGATGACCCTCGGCAGCCTGATGCTCGTCGGGAGCGACGAGGAGCCGGATTCGGCGATGCGCGATGCCCGCCGCGCCGAGCTCGACCGCATCCTGCGCGATCACGGGTTGGAGGGGTTGTTGGCCGAAACTCCGGCCGAGGATCCCTTCCGTGCCTTCGAAGACCTCGAGCACCTCCCGTACCTTCGTGAGGTCGTTCGCTTTCTCAGTCTGCACTTCCCCGAGGAGAGCGCCCTGCCTGCGCCGGGCTCGGATTCGAGCTTGATCGGGGCGCCTGTGATCGAGGGAGACCGCGGCAGCCTCGTGATCGGCTCCGAAAGCTACGGCCTCGAGCGGATCGATGGGCGGTGGTACCTCGTTCCCCCGGCCCGCTCCGAGACGCCGCCCGCAGCCGGCGTTCCCGCCACCCCCTGATCTCTCTTGCAGCCGGTCCCAAATCCCCGGTCCCTGGTCCCTGGTCCCGGGTCCCCATACAATTCCCCCCAATGACCGCCCGCGCCCCTTCGCCAATCGTCAGCATCGCCCCGATGATGGACCGCACCGACCGCTGGTTCCGGCGGATCCTGCGTGCGGTGACGCGGCGCAGCCTGCTCTACACCGAGATGATCGTGGCGCAGGCGATTCACCACGGCGACCGCGAGCGGCTGTTGTCCTTCGCCGCCGAGGAACATCCGATCGCGTTGCAGCTCGGTGGCGACGATCCCGATCTGCTGGCCGATTGGGCTCGCGGCGCCAGTGCGGCCGCGATGAGCGCTGCCGCGCTCGGCACGATGACCACCGAGGAGCTCGCCACCTTCACGACCGATGAGGTCGCCGCCATCAACGCCAAGGCGATCGGCGGTCTCTCGACCGACCAGATCGCCTCGCTGACGACCGACAAGGTGGCGGCGCTTGGTGTGAAGCAGGTCGCAGCGCTGACCAGCGGCCAGGTTGCAGCATTGACCACCGCGCAGGTTGCCGCTCTGACGACGGACCAGATCGCCACGCTCAGCGCCAAGCAGCTTAGCGCCCTGACCACCGATCAGGTGGCGGCGCTCACGACCGATCAGGTCGCGGCGCTGCTCACGAAGCAGATCGCGGCGATGAGCAGCACGCAGGTCGAAGCCTT
>CAZRFU010000046.1:0-42818 GCA_964599475.1 uncultured Thermoanaerobaculia bacterium
CGGATCCGTGGGGGGCCGGGAGGGTGACCTCCCGGCCTACCCGACACCGGGGACCCGGGACCGGGGACCCGTCGGAGCGCGGGTCGGTTCCGTCCGAGTAGGTCCGGTCTCCGTTCCGGATCCCGGGTCCCGGGTCCCTGGTCCCCGGTACCCATTCCCTGAGCAACCCGTGGGGGGCAGAGTCGTATACTCACGAGACTTTCATCGAGGAGTCGATTCATGCCTGGAACGCGGGTACTGGTCGGAACGCGCAAAGGAGCCTTCGTGCTCAGCTCTGATGATCGGCGGCAGGACTGGGAGGTCGCCGGGCCGTTCTTCGGTGGCTGGGAGATCTATCACCTCAAGGGATCCCCGGTTGACCCGAACCGCATCTATGCGTCGCAGACCAGCGGCTGGTTCGGGCAGATCATCCAGCGCTCCGACGACGGGGGCAAGACCTGGTTCCAGCCGGGCACCCCGCCAGGAGAGCCGACCACCACGCCCGACGGCATGCCCAAAGGCGAGAGCAACAAGTTCGTCTACGACACCTCCCCCGAGACCGGCGCAGCGCTGACCACCCATCAGCACTACGATGGCAGCCAGCGCCCCTGGGAGTTCAAGCGGGTGTGGCACCTCGAGCCCTCCCTCACCGATCCCGACACCGTGTACGCCGGCGTCGAGGACGCTGGGCTGTTTCGCACCACCAACGGCGGCGTCACCTGGCACGAGCTCGCCGGCCTGCGCGGCCACGGGACCGGTCCGCTGTGGCAGCCCGGCGCCGGCGGCATGTGCCTGCACACGATCCTGCTCGACCCGACCAACGCCGAGCGCATGTGGGTCGCGATCTCGGCAGCGGGAGCGTTTCGCACCGACGACGGCGGGAAAACCTGGAAACCGATCAATCGCGGGCTGCGCTCCGAGTACATTCCCGATCCTCACGCCGAGGTGGGGCACTGCGTGCATCGCCTGGCCCTCCATCCGACGCGCCCGAACGTCCTGTTCATGCAGAAGCACTGGGACGTGATGCGCAGCGACGACGGCGGCGACAGCTGGCACGAGATCAGCGGCAACCTCCCGAGCGACTTCGGCTTCGTCGTCGACGTGCACGCCCACGAGCCGCAGACCGTGTACGTCGTCCCGATCAAGAGCGACAGCGAGCACTACCCGCCCGATGGCAAGCTGCGGGTGTACCGCAACCGCGGCGGCGGCAGCGAGTGGGAAGCCCTGACCGAGGGTTTGCCGCAGCAGGATTGTTACGTCAACGTCCTGCGCGACGCGATGGCGGTCGATCACCACCCGTCGTGCGGCATCTACTTCGGCACCACCGGCGGGCAGGTCTACGCCTCCGCCGACGGTGGTGACCACTGGCGGGCGATCGTCCGTGATCTGCCGGCGGTGTTGTCGGTCGAGGTCCAGACGCTCCCGTGATCGTGGTCGAGCTTCCGATGCACCTGCGAACGCTCGCGGGAGTGACTGGGCGGGTCGAGGTCGAGCCGGTGGGTGAGGTGACGGTCACATCGGCGCTCGATGCCCTGGAGGCGCGCTACCCGATGTTGCGCGGCACCATTCGCGACCACACCACCGGCACTCGGCGCCCGTTTCTGCGCTTCTTCGCGTGCAACGAGGACTGGACCCACGAGAGTGTCGACGCCCCGCTACCGGAGCCGATCCGAGCCGGCCGCGAGCCGCTCTTGATCGTCGGAGCGATCGTCGGCGGCTGATCGCAGCTGGCCCGCGGCTACTTCTTTGCCTCGGTCTTGATCGGGCTGACGAACCCAGGCGGCTTGAGGGTGAGAATCGAGCACTTGACGGTCTCGAAGACGCGTTCGGCGACGTTGCCGATGAAGACACCTTCGAGACCGGAACGGGCCACCGTGCCGATCACCAGCAGGTCGATCTTCTTCTTCTCGACGAAGGCCGGAATGACGGTCTCCGGGTCACCCTGCCGCAGCCAGATCCGGCCGCCGATCTGATCGTGCCACGGCTCGAGCAAGCCGAGGAGCTGGTCGTGGGCGTCCTTGCGCAACTGCGTTCGGACCTCTTGCCAGCGGTCCGGTCGCATCCGCCGCCGCAGCACCCGCTCGAGCCGTGTACCCCACACGCGCAGGACGTGGAGCTCGGCATCCTCCTCGATCGCGAGCTGGGAAGCCGCTTCGAGGAGCTCGCGCGACAGCTCGAGACCGACCGGGTTGTCGGGGTCGGGCTTGACCGCAACCAGGACCCGGCGCCAGCGCTCCGGCTCGACCCGACGCAGGATCCACACCGGGCAAGGGGCCTTGCGCAGCAGCTGCGACTCGACTCGACCGAGCAGCTCCGGTCCGTGACTGTGGCCGGCGGTGACAATCAAATCGACCTGGTGTGCCTGCGCCATGGTGGTGAGCTCGAAGGAGGGTTCTCCGACCCTGACCTCGACCTTGGCCCGCTGGGCCAGGCCGGGGCGGGCCGCCACGGCTGCCTCGAGCGTCTGCGATCGCTCGGCGCGATGTTTGGCGGCGAGTGCCTGAGCATCTTGGCCCACCAAGCGCGCATACCACGGCGCTCGCGGTACGACGTCGACGACGAAGACCATGGCATCGTGGTGGGCAGCGAGGCTCTCGACCCGATCCATCGGCGCAGCGGTTTCGTCCCCGGCTCGCACGTGCACCAGAATTCGCTGGAGGCGCTTCATTCGCAACCCTCTCGTGTCGAGCACAGTATACGCAGCTCGGGCGGCCATTCGCGGCGGCCTTGGTAGAGTGTCGCAACTGGAGGGCCGCCGATGAAGCGCACGACGAAATCCTTGGTGTTGATGGTGGTAGTGGCCGGATGGGGCTGCGGCGGAGGCGAACCGGCTGCGGACGCGCCGGCCGAGACCCCGGCTCGGCGCTTCATCTCGCTCGGGACGGCTCCGACCGGAGGAGCATTCTTCCAGGTCGGAGGTGCTCTCGCGGAGGTTGCCGGCGCCGGTGCCGGTCTGCAGATCACCGCCGAGGCGACCAAGGGTTCCCAAGAGAACATCCGTCGCCTGGTTGCGGGCGAGATGGACTTCGCCTTGTCGAATGCCTCGATCACCTGGTTTGCGGTGCGGGGTGAAGAGCCCTGGGGCTCCCCGCAGGCGGTGCAGTCGGTGATGACGCTCGCGCCCAACGTGGCGCTGTTCGTGGCCCCCAAGTCGGCGGGGCTCGGCTCCATCGCCGATCTGCGGGGCAAGCGGGTGGTGATCGGCCCGGCGGGCGCGGGCTTCGAACAGTTCGTGGCGCCGATCCTCGCCGCTCATGGGCTCAGTCTCGCCGACATGACCGTGCTCAACGCTGCGCAGAGCGCTGCGGTCGACTTGCTCGCCGACGGCTCGGCGGACGCGGCGTTCCTCGGCGGTGCTGTGCCCACCGCGTCGATCACCCAGGCGGCGACCTCGATGGAGCTTACCTATCTCCCCTTCGACGTGGCCGCGCGTGAGGCCCTGATCCGCGACTACCCCTTCTTCGAGGCGGCGACGATTCCGGCCGGGACCTATCGGGGGCTCGACAGCGACTTCGCCGGCCTCGACGTCGGTTCGATGCACCTGATCACCGGCGCGAGTGTCGACCCCGAGCTGGTCTATTCCGTCACCAAGGCGTTGTGGGAAGGTCGTGCCGAGGTCGTCACCCGGCACCCGGCCGGCCGTGCGATCCGCGAGGGCAACGTCACCCGCGACACCGGCACCCCATTCCACGCCGGGGCGGAGAAGTTCTATCGCGAGGTGGGCCTCTGGCCGGCTGAAGTGGCAGCAGCGGACACTCCCGAGGCGGCGCCGACGCCTTGATGTGGCGTCAGCGGCTCGAGGGCCTGCTGGCGGCCGGGCTGGTGGTGCAGACCATCAGCGCCGCGGCGCGGCCGTGGTTGTTGCCCCAGGTCGACCTGGCGCTGTTTGCCGCACTGGGTTTGTTGCTGGTGTTGGTGGCCAAGCCGCTGCGATGGACCGGGCGTGCGGGCTACGCGGCCACCGCAGTCGACCTCGTGGTGGGCCTGGGCGTCGTGTTCAGTTGTGGTTGGATCGTGGTCCAGAGCCAGCCGGCCTTCGCCGCGTGGCACCTCGGCGGGCGCCCTCTCGGCGATCGAGCCGGAGCCGAGACACTCGCCGATCTGATCGTTGGGGTGATTGGGGTGTTGGTGGTGATCGAGATCACCCGTCGCGCGGTCGGCTGGGCGGTGCCGGCCCTGTCGGCGGCATTCCTGGCCTATGCCTATTGGGGCGCCGCGCTGCCGGATTGGGCCTTCCCGCACCGCGGGTACGGTGTCGAGCGGCTGGTGTCGCAGAGTTTCCTCCACGGCCAGGGCGTCTTCTCGACCGCTCTGCACGTGATGTTCGCCTACGTGTTCTTGTTCGTGTTCCTCGGCGCCTTGCTCGAAGTGAGCGGTGCGACTGCGGTGGTGATGGCCTTTGCCCGGCGGCTCTTGGGCTCCGGCCCGGGTGCACCGGCCAAGATCGCGGTGGTAGCCAGTGGCTTGACCGGATCGTTGTCGGGGTCGGCGGTCGCCAATGTCGCCACCACCGGAACCTTCACCATTCCGCTGATGAAGAGCGCCGGGCTGCGGCCCGCGCTTGCGGGTGGCATCGAAGCCGCAGCGTCGTCCGGAGGTGCGCTGGTGCCGCCGGTGATGGGGGCCGGCGCCTACATGATGCTCGAGCTGGTCGATCCGCCGACCACCTACCTCGCGATCATCAAGGCGGCGATGTTGCCGGCCTTCATCTACTACCTCGCCCTGTTTCTGTTCGTGCATTTCGCCACACCGCGGACCGCGGTGACCGTCGCCGATGTGCTTCCGGCGGCGCGCCCGCGCCCGTTGGCTGGGGCGGTGTTCGTGCTTTCCCTCGGCGCGTTGTTGGTGACCCTGGGGATGGGGTATTCAGTCGCTCGCGGAGTGCTGGTCGCGTTGTCGACGGCGGTGGTGGTGTCGATCTTCGATCCGGCCGTGCGCTTGGGCCCCCGCCGGCTGCTCGAGGCGGCGATCGCCAGTGCTCGCGGTGGGGCAGCGCTGATCGCGGCGAGCGCGTGTGTGGGCATCGTGCTCGGGGTGGTGACGCTGACCGGGCTCGGCGCACGCTTGCCGTCGGTTCTGATCCCGCTCGCCGAGCAGAGCCTCTTGCTCGCGCTGGTGGCGCTCGCGGTGTGCTCCTTGGTGTTGGGGATGGGCCTGCCGTCGGCGGTGTGTTACCTGCTGCTGGCGGCGCTGGTCGGCCCGGTCTTGACCCAACTCGGCGTGCCACCGCTGGCGGCCCACTTCTTCATCTTCTACTTCGGCCTGATGTCGATGGTCACCCCACCGGTGGCCCTGGCCGGATACACCGCGGCGTCGATCGCAGGCGCGGGGATCTTCGAGACGTCGTTTGCTGCGTTTCGCGTGGCGTTGGTGGGTTTCGTGCTGCCCTTCGCCTTCGTCTACCGGCCGCAGTTGCTCTTCCTCGACCCCGAAGGGGGACCGGCGGCCTCGCTCGAGGTGTTGGTGGCGTTCGCTGTGGCCGCACTGGGGACCTGGCCGCTGGCGGCGGCCGTGGCCGGGCGGATGGATGATCGCCCGCTCGGCTGGGGCGAGCGGATCGTGGGGTTGGTGGCGGCGTTCCTGCTGCTGCTCCCGGCCCAACGAGGTGGATTCCCGTTCCATGCCATCGACGCGCTGGGGCTGGTGGTGCTGGCCGGCTGGTTGATCTGGAGGCGGTTCGCCGCGCGGGCGGAGCCGGCGCCGTCGTGACCGCGGGAGGGGTGATCCGGGTCGGGTTTCCTGGTGGGAGCTACGAGGTCGTTGTCGGCGCCGGGGCGCTTGGCCGGGCATCCGTGGAGTTGGGCAGGGTGGTGGGCGGGCGCCAGGTGTTCCTGCTGTCCTCGCCGACCGTGCGCTCGCTGCATGCGGAGGAAGTCAAGGTTGCTCTCGAGGCAGCGAAGGCGGTGGTCGACCTCGAGGTGCCGGACGGCGAAGCCGCCAAGGCACTCGACGTCGCGGGGCGGCTGTGGCGCGAGATGGTGGCAGCCGGCGGCAAACGCGACAGTGTGCTCGTCGCACTCGGCGGAGGCAGCGTGGGCGACCTCGGCGGCTTCGTCGCCGGGGCTTTTTTGCGTGGCGTCCCCTTCGTGCAGATGCCGACCACGGTGCTCGCCCAGGTCGACGCGTCGGTGGGCGGCAAGACCGGCATCGACCTGCCCGAAGGCAAAAACACCGTCGGTTTGTTCCACCAGCCGGCGTTGGTCGTCGCCGACACCGCGTGGCTCGAGACCCTGCCGGCGGTGGAACGCCGCGCCGGGCTGATCGAGTCGGTGAAGATGGCCTTCTGCCTCGATCCGGTGCTTTTCGGGGTGATCGAGGAGCGGATCGACGATCTGCTCGACGGGCAGCCGGAGGTGTTGGCCGACGTGATCGCAGGCTCGATCGCCGCCAAAGCCGCGGTCGTCGAAAGCGATCCGTTCGAAGCCGACCAGCGGCGGGTCCTGAACTTCGGCCACACCCTCGCCCACGCCCTCGAAGCGGCACTTGGCTACGAAGGTCTGCGCCATGGTGAAGCGGTGGGGTGGGGCATGCGTTTCGCTATGGCCCTGGCCGAGGAGACCTTCGGCGTCGTCGGCCAGGCCGACCGCCTGCGCGCGATCCTCGACCAGTTCCAGCTGCCGGTCCTGCCGCAGCTCGAAGCGACGCATCTGCTCGAGCTCATCGGGCGAGACAAGAAAGCCACCGAAGCCGGCGTCACCTGGGTCCTGCCCCGCGAGCTCGGTCGCGCCGAGATGGTGCGCGTGCCGGCGTCCATGGTTGCCGCGGTCCTCGGCCGTTTCCTCGCCCGCTGAGGCGCCCTCCAGACTTTCTGGGGTCAGTGGCTCGTGGCTGGCGCCTCGAAGGCGTTGCGGAGCTGCAAAGCGGGCCGGCGGCGGACGGGCTCGGCACACCTTGGGTGCGGACAGCGTCTCGCAGCTGCCCTCGTCGGCTGGTCGGCCGAGTCGGCGGTAGCGGATCACGGCGGAAACCAGTAGCCCGCGAGCAGCCCGTCCCATTCGTCGACGAAGATCGGCTGCTTCCTGGGATTCGGTCGCGTGCCGGACCAGGCGTGAGCCGGGGTGAGGCCGTCGAGATGCTGGTGGGGACGGACGTGGTTGTACCAGGTGCGGATCGAATCCAGATCCTCCTGGAGCACGGCGGGGATGCCGGCGATCGCGTGCCACGCCTTGATCGGCGCCTTCAGGGTGGCGAAGAGCCTCTCGATTCGCCCGTTCTGCCACGGGCAGCCGGGTGTTGTCCGCTGGTGGCGGATGCCGAAAACCGCGAGAGCGAGGCGAAAGAGGAAGCTCGTGAAGGTTGCCTCGTTGTCTGTCCGAATCGCGCGCGGCGCACCGAAGTGCTCGATCGCGTCGAGGAGGACACGCAGCCCGGCGATGGTCGACTTCGTCCGCACCTCGCGAAGGGCAAGACAGGCCCTGGAGCCGTGGTCGATGAGGCCGAGGATCGGTGTTGGCTTGCGCTCGAGGTCCGGCAGGCAGGCCAGGTCAACTGCCCAGATCCGATTCTGCTCCATCGGCCACGGGCGTCGCTTCTTGATCTCCGCTCTCTTTCGTACGATCTCGATCTGGTGCGCCGCGATCGTCTTCGCCACCCAGGTCTTGTCGACCGGTTCGCCCCGCCTACGGTGCCACAGCGCGTTGAACGCCGTCGCCACCGCGCTGACGCTGGCCCGGGGCATCAGGGCCTTGAGTCGAATGACCTCGTCGCGCGCCCATGCCGACTTCGGCCGCGAGGAGCAGCGCGAGGTCGATTCGTCCGCGGCCGGCGCGATTGACCGCCTGCGACATCGCGTCGTCTGCTGGGTTGCGTGCCGCGCCTCGGATCGCTCGCAGGCCCGCGACGGGTCTCAGCGGGGATAGACCTCGAAGGGAAACCGATCGGATACGCGAAATGCGTGAAAGTGGCGATCCAGAGAGAAGATCGCTCTCAGGTCCAATCGTTCGGCTGCGACGACGAGCGAAGCGTCAGCGACATCCATCGGCGTGTCGTTGCAGGACTCTTTCGAGTTGTGCGACTGCGTTTGCCCAGCCGCAATTGGCCGCAAACCGCTGACCGGCAAGCCCGAGCTCGCGCGCGGCTATGGGGTCGGCCAGCAGCTCGACGCAGGCGGTCGCGATGGCGTTCGAGTCGGCTGCGATCCGCAGACCATGGGGAGCGGCTCCCAGCGCCCGGTCTCCCATCGGGGTGCTGACGCAGGGCACTCCCATCGCCATGGCTTGGAGCAGTTTGTTCTGGAGGCCGGTGCCAAAGCGCATCGGGTTGACGAACACGCGGGCACGGGCGTAACACGCAGCGATGTCGTCGACCCAGCCGGTCACCTCAACGTTGGCGCCGGCGAGGCGGCGGACGCTGGCCGTTGGTATTGCCCCGGCGATGAGCACCCGGGTGTGGGGGAGACACTCGCGGACTTGGGGCAGGACCTCACGGACCAGGACCTCTGCGGCGTCGGCGTTGGGCGGATAGCCCATGTTCCCGACAAACAGGAGGTCGACGTCAGCCGGCGTTGAGCGGGGTCGGAAAGCCTCGAGATCGACTCCGTTGGCGACGACCGCGATGCGCGCACGGTGCGGATGGGCGATGTGTTCGCGATCGGCCGCGGTGATGACCGTGCACTGCTCGAACCGGTCGACGACGCCGGCCTCGTAGGCCCGCAAACGCTGGCTTTCGAGATGGAGCAGCGGGCCGAGCCAACCGGGCCGTCGTTCGTGCCGCTGCGCCATCCCCCAGGAGAAGGCGTCCATCAGATCGAGTGTGCGGGGAATAGATATCCCGTCGACGTATTCGGCGGTCCGCACCAACTGGCAGTAGACGTGGTCGGGCGCCTCCTCGGCGATCAGGGACCGCACGGTGTGGGCCAAGCGGCGGTCGTGGAAGTAGGCCACTTGCAGGGGGCGTTGGCCGACCAATTCGAGCGTCGCCCGCATCCAACCTCGCCAGCGTGAGAACTCGAGGACCTCGACGCGCCGACACACCCGGTCCAGCGTCCGCAGTGAATCTGGAGAGACCGGGCGGTCGCTGAGGGCGCACAGCACCACCTCGTGGCGCTTGGCGAGCTCGACGATCTGGTGGTACGCCCGCAGTTTGTCACCTTTGTCGAGGGGATGAGGGAATCGCGGGGTCAGGACGAAGAGACGCATGGACCGGGCGATTATGCCTGGCCTGAACCTGGTCCATGCTTTGTTGGCTCAGGGCGCGCTGGTAGAGTGCCTCCACCGTGTCCGCTCCCCCCCCGGCTGAGCGCCTCTACCGCGTTCCCCTTGCCGTTTTGCTCGGCGGATCGGTGCTGGCGGCGGCCCGCGTCCCCGGACTGGGCATTGGCGTCTCGAACCTGCTGATCGCCGGGGCGGGAGGCACTCTGCTGTGGCTGTACCGCGCCGACTTGATGCACCATCGTCGGCGCCTCGTGCCACCCCTACTCACCGGGCTGGTAGTGTGGTTGTGGTCCTTCGTGTCGGCGCTGGCGGGACCGATGCCGGAGCTTGCCCTGCGGTCGACGATCAAGGGAGGGTTTTATGCCCTCGCACTGGGCGGCGCGCTGGCTTTGTTTGCGGCGCCCGCGCGGGCGACCGGCGCGCTTCGCATGGTGTTGGGATTTCTCCTTGTGCTCGCCGGATTTGGCGTGGTCGAGGCGATTTCCCCCGAAAGCCTGCCCTTTCTCTTGCTGCGTACCGAAGAGTCGTTGTCGATTACCCCCAGGGTGGCGTCGTTGTTGCCCTGGCCGAACCAGTTCGGCGCGGTGATGGTCTTGGGGCTGGTGGTGCTCGAGCTGCTGGCGGCCCGCCGGGCCATCGGATCGGGCCTCGCTTGGGGTTTCCGATTGTTGCTGTTGGTTCAGGTCGCCCAATCGGGAAGCCGCAACTCCTGGTTGCTACTCGGCGCGGCGCTGCTGTTGCTGGTGGTTCTGCAAACGTCACCGTGGCGGCGAGCGGTGGTGATCGGCGCGGTGTTTGCCATCATCGTCGCCACCCTACCGGTGCCAGCGCGCCAGCTCGGCCTGCGCCAGGGGTCGTGGTTGCCCGCCGCCAACCAGATGATCGAAACCCCCGGCGGATGGACTCCGTCGTTGGCGCCCGCCGGCCTGTCGCTCAGCCTGCGCTCGAAGTTGTGGCGAGAAGCCGTTGGCGAGATCGGCCAGCACCCAGTTGCCGGGCTCGGGTCCAACGTGTTTCAGGCCTACGCCGGGCCGCGGGTGATGCGCAAGGTGGGATTCAACACCCACAATCTGGTGCTCGAAGTGTGGGTGGGCCTGGGGACGGTGGGTTTGCTGCTGGTCGCCATCGCCGGGGTGGTGGCGCTGCGGTCGCGCCCGCGCGGGGAGGGTGTCGGCGGCCTGCCACTTGCCATCTTGCTGCTGGCCCAGGTGCTCGACTGTTTCACCCACGACCCGACCGTGGTGGTGTTGATGGTCTTGTTCGCCGGCGCAGCGTGGTTCCGACCGCAGCCGCCATGATCCGCACGCTCGGTTGGCTAACCTTGCACCACGGCTTGGGTCGCGGGCTGACCTTCGCCTTTTTCCTGGCCCTGCCGCTGGTGCTGCCGATGGCCGAGGTCGGCCGTTTCACCCTGGTGTACACGGCGTTGCTGCTGGTAGTCCAGCCACTCTTCGAAGGGCCGCTCGAGCTGCTGCTCAGCCGGGCCGCGGCCGACGGGGCGCTGGGCACGGTACGGCGAGTTTTTGCGCTGGTGGTGCGGGTGTTGCCACCGGTGCTGCTTGCGGCGTGGCTGGTCGGCGTGGCCCTGGGCGAGGCGGGACTCCTGCTGTTCCTGTTGCTCGCACACCTAGGCTTGGCGCGATTCCAGGCCGCCGTCTTTGCGACCCTGAGGGGCCTCGAGCGAACCCGACTCGAGGGCATCGTTGGCCTGCTCCAACGAGCCCTGATGCTCGTTGTGCTCGTGGTGATGGCGCGGCTGCTGCCGGGGCGCGCTGAGGCTCCGGCGGCCGCGTTGTTGGTCGGGGTAAGTGGAGGTTGGCTGCTGATTCTGGTGGGGTTCCGGCAGGAGCTGGGCGAGCTGGTGGCGAGGGTGCGCGCGGCAGAACCCGCGACCGAGGCCGGAACGGGCGAGGAGGGCGCACAGGTGTGGCGCCAGGCCCTGGTGCTCGGTGTGTCCGGGTTGCTGGGTGCGCTCTACCTACGCGTTGATGCCGTGTTCCTGGGTGTGCTGACCGATACCACCGAGGTTGGCCGTTACACCACCGCCGCGCGGGTGCTGGAGGCGACCTACGCCCTGCCACACCTGCTCATGCTGGCCCTGTTGCCGCGGTTGGTCAAAGCCCCCGAGTTTGCCCAGACCTTCAGGCGCAGTGCGCTGGCCCTGCTGGGGCTGGGGGCGCTGGCTGCCGCCGCCCTGGCCTCGCTTGCGCCTTTGGTGCTGCCGTGGCTCTACCGAGACGAGGGAGCTGCGGTGGCGAGTCTGGTGGTCGCGCTGGCCCCCGCGGCGGTGGCGGTCTATCTCGGCTTCCTCGCCACCCAGAGTTTGGTCGTACTCGGGCGCTCCAAGACGTGGCTCGGGCTCGCCCTGCTCGGGCTGCTTGTCAACGTCGTGCTCAACCTCGTGTTGATCCCGAGATACGGCGCGAGGGGGGCGGCGTGGGCTACCGTGGCGACCGAGGTGTTGGTAGCAGTGCCTGCGGCGCTGGTGTGCTTGGGCTCGGCGAGGGCTCGCAGGGGCCCAGAGGCGAGTATCTGCGCCAGCAAGAGCTGACCCTCGGCGTTGAGGTGCGGGTCATGGGTGCGGTAGAGCTGTCGGCCGTGGGCCTCGGCGGTTTGCATTGCGAGGAGCGGATCGACCATGGCGACCCCAGGCAGGGCCGCCGCCAGCCGCACCACAAACTCGGACGGGTGGCGCGCGAGGCTGTCGCCGGCCGGTAGCTCGGCTCCCAAAGCGCGGTAGAACCCGCGGTAACGCGGCGAAACCTGTACACAATGGGGCACCACGACCACCACGAGGGTGCTCCCGGATTGCGCGACCTCGTCCGCGAGGCGACGCACGTCCGCGGCGTAGGGCTCCCACACTGGTGCCATCGACCCGGAGACTTCGACCTGTTCAGCGATGCTGCGGGGCGCTGCCGCCGCAAGCTGGCGATCGCGCTTGCGGTAGGCGCGGGGATCAAAGGGGCGTCGAGCTTCGTCGAGCTCAGCCGAGCGGCGGGCGCCCTCGAGGTCGTCAACTTGGGCTCGTAACACCAGGTCGCGCAACTGGCCGAGTTTGTAGTTGCCCCATCCAAGCGACCACCAACCGCGGTCGAGCAGGGTCCAATACAGCCGGCGCGCCGGCGACGTTCTCACCACGCCGGCGTGGCGAGTCTCGAAAAGGTCGTTGCCGATATAGACCTGGTAGACCACGCTCTGGGGTCGAAACCGCTCCAGCCGGCGGGGTGCGACGAGCGCCGCATCGCGGGCGGTGGTCCCGCTGACGGCGGAGTTGACAACCGCGACGCCCGGGCCAAGTTGGGAGCGCAAGTGGTCGGCCAGCGCTCCCTGGCCCGCGCTGAACGAATCCCCCAAGAGCAACACCGTCGCTGCCGAGGCGGGCGTGAGTGTGCGGTTGGCGCGGCGCAGCTCCGCCCCCCAGAAGTCAACCATCTGGAGGCGAAAGGCGACTTCGACAAAGATTGCCAACCCCAACAACATCCCGAGGTTGACCAGCCCGAGGGCTAGGATCCGGTGGCGCAGAAACCAAGGCGGTGGTGTGCTCAGCGCCATCGTCAGTGATTCTGCGCTCGACTACAATCCAAGAGTCGCTCGCGAGATCCCCCCATGATGCACTGCTCACCGGCCGCCACCTCCGCTGCAGGCCGCTCGGTTGTTCGGCCGCTTGCCGAGGAGCGGTTGGGTCTCTGCTCGGTGGTCCGCACGCTGGTGTACTACCACATTTTTCAGTTCCCACTCACCGCCGACGAGCTGTTTCGACTGAGCGATCGTCGCTGGTCGGACCGCAGGGAGCTCGACCGGGCGATCGAAGCCGCGGTCGACAGTGGGGTTGTGCTGCGGGTTGACGCTCACTACACCCTGGGTGAGGCGGGACTGGTCGAGCGCCGCCAACGGGCCGAAGCACGGGCGCTTGCGGTCCAACCGGCGGCGCGGCGGCGCGCGCGCCTCATCGCCCGGTTCCCGTGGGTGCGTTCGGTGTCGATCAGCGGCACCCTTTCCAAAGGGATATTCGAGCCCGATGACGATGTCGACTACTTCGTCGTGACCGCCCCGGGTCGCCTGTGGTTGTGCCGCCTGGGGCTCATGGCGTTCAAGAAGGTGTTCCTCCTCAATTCGAGGAAGCTCTTTTGCATCAACTACTTCATGGCCTCGGATCGGCTCCTGGTGCCGGACCGAAACCTGTTCACGGCGATGGAGATCGCATGGCTCGATCCGGTCGTCGACCGGGGCCCATACCACGACCTGCTGGAGGCCAACTCCTGGGTCGCGGGTTTCCTCCCAAACTGGACGCCGCGAGTCGCAAACGGTGACGCACCCCCCCACCGTCGCGCCGCCGCCGTGTGCGAGCGGTTGTTTGCGGGGGCCCCGGGCCGCTGGATCGACGAGCGCACCCGGCAGCTGTTCAGCTGGCGCAACCGACGACGGTACCGCGACCTCGGGCGGCGGCGGCTCGATCAGACGATGCGCGCCGAGGCCGGGGTCTCCAAACACCACCCGCGCGACTCTCAGGGCCACATTCTCCGCCGGTACAGCCAGTTGCTTCGGGAGACCGAGGTTCGCTTCTGTCTCCCGCTGCTCGAAGTTGGGCAGCCATGAGCCTGAAGATCCTCTTCACTCACTCGTTTTTCCTGCGGTTGGATTCCAAGCAACTCGAAACCGCCAAGCCCTACCCGCCACTCGGGACGCTCTACGCGATGAGTTGGTTGCGCGAGCTTGGTCACGAGGTCCAGCTGCACGACGCGACCTTCACCGCCGGGCCCGAGGCGATCCGCGAGCCGCTGGAACGCCTGCGCCCGGACCTGGTCGTGCTCTGGGACGACAACTTCAATTGGCTGACGAAAATGTGCCTCGCCGCGATGCAGCGCGCGGCGTTCGAGACGATGCGCTTGGCGGCCGAGGCCGGCGCCCGTGTGGTGGTCAGCAGCTCGGATGCTTCCGACCACCGCCAGCGCTACCTCGAACGAGGAGCTGCCGCGGTGCTCCTCGGCGAGGGTGAGCTCAGCTTGGGTGAGGTGGCGGCAGCGATCGAGCGCGGCAGCGGTTTCGAGACCGTCGCCGGCCTGGCCCTGCTGGTGGACGGGGCGGTGCGCGAGACCTCGCGGCGCGACGCCATCCGCGAGCCCGACCAGCTGCCTCGGCCGGCCTGGGATCTCATTGATCTGTCCGCCTACGAGGAGATGTGGCGTCAGCGCCACGGCTACTGGTCGCTCAACCTCGTCAGCTCCCGCGGTTGCCCCTACAAATGCTCGTGGTGTGCCAAGCCCCTCTACGGCAACCAGTATTACCTGCACTCGCCAGAACGTGTCGTCGCCGACCTCGCCTGGCTCAAGTCGCGCTACAACTTTGAGCACGTCTGGTTTTGCGACGACATCTTCGGCCTGCGCGCCGATTGGCTGGAGCGTTTTGCTGCCGGGCTCGCAGCCGCCGGGATCACGATTCGGTCGATGATTCAGGCACGGGCCGACTTGCTGGTGCGCGAGCAAATCCGTGAGCCGTTGGTGCGCTCTGGTCTCGAGACGGTGTGGCTCGGGGCGGAGTCTGGGTCCCAGAAGGTGCTCGATGCGATGCGCAAGGGCATCACCGTCGAGGACGTCCACGTCGCGACCAAGGCCCTGAAGGCCGCCGGCGTGCGGGTGGGTTTCTTCCTCCAGTTCGGCTACCTCGGGGAGACGCGCGAGGACATCGATGAGACGCTCGAGATGTTGTTGACGTTGCTGCCCGACGAGATCGGCGTGTCGGTTTCCTACCCGCTGCCGGGAACCGAGTTCCACCAACAAGTGCAGGCGCAGATGGGTGGCAAGACCAATTGGGAGAGCTCAGACGACCTTGCGCTGATGTACCGCGGCACTTTTTCACCAGCCTACTACCGCCGGCTCCACCGTTACGTTCACAAGCGCTTCCAGGCGGCCCGCGGTTGGGCCAGCCTCATGGCGCTGGTGCGGCGACCGTGGCAGGCCGACCGGCGCTTGGTGCGTTCGGCAATCCTCACCGGCTATTTCGCTCCCGCGAGCGTGGTCGACCACCTCCGCCTGCGGCGCCTGGAAGTTGCGGTGTGACCTCTTTTGACGCGGTCGCCGAGAGTTACGACGACACCTTCACCACCAGCCTCGTCGGGCGTGCCCAACGGTCGGTGGTGTGGCAGTACCTCGAACAGCAGGTTCTTGGTCCGGCGCCGATGGCAATCCTGGAACTGGGCTGCGGGACCGGCGAAGATGCCATCGGTTTTGCCAGCCGGGGACACGAGGTCTACGCGGTCGACAGCTCCGAAGCGATGTTGCGAGTCGGCCGAGCCAAAGCCCAGGTGGCGGGGGTGGCGCATCGGATCCACTTTGAGCAGCTCGACCTGCGCCACCCCGAGAGGCTCGTCGCAGGGTCGCGAGCCGTCGACCTGGTGTTTTCGAACTTTGGACCCCTCAACTGTCTGGCGCCGGGTGAGCTCGACCAGCTCGGTGCGGTGCTGGCGGGGCAGGTGCGCCCCGGCGGGCGAGTGGTGTTGGTGGTGATGCCGCGCGGTTGCCCGTGGGAGTGGTTGTGGTTCGGGCTCCACCTGCGGCCAGCTGCGGCGCTGCGGCGCTTCCGGCGAGGTCCGGTGGTGGCAGGGCTCGGCACCAGCGCGGTCGCCACCTGGTACCACTCGCCGGCTCGGGTACGCCGGACGCTCGGCGCCGGCTGGCGACACCGACGTACGGTGGCGGTGGGCTTTGCAGTTCCGCCGTCCTACCTCGAGCCCCTGTTTGCCACGAGGCCGCGAGCGCTTGCCCTGCTGGTCGGCATCGACCGGCTGGTGGCGCGCCTGCCCGCAGTGGCGGCGTGGGCCGACCACTTCCTGATCGACTGCGAACGCTGCACTGATCCCGGTACCCGCGGGGGGGGCGAGGCGTGATCCGCGAGCTCCTGCGCAACGCGAGCCTGCGGTCGGTGCCGCAGCATATGGTGCTGCCGCCGGAGTGGTTGGTGCTCGGCGTCAACGGCTCGACCGAGATCGGCCGGCTGCGAGCCGCCCTGATCAAGGCGGGTGGCCTCTTGCCGGCCTGTACGCGCTGCTGCAGCGCCTTCTAGCATGCCGTCAACCACCCCTCCCCACGTTCTCCTGCTGACCCCGGGTTTCCCAAGCGACGAAGACGACACCGTTTGCATCCCGGCGCTCCAGCTTTTCCTGCGAGCGGCGGCGGCGCAGAGGATCGCCCGCTTCACCGTGGTGGCCGTGGACTACCCGCCTCGGGTGGGGGTGCTCGAATGGCACGGTATCCCGGTGGTCGCGCTGGGAGCAGGCGGGCGGCGAGGACCGGCCCGGCTGTGGAGCTGGTTGCGGGTTGCGGCGGCGGTGGTGAAGATCCAACGCCGGGATCCGATTTCCCTCGTCCACGCTGTCTGGTTGACCGAGGCCGCGGGGCTTGCCCTGGTCCTGGGCCGCTTGTTGCGTCGACGGGTTGTGCTCACCGCGATGGGCCAGGACACCGACGGCGCAACGCCCTGGGCAAAACTTCTTCCGCTGCGACGGGCAAGAGTAGTGGTGCCGTCGCAGCGGGCGGCGTTGCGGCTCGCGGCGACCACGGGCCGAGTGGCCGACGTGGTGATTCCCTGGGGAGTCGAAGTTCCCACGACCGCGATTCGCACATGGCCGGATCGCGACGTCGACGTACTCGGGGTCGGTTGGTTGGTGCCGGTGAAGGACTGGCCGCTCTTTCTGCGGATCGTGGCGCGGCTGGTGGCCTTGGGTTGCTGCAAACGGGCGGTGCTGATCGGCCCTGGCGGTGAACAGCAACACCTCGAGAAGCTCGTGTGCCAGCTTGGTCTGGAGCAGCACGTTACGTTGCTCGGCGAGCTGCCGCGCGCGCAGGTGCTGGAGTGGATGGCTCGTTCGCGGGTGCTGTTGCATCCCGCTCGTTTCGAAGGTCTCGGCCTGGTGATGTTGGAGGCCCTCGCCCAGGGAGCGCTGGTGGTTTCTCGGCCGGTCGGGATCGCCCGTGCCTCGCCACGATGGGCGGTTGTCGATGGTGAAGACGACCTGGTAGCAGCCACCGCCCAGGCCCTGGCGCAACCCTGCGACCCGGTGGGCGAGCGTCCGTGGCCGGTCGAGGCCACTGCCGCCGCGTACGGTGCGTTGTACGACCAAGTGTTGGCGACTGAGTCGAAAGCATGACCTCACAACCCTCGCTGCAGCTGCGCCAACAGATCCTCTTTGGGCTGTTGGTGGTTTTCTTGTTGGGTTGGTACGGGCTGCCCTCGAGCCGCGCACTGGCCAACCGACCCCACGACCTGGTGTTCTGGCTCTGCCTGCTGCCGGCCTTCTTGTTGCTGCGCCTCCCGCAGCTGTGGCGGCAGCCGCGGCGCGAACCGCTGGTTGCGCTGGCCGTCGCCGCTATCGCCTGGCACATGCTGTCGATCTTGTGGTCGCGGCCGCCGCTGGAGCTGAGTGTGTGGCGCGGCCTGCTCGACGCTCTGGCGACCCTCGTGTTTGTTGTCGCCTGTGTCGATCTGCTCGACGAACGTCGTGCCGCCAAGCTCGAACGGTGGCTCGCGGGCGCCGGGGGATTGTTGGCTTTCGCCTCGCTCGGCCGCTACGCCCTGGGCCACCGCGAGGTTGGAGGCCGACTCGGCCATGCTCTCAACTTCGAGCACCCCAACCTGCTCGGCCACTCGCTCGGCTTCGGGGCGATCTTGTGCCTGCGCCTCGGGCTCGACCGGTCGCGATCGACTCGGGAACGCGTGGTCTGGGCTGTGGCCGGAGCGTTGTGTGTGGTGGGGGTGGTGTTGACGCGGGGTCGAACTCCGGGATTGGCGCTCGTCGTGGCGGTGTTGGTCGTGTTGCTGGTGCACAAGCACGGTCGCCTGGCCCTCGCGGTTGCCGCCGGCCTGCTGGCCCTGCTCGGGGGCCTCGTTGTGGTTCGCCCAGAGCTGGTCGGTTCCTATGTAAAACGGGGTGATGCTGGCCGCGACGTGATCTGGACGACCTTGATTGCCCGGAGCGCTGATCAGCCGCTGTGGGGCAATGGTCTGCTGGCCAGCGACGACGTCGAGTTCCCCGCGGGGTCGGGCGATTTCCCCAACGGCACTACGATTGGCCACGCCCACAGCCTGCTGGTGGGGACCTACTTTCGTACGGGCGCCGTGGGGTTGGGGTTGCTGGTCGCGCTGGTGGGTGGGGCTTTCGCCGCCAGTGTGCGGTCGGTGCGAGCAGGAGGTGTGGGGCGTGCTTTGCCGCTGCTGGTGTTTGGGTCGATCTGCCTGATTCCCGACGGCCATCGGTTGGTGTCGAACCCCCACCTCTCGTCGTGGCTGGTGCTGTGGCTCCCGATCGCGCTGGCGGTCCGCGAAGCTGCGAGCTGCCGGGTTGCGGCCCCTGCGGCAGGGACGCTGGTGCGACCGCAGCAGCCGCAACCGAGACCAGCTGCGGGCGGCGGCGCGGCTGGCCGGGGGATGGCACTTCTCGCCGCGGGGCCGCCGCGTTGGTACCTCCTCGTGGTGGGAGTGATGTTGCTCGGGCAACGGTTCGCACACTTTGGCCCCGAGCTCGACGAACCGCACCTGTGGCGGCAGAGCGACACCGCTCACTACGCTCAGGAACTGTTCGAGCGTGGTTTCGACCTGCTTCATCCCGCTGTGTGCTGGATGGGACCCCACCGCACTTTGGTGCTCGAGTTTCCCCTGCCGCAAGCGGTGATGGCAGTGGGGTACCACGTCTTGGGCGAGGACCACCGGGTGGCGCGGGGGGTGACGCTGGCCTTCTTCCTCTTGTCGGCCTGGTGCCTGCATGGCCTGGTTCGGGAGATCTGGGCTCGAGGCATCGCGGCTTGGACCCTGCTCGCCTACCTCGGCATGCCGCTCGCCCTGTTCTACTCGCGTGCGGTCCACATCGACTTTCCGGCGTTGGCGTTTGCTCATGCGATGGCGTGGTGTTGGGCACGTGCCGTCCTGCGCGGATCGAGACGCTGGTTGCTGTTCGGGGTGGTGCTGGCGATCCCGGCGGTACTCATCAAGGCTCCCTACGCGGCCACCCTGCTGTTGCCACTCGTGGCGGTGGGGCTGCGCTCACCACACTGGCGGCGGTTGGTGCCGGCGTTGCCGGTGGTGGTGATCCCGGCGCTGGTGTTCGTGCTGTGGCAACGGCACAGCCTGGCCATCAACGCGGCCGCCCCCGACTGGAGCTTCATCCCCACCTACCGTCGGTTCGTCGACAACTCTCACTGGTACTACGGCGAGTGGCGCCAGCGCCTCGACCTCGAACGGTGGAGCGCGGTGGCCAGCCGGCTCGTCTTCGAGGGTGTTGGGCTACTCGGGCTGATCCCAGCCTGTGCCGGCGGGTGTTTGGTGTTTGCGCAGCGGCGGCTCTGGCCTGTTGCGGCGTGGCTCGCTGGTCTCGGTCTCTACGTCGTGGTGTTCTTCAACCTCAACGTGGTGCACAACTACTACCAGATCCCGTGGCTGGCGCCGCTGGCACTCTGTTTGGTGGTAGGCCTCGGCTGGGTGGCGGGTGTGCTGACCCGGTCGGCGGTGGCGGCGTCGCGGTTGATGATGGTGTTGCTGCTCGCTTGTGCGGCCCTGTGGGTGGCGCACGCCGAGCGCTACTACTACGCCGTGCCGGTCGAGTACCTCGAGGTCGCGGCACTGGTCAACGATCACACTCCGGAGGATGCGCTGGTCGTGGTCGCCTTCCGCGGTCTCGATCCGCGTGCCCCGCACATTCTCTACCCTGCCCACCGCGACGGTTGGTCGATTCCCGAGCGCGACCTTACGCCCGACCTGCTCGAACGACTGCAGCAGGAGGGTGCCACCCATCTCGCGATGGCGTGGACCAAAGCGCCACCGGATCCCGCTCTGGTTGCCTACGTTCGAGAGCTGGGGGTGCTCGCGGTGGCGCAGGTCGAGGGGAGCTGGGTGGGGGTCTACCGACTCGACGATTAACCCAGCCCAAGAGGCTCAGAAGCCTGAGGTTTCGGGGCGTCGATAGGCCATCAGGCGGTGGAACACGGCCAGCTCGAACGGCCAGGCGTAGGCGCGCGTGTGCCACCGCCAAGCGGCGAGACTTCGCAACAAGCCGCGCCGAAAGCCCACCAGGGAGGGCATGGTCGAGGTCGGGTAGTAGGCGTTGAGCACTCGTTCGAAGTCACGGAGCCGATCTTGGAGATCACGTCGGATCCAGGGCATGGTGTGGGAGCGCCGCTGCACGAAGGTGAGCCATTCCGGCGAGACCCACTCGTCGAGGGTTTCGGGGAAGGCAAAGCCCGACGCCTTCGCTTGCTCGTAGAGCTCGCCGGCCAACGGTACCGGCGTGTAGAGGTAGAGGATGATCTCGGTTGCCGGGTTCACCTTCTTGATGGCGCGGATGAATTCGACCGTGCCGGCGGCGTCGGCCTCGGGATCGGGCGGGTTGCCGACGACAAAGCTCAACTCGGGCACGATGCCCCAGGCGCGCATCCGGCCGACCAGGTCGAGGGTTGCCTCGGGCGACATCGAGCCTCCCTTGTCCATCCGCTCGAGGGTCTCCTTGGAGCCGGACTCGGCCCCGAGGAACACCATTTTGAGCCCGGCGTTGCGCATCAGCTGCCAGGTCGACTCGGGGTAGCGCAACATCGTGTCGATACGGCCCTCGCCCCACCAACTCACGCCGAGGTCGAGGATCCGCTGCGAGAACTCACGCACCCGCTCCTCGTGGACGAAGAAGTTGTTGTCGCACATCTCGACCGCGTCGACACCCCAGCGGTGGTGCCAGCTGCGCACGACATTGGCGACGCGCTCGGCTGGTTGCGCGAGCCACCGCCCCTGCACCAAGTTGACCACCGCGCAGAAGTTGCAGCGGAATGGGCAGCCGTAAGACGAGTGGTAGCCGACCGTGCGCTCGCCCAGAAAGGTGCGGCGTAGGTAGCGCGGCATGTCGACCAAGTCCATGTTCCAATCGGGCAGCTCAGCCGGCTTGGGGATCGGCGCTTGGGCTCCACTGCGCGGGAGCCCGTCGCTGCCGGCGAAGGCCAAGCCAAGGATGTTCTCGCGTGGTGGCGAGCCGGTCGAGAGGAAGTCGACCAGTTGGGCGAAGACGTGCTCGCCGTGGCCGCGCACCACGTAGTCGATCGCCCTATCGCGCACGCAGGCTTCCCAATGTTGGCTCGGGAAGTATCCGCCCCAAACCACCGTCAGGGCGGGATGGCGGCGCTTGAGCTCGCGGCACAGTGGGAGCGCCTGCTCGAGCTGAGGCCCGGGCATCACCGTGACCGCGAGCAACGTCTCGGCCGCGGCGTCGCCGATTGCGGCATCGAGCGAGCTGAGGGGATGGGGATCGAGGTTGCCGTCGACCAATCGCGTCGGGAGTCGCCCCTGCAGGCCCGCTTCGATCGCAAGCAGCGACATCGGCAATACCGGCTTGCCGGAGGCCGAGGAGCGCGGGTTCAACAGCAGCAGTTGGCTCAGGCTCATTTGAGCCTTCCGATTGCCTGTTGTTCCTCGGTCGACCAACCGCGCCCGGCGGCCTGGCTGCGCGTTTCCTCGCGCTCGCCGCGCATGAGCCACATCCCCGCCTGTCCCACTCGCGCCGCGAGCCACGAACGGCCGAGCGCGAAGAGGTTGCGGCTGCCGCTGGCGAGTGCTCGCTGCAGGGCCACCTCGTTGACCATCCAGCGGGTCGCGTGGCGATAGTAGCGGGCCGAGCGCCGGCCCACGATGCGCAGGTCGCGGTCGGTGCGACGGTCCCATGGCAGCGGGGACTCGACTCGATCGGCCACTTCGTCGTGGTACGCGGTGCCCTTGATCGGGTAGGCCACGGTGGTGAGGAACACATCGGGAGCGGTCGCCACGAGGTGGTCGATGGTGGCCGCGAGGTCGTCGACGTCTTCCCCTTCGAAACCGAGCATGATGAACATCCCGACCTCGATACCACGCGCCTGCAGCAGTGCGGTCTTGGCCCGCACGTCGGCGATGGCGGTGCGTCGCTTCATCCGGTCGAGGACCCGCTGAGAGCCCGATTCGGCGCCGATCCACAAGCGCACACAACCCATCTCGGCGAGGCGGTCGGCAATCGCCTCGTCGATGCGATCGGCGCGCGAGATGCACTCGAACGGCACCTTGAGTCCACGCCGCGCCAGCTCGTCCGCGTAGGTGTGAAACCAGCGCATGTTGAGGGTGAGGACGTCGTCGGCGTACCACAGGCGGTCCGGGGCCCAGCGCTCGAGAATGAAGGCCACCTCGTCGGCCACGTCGGCAGCCGCACGACGTCGGTGGCTGACCCCGAAGACGGCGTGGGAACACCAGGTGCAGGTGTAGGGACAGCCGCGCGAGGTGATCAGCGAAACCGAGGAGTGGCCGTGGTGTTGCTTCCACACCGCGAGGTAGCGATCGAGGTCGATGCTCTCCCGATCCGGCCAAGGCAGCGATTCGAGCGGTTGGATGAGGGGGCGCGCAGCGGTGGTGGTAAGGATCTCGCCGGGAGCAAGGTAGGCCACACCGAGGACCCCTGCCAGCCGCTCGGGCGACCACTGCTCGAGGCCGAGCAACTCCTCGAGGGTCAGCTCACCCTCACCAACAACGACGACATCGGCACCGCGACAGAGGTACTCGTGCGCGTTCGGTGCCGCCTCGGGGCCACCGAGCACCACCCGCGCGCCGGCCGCCTTGGCCGCCGCGATCATCCGCAACACCATCGCGCGGGTCATCAGATTGGTCGAAAGCCCTACGGTCGCCGGACGTCGCTCGGCGAGGGTGGCGGCGAACCCCTCGAGGTCGCCGAAGGTGGTGTCGTAGACCGCCACCGAACGCCCCTGTCGGCGCAGGTAGGCCGCCAGCGACAGCAGCCCAAGAGGCGGATAGGGCTTCATGATCGTCTGCTCGTGGGCGTCGCCGGCCAGGCTGTAGCCGTGGGACAACAACAGCTCGAGTGAGGGAGTCGCGGGCAACACCGGCTCGATCATACGCAGGTCGAGGTTGTTGGCGGTGTCACGGTTGGTTCGGGTCGGTGGCGGGTAGGTCGAGGTAGCCCAGACTCCGGAGGTCCTCGACGAGGGATGCGTCCGATGTTGCGGCACCCCCGAGCGTGCGGTGGAGCTCCAGGTCGGCGCGCCGGAGTTGATCGAGTCGGCGCGACAGCCGCGCGACCAATTCGGGGTGGTCGGCGGCGACGTTGTGCCGTTCGGTCGGGTCCTGAATTCGGTCGAACAGGGCGATCGATGGCGGGCGCACCTCCGCCCACCACTGTTGGCTCGAGATTGCTGGGGCCCGCAACAGTGCCCACTCACGGGTTCGCAGCGCGTCCCAGGTGGGCCCTTGCAGGGGCGCGCCGGCGATCAGCTCGCGCTCGGCCGTCCCGGCAACCCGCTCCTCGAGTTGCGGTCGCAGATCCCGCCCCTGCAAGGTCAACCCGGTGCGATCGACACCGACCAGGCCGAGCACCGTCGGCACCACGTCGAGGAGCATCACCGCGCCGGCGATGACACCGCGCGGCGGCACCAGCCCGGGGGCCACGACCACCAGTGGGACCTCGAGCAGCTCGCGGTGCAGGTGGTGGCCGTGGTCGACGGGGCGAGGTCCGATGGGTCGGTCGTGGAGGTTCTCGCCGTGGTCGGAGGTGACCACAACCACCGCCCGATCGAGGCCGCGGAGCTGTTCGAGGCCCTCGAGCAAGCGGCCGATGTGGTGGTCGGCGACCGCCAAGTCGCTCGCGTAGGCGGCGACTGCCTGCTCGCTCGCCGACGGTCCACCCTGGAAAACCTTGTGGATGTTGGGGAGATGCACCTCGTAGGTGTGGAAGAACAAGAACAGCGGCCGCGAGTTGGCCTGTTCGACCCAGGTGAGCGCGGTGTCGACTCCGGTCTCGACGGTGTCGGGCGGGACCACCGCCGGTTCGAAGAACCGATCGAAGCCGCGGTCGAAGCCGTAGCCGCGGCCGACCCCACCACCGGCGGTCACCGCCATCGTTTGGTAGCCAGCCGCGCGCAGGATCTCAGCGAGGGTGGTGGCTCCCGGCGCAGGAAGCGGTGGTGCGAGCCCCATGCGTTCACCGTCCTGCTCGAGCCCGTGCACCGCCGGTCGCAGCGAGGTCATCAGCGACATCACGCTCGGGGGTGTCCACGAAGAGCTCGCCCACGCCGAGTCAAACCAAACCCCTTGTCGGGCGAGCTGGTCGAGGGCAGGGGTCGCCGGGTACGGCGCGGAGCCGTACACCCCGACGTGGTCGGCGCGCAGGGTGTCGAGCACGATGAGCACCACGTCTCGGTGCAGGTCGTCGCGTGCCACCGGATCGGCCGTGCACGACCCGAAGATCAGGCCGCCCAAGAGGACCAGGCCACCCGCCAATTCGACGTGGGTCTTAGAAGGTATCGAGGTCGCCAAAGTGACAGTCCCAGCTCTCGAGGTGGACATGGTCGCGCAGGGCGATCGAATTCACGCGATAGCCGGGCCGCGCCCGCCGCCGGCGGCGCAGTCGACAGGCCAGGGGCCCCAACGGCGAGGTCTGAAATACGACCGCTCGCATGCCGAGGCGGCGCGCAAGCCCAACCAGGCCGGCAACTGCGCGGTCGTGGGCCTCGTCGTCGACGGCATTGAGGTCGCCCACCCACAGCTGCGGCCCGCCGCGCACCCAGGCGGCCGCGCTCCCGAGGTCGAGGACGTGGTTGGGGGAGAAACAACGGTACGCGAAGTAGTCGGCGGCGTAGTCGACGTGCATCAGCTTGGTTGTGGCGGCGGAGCTGCGAAAGGTCTCGCGCGATCCGAGCAGGGGCTGGCAGACACGGTGGAAGGTGCGCTCCCAAGACCGCTGAAGGGCGCCGATCCGGGCGGCCAGGGCCGCCAGCGGCAGGGTGGCAACCGGCAGTACGAACAGCTCGAGGTGGTGAGTGTGCCAGCCGAGCGATTGGTAGATGCGATGGCTTCGCTCGTTGACAAAACCGTAGACCAAGGAGACGTTGTTGGAGCGAGCGTGGTGCAGCGCGGCCTCGTAGAGTTGGCGATGAATGCCGTGTCGTTGGTGAGCTCGGGCGACCACGATATCCGCGCTCTGCAGAGCGCGGAAGGTGTCGCCACCTTGGCGCAACCGCTGCGGCAGCAAGCCGTAGAAACCCACGACCTCGTCGGCGAGCAGGGCAACAAAACTGGGATGGGCTGGCCCCGCCCACTGACCCCGGTATTTGGCCTGCAGCTGGTGTGGCTCGGCCGCTGAGCGGAATACCTCGCGGTGGAGGCGGAGCAGGCCAGGGAAGTGCTCATCCTGGAACACCTCGATGCGGATCGTCGTCACCACGCCCCCTGCAACACCGCCCAGGCAGCGACACGCCACGACACGAAGGGGTTCATGGTGAGGCGGCCGTGGAGGTCGGTGTCCGTCACTGCTGGTTGCGGATCGGCGAAGAGCTGGTGGCGGAAGCCGAGCTCGCGGGCGATCTGGACGCCCTCGCGGGTGGCCCGGCCGAAGGGCCAGGCGAGCAGGTCGACGCTGCGGTCGGTGACGGTCTCGAGCCACTGTCGACCGGTCGCGAGCTCGTCTCGTACCACCTCGGGTGTTTGGGTTGCGAGGTCGGCATGGGTGGTGCCGTGGGCTCCCAGGGTCACGTAGGCGCAACTGGCAAGCTGTTGGAGCTCGTCGGCATCGAGCGGCCGCCAGTACTCCCACAAGCGGTCCAGGTCGAGGGTGGCGAGCGGCCCGGCCCGAAGCAACTCGACGAGCTCGGTCAGCTCGGCGGGACTTTTGCCCCGGGCGCGCTCGGCGAGGCGGTCGCCGTGCTGGCGCGAGACCAAACCCTTGCGCGTGCGGCCGAAGGGCTCGCCGCCAAGGGTGATCGGGCCACTCGTCCAGCGGGTGGCGAGGTCGAGGGCGTCGGGCCACAGCATCTCCTGACCACGGGCGCGAATCGAGGTGACAAAGAAGGTCGCCGGCACGCGGTGCAGCTCGAGCAAGGGCAACACGTGGTGGGCCATGCCGGCGTAGCCGTCGTCGAAGGTCAGCGCGACGGTGGGCCGATCGTGCTCGCCGGCTCCGGTGAGGAAATCGTCGAGCCCCACGATCGTGGTGTTGTGTCGCAGCCAGGTGAGCGTCTGATCGAGCTGGGCGGCCGACACGAAGCGGCCGTTGAGGTCCTTGCGCCCTGCGCGGTCGACTCCGTGGTAGACCAACACCCGGCGCACCGCGCGCGGTGCGAGCAGCCGCCGCGCCAGGCCGAGCCGACACCCGGTGTCAACTGCCGCCCAAACTGCCCGCCGCCGCAGCCGGGCGGTGAGGCTCGGACAACTTGGTGCCTGGTGACGCGGCGGCTCACAACCAGCTCGAGGGGCGGTCATGGTGCGATGGTACGAGAACGGCGCTGGGCGATCGCCTTTCGGTAGAACCCGACGTGGCGTGCCGCCACCGCGTCCCAGGTCCCGATTTGGCTCAGGGCCAAAGCCGTGCCGTGGGCGAGCTGGCTCGCGGTGCGGTCGTCGGCGAGGCGGTCGAGGGCGTAGGCGAGCGCGGCGACATCTCCTGGTGGGACGAGCAGCGCGCTGACCCCGTCTTCGAGCACCTCGGCCATCGCACCGACTCGGCTGGCCACCACCGGTCGGCCGAGGGCGAGCACCAGCGCGAGGACCCCCGAAGCATCCGCGTGCAGGTAGGGCAACACAAAAGCATCGGCTCGGCCGAGCACGTCGGCCAATTCGGGCTCGTCGAGACGGTGGAGTCGCCACTCGATGCGTTCCCCGAGGCCGATGGCTCGTGCGCGGTCGACCAGCGCGGCGACCTCCATGCGCGGCCGGCCCGCGACGATCAAGCGCAGCTGTGTCGTTGTGGTCCGCGCCAAGGCCTCGAGCAAGACCTCGAGGCCCTTGTAGGGCTTGAGCTCCCCAAACAAGACCAAGGTCCGCACCGGCGGCACGAATTGTGAAGGCTGCAGTTCCGTGGGAAGGGCCAGAGGTGGGTGTGGCACCACCAAGATCTGGTGGGCGTCTGCGCCCGCTGCACGCAGGTGAGCCGCGGCCTCTGCGGTGTGGACGACCAGCGCGTCGGCGGCTTTCCAGGAACCCCGACCGCGACGTTGCAGGGGCGAGACAGCGGCACCCTGAAACGGTTGACGGTCGTGAACGGTGAGCACCACCGCCACCAGACGTCGCAACCGCCGTATCGCCCACCCGTCGACGAAGGGCCAGGGCAACCATAGCCAGTGAACCACATCCACCGTCCGCCGCCGCACGCGGCGCTCGAGCTGGGTGAGGGCGACCAGGTGTTCGACGGCTTTCAGCGGCAGGCGCAGGCCCGCGGGGAGTCGCGCGGCGGCTCCTTCGGCAAGGGGGTAACAGCGCGGCGCGAAGCGGAACGGCTCGTCCTCAAACGACCGCTCGCCCGGGCGCAACGGCCGGCCGAGCAACTCGACCTCGAGCCCCTCGTGGACCAACCCGGCGCCCAGCGCGCGGTCGTAGGGCGCGGAAAACAGCGAAGGGTCGACCAACAAGACGCGCAGCGGAGGGCTCATCGCGGCTGGCCTTGCTCGAGCAGCGCCTCGCGCACCGCCCCGGCTGTGATCGCCGCACAGCGCGACCACGACAGTTCACGCACCCGCTCGCGACCGGCCTGGCCGAGGCGAGCTCGCAGCTCCGGGGTCGCCAGCAGCCGTTGCAGCCCCTCGCGCCAGGCGCCGACATCACCGGGCGGGAGCAGCAGGGCCGCGCCCGCGGCCACCTCCGCTAGGGCGCCCGCGCTCGAGGCGAGTACGGCGGCACCACAAGCCATCGCCTCGACCACCGGCAAGCCAAACCCTTCGGTGAGCGAGGGGCAAACGACGGCCACGGCACCGCTCATCAGGGCCGCGAGTTGGTCGTCGGGGAGCCAACCCGGGTGATGCACGCGGGGACCCGCGGGCGCGGCGGTTGCTGCCCCCACGACGACGAGCTCGAGCGATTCGATCCCGGCGGCGGCAGCACCCACGGTCGCGAGACCCTTGCGTGCCCCGCCAGCTCCCGCAACCACAACGACGTACGGCATCTTCAGCCCGAGTTGGGCCTCGACCTCGGCCACCGCGGCGGGATCGACCGGTCGAAAGCTGGCGGCGGGCGCCAAGAGTGCCACCGACACTCGCTCGGGAGCGACCCCGGCCCAGCGAAATACGTCGGCTCCGGTCAAGGCGGAATTGACCACCACCCGCGCCGCACGAGGCAGGCGACGCGCGACCCGGCGCCAGTACCAGCGGTGATGCCAACGAAGGGTAGCGGGGTGGCTGAGGGCGACGAGGTCGTGCACCACCGCCACCACCGGCGGTCCTACCCGCGGCACCACCCCGTAGGGCGACAACAACACCGCTACACCATCGCGGCGCAAGGCCCGCGGCAGCACGACGTCCTCCCACCACGGCCGCCTCAGCGCCTGCAGCGAACCGGCAAGGTAGCGCCAGCTGATGCCCTCGAGGGCGGGCATGAAACGTGGTGGTGCGGTGACGTACACCAGCCAGTCGAGCTCGGGAGCCGCCTGGGGCAACAGGGGCACCACCGACTCGGCGTAGCGCCGCAGGCCGCCGGGCGACTCGAGCAGGGCGCGTCCATCGACACCAACACTCGGCCGGGGTTTCATCCGCGGCGTTGCAGGGTCACGCACACCCCACAGGCGCGCTCGCGTTGGGACGGCGCAAGTGGTTTCAGCCAGCGGGCCGCGAGGTGTCGGCCCAGGCGGCGCAGCGGCAACCGCAGCAGCCAGGGCACGGCGTACCACACCCGACTCAGCTCGAAACCGGGCTCGCCGTAGTAGCTGCGATCCACCTCGTCGAGACCGGAGGGGCCGATCAGACGACGCTGGAGCGCGTTATCGTCGTAGCGGCGCTCGAAACTCGGCACGTGGGGGCCCGCCTCGATCTCCTGCTCGCGCGGGCCGAAGGGAATGGTCAAGACCGCTAAGCCGCCGGGCCGCAACACCCGGGCCATCTCGGCGGCGGCCACCGAGTCTCCGTTGTCGCGGATGTGCTCGATCGAGCCGAGGTTGAGCACCCGGTCGAACGAGGCGTCGGGGAAGGGCACATCGCGGCTGTCGGCCTCGACCGTGGCAAACTCGCCTGGTGAGAGTGCGAGACGCAAGGCGCCGCGGCGCTGCCAGGCGAGCGCGTCGGGGTCGAGGTCGAGAGCCCGGACGTGTTGACCCTGGCGGGCCGCCAAGAATAAGGCGTAGGGACCGCGGCCGCAACCCATGTCGAGGAGGTCGAGGTGGGGCTCGAGCGCCAGCGCGGCGGTCGCGAGCGGGTACTCGACACAGCGGAAGTAGTCGAGGGAGCGCACCATCTCGCGCAGCCCGAGGCGGTCGGTGCAGCGGGACACCTCTTCGACCAGCTGCTGAGCCTCGTGGGGGTGCATCGGGGCCAAGAGTCTACCCCGAGGTTTCCAGGGATGCGCGCTCGCGCTACCATCCCGCCCCAGCCCACCCATGGCCACCCTACCCCTACGAGCTGCGCTGCGATCCCGTGCCCTTGGGCGAAACCGAGCCGACCTCTCCACGTCGACCGGTCGTGCGGTTCGCGCGTCGTCGGCCGGGGCGGCGACCTCACCGTTCCTGATCCTGAGCGTTCAACGGAGTACATCTTGATGGCCGGCGGGTTCGAGCAGCTGCGGCGTAGGGCGGTGCGCAGGATCTTGCTCGCCCTGGCGCGCAGGCACTTTCGACGCCACGGTTGTGACTTCAAGGTGCCTCCTGGGGTGCTCAATCCGACGATTTTTCGAGCCTCCTTTGCCTTCGCCGAGGCGGCGGTGGCGGCCGCGCCTCGCGCGCCGCGTGACGTGCTCGAGCTCGGTTGTGGTGCTGGTCTCGCGGCGGTCCTGCTGGCACGCGCGGGACACCGGGTGACGGCAACCGACATCGACGCGGGCGCCGTCGCGGCAACCCGAGCGAACGCCGATCGCAACGGCGTGGCGCTCGAGGTGGTCGGGTGCGACTGGGACGCAGCCTTGGACGCAGGCCGGCGCTTCGACCTGGTGGTCGTCAACCCCCCGTTTCTACCGATCGGCCCACACCAGCTCGAGCGCGTGGAGCTGGCCCGCGCTCTCGTCGGGGGGCCCAATCTAGAGGGGGTGGCGGCAGCCTTGGCCGCCGTCAAGCGGCGCCTGCGGGTCGATGGCCGCGCCCTGATGCTCACCTCCGAGCGCTCCGGGCGGCAGGTCGTGGTGACGCACATCGAGCGTTCGGGCCTCGTCGCGGCCGGGTGCCGGGTCTTCTCGAGCTGGGGCGAGCGGTACCACCTCGATCTGCTGAGGTCACGGTGAAGGTCTCCATCGTGGTGCCAGTGCACCGCGCCGCGGCGGGCCTGGCCACCCTGCTCGAAGCGTTGCGTCGACAGGTGCCCCCACCGGACGAGGTGGTCGTCGTCGAAACCGACCCCGAGCCCGGCAACCGTGAGCTGGTCGAGGGGTTTGGCGCGCGCCACCTCGCGGTGTCTGCCGCCGAGTACGACCACGCCGGCACCCGCAGCTTGGCGGCGCGGAGCTGTTCGGGAGACATCGTCGTGCTGCTGTCGCAAGATGTCGTGCCGCAGGGTCCCGCAACGATCGCTCGGCTGGTGCTGCCGTTACGTTCGGCGGACTCTTCTGTCGCGGCAACCTACGGACGCCAGGTCAGCGAGGTGGGTGGTGATGAGCTGATGGCCCTGAAGCGGGAGTACCTCTATCCCGCGGAAGAGGACGAGCGGGGGCTCGGCGACCGCCCCCGCCTGGGCTTTCGAACGGTGCAGATGTCCAACGCCTTTGGGGCCTACCGGCGCGACGTGCTCGCCGAGATCGGTTGGTTCGGCGAACGACAGTTGGTATGTGAGGACGTTTCGGCGACCGCCCGCCTGCTGCAGGCCGGCTACCGGGTGCGCTACGTCGCGGCTGCGGTGGCGGTCCACACCCATGGCTCGGGTCTACTCGCGGAATTGCGGCGGTATTTCGACATCGGTGCCGCCTACCAGGCAGATCCCAACATTTTCGGGACCTTTGGCCAGCCTCGCCGGGAAGGCTGGCGCTTTCTGGCCTTTGGTCTGCGTTCCCTCTTTGTCGCCGGCCGCCCGGCCCTGATGATGCGCTTCTTGCTGGAGTCGGTCGGCAAGAGGGTGTTTTTCAGTCTGGGGCTGTCGATTCGTTTCCTGCCGAGGTGGCTGCGGCCGCACTTTTCGACCCTGCCGTTGTGGTGGCGCTAGCGTTGGCTACGAGCTCGAGGGCGAGTCGCGCGGGTGCTGCAGCCGGCTTGCCACGGTAGGATGGCGCGCGATGCGCCGATTGCGATGGACTCACCGCACGCATGCGAAGCGCGGGCTCCTCGCCTTGGCCGCCGTCGTCCTCGTGCTCGTCGAGTTGCTCCTGCGTTCGGTCGACTACAGCGACCAGGTTTTCACCGAGCCGGACCCGGTGCTCGGTTACAGCCTGATCCCGGGCCTCTCGCAGCTCCAAACCATCGAGGGTCGCGCCCTAGTGACCATCAACGAGGACGGCTATCGCGGGCGCGCCTACCCGCGGGAACGCCGCCCGGGTACGCTGCGCGTGGTCGTGCTCGGCGATTCGCTCACCGAGAACCGGCAGGTGGGCGAGGAGGAGAGCTACGCCGCCGTGGCCGAACGCAAGCTGCGCGCATGCTCTGCCCTGGCCGGCCGCGGGCCGGAAGTCCTGAACTTCGGCGTAGCCGGCTACAGCAATGCTCAGGAGTTGTTGCTGTACCGCGAACGCGCCCGCTTGTGGTCCCCCGACGTGGTGTTGCTGATGGTTTACGTGCCCAACGATCTGGAGGACAACACGACCGGGGCGCGGCGGCGCCACCAGCCGTGGTTCGATCTGGTCGACGGCAGGCTGGTGCTCGACCAGTCGTTTCGGGACAGCCGCTCCTTCCGGATCGCGAGCTCTCCGCCGGCGCGCGCGTTCGCGCAGGCAAAACGGCATGTGCGGGTGCTGCACCTCTTTGGCGGCGCCTTGCGCCACTGGCGCAACTGGCGGGTGTCGGCGCCGTCGGGTGGCCCCGGTGGGCGGCCGTTGTACCTCGATCCGGATGGGACCTTTGGGCCGCCTGCGGACGATCGCGAGTGGCGCCTGTTGGAAGGCCTCGTCCTGCAACTGAGTGCCGAGGTTGCGGCCTCGGGCGCACGCTTCATGTTGGCCAATGCTCCCTCGCCCCACGCGGTCCACGCGGACCGCGGCTACCGCGAGGATGTGCAGCGCTTCTACGCAGTAGCCGACCTCGATTACGCCGAGCGGCGGCTGAGCGCTCTTGCGGCCTCAGCGAGCATTCGCTTTGTGCCACTCGCCGAGCCGCTACGCAGCGAGGCCGAGCGCATGGGCCAGTGTGTCAGTGGCTTCGCGAATGCAGTACCTTGCTACGGCCACTGGAATCCTCTCGGCAATCGGATTGTGGGCGAGCAGGTCGCACACGCGATCTGTCAGGGCCTGCCCTCCCCTGGGGCCCACTCGTCGGCGCCCAACTAGCGGCGGGGCCGGAGCACTTCGAGAGCCAAATCGACCACTTCGTCGACACCGATTCGCTCGAGGCAGAGAAGGTCGCCGCGGACGCACGTCGCCGCCATACAACCACCACAGGGCAGGTCTTCGGAGCCGCGGTAGCGCGCATGTGGCCCCAGCGGGCGCACCCAGTCGCTGCGGGTGCTGCCGAGCAGGGCCACGGTGGGGACGCCGCCGCACCAGGCCGCGTGGAGGAAGGCGCCGTCCTCGCTGACGACGAGGTCACAGGCCGCCACCGCGGCGAGGCCTTGCGCGAGGTCGCTGCGACCGACCAGGTCGACCAAGGGAACCTTCGCTGCGGCGAGGCGTTCGGCGAGCTCGCGGACCCGCTCGAGACCGCTGACCACGAAGGTCGCCGGGAGCGGGAACCTCGAGGCGAGCTCGACCCACCGCTCGACCGGCCAGCGCCGAGTCGCAAAGCAGCCTGCTGGGTTGAGCAGCACGAAAGTCTCGCTGGCCGGGACCGCGGCCTCGAGCCGGGCTCGCGCTGCCGCGATGAGCTCAGGTCGCAGGTGTGGCACGAGCAGGGGCTCGACTTCGAGTCCGGCGCCGGTGACCGCGCGCAGGGTCCGCTCCAGGCCGTGGTGCGCACTGAAGCGGTCCATTTCGCCGAAGGCAGGGGCCCCGATTCGGCGGCGCACCATCCGGCTCTCGTCGTTGCGCTGCAGGTCGAGGACGATGTCCCACAGCCCGCGTTGATTCCTCCCGAGGCGCGCGGCCTCGCGCATGCGGGAGGTCCAGCCGCCGGCCGAGTCGAGCGTGAAGACCTCGTCGAACCAGCGGGAGGTCTGGCCCACCGCCGCGGCGCGGGTGCCGATCACCAGCGCGAGGTGCGCGCGTGGGTAGCGCGCCCTCAGGCCGGCCGCGACCGGGAGCGCGGCCACTGCATCCCCAATCGCTTGCAGCCGGATCAGCAGGATGCGGGAGGGCTCGTGGATCTGGTTCCAGGCCCGCTGGTAGCGCCTCTCGCGAGGCGTTCCCTCACCGGTAAGGGTGCTGCGCACGAGCCGCAACGCCCGCATCTCTAGAACGCCAGAGGCAGGAGCCCGCGAGGGTATTCGTCCGGCAGCTCGATATCCTCGTCCGGCAGCCTGAGGCTCGATTTCATGCTGGAATGCTACCGTGCTTACTGCCAGGAGCAAGCGCCCGGTCGCGACGGCGGTCGGGGCCAGGACCGCTCGAAGCAATCGATGAAGGGATCGAGTCGACTCCGGCCGAGTAGGAGGCCTCGAAGCCGGCGGTCATTTCGATCAGGAGAGCAGATCGAGCTGGCGCAGTGCGCCGCGGGCGATCGCGCCGTAGCCCGCGATGAAGAGCAGATCGACGACCGGATCGAGGCGCGTGATACCGACGCCGGTCAGGTAGGCGAAGGCGATGTCGCCGGCCGCGAGGGCGATGAGCCCGAGGAGGACGGAGCTCCAGACCCCTCCGGCGGTGCCGCCGCGCAACCGCCAGGTGAGGCGCAGGAGCAGGACGGTCGGAAGCAGGAAGAGCGCGTCGCAGATCGGATAGGCGAGGTTGAGGGCAATCTCGATCCCGGGGCCTCCAGCCGCGATGACTGGGCGCAGGGCGAGGGCGAGGATGGCCCCCAGAACCGCCGCCGTGACCAGCCCTGCGAGCACCAGATCGCGCCGTGGGTCGAGGGGCAGTCCGGCCCGCCGCCAAGCCATCAGTTGCAGCGTGAGGGAGGGTACCAGGGCGAGACTGCCGAGGAGGAAGAACGGATCGGCGATCGACGGGAAGGGGGTCGGGACTCGCAGCAGCAGCTGGTAGACGAGCAGTGTCGCCTGGCCGAGACAGAAGAGTCCGAGACCGGCCGCAAACAGCCGCCACGCGCCGCGGGCGGGATGAGATGGGTTGAGCTTTCGAGCGACTCGGGTGGCCGCTGCTGCGCCGAGCGCGAGCAAGAACAGCTTGGTGGGACCTCCCAGCAGCAGTCGCAGTGGCTCGGTGAGCCAGGAGCGTACGGGCTCCCACTCAGGAGCAAGGGCCGGCGGCAGGAAAACCAGCGCAGCCAGGCCGAAGCCGGTCAGGAAGAGCTTCTCGCGGCGGGAGGCAATCACGGCGAGGCTCCGTTGGCCTGTTGGCGAAAGGTCGCCACCAGAGCGTCGGCTTTGTCGCGACCGACGAAGAGGCACAGGCCAAGGCCGATCCGGTGGAGCAGGGCGTCGAGCTCGGTGGGGGAGAGATCCTCGCCGATCAGTTGCAGGCTCGCGCAGTGGCCGTCCACGGCGGCGCGCGCCATGTGCTTTCCGAGCACCGGCTCCAGCCCCTCGACGATCAACGCAGAGACGTGCTCCCTCCGCAACGACCACCTCCATCGACGACCGATCGCCGGAGTCTACACACAGAGGGGACGGAGCAGGGGCGCGGTCGCAGGGCCGGCCAGGTCGGTCACCCCGCCCCAGCTCGTTGCGCGCGTCGGGCGATCGCGCCGAGGCCGAGGGCCTCGGCTTCGCGGCGCACCTCAGTCATCGCAGCGGAGTGCACCGGGTCGCCGAGCTCGGCGAGGTCGAGGCGTAGCTCGAGAGCCGCAACCGTGTGGCCCAGGGCGATTGCGAGCTCGAGCGCCTGCTCGAAGTCGTCGCGTGCACTGTCGCGTTGGCGTGCCGACAGCGCAATGGCACCGCGGGCGCGCAGGTACGCCAGTCGCCGAAGCAGACTGGGGGAGCTCGCCGCCGGGTCGCCGAGTGCCGCCAGGCTGGTTCGCGCCGAGCTCGTGCGACCCGCCGCGGCGTCGAGGCGCGCTCGCAACGTCACTGCGAGGAAGCCAAGGAGATCGGGGCGCGATGGATCGATCTCGACCATCAGCCGCTCGAGAACGTCGGCGGCTTGGGCGTGCGATTGCGCCCGCAGGGCTGCTTCCACCCAGGCGAGATCCGACAGCACGGCGCTCGGCGTGTTGCCGCTGAGGCGCAGCAGCCTCCCGGCCTCATCAAACAGGGCACGAGTGTTGTCGAAATCGCCCTGCAGCGCCAGCGTCCGCGCCTGCAGACTGCGCGCGAGCCCGAGGGGGAATCGTTCCGAGCTGCGCTGTGCTCGGGCTTCGAGCGCGGAGACGATCGAGGCGACCTGCTCGAGCCGTCCCGCCTCGAGCTCGACTTCACCACGGACCACCAACGCGTCCGCCACGGTCACGTGCAGGCTCGAGGGTTCGAGCAGCAGCAGGGCTTGGTCGAGCAGGATGTCAGCTTCTTCGCGGCGGCCCAGGTCCCGCAGAATCAGCGAGAGGACCCTCGACGTTTCGCCCTCGCGCACGGGATCGCCGGAGCGCAAGTCGAGCTCGAGGAGGTCACGAGCGATCGGCTCCGCGAGATCGGGACGGCCGCGCAAGAACCGTTGCACGGCGAGATTGTGGAGGGTGGTGAGCGGTTCGATGCCGGCCGCCTCGGCCGCCACCAACGCCTGCTCGAGCGCGGCGTCGCTGCGGTCGAGCTCGCCGCGGTGGTAGTACTCGAGGGCGAGGCCGTTGAGGGTGCGATGCAGCGTACGGTGGTCGCCGACCCGCTCGGAGTCGAGGCGCCCCAGCTCGAGCTCGCGCAGTGACGCCTCGGCTTGGCCGAGCTTCGACAAGGTGGCAGCTCGCGAGGTACGAATCGCCCCGAGCAGCTCGATCTGCCCCGACTCGAGCGCGGCATCGCGAGCACGGGTGAAGAACACCAGGGCGCGCTGGTCCTCGCCCTCGATCGAAGCAATTCGGCCCTCGGCGAAGTCGACCAGGGGGCTTCCCTCCGCACCAGGAACCTGGCGCATGCGACCGACCGCCAGGCGCGCCTCGTCGAGCCTGCGGTCGCGGGCCAGCCGCAGCGCCAGCGCGGCACCGGCGACCAGATCCTCCGGCGCTTCGGCGAGCCGACGTTCGCTCGCTTCGGCGGGAGGGGGGTCCGAGGTGTCGAAGGGGAAAATCCGCACCGCTGCGGTGGGGGCCGGGCTCGGGGCGGGAGGTTGCGACCTGCCCCACCCCGACAACAGCGCGATCCCGAGGGCAACCACAGCAGCGGCCCCCACGAGCGCGGCACGTCCCGAGGGCACGCGCTTCATCGAGCCGCCGCGCCTCTCGAGGTGGCGACGCAGGTCCGCGATCAGCTCGGTCACGGTTCCGTGCCGTTCGCCCGGATCGAGACGCAGCGCCTTGAGACAGACCCTGTCGAGATCTCGCGAGACTCGTCCAAGGCGCCGGGCTGCGCCGGTCGCCGCCAAGGAAGCACGCCGAGCGGCGGCACTGGGCGGCTCGGGGCCGGCGGTCGAGCCATCGCCGGCTGAGGCCGACGCAGGGCGTTGGCCGGTCAACAGCTCGTACAACACCACTGCGAGCGAGTAGATGTCGGAAGCTGTCGTCACCGGCTCTCCGGCGAGTTGTTCCGGGCTGGCGTACGCGGGTGTGAGGGGCCGCACTCCTTGGCCGGTGGTGGTGGGGTCCGCCGACAGCGACGGGTCGACCAACTTCGAGATCCCGAAGTCGAGCAGCCGGGGCCTGGCGTCCTGGCCGACGAGGATGTTGCCGGGTTTGAGATCGCGATGGATTACCCCACGGCTGTGGGCAAACTCGAGTGCCTCCGCGACATCGAGGAAGAGCCGCAGTCGCGCTTCGACGTCAAGATCGAGGGTGCGGGCGTGGGTGAGGAGATCGACCCCTTCGACGTACTCGAGTGCGAGGAACCAGGTGCCATCGCCCGTTCGCCCGCCATCGAGAAAACGGACGATGCCGGGGTGATCGAGGGCGGCGAGAATGCGCACCTCGTCGCGGAAGCGCCGCACCGCTTGCGGGTCGGGCGCGGGGGTGTCGATCAGCTTGAGCGCAACTCGCCGGCGAAAGTCCGCAGTTTCGTGCTCGGCCAGGAACACCCGACCCATGCCGCCGCGGCCTACTTGGCGCACCAGACGGTACGGACCGACCATCGGGGGGAAGGCGGCGGCACCTTCGTTGGCGAAGGGTTGGGTGGGGATCAGATCGATCGGCGACGGCGCGGACTCCGGCGACGACAGCAGTTTGTCGAGCTCAGCAGCAAGCGCCGGATCCTCGTCCCGTAGGTCTTCGAGACGTCGGCGACGGGACTCGTCGTCGAGCTCGACGAGCTCCTCGAAGAGCTCGGGGAGGTGGGCGTCGCTCACGGCGAGCTCGCCAAGGCCTCGCGCAGCCAGGCCCGCGCGAAACGCCAGTCGCGCTTGGCAGTGGTCGGCGATACCTCGAGGAGATGCGCGATCTCCTCGAGCTCGAGCCCCGAGAAATAGCGCAGCTCGACCAGCTTCGCCTGCCGCGGGAAGCGGCGCGAGAATTCGGTCAACGCACGATCGAGATCGAGCAAACCCACGTCAACGCCATCACCTGCCGCGACCGTGAAGGTCTCGGGCTCGCCGGCCTCGCGTTTTCGAGCGAGTCGACGCCGCGCATGGTCGACGAGGATTCGGCGCATCGTCACCGCCGCGAGCCCGAAGAAGTGCGCGCGATCGCGCCAGTCGACCTGGCGCTGACCGATCAGCCGCAGGAACGCTTCGTGGACCAGTGCCGTCGGCTGCAGGGTGTGCTCGGCGCGTTCGCCGCGCATTTGTGCGGCCGCGATGTTGCGCAGCGACCGATAGGCGTGCTCGAGCAACAACTCGCCCGCGTGCTCGTCGCCGGACCTCCAAGCGCGCAAGAGGTCCGTCACCTCGTTGGAGTCTGCCGGCGGGACGGTCACCTCGACAATTCTACACCTCGCTATGTCACCACACGGGCGCGCCTCGCAACGGCGATGGCCCACGACGGCGGCGACCTGCGCGTAATCGACAGGGCTGGGATCGTTCGGCGCCACGGTTCGTCTCGGGCGGGCTGGGTTGGCGCTCGGCATCGTCCGCAGATCCTCACAAACACAAGGGAGTCAAGACTATGAGCACACGTTTCGGTCCGTTCTCGATCGCCTTTTCGCTCGTCACCACGATCTGGCTCGGGCTGGGTCGGCCCGCCGAGGCTGCACAATCGCGCACCAGCATCGGGCTCTCGGGCCTCGGCATGCGCCTGCTCACCGAGGACGGACTCGGCCACGAGGGCCCCGGAGCCGCCGACCAATTCGGCTTCGCGATCGCGGCTGGAGACTTCAACGGCGATGGGATCGACGACCTTCTCACCGGCATTCCCTTCAACGACTGTGACTTCGTGGTGTGGGACTGCGGCGCCGCCGTCCTGCGCCTCGGTGTCGCCGGCGCCGGCCTTGCCGGCACCTCCACGCGCCAGCATCAGATGGCCCACACCGGCACCCCTGCCCACGGCGAGTTGGGCCGGGCGTTGGCGGTCGGCGATTTCAACGGTGACGGGCTCGACGACGCGGCCATCGGTCTTCCGGGCCATTCCCTCGGCTCGACTGTCGAGAAGACCGGGGCGGTGCAGATTCACTTCGGCGAAGCGGCCGGGCTCAGCTCCGGCGTCGCCCTGCTGCGTCTGGGCAGCGACGGTCTCCCCGGACCGCCTGGCAACTTTGACCGTTTCGGCTGGACTGTCGCTTCCGGAGACTTCAACGGCGACGGGTTCGACGACCTCGCAATCGCGTCGCCGTGGCGCTTCGCGGAGGCCGGTCTCGTGCTGGTCGCCCACGGCGAGGCGGGTGGTTTCCTGCCCTTCATCGGATTCGAGGTGTACCAGGGGTACCTGGGTCTTCCAGACGCCCGCGACGCTGGCGACAGGTTTGGGGAGGCGCTTGCGGTTGGCGATTTCAACAGCGACGGCTTCGACGATCTGGCGATCGGCGTCCCCGGCGAGGACGGCGTTGGAGCGGTGCTGGTGATCCATGGCAGCTCGTTCTTGTTGCTCTTCAACCAGCACCTGTACTTCAGCGAGCTCAGTCTCAATGGCGGCACGCACACGACACCCGGGAGTCGCTTCGGTGCGAGCCTCGCGGCCGGTGACTTCGACGGAGACGGGTTTGACGATCTCGCGGTGGGAGCCCCGGCCTACAACACCGCGACCGTTCCGCCGATCCCCGCCGTGGGGGTGGTAGCGGTGCTCCCCGGTGGCGCGTCCGGGCTCGAGCCGAGCGGGGTGTCGTGGATGTGGGAGTCGCTGCTCCACGGGACTGGGGCAAGCGAGCCCGGTGACCACTTCGGCACCGCCCTCGCGGCAGGTGACTTCAACGGCGACGGCTTCGACGATCTCGCGGTGGGCGCCAACGGTCAGGACATTCTGGTCGCTGCGGGGACGTTCATCGACTCCGGCGCCGCGAGTGTCGTGCTCGGGCAGCCGGTCTCCGGTCTCGCCGGATCACCCGCACGCCGACTGTTTCCCTTCCACCTTCAGGGTGAGCGGGGCGGGATGATTGCAGACTGGGTGGGCGGCGGGCCCAGGTATGGGTCGGCCCTTGCGACCGGAGACTTTGACGGCAACGGTCACGCCGATCTGGCCATCGCCGCGCCCACACGTGATCACCCCAGCGCGAGCGATACCGGGGGAGTCGCCGTGCTCTACGGCTGGCTCTTCGCGGACGGCTTCGATACCGGCGATGGCCTCGAGTGGTCGAGCACAGTGCCATGAGTCGTGCCGAGTGACCCATGCTCGGCGTCGTCCGCGCGTAGTCCTACACCTGATACCTCGCCGCGCACGATTCAGCTGCGCGGGACACCTTGCTACCAACCTACCTGGAGAACCACATGTCCACAGTGACCATCAATCCGACCCGCACCACCCCAGCCACCGGCGAGATCAACCCCGACCTCGCAATCGTCAAGGCACGCCAACAAGGGGCTTGGTCCGCCGGCGACTACGCCGTGATCGGAACCACCCTGCAAATCGTCGGCGAAACCCTCTGTGAGGCCGTCGACCTTGACGCTGGGTCGACCGTGCTCGACGTCGCCGCCGGCAACGGCAATGCAACGCTTGCCGCCGCTCGCCGCGGCGGTCACGTGACCTCGACGGACTACGTTGCGGCCCTGCTCGAGGCGGGGCGTCGTCGCGCCCAAGCGGAGGGGCTCGCTGTCGATTTCCAGCCTGCCGACGCAGAGGCCCTGCCGTTCGCCGACCACTCCTTCGACGTCGTGCTTTCGACCTTTGGGGTGATGTTCACCCCCGACCAGCATCAGGCAGCCCGCGAGCTTGCTCGGGTCAGCGTCCCCGGTGGGCGCATCGGTCTGGCGAGCTGGACGCCGGACAGCTTCGTCGGCCAGATGTTCCGGGTCATCGGGACCTACGTCGCCCCGGCGCCGGGAACCTCGTCCCCGGCCCTGTGGGGAACTCGGCGCAGGCTCGACGAGCTCTTCGACGGGGCCGCCCGGGCGATGCGGACCGAGGTGCGGACCTTCAACTTTCGGTACCGCTCTCCGCAGCACCTGCTCGAGGTGTTCCGGACCTACTACGGCCCGATGAACAAGACCTTCGCAGCACTGGATGCCAAGGCCCAGACTGCGCTCGTCGCCGATCTGCTCGACTTGATCGCCCGAAGCAACCGATCGAACCGCGGTTCGGTGATCGTGCCGAGTGAATACCTCGAGGTGGTGATCGAGACGAAGGGCTAGCCTGCCTGGCGGCCTGCAGGCAGGCCAGGGATCCTCGCTGCGCCTCCCGGGACCCGTCGAGCTATGGGTTCCGGGAGGCCGAGGATCGTGAGGCCTCACGCGGGAGCGGCCGAAGGAAGCCTCGAATCAGCTGGATGAGGTGGGGCCCGGCGCGAAACGGCCGAGCACGATAGGGTGCTGCCGTGGGTGCATGTCGATATGCTGTTGGACAGCTGGCCGAAGTGAACCAGCCGACGACGCGGTGACGTCCGCCGCATTCACCGCACGAAGGAATGCCGACAAGAAGCTCGAGGATCGCCATGGACCCCAGCGAGGGGCAGGTGCCCAGGGCCGATAGGGGGTTGCTGATGCCATCGAGAGGTGCTGTGACGCTTGCGGTGGTGCTCGCGGTGGGAGCGCCGAGGGTGGCAGCGGGTTCTGAAGCGCCTGCACCAGACTCGCGTCTGACCGGGACGCTGGTGGCCGACAAGGAGCCGGCGGTGGGCGCGGAGGTGTGGCTCGAGGAGTACGAGAGCATCTGGCAGGCCACCGTCCGCCGGCTCGGAGGAGGGGCGGACTCGCATCGGCGCGGGCAGGTTCGGACCGGGCCCAATGGTCGTTTCGACCTGGTGGCGCCGGAGCTGGGCAACTACATGCTCCGCGTTGCTACCCCCGGTCGGGTGTCACAGAGCCAACGGCTGCTGGCCCTCGACGGCGCACGCGAGTTTGGCGAGACGCGGCTGCAGCGAGCGAGCCCGACCCGCGTCGAGGTCGACGCCGGCGAGCTGCTGCTGGTGATCACCCGGCCCGGTCGGTGGGGGAGGATCGTCGCAGAGGAGTGGGCGCAAGCCGATGCATTGCTGAAGCTCGACGCGGGATCGAAGGACGACCTGCTCGTCGTTGGGGTGCCTGGGCAGCTACCGCGCACGTGCCGCCTCGATCCTGGGGCTGCGTGTCGCTGGCAGCACCCGCCGGACTCAGCCGCGGTACGCCTGCGGATCGAGCGTGACGGCAAGCCGCTCGCAAACGCTGCGGTGTCGATCGCCGAAAGCGGCTGGCCGCTCGGGGTGAGCGACGACCGTGGACTGGTGCTCGTTCCGGTTCCGCGAGAGGTTGGTCTCGACGCGCAGATCACCACTGCCGACTTCGCGACTACCCTTCGCCTCGACGCTGCGTCGCCCGCGGCCGATCGGCCGGCCGAACCGCGCCCCGTCGAGGTTCCGGCTCCGACCCTGCAGCGGCTGCGGCTGGTCGATCGAGAGAGCGGCGCCGCGATCGCCGGAGCGTTGGTCGGCAGCTTCGACGGGGCCTTGGCGCGGACCGATGCCGACGGCCGCGTGGTAGTTCCGCGGCTCGCCGGTGGTCTGTGGATCGAAGTGGAGGCCGAGGGGTGGGTGCGGTGGTATGGCATGGCCCCGGAGGGCGAGCAGGCCTCGATTGCGCTCGAGCGGGCAGCGCGGGTCGTCGGTCGGGTGGAGAACGAAGCGGGTGCGGCGGTTGCCGGGGTCGACATCGAAGTCCGGCCGGTCGAACCGAACGCGTTTCCCAGCCCGCTCGCCACGTCGGCTCGCAGCGGCCCGGACGGGCGTTTCGAGGTGCGTGGTCTCGATCCGCGCTGTTCCTGGGAGTTCCTGGCCCGTCCGGCGGGGCATCCACAAGCTCGCGCGGTCGCCGCCGGACTCGCGGCCGGCGCGCAGAGCGCGGTGATCCTGAGGATCGAACGCGGTCTCACCGCCGAGGTCTTGGTGGTCGACTGGGAGGACGCGCCGATTGCGTCGGCCTTGGTTCGGTTGCGCCAGACCAAACCTCCCTTCGGGGAGCTCGACG
>CAZRFU010000047.1:0-19290 GCA_964599475.1 uncultured Thermoanaerobaculia bacterium
CAGTGGTCGAGCGCAGCCTGATACGTTGGCGAACTTAGGGATCGGACTACTAAGGACGAAGTAGAAGCTCAACATCACACAGAAGAAGGCGGTCCAGAGCGCCGCCGAGTGGAGGCCGAGGCGCCCGCGGACGACATCGAGCAGGCGCGCCTGCGCGCGGGACGGCGGTGGCTCGGGGATTCGCTCGACCTCTTGGATCCCGACCTGACGCAGCAGCCGGTTGAGTTTCTCGAGCGCTCCGGTGGGGCGACGGGAGGTCAAGAAGGCGACCGACTCCGGCAGGCGCCAGGCTACGATCGGCAGGATCGCCAGCGAAAGCGAGCCGCCGAAGAGAAAGATCCCGCGCCAACCGAAGTTCCCCACCACCAGGACTGCGGCGGTGCCGCCGAGGGTAGCCCCGATCGGATAGCCGGTCGACATGGTGCTGACGGCGAGCTCACGGCGACGCCGGGAGGAGAACTCGGCCACGATGGTGGCCAGGCTTGGCAACATGGCCCCGATGCCGATCCCCGTCAGGGCGCGGAACACTGCGAGCTCGGTGGCGGTTCGAGAGAAGGCGGCGAGGAACATCCCGAGGGTCACGGTGACCAGGGTCGCGAGGATCATGGCGCGCCGGCCGATTCGGTCGGCGAGGGGTGCAACGACCAACGACCCTGCAGTCATACCGGCCAGTCCGGCGCTGAAGAGGATTCCCAACTCCCCGGGCGACAGCGCCCACTCCTTCGCCAATTCGGGTGCTGCGAAGGCGATGGCGAGGACGTCGAAGCCGTCGATTGCGTTGAGGATCATGCAGATCCCCACTGCGGCGACCTGGAACGGCGTCATCTCCTGCTGTTCGAGCGCTGCGGCAAGGTCCTTCGTCTTGAGTTGCTGTGACATCGCGTGACCTCCTGGCCCGTAGACCCGACACTAGCCCTGCGCAACCGGGCACTGGAACCACACGGTGACGCGATCCCGGAACTCCGGACTCCGACCCGAAAGCTCGCGTTGCACTGGCCACGGCGAACTCCGATTCCGGGCGGGAGTTGGCCGGTTGAGTCTGCTCTCGAGCTTCTCAGAAATCGATCGAGAAGTTGACGAACCAGCTGCGCGGCCGGGCGTACATGACTTCGGCGTAGCCCAGGGTCGCAAGCGAGGCGTTGCCCTGGATCAGGTACTCCTCGTCCAACGCGTTCTGGACGCCGGCCGTCACGTTCCAGCGACGCTTGTCGTTGCGCAAGCGGACCGAGGCGTTGGCCACGACGTAGTCGTCCTGTTCGATCTCGGGCACACTCCCAGGTGTGATGAAGGTCACGCTGGAGGTGTAGCTGCCGTCCACGCGGGGGGTCAAGGTGTAGCGATCGGCGAGGGCCACGTCGAAGGAGATCCCCAGATTGCCCTGAAACGAAGGCGTGAGCGGAAGATCGTCTCCCGGTTGGACGGTGGCGACGGTCCCCGGCACCTGGGTCACGCTCTTGATCTCGGCGTCGAGCGAGCTGAGTGAACCATCGATGGCGAAGCTCGAACCCGGGCGGAAACTGAACTCGGCCTCGAGACCCTTGATCGTCGCCTCGCCGGCGTTGAAGAGCAACGGCACCACACCCTGCCGGAAGATCATCTGCATGTCGTGGTAGTCGGCCTGGAAGGCGGCGAGATTGAGTTGGAAGCGCCGCCCGGCATTGATCTTGGCGCCGACCTCGTAGCTGTCGACGGTTTCCTCGTCGAACGGGACGGGCACGAAGTTCGGTGGAGGAGCGTTGTAGCGGGTGTTGAATCCGCCGGACTTGAAGCTACGTGCAAACGAGGCGTAGGAGCTAAGGAAGTCGTTCCAGCGGTATTGGATGCTCGCCGATCCCGTCAACGCGGAGAATGTCTCCTCGAAGGGGCGGTTGAAGATGAACAGCGGCCCCCCTTCGGGAATTGCTTGCGTCGGCAGCGGATCGGGATCCGGCCGGGTCGAGGGGAAGAGGTTCAGCACTGTTCCTTGGAAGGTCTTGCGATCTTCGGTGTAGCGCAGTCCGGCGGAGAGCTCGAGGCTCTCGACCGGTTTGGTCGAGAGTTGGCCGAACACCGCGACCGATTCGGTTTCGAGCTCCGAAATCTGGAGATCTCGGGAACCGGGTCCACCCCCGAGCAGCGACGCGATGATCGGTGGGCTTGGCGGGAACGGCAGGAACGCAGTGAGCCGTTCCTCGGTTTCTTCGTCGAAGTAGTAGGCGCCGATGATGGCGCTGGTTTTGGAGGAGCTCACCTGCAGCTGGAGCTCCTGACTAAGTTGCTTCGAGTCGGTCGTCAGGTCGGTGGTCAGGATCTCGAAGGGGGTGTTGTCCGCATCGCGGATGCCGAGGGACTCGGTCGAGCGGTAGGCGGTGATCGACTTGAGGAACGCCGTGTCACCGAGCTGGAAGGTGCCGGTACCCGAGACGCCCCACACCTCCGAGGTGCTGGCCACCGGGGCCGTGCCGCCGTTCCGGAAGCCCCGTGCCTGGAAGTCGTTGGCACAGCGTGGATCGTTGATCGACGGCACTGACGGTGGACCGAAGCGTGGGTCCGTGGGGGAGAGGAACGGGATCGTGGCGCCTGGGCACCCTGCCGCCACGCTCACGATGGCCGGGACCGGCGCGTTCTCGTTGAGGCCGGCGAAGACGAACGGTGCTCCGTTGCCGTCGCGCTTGGTGTAGTCGGCCCGCAGCGCGACCACGGCGGTCTGCGAGGGAAGCCAATTGAGACTGCCGTTGAGGTTGTAGCTGTCCTCGTTGCCCAGATCGAGCCCATCGAAAGCTCGCGTGACGTAGCCGTCTCGCTGCCGAAAGCCGGCCGAGAACCGCATCGCCGCGGTGTCCGAGATCGGCACGTTCACGGCTGCGAGCGCGTTGTAGAGACTGTCGGCGCCAACGCCCAGATGCACCTTGCCGCCGAACTCGCCGAGCTCGGGCTCGCGGGTGCGGACGAGAATGGCACCACCAATGGTGTTGCGGCCGAAAAGGGTGCCTTGAGGGCCTCGGAGCACTTCGACCCCCTGGATGTCGCCGAAGTCGATCAGGCCGCCGACTGCCCGTCCTACGTAGACCTCGTCGATGTAGATGCCGACGCCCGGATCGACGGCGGCGGTGGGATCGAGTTGGCCGACGCCGCGGATGAACACCACCGTGGCGGCGCTGTTGCCGGAGAGTTGCCCGGCCGGCTTGAACTGGAGGCCCGGGGTGATGCGTTCGAGGTCGAGAGTCTCGACGATTTGGCGTCGCTCGAGGGCTTCTGGAGTGAACACCGACACCGCGACGGGCGTGTCCTGGAGGAGCTCCTCACGGCGGCGGGCAGTGACCACGATGGCTTCGCCGGTCTCCGCCACCGCCTCGTCTCCTGATGCCGCCTCTCCGGGTGGTTGTTCCTGAGCCTGCGCCGGTGGCGTGCTTTGTTGTTCGTCCGAGCTCTGTGCATGCGCGGGAGTCAGCGCGAACGCGGCGGCGAGAAGCAGACCGCTGCACGTCGCAAGCGGCAGACCGACTGAGAAGGAGAACGACTTGGCGCTTCGCATGGACCTTCCTCTCCCGGCCGAGGCCGGCATCTCGTCACACTCTGCGGGCACAAGGGAACGCTTTCGAGAATGTCACGATGATTTATGGTGGAAACCCTGGGATCACGATAGTGGAGACGGTTCTAGCCCGACTAGTCACAGGGCGGGAAGAACCGGGGTGCAATCTCGACCGAACGCGTGTAGGCATTTCGCCGACGAGCGGGTGCAAGTGGGGACGGTTCACCACAGCAGCACTCCCGTCATCGGCGGGTCTGCGTAGAGGCGCTGGACCGAATCGGCTCGGCGCGTCAGCACGGCCCGCTGGTTGATGTACCCCTTGTCGGTCACCTCGTTGGCATCGATCGACGGTGGATCGGTCACGAGACAAGCACGAGCGATGCGAGTCGAGCTGGCGGGGTTGTTGCTGTTGTGGTCCGCGATACCACGCTTCAGCGCCTCGAGCACCGCAGGTGCGGCGACTGCTGCAGAAACCTCGGTCTTGCCGCTCAGCTCCTGGCACGCCTTGAGGTTCGGCCACGCTAGGACTGCGATTTGGTCCCGGCCCTCACCGCACACCACAAGGTCCTGGAGGATAGGGGCACAGGCGGCGAGGACGGCGGTTCTGAGGGCCCCGACCTGGACCCATGTCCCCGTGCCGAGCTTGAAGTTCTCCGCCAGGCGCCCGCCGAAGGCGATTCCTCGTTCCGGCTCGTCCTCGACCAGGAGGGCTCCGGAGTCGCCGGTCTTGTAGAAGCCGTCGGCGTCGAAGGCGGCACGAGTGAGCTCGGGTTCCTTGTAGTAGCCCGGGGTTACGTTGGGGCCCCGTACTCGCAACTCGGTGCTCAGGCCACTCGCCGCGAGCTTGATCTCGACCCCGGGCACCGGGAGACCGATGACCCCCGCACGATCGACAGGGAAGTGGGTGGTGGTGGCGAGGGGTGCGGTCTCGGTGGAACCCCATCCGGAGGTGAGGGGTATGCGGCGGCCGAGGTGTTTGAGCGAGAGTTGGTTCAGTCGGTCCCAGAGGTCCTGTGGCAGCGCCGCAGCGGCGTAGAAGAACAGCCTCAGGTCCCGCAGGAACGACCGCGCCAGTTCGTCATCGGCCTCGAGGTAGGGAAGCAGCATGGAGTAGCCTGCCGGGACGCTGAAGTAGAGGTTGGGGGACACCTCGCGCAGGGTGGCGGCGGTTCGCCCGATGAGATCGGCGGTCGGCCGGCCGTCGTCGACGAACAGGGTTCCGCCGTTGCGCAGGACCATGTTGAAGTTGTGGTTCCCGCCGAAGGTGTGGTTCCAAGGGAGCCAGTCGACCAGCACCGGCGGCACTCGCTCGAGGAACGGCCAGCACTGACGGAGCATTTGCTGGTTGGCCGAGAGCATTCGGTGGGTGTTGACGACGCCCTTGGGAACGGCAGTCGAGCCCGAGGTGAAGAGGATCTTGGCCACGTCGTCTGGTGCTACCGCTGCGGCCCGTCGCTCGACCTCCGGCGTGGGAGTCGTGCACAGGAGGTCGGCAAACCGAGTTCCGCCGCTGCTCGGCGGTGCCGACGAGCACAGCAGCTCGCTGCCCGCGGCGCCCAACGCAGCTAGGGCCGGCGCGAAGGCCTCGAAGGATGCGACATAGACGAGGGTGGGGGCGACCGTTCGATGGATATGCCGCAGCCGACGGTAGTCCTCGCTGTTGAGCGAATACGCGGGCGAAACGGGGCAGAATGGGACGCCGGCCAGAAGACAGCCCAACATCAACAGCGCATGGTCGACGCTGTTGGTGGAAAGGGCCATCACCGTCGTCGACTGGTCCATGCGCCGATCGATCAGCGACTGGGCGACGGCCGAGGCGGCTCGGGCGGCCTCCGCATAGGAGACCGTTCGCCACATGCCGGCGGGAGTGCGTTCGGCGAGGAACGTGCGCGGCGCCGCCACCTCTGCCCAGTGGAACAGGAACTGCCCGAGGTTGGGCCGGTATTCGCCCAGCGGCTGCGGCGATCGCAGGATCAGCGATCCGTCGTCTCGGCGTTCGATCGCGACTTGCGGGGGGGCGAAGTCCGGTCCGAAGGCGCGAGTTTCTTGCGTCATGGCCGCACCATCTCGGCTGCCGAACGTAGCCTCGGTGTGGGCGCCGACGACCGCAGCGGGGAGCCGGTACGGCACCGCCACTTCACGATGCTGGCTTCCAGTGGTCGACGTGGTGGGGGTCGGCTGACATGCAAAATGCAACCGTAGTCGAGTCTCGGGCGAGGCGACAAGTCGCAAAATGGGAACCCGGGAGGTTCGTTCATGGCCGATTCCATGAGGGCATCTTGCCTATAGGCCGATCTCGGGACGGCGGCTAAGATCACACTTTGGAGAAACTCATGCCCACTCGACCGGCCGCCCCTGCCGCTTCGCTGCAAGCAGACTCTCCGGGTTTGGAAATTCCGCTGCTGTCGCTGCCGGAGTTCCTCCTCGCCGGAGCCGGGGCGAATCCCGACAAGCCGGCCCTGATCGACGGCGCGAGCGGCCGGGTCATGACCTACGGGCAGTTGGGGCAGGCCGCGAGAAGCACCGCAGCCGCGTTGGCCGGGCGTGGCTTCGGCAAGGGTGATGTGCTCGCGATCTGGAGTCAGAACCTCCCCGAATATGTAGTGGCGGTACTCGGAGCTGGGCTCGCCGGCGGGACCGTGAGCACGGTCAACCCCCTTTACAGCGCAGTCGAGCTCGCCCATCAGCTCCGTGACTCGCGGGCGCGAGTGCTGGTGGTTGGCGAGTCGTTCTCCGCCCATGCCGCGGAGGCGGTGCCGAAGACCTTCGTTCGTGACGTGTTCGTCTTCGGCGAGTCGTCGGCAGAACCGTTCTCGGTCCTGTCGGAGTCCAACCTCCCGCCCCCACAGGTCGTGGTCGAACCCCGCGAGGACGTGGCCGCCGTGTTGTACTCCGGTGCCACTACCGGCCTGCCCAAAGGGGTCATGCTGACCCACTTCAACTTGGTCGCCAATTTGGTCCAGATGCAGTCGGTCGAGCGGATGGCGGCCGATGAGGTGGTGATCGGCGTCATGCCCTTCCATCACATCTATGGCTTCAACGTGGTCCTGAATCTGGCACTCCACGCGGGCAGCACTCTCGTCGTGCTGGCGCGTTTCGAGGTGGAAGAGTTCCTGCGCGCGATCCAGGACTACGGTGCCACCACTGCGTTCGTCGTCCCACCGATTGTCCGCGCCTTGGCGCACCACCCGGTGGTCGACCGCTACGACCTCAGCAGCCTGCGCTACGTCATGTCGGCGGCGGCCCCGCTGCCGGAAGAGTTGGCGCGGGCCTGCAGCGAACGTTTGGGCTGCATCGTCAAGCAGGCCTACGGCTTGACCGAGACCGGACCGACCACCCATTGGACACCACGCGCCGCCGTGCGGCTCAACTCTGCCGGGCCGCCGGTGCCGGGGACCGAATGCCGCGTCATCGACGTCGCCACCAAGCTCGAGGTGCCAACGCGCGGACTGGGTGAGATCTGGGTGCGGGGTCCCCAAGTCATGAAGGGGTACCTGAACAACGCCGAGGCGACCCGGCGGGTGCGCGACCACGACGGCTGGTTCCGCACCAAAGACATCGGGTACGTGGATGCCGACGGCTACATCTACGTGCTCGATCGCGCCAACGATCCGGCCAAGTTCAGGGGGCTGCAGTACCAGGACGACGAGCTGCTGCTCCGCGTCGTCGAGGATCGGACCCGCCAGCGCGACGATCAGCAACGCCTGCGTTTTCAATCGTTGCTGCTCGACAGCGTGCGCGAGTCGATCGTCGGCATCGACGAGGACGGCGCGGTCACCTACTGGAACAACGGCGCCCAGGCTCTCTTCGGGTATTCAGCGGAGGAGGCTCTCGGCCGTCCGATCGGACAGTTGATCCTGCTCGAGGATCTCCAATCCCGCATCGATTGGGAGCAGGAGATCGCACATCTCTCCACCCACGGTGCCTGGCAGGGGCAGGTGCAACGGCGGCGCAAGGACGGGACGGTGATCTGGGCAGACGTGGTGGCGTCAGTGGTCAAGGGCCCACAAGGGAGCGGTTTCGTTGCCATCCATCGCGACCGGACGGAGCTGCGCCGGAGCGAAACGATGTTGCGCGAGTCCCATGAGCGGCTTCAATACCTCGCCGCCGGCCTGATCGACGTGCGCGAGCAGGAGCGTTCGGCAATTGCGCGAGAGCTGCACGACGAATTGGGGCAGGCTCTCACCCGCCTCAATATGGACTTGGCGTGGTTGATCGAGCGACTCCCGCCCCGGCTGCGCACCAAGAGGACCGGTGGCATGGCTTCGCTCGTCGAACACATGTCGACGACCGTGCAGCACCTTTCATCCCGGCTCCGGCCTGCCATCCTCGACGACTTCGGGTTGGAGGCAGCGATCGAGTGGCAGGCCCAGGAGTTCGAGGAGTGGAATGGTGCCCGCTGTCGGCTCGACTTGCGGTTGCCGCCGCTGCCGGTCGACCGCGACCGCGACACCACGGTGTTCCGGATCGTGCAGGAGTCGTTGACGAACGTGGCGCGGCACGCCGATGCGAGCGAGGTCGCCATCCGATGCGCCATCCTTGGCGATGACCTGGTGCTCGAAGTCGCCGACGACGGGATTGGGATCGCCGAAGGAATGGCAGGTGGCCCCAACTCGCTGGGGGTGCTCGGCATGCGGGAGAGAGCCCGGGCGATTGGCGGCGACATCGAATTCCGGGCCGGGAAACCGCGTGGCACCACGGTGCGCCTGCGCGTGCCAGTCGGAAGGATAGGAGGCCAGTCATGACGATTCGGCTCGTGATTGCCGACGACCATCCGGTCGTGCGAGAGGGTCTGAAGAGCCTCGTCGCCCAACATCGAGACATGACCGTGGTGGGGGAAGCGGAGGACGGCCCTGGGGCGCTCGAGGCCTGCCGCTCGACTGGTGTCGACGTGTTGCTGCTCGACGTCTCGATGCCCGGTATGGGAGTGGTCGATGTCATCCGAGCACTGCGGTCGGAGCCGCGCAGCCCCCGAATCCTGGTGTTGAGTGTCCATCCGGAACGCCACTACGCGCGGCGGGTGCTGCAGGCTGGAGCGGACGGCTACTTGACCAAGAACCACTCGCCGACGACGTTGGCCGACGCCATCCGGCATGTACACGGAGGCCGCAAGTACGTCACGCCGGCGCTGGCGGAAGAGCTCGCCATCCGCCTCTATGAAGGGACCACTCGTGCCGCCCCCCACGAGGCGTTGTCGAACCGCGAGTACGAAGTGTTTCGGCGCCTGGGAGCGGGCATGGCGATCAACGACGTCGCGGCCGAGCTCGGAATCAGCCCCAAGACCGCGCGTACCTACCGGTCGCGAATCCTCGAGAAGACCAACATCAAGAGCACCGCCGAGCTGATCTTCTACGCAGTCCGCAATGGATTGGTCGAAGAGGTGCAGGGGGTGGGAGGGTCCGACGACGACCACTCGTAGACCGGCGCCCACCTCTTGCCGTCGGAGGCCCGCCACCGCCCAGACACGGAGCGATGAGTCGATGCTCCTGCAGCGATGTTATGATGCCTCTATGAGGACCACCTTGACGCTCGATGACGAGCTGGCGGCGGCGCTCAAGGCCAAGGCCGCCCGCACGCGCCAGCCGTTCAAGGTCGTCGTCAACGAGATGGTGCGGCTTGGCCTGCTGGCGAGCGAGGCGCCACCGTCGCCGCGGGCGTATCGGCTCGAGCCGTCGTCGCTCGGCGAGCCGCGCCCGGAGTACGACCTCACCAAGGCGCTTGGGGTCGCCGAGCAGCTCGAGGATGCCGAGGTTGCGCGCAAGCTGGACCTGCGCAAGTGATTCTCGTCGACGCCAACCTTCTGATCTATGCCGTGAACGCGGACTCTGCGCACCATGCAGCCGCTAGACGGTGGTTCGAAGGCGTGCTTTCCAGTCCGCAGCCGGTGGGGCTACCCTTGATCGCGGTCCTGGCCTTCCTGCGCATTACGACCCGAGCCGCGATCTTCCCCCGCCCGCTGACCCCTGATGTCGCGTTGGCCTACGTCGACTCATGGCTCGATCTTCCCTATGTCGAGCTCGTTGGTCCCGGGCCGAACCACTGGGCCATCCTGCGGGCACTGCTCATCGCCAGCGGCACGGCCGGCAATCTCACCTCGGACGCACACCTCGCTGCCTTGGCCATCGAGCGGCGGTGTCGGCTCTTCTCAGCGGATGCCGACTTCGGCCGCTTCCCTGGGCTCGAGTACCACAACCCACTGCGTTGAGGAGGGTTGGGTCGGGCCTAGCCTGCGCCACCGACGAGGATCTTGAGCGGGGCTGCGGTGGTGTCGACGGTGTGGGCGAGGGCGTAGATCGTGCCATCCGGGGCGACGCGGAAGGTGCGCCAGCCAAGCGGCGGGAGCTCGAACAGCAGCTTCTGGGCCTCGATGACGGGAGGGTGTGCGAGTCGCAGGGCCGCGCGCCACAACTTCCCACTAAGGTCGATGAACAGGAGCGCGGATCCGTCGGGCTCGAAGCGGGCGAGGGCGGCGCCATCGAGAGAAACGCGAGTGATGTCGCCCCCTTGGGTGGGGATGAGATACACCTCAGGCCTGGTGGTCTCGCGGCGCACGAAGGTCAACCAAAGGCCGTCCGGGGACATCGAGACACCAGTAACGCCTTCGAGGAGAGTCACCGTGCCGCCGTCGGTGCCGACGCCTTGGCGCTTGAGCGAGAACCCGGCACTCCCGCTGCGTTCGATGTAGAAAAGCCCGCCCGTACTGGGGTCGATATCGATTGCCAGCTGGAACCCACCCGGGGCCAGCAGTGGACGTACCCGACCGGTTCCATCGCGCTCGACGATCTGCGGCGTGCCGCCGCCTACCTCGGTGCTCGAGGAGTAGAGCAACCTGCCGTCGCGCAGCCACACTCCCCCGGTCTCGGTGCCTTGATCCGAGGTGAGGCGGGTTTCCGCGCCCCGCAGCAGGTCGACCATCCACACGTCGTAGGCGGCCCGCTCGGGATCCATCCGGTCGATGACCGCGCGGTGTCCTTCGAGGTCGAGCGCCAAGGAGGTCGAGTCTCCGACTTCGCCCAGGCGCGCGAGCTCGAGGCCGGTGCGGTCGTAGCGCACCAGCTGCAGGGCCGGAGACTGGTCGGCGAAGGCGACGGTCCCGTCGAGCGCGGCCGAAAACGATGCGTGTGCCGTCGAAGCGAAGGCGCGCACCCTCGGGGCGAGGATCCGTGGCGTGCCTTCCAACCTGCCGCGATCGGCGTCGAACGCCTGGCTGACCAGGTGATTGGGCTCGGCGTAGACGAGTTGGTCGCCGCCGGCCGGCACGGCGCGCAGGATTCCGCCGGCGACGTCGACCGAACGTCCGTGCTCATCCGCCAGGCGGAGGATCCAGGTGGTGTTGTCCCGGGCTGCCGAGTAAAGGAAGCGCCGTCCGTCGGGGAGGAATTGCGGCCGGGTGGCCCTCTGCGTCGGGCCGGCTTCGCCGCCGCCGACGAGGATCTCTGGAGCGCTGCCGGGCGTGGGCTTCACGGCGTGGATCTCGCGACCTTGAACGGTCGCAAAGAGGATTCTGTCGCGACCCCAGGTACCGTTGAGGCCGATGCCTCGGCCGACCTCGCAGATGGTCATCACCGCCTCGTCGTCGGTGACGGAGGCGATCTTCAGTTTCCCGTCGGCGAAGAATCCCAGTCGCTGGCCGTCGGGGGACCAGAAGATCGAATGGGCGCCTTCGGTCCCGACGAGCTGCCGCGCCACCAGGTCGCCCAGCGGCCGCACGAACACGGCACGCTTGGACGTGGACCTGATCGAGCCGACGAAGGCCAACACCGCACCGTCGGGCGAGAGGGCGAAGGTGGTGTCTTCGATCGAGTCGGCGAAGCTGACCCCAGGCGGCGCGGCCAGCTCGAACGCGACCGGCCGGGGTGCTGCTGCCGGGGCCCCGCCGGGTGAGACGAGCCACCAGGCTGCACTGCCGAGGGCGAGGCCCGCAGCCAAAGCCCACAGAGTGCGGCGGCGTGGGATGGTCTCCCCCGAGGTCGATGGCGCCTGCGCGGCCAGCGCTCGCAGGAGGAGCCGGACGTCGTGCAGGCTGTGCCAGCGCAGCTCGGGATCCTTGGCGAGGCAGCCGCTGAGGATCGAGTCGAGCTGGGGCGGTGCGCTCGGGATGCTGGCGTGCACCGGCGGGGGCTCGTCGCGCAGGATTGCCGACCACACCGCCGCCGGCGACGATCCGTCGAAGGCACGGCGGCCGGTCACCATTTCGTAGACCACGGCCCCGAAGGCGAAGACGTCGGCGCGGGCGTCGACGGGTTGGCCTTCGAGCTGCTCCGGCGCCATGTAGTGGAGCGTGCCGAGGATGGTGCCCTCGGCGGTATGCGCGGCGCGGGTGGCGGCCTGCGAGCCCGGCGCCTCGCGGTCCGCCGGCTCGAAGGCGCGATACCCGGGATCGAAGCGCGCGAGCCCGAAATCCAGCAGCTCGACTCCGTGGCGCGTCAGCATCACGTTGGCGGGCTTGAGGTCGCGATGGACGATGCCGTCGCGATGCGCGCGGTCGAGCCCCGCCGCGATCTGATCCGCGATCGTCAGTGCCTCGGCCGGCGGCAATGCGCCCCGCTCGAGCCGTTGCGCCAGGGTCTCACCCTCGAGCAGCTCCATCACCAGGTACTCGACACCGTCCTCTCCGCCGACGTCGTGGAGGGCACAGATGTTGGGATGCGACAGCGACGAGATCGCGCGAGCTTCGATCTCGAGCCGCCGCCGCCCGTCGGCATCGCCGCGGAGGTCGTCGCTCAGGAGCTTGATCGCGACCGACCGATCGAGGCGGGTGTCGCGGGCGCGGTAGACCTCTCCCATGCCGCCGGCGCCGAGTCGAGTACCGATCTCGTACGGGCCGAGCCGTTGCCCGGGCATGAGCGTCATGGCGCGATCTTACGGCACCTCGAGGCTGGTGCCCGCCGCCCTGACATGCCTGCGCCGGCCGTGTCGGCCTTTCCTCCTTGCGACTCCCGGGCCCCAGCGTTGCTCAGGGGGTCGACCAGGCGCCGGTTCCGAAGCGTTCGAAGCCGTCGGCGAAGATGTAGGAGCTCTCGAGGCGAGCGATCACCGGATAGTCCGCGGTGCCGTCGTTTGCGGCCCCGCCGACGACGATGCGGCCGTGGGGGTCGATGGCGACCGAGTGGGCGAAATCGCTGTTGAAATTGCCGAGGTCGAACGCGATCGTGGTCTTGCCGCCGGTGCCGAAGCTGGTATCGAGTGGGTTGCTTCCCGAGGTGAGCAGCCGGGCCACCCCGAAGTCGACGTTGAGCGCTGCGGTTCGCGCGTAGCCGACGACGACCAGGCGGTTGCCGGCCTCCGCCATCGCGGCGCCGGTGCTCTCGCCCAACTGGGCGTAGTCGAAGGTGTAGCGGCCGATCAAGCCAAAGCCGTTGTCGTAGCCGCCGGTTGGGGTCAAAATCGCCACTGCCGCCCGTTTGTCGCTCGAGGTCTTCACGAGGGTGCCGGCGATCGCGATGCGGCCGTCGGCGAGGATCGCCACCGCGGTCGGGTGGTCGACGCCGACATCGACGATCTCGAAGGCGAAACTGGCCAGGCCATCGCCGCTGAAGCTGGTGTCGAGCCCGCCGTTGGTGTGGAAACGGACCACTCCCACGTCGACGTCGCCGTCGTTCAGGTACACCGCACCGACGACCACCACCTTGCCGTCCGGCTGCCGCGCCATCGCCGTGGGAACGAACTCGGTCGCTGCGTAGGCTGGGCTGAAGCTCACGATCTGGGTTCCGAAGGTGCCGTCGCCGCTGCCGTTGGCGTGTAAGCCGAGGGAGAGCAAACGCGCCGGGCCGCCGACGCTCGTTCGCATCTCCACGGCAGCACGAAGCCTGCCGTCGGGTTCCACCGAGAGGGCGCGACCGACGAGCGGATTGGCGTAGGGGATGATCAGCTTGCCGTCGCCGTCGAACTGCGGGTCGAGCGCGCAGCTCGTCGGGTTCAGCCGGGCGATGACCAACTGGTCCTTGGGGTTGATCGCCGGTCCGGCGGCCTTGCCGACCAGGTAGACGCTCTCGTTGGTTCGGGCGAGCGCCAGGAGGTGATCCTGGTTCGTGCCCCCCAGGTCGATCGACACGTTGCATCCGCCGGCTGGACCTTGGTCGTGGACCACCGCGATCTGGAGATCGCGATCGGTGCCGGACCACAGGCGTGTGTAGCCCATGACCGGGCGGCCTTCGGGGTCGAAGGTCAGGGCGACTGCGCCGGCGAGCGTTGGGACCAGCCCGTTGAAGGTGCCGGTGCCCTGCAGGGTGAGATCGAGGGTGCCGTCGATCGCGCAGACTGGTGGAGCGACGAGGGCAATGCCGAGTAGGGCGAGCGTGGGGATTGCGGGTAGTCTGTTCATGAGAACCTCCTCCCTGCCAGATGCGCGCCCCGGTCCTCCAGGGGGCCATGCCCTGAAAACACAGCTGCGCCCCGCTGTCGGTTGGGAGCCGGCGGGCTACCCGGAGCTCGAGGCGAACGGGTTCTGAACCTTGACACCCATGATGGTCTGGCCGGGGTTCAGATCCTCGCTGTACAGAATCCCACAACCAGCACTCGCCGCCGCGGCGAGGATCAGAGCGTCCCAGAACGAGAGCACATTCAAGACAGCACAATCGATCGCTTCGTGGATCAGCTCTGGCCCCGCGGTGACCACCTCAAAGACCGTAAAGGTCTTGAGGATCCCTTTGGCAGCGAGAGGTGGGACGCCGAGCTTACGCGTCACGGAGACAAAGAACTCCTGCATGACCTGGGTGGAGATCACTCCGTCGCCGGTAGCCGCAAGGCGAGCGACAAGCTCTCGACTGCGCCTCTGCTTGTCCGGGGACCCTGCGTCCTGAGCATAGACAAGGACGTTGGAGTCGAGGAAAGCCTTAGCGGACATACAGTTCCTCTCGAGTCCAACGCGCTCCTCGCGAGTCACCAGGATGCGCGTCCATCAACCGGAACATCTCGTTCACCATCGCGTTGCGGTCCGCCAGCACTGTTCGGACCAGCAACTCACGAACCAGAGAGTTCAGGGTGGTCTGGTGCCGGCTCGCGTAACGACGTCCGGCTTCGAGAGTCTCGTCATCAATTGCAAGCGTGATGTTCTTCATGGGCACAGCTTACGCTGACACGTACCCTGTGTCCACGCGGTCAGTGGCGACTCTGTGGGTGCAGGATCAGGCGTCGCGCGTGCTCATCGATCACGGCGGAACTTCGACTGCGGTTGAAGTCCTCGGTGGCCTCGAAAGGGAAGTTGCGGCGCACTCCTTGAGTGTAGCGCCTCGGCGGGCGGCTGGCTCACTCAGCCCGAGGGCTCGTCCGGAACCGTTGGGCCCGAGCGCAGACCCGCGCGAGATCAGCTCGACCGGCGTTTCCTCGATCAAGGTCGCGAAGAGCTCCGCGCCGGGGTGTTCAGGCGTACGGGCTGCGGGAGAGCCCGGGTTGCGATCCGGAGGGCTGCAGTCACCTGCTAGGCTGCCGTTCATGAGCGCCACTCTCGCTGACCTGGTCGATGTGCTCGAGCTCGAACGGCTCGATACCAACCTGTTTCGCGGGCAGAGCCGCGACATCGGCACCAACCGCGTCTTCGGCGGGCAGGTGTTGGGGCAGGCAATGTCCGCCGCGAACCAGACCGTCGAGGGTCGCGCGGTGCATTCCTTGCACGCCTACTTTCTGCACAAGGGCGACCACACCGCGCCGATCATCTACGAGGTCGATCGCCAGCGCGACGGGCGCAGCTTTTCGAGTCGGCGAGTGGTGGCGATTCAACATGGCCGCCCGATCTTCAACTTCGCCGCGTCGTTCCAGGCCCCCGAGGACGGCCTCGAGCATCAGGCGACCGCGCCGGAGGTACCGCCGCCCGATCAGCTCGAGGACGTGCGGGTCTACCGCCGGCGGCTGATCGAAAAGATCCCCGTCGAGCAGCTGCCGCGGTATCTGTTGCACGAGCGGCCGTTCGAGTTCCGCCCGGTGCAAACGCCGCAGTTCGTCGACCCGGCCCCGCGCGAGCCGGTGGCCCAGGTGTGGTTCCGCGCCGACGGCCGCCTCGGCGACGATCCCAACCTCCACCGCAGTGTGCTCGCCTACGTCTCGGACTACTACCTGCTCGCCACGGCGACGCGCCCGCACGGCTTTTCGCTGCTGTCGCCGGGGCTGCAGATGGCGAGTCTCGATCACGCGATGTGGTTCCACCGGCCGTTTCGTGCCGACGAGTGGTTGCTGTATGCGCTCGAGAGCCCCAATTCCTCCGGGGCCAGAGGTTTGGCGCGCGGCATGATCTTCCGCGAGGACGGAGCGCTGGTGGCGACGGTGGCGCAGGAGGGTGTGATGCGCTGGATCGGACCTGCTCGTGGTTGACGCACCGGACTCGCCTGGCCGGGTCCCGGCCGCCGCCGGATCCAGCCGTTGGGGCTGCTATCGCCTGGTGTTCGGTATCGCCGGCTGGCTGTTCTTCTTCATCACGGTGCTCGACACCTCGGACGGGTACACCTTCGAGCGCAAGGAGTGGGAGAAGGAGCACGTCCACTTGACGGTGCGCTTGTTGCCGGATCAGGCCGCGTTGGTGGAGGAGGGCAAACGCCGTGGTGCTCACGACCTCGAGGCGCTGAGCGGGATCTCACTCAGCAGCAAGGAGAGCGACGACTGCGTGGTCTTCGTGGTCGACCCCGACAAAGGTGGCTGGCGACCCGAAGTCCTCGGCCACGAGGTGGCGCACTGCATCTGGGGAGAGTTCCACCCCTCGCAGAAGTCGGCCTCGTAGCAGGGCCGGGCGCCTTTCGTGGTGTGCCGTGGTCCGATGAGAATGGAGCCGTGTCAGCACGGGTGGCAAGGTATCGGGTACCGGGTATCGGGTACTCGTCGGAGCGCCAGAGGCGGACTTTGAGCAGTCCGCCATGCGCTCCCGAGGACAAGAATCGTCTCCGTGGTCGCCGATCCCCGATCCCCGATCCCCGATACCCAGCCTCCATCACCACCCAACTGCGGTCCACCACTCGCCAAGGTCGCCATTCTCGAACCCGGCTTCCACCAGCAGGTCGGGGTCGACGAACTCGAGCTCCTCGCCGTCGATTTCGAGCTCGATCGCAGTGCCCGCATCGTCGAAAAGGGCGGTGCCGGCGCCGAGCACGATCGCCGACAGGGTCCCGACCGGCGTTTCGGGGAGCGCCTGCAGGATCACCGTGACGAACGGGCCGTGGAGGCCGAGGTTGAGGTCCTGGTCGGGGGAGGTGAAGGTGATCGTCAGCTGGCCGGCGGCGGGGTTGTCAATCGAGTCGATCGTGGCCGAGCCATATCGCGGGTCGATCCGGACTTCGAATGCGGGCTCGAACAGGGTGGCGTCGTAGCTCAACTCCACCACTCCCGAGCCGATCGCGAAGGGCCGTTCCGTGGTGGCCCCGATCACCACCTGCGAGCCGGGGTAGATCTCACCGCCGAGTGCGCCCAGGGACTGTCCCGGCTCGTCGTCGACGATGCGGAAGTCGGCGCGCCCCACGGCGCTGGCGACCACTTCACCCAACGGGTCGACCAGGGTGGTATCCGGGTGCATCCAGATCTCGAAACGGTCTCCGGTTGCGACCGCGGGATCGAGGCTGAAGCGGAACACCGCGAGCGGACCGAGGTCGTCGTTGAGCGTGCCGTCGGGCGAAGTTGCCAGCACGTCGAGGCGTTGGGTGAGAGGGTCGAAGGTCGCGTCGATGGTGGCCGACGCACCGCCAGTCAGCAGTTCGTAGGAATCCAGCGCGGCAAAGGCCACGGCGAAGTCACCACGTCGGTCGCGCACCTCGAACGAGAAGCCGGCAGCGGCGAGCGGCCGGGCTTCGGTGGTGCGGACCACGAATTCCGCCGTCTGGCCGAGGGGGATCCGGGTGCCGTCGAGCTCGAGCACCAGGGGGGTGAGCTGCGCAGTAGCGGCGGTGGCGCAGAGGGAGAGGGTCGCTGCGGCGATCAGGCTCGAGACAAAGGGCGGGCGAGGCGTGGTGTTCACGGGCGTTGTTCCTCCTGAGGTGCGGCTCGAGTGCCGCTCATCGGACTGAGACAACGAAATCGGTCAACCGGAACAAAGATCGGAACGATTCATCGCAGACGCGCGACCCTGTCGAGCCGGAGAAGAGGTGCGCGCGCCACGCGCACCGTGGGGGGCGCTTCCGCTGCCCGTACGCCGGAACGGTTGAGCCTTCTACCGACCCCCGACCCCCGACCCCCGACCCCCCCCCGATCCGGGGCGGGGAACGCGAGCGGCCGGCTTGCTGCCGACGTCCGGATTTGGCGACCGCTTGCGCATTCCCTTGGGCATCGCGCCTTTCGTGCGACGCAATACGAAGGAGCCTCACTATGAAAACCTTTGCTGCGCGAGCGGTGTCGTCGATCGGCTTTTGCCTGGTCGCCCTCGGCCCCGCGGTGGTCCTCGGTTCCCAGCCGGCTCGGACCACCCAACTGCCAACTGGAATCTCGATGAGCTGGTCCGAGACGGGTGGCACGGATGGCCCGGCGGTCCTTTTCCTTCACGGGTTTACCGACACTCGCCGTTCCTTCGCCGGTCTCGTTGCCGAGTTGACGCAACTCCGGCCCGACCTGCGACTGATCACCGTCGATCTCCGGGGCCATGGTTCCTCGACGTTGCCGTTCGCTCCAGGCTGCCGCGCGCGGCCGGAGCTGTGCTTCACCGTCGCCCACCATGCTGCAGACGTGCTGGCGCTGATGGACCAGCTCGGAATCGTGCGGGCGGACCTGGTCGGGCATTCGCTCGGGACTCTCGTCGCTCAGACTGTGGCGCTCGACGCGCCCGCGCGGGTACGACGACTGGTCCTGATCGGTGGGGCCGCCTCGACATCGGCGAACCCGCTGGTCCAATACCTGCGACGCGAGCTGGTTGAGGGTGAGTGGTCGAGTCGGCTCCGGGCTTTGGGGTACTCCTCGCCCGATCGGGTCTACGAGCTGCCGGTGCGAACGGTGGGGCTGGAGGCCGAGGCATGGATTCGCTCGAATTGGGCGGTCGAGGCCGGGGTCGACTCGGCGCTGCTCGCGACCATCGCCGACGAGGCGCTGAACCTGCCCTTCGGCACTTGGGTCGGGACACTTCGGGCTCTCGAGACCACCGATTTGCGCGGGCGCCTGGGCCAGCTTGCAGCCCCGACGCTGGTGATCTGGGGTGTGCAGGACCAGAACTTCCCCGAAGAGCCGGACCAGGTTGCCTTGCGGCAGGCCTTGGCAGCCTCGGGCTCCCCTTCGGCGTGGTGGAAACGGTACGGGGTCCGTTCGATGCCGGCGGACGGCGTCACCGACGACCACGGTCACAATCTCCACTGGGCGGCTCCGGCCGTGGTCGCACGTGACCTCGCGGCGTTCTTTCGTGACGGTGGCGTTCCGACTACAGATCGGGCCCGGGTGGCTGCCGATTCCGGAGTGGTCGTCGAGTCGCAGGCGGCAGCGGTCCTGCGGCTGACCCATTGATGCAGCTTGCGCTGTCCCGAGCTTAGCCCCAACTTCGCCGATCAAACGCCCCGCCGTCGCCGACCGTACGCTCGGCATGGTGCCCGCCGTCCTCCTGCTTGCCGCTGTAGCTTCGTTCGCGGGGGTGTCCCCTCCGCGTGCGATGTCCGGAACGATGGATCTCGAGGTGATCGTGGTCGACGAAGAGGGGCGGCCCTGGGAGCAGGCGACGGTCTTCGCCGGCGGCGTGATGAACGGTCGCCTGCGTTGGGGCGGCTGCGCCGGCGATCCGAGCCAGCAGCAAGCCTCGACGGATGCAGGCGGGGCGGCGCGCTTCGAGCTGAAGCTCGAGGACGCCGAGTGGGTGCGTGTGGCGGCGTCGGTGTGGATCGACGATGGCG
>CAZRFU010000047.1:19300-38158 GCA_964599475.1 uncultured Thermoanaerobaculia bacterium
AGTCGGACTCGGGGCCCGGCCCACAGCAGTGGCTCAAGGCGAAGCCGGGCCCAACGACGGTGCGGCTGGTGATGTCGCGCGACACCCCTCTGCGCTCGGCTCTGGTGGCCGACCCCGATCGATCAAGCGACCGCTTGACGGTCGTCGGGGCCGACGGCACGTCGGAGCGGCGCCCGATCGGAGGTGGTGGCCGGGGGTTCGCGGCCGGCGACGATGTCGGCAGGGCTCTGCCGGCAGGGGAGGGTCAGCCGGGCGAGTCCGCGGTGCCGCTGCGGCGTATCGCTGGCCGCGTCGTGGCAGGCGGCAGGCCTTTCGATCGAGGTGAGGTGCTGGGTCCAGGTCAGAGCGTGCCGATCGCGGCCGATGGCGGCTTCGTCATGGAGTCCGTTGCCGACGCCCGCGTCCACCTGTGCGCCGAAATCGAGGGGCGCCGGACGTGTCGGGTGGTGCCGGCCGGTGGCGACCTCGAGGTCGAGGTCGACCTGACGCCGGTGCGGATCGCCGGGCAGCTGGTTGGGACGAACTGGTCAGACCTCCGAGCCCTGGAGCTGCTCAAGAACCCGATGTCTTCGGCCGCCGGAACTCAGCCCGGGATCCTCCTGGGGCCGGAGGGCTTCTTCGAGACCCCGGAAATGCCCGCCGGGTGTTACGTGGTCTGGGGTGCCTGGCCGGGGCCGGGCTATTGGGGAGTGGGAGCCTTGATCCGACTCGATCCGGGTGAACGCGCCGAGCTCATCCTCGATGCCGACCATCCGAGTGTGGAGGGCTTGGGGCCGTTGCTCGGGGACGAGCGGGCATGCCAACCGATCGAGGTGCGGGTGATCCAGTAGCCGCGAGCTCGGCCGATCACCCTGGCTGGAGCTCCGCCGAGTGCGTGCCGGTTGGCAGCGTCGTGCACCCTCGTGGCGCAGCGCAGGGGATGAATTGAAAGGCGCGCGACACTGACGAAAGACAGTGGTGGGTCCGGTCCGGGCGGTGAAATGATCCAGGTCGTCTTCAAGCCCAGGAGGTGCACCGATGATCCGTCTCGCGACTCTCGCCGTACTGGTCGGGCTGGCGGTCCCGTGCCAAGCCGTCGACCTGATCGTCACCCGCTACGATGATCCGTTTCCGGATGGGTGTGACCCGGGAGACTGTTCCCTGCGCGAGGCGACGATCGAGGCCAACGACGCTCTTGGCTCCTCGCAGATCGTGTTGTCCGCCGGCACCTACGCGCTGACCCGCTCCGGCGGCGGCGACGACAGCGGTGGCCTGGGCGACCTCGATCTCGCCGGCACCTACGAGATCGTGGGCCCAGGGGCAACTATGACCCGGATCGACGCAACGGGATTGGGAACCTCCGCCAGCGAGCAGATGATCGAAGTGTTCGGCACGGTCACGCTGCGTGGGATCACCGTGGAGCAGGGCGTCGAAGGGGGCATCCGAGTCAGCGGCGGCAACCTCACGCTCGAGGAGTGCGAGGTGCGCGACAACGCGTTCCAGCAGAGCAGCGCGGCCGGGGTCCACGTCGGCGGAGGCGGCCAGGCGACGATTCGCAACAGCGCGGTGATCAACAACGGGACCGGCATCATGGCCATCGGGACCGAGGTGGTGCTCGAGAACGTCACCTTGCACAGCAACAACATCAACCAGATCTTCGTCGACGGCGGCGGGGACGTGTCGTGCACGCACTGCACCGTGGTCGACGACGGTGTCGGGAATCCCGAGGTGCGCGTCATCGACAGCCAGGTGACGTTCGAGAGCTCGATCGTGGATGGGCTGTGCGAGGCCGCTGGCTCCGGCGGCGTCTTCTCGGCGGGCGCAAATGTGGAATCGCCCGGCCACACCTGCTCCTTCACCGGGACCGACGACATCGACGATGTCGTCGACTCCGGGGTGAGCGTGGCACCGGACTACTTCGGTGGACCGACCCGCACCTTCGAGATCAGCAACACCAGCCCTGCGTTCGACCGCGTCGACGACGCCAACTGCCTGGTCCGAGACCAGCGTGGCGTCGCGCGCAGCCCCCAACCGTTGCGCCCTTGCGATAGCGGGGCATACGAGCTCGTCAGCGCTCTCATCCCGACGCCGCTGTTTGCAGACGGCTTCGAGCAGGGTGACGCCGAGGCGTGGAGCTCGGTCGTAGGGCTGTAGGCGGCAGCAGGCTGCGGGGTGCCCTCGGATCGAGACTCCGCGCACGGCGAGCGACGGGGAGGCCACGGGAGTTGGGCAAACGCGTGCGGGTCGTCTTCCGTACGCCTGGGCGTGTTGATCCGTGCTCTTCCGGTTTCGCTTCTCGCCGCCGTGGCTCTGGCCGCGGGTGCCGTCCCGGATGCGCGCTCGGCGACGATGGATCTCGAGGTGGTGGTGGTCGACGAAGAAGGTCGGCCGTGGGAGCGGGCGATGGTTCTTGCTGGCGCCGTGGTGCAGTGGCGGTTGCGAGCCGGCGGATGTTCGGGGGATTCGAGCCAGGGCGGCGCATTGACCGATGGAGGTGGCAAAGTTCGCTTCGCGCTGGAGCTGGAGGACGCCGAGTGGGTGAGGGTGGCGGCGTCGGTGTGGGTCGAGGAGGGCAATGAGTGGGATACGGGCCCCGGTCCGCAGCAGTGGATCGAGGCGAAGCCGGGCCCGGCGACCGTCCGGCTGGTGATGCCGCGCGCTACGCCGCTGCGCTCGCAGTGGGTCTCCGAGCCTGCTCGATCGAGAGATCACTCGACGGTGGTGAGGTTCGACGGCACGTCGGAGCCACGCCCAGTCGGAGGTGGTGGCCGGGGATTCGCAGGCCTCGACCAAGAGAGCCTGATCAAGTTGGCGCACGAGCAGCCGAAGGTGGAAGCGATTCTCCGCCTCCCTCCCGAGGTCGTCAGTCCCGAAGCCGGCTGGATCCGCTCCAGCTCGTCGCTCTTCCCCCACCGTCGGGCCACGAGGCTCGAATTTTTGGAGCCCGAAATCCGGTACACGACCTCCGCCTGGCCAGTCGAAGTCCAGGTCGAGGTGGCAGCGGCCAACGGCTGGATCGCTCGGGGGCGCTACACGCCGTCGTCTGAGACGGGGCCGGTGGAGCTCGCCGCCGTGCCGCCGAGACGGATCACAGGACGTGTGGTGGATCGCAGCAAGGCCCTCGGGCAGGGTGAAGTGCGAGGTCCGATCGAAACCGTACCGATCGGTGCCGATGGGCGCTTCGAGATGGACACGGTCCCCGACCAGAGCGCAGAGCTGTGCGTCGAGCTCGAAGGGTACGGCCGCTGTCGTTGGGTACCCGCCGGGGGGGACCTGGAGGTCGAGCTCGACGTGACTCCGGTGCGGATCGCCGGCCGGGTGGTTGGGAGGAACTGGGCCGATATCGCGGACCTGGAGATCGTGGGGGGGCCGCAGACGGGCCACACGATCAAGCCGGGGATCCTGCTTGGGCCGGAGGGGCACTTCGAAACCCCTGACCTGCCCGCCGGGTGCTACATGCTGTGGGGAAGGTTGCCGAACCACCGGCTGGGGGTCGGAGCGGTGATCCGGCTCGAGCCCGGCGAACGCGCCGAGCTGATCCTCGATGCCGACCATCCGAGCCCGGAGACCGGGATCGGTCCGCTGAGCGTCGCGGAAGGGACGTGCCAGCCGATCGACGCCCGGGTGCTCCGCCGCCGGTTGATCGCCGCTACAACCCAATGACCTCGAACACACCGTACCGCGCGAAGTCGCGCCAGTTGGTCGTAGCGACGCGCTGAACACCGCCGCGGTAGTAGGTGGCGGCGAGCAGCGTATCGTTCGACCCGGCGGCATTCGGCGGCATCCCACCATGTCTCGCACAGCTCGAGTGCCGCGGCCATGTCGAGGGGTCGCTCGAAGCGTCGCGGGTCGGTGACCACGTGGCAGAACTCCGCCAACACCTGTGGTGCGATCGCCATGGTCGCTGAGCCGCCGACGATCGATTCCTCGAACAGCTTCCAGGCTGCGCGGTGTGCGGGGTGTCCTTGGACCGCCAACGCCACCAGGAAGCTGGTGTCGGCACCGATCACGGTGTCGGCTCGGTCATTTCGGCGAGGAGATCGTCTTCGGGCACGAGCGGCTCGCGGACCTTGCCGAGGGAAACCGGCCGAAAGCCCCGCAAGTCCCGGGGTGGCCGGAGTTGCTGGCGCCGGTAGGACTCCATCGCCTCACGGATCAACTCCGAGGTCGTGCGGCCGAGGTTCTTGGCCGCTCTCTGGAATTCCTCGTAGACCGGCTCGCTTACATTGACCGTGATGGTCTTCATACATCGAGACTACTGTACGCGTCGGCAAGATTCAATGCTCGGTATCGAGCTCACCGCTTCATCCTGGCGAGGGACGGCCACCGAAACCAATCCCGTCGGCGCGAGCCGGCGCGCGAGCCAGCACGATAACAGCCGGCGAGGACGTGCTACGGGACCTCCGCGCTCCAGCGCAAGCTATGGCCCAGCTCGAAGCCGTCGCTGAAGATCTCTGCGGGCAGAACGGCATCGCCACCACGTTCGAAGGCACCGATATCGCAGCCGTCGCTTCCAGCGTGATTGGGGATGCTGCCTTCGTCCACGATCCTGACACCGAGGGTGGCGTTGCCCCGGCCGCGCTGGTCGCTGGTCGTCCCGGGGCATTGGCCATGATCGACAACGCGCGTCATCGGATCGAGCAGCGGCCGGTGGGTGAGGGTCGCGCCGCCGTAGTTGCCGAGGGCTTGGAGCATTGGGTCGAGCGGCACGGCGTTGGTGCCGACGAAGTTTCCGTCGGCGTTGGGATCACCGGTGGGGAAGTGCGTCGTGATCTCCCTGTTCGTGCCGATCAGGTTGGAACTTGCGGTCACGCTCAAGGTGATGGCTGTAGAGTCGTCGAAGTCCGGCCTGATGGTGGTGCTGCTGCCGTCCAGGTTGCCCGCGATGATGGAGTTGTGCACGGTCAGCGACACCGGGTGCGGGCCTCCGGAGAGATACAGTCCGCCGCCGTCGCCGGTGTTGTCTCCATCGAGATCGGCGACATTGGCGGTGATGGTCGAGTCGAGGATGGTGATATTCGCTGGTCCGGTCGTGGCTTTGGTGCCGATGGCACCTCCGTTCCCCATCGAGGTGTTGCCCGAAAGGGTGGTTCGCTCGAGGATCAGGTCGCCCCTGACGACGGCGATGGCTCCGGCGCTGCCGGTCGATTCCGCTCGATTGTCGGACAGCGTCGAGTCGATGAGGTGGCACAGGGGCCCGTCAGACATCGCGATCGCCCCGCCGCCCACCGGTCCCAGTGAGGCGTTGTCCTGGAAGGTGCAGGTGGTACAGACGAACGTCACATCGTTCTCGAGTCGCACGGCACCACCCATGTTGTCGGACTCGTTCGCGACGAAGCGCAGCCGCGTCCCGACCAGCGTATCGCCGGTGGCGACGAGGACCGAACCCCCGGCGGCCAAGGCCCCGGTGATCCTGCCGAACGCCATCGTGAGGTCTTGGAGTGCGAACCACCCATCGTCGCCTGGGCTGTCGAACCAGAAGTGCCGGTAGGTCGAGTCGCCGTCGAGAGTCAGTTCGCCGGCTTCGGGTCCCCGAATCGACAACGTATCGGTGATGGCCGGAAACGCCGAGGTCAACACGATCCTCGAAGGGCCCGGGAGATCGAAGACGATTCGATCGGGACCGGATCCGGCAAGGCATTCGTTTCTCCGGGCATCGAGATTCGCCGCGAGGATCGCCTCGCGCAACGAGCACCCTCCGTCGACGGCATCCGCGTCGGCGGTGGTGTCCACAGTGATCGTCGCGGCGAAGGACGAGCCGGCCGCGAGTCCCGCCAGGAAAAGTGTCGCCAGAAAGGTCGGATAGGTCGCCATGGGGTCCTCCGGCCCCTTCTGGCGACGAACTCTGCGCGGACCGGACATTCGCCGCCACGTAGGGCGGCGAGGTGGTGGACGCGCCGGCACGCGGTCGAGGCGCGGTTCGTTGTGGTGCCTACCGGTTGGACAATGCGGTGTCCGGGAGGCCGGGCTATTCGGGAGTTGGAGCGTTGCGCTGCAACCGGCAAGTCGGGATGACCACGAACCTAAAATAAGCGAACCGGTCGATTTACATTAAACTGGCAACCTAAAATAACGACCGCGCTTGTTGGAGGCTAGCCCACACCGTGCGTCGCCCAGTGCCTGGCAAGTACATCGAGGTCGGTATCGCCGCTGAGCGGTTCAAAGCCTTTGTGTCGGCGCCGCTGCCGCCGGAGCCGCCGATTGTCTGGTCGCCGGCGCTGCGGCGCCGTTTCGATGAGGCGTTGCTCTCGCTGGGCCGGCTGGACGCGTTGACCGCACATTTGCCGAACGGCGCGCTGCTGGGAACTGGCGAGATCCGGAGGGTAGAGCTACACTCGTACGACGCCCGGCGGCGAGGAGCTATCTCTCGGGCCCGCGGCCGCTGAAGCTCCGATCGCGACTTCGGTCGATGTCACCGACGACAGCCTTCGCGTTGAGCTGGTCGATGGCCGCTCGGTATCTGCGCCGCTCGTTTGGTTCCCGCGCCTACTTCGCGCGGCGCCGGATGTGCGCAAGAACTGGAAGCTCATTGGGGCGGGCGGGGGCATTCACTGGCCCGAGATCGACGAAGACATCAGCGTTGCGGGTCTGCTCCGCGGAGAGCGGTCGGGGGAACGCCCGTAGCCGCGGTCTCTCGGTCCCTTCGTTTGTCGCCTTCCGGACCCCTAACGCCCGTCTGGTGAGGAAGATGTGCGCGCTGCCGCACGCACCTGGGGCGCTCCCGCGGCCCCTACGGATGCAGGACGCAGTCCCTGAGTCCCTGAGTCCCTGAGTCCCTTGGTCTCTCAGTCCCTCCCGCTCCCTAACCCCTAACCCCTACCTCCTACCCCCTCTTCTCCCCCAACCGATACACCTCCCGCCCCGGCTTGAGCGGCCGCAACAGCCAGTAGGGCCGGCGGGTGCCGTCGGGGGAGACGTCTCGGGCGCTGCGGGTTTTCTGCATCCACTCGTCGTAGATGCGGCGGCTGCGGTCGAGGTCGACGCTGACGTCGCCGGATTGATCGCCGTCTTGCGCGGGTTCGACTCGTACCGCCTGGTGCCAGCAGTGCATGCCGGACACGGGATCGGGGTGGACCGGGAAGGTGAGGTTCTGGTGCACGCCGACGTCGGACCACCAGATTCGGGCGGAGTCGGGATCGCTTGATTCGAACGGCTCGGCGCCGTTGCGGCGGCGCAGCAGCCGCCGATCACCCTGCTCTTCGATCGACACCAGGGCGGTGACGAAGCGGGGGCCCTTTTCGTCGAGCCGCCAGCGGCCCATGTGGTGCGAACAGGCGACCGTGCCGGGACGGATACCTTCGGTGACCCAGGCTTTGGCGACGAAGTAGCCGATGTCGGTGACGACGCGCACGAGGTCGCCGCTGATCACACCCACCCGCTCGGCGTGGCTCGGATGGATCCACAGCGGATTCGAGTGGGCGAGCTCGTCGAGCCACTTGGAATTGGCGCTGCGGGTGTGGATGTGCACCGGCAGGCGGAAGGTCGAGATCAGCGTCGCCCGATCGGGGCCGAGGGCCTCGGGGTGGACGTGGCTGCGCACGTATTCGGGCAGGGCCTGTTCGGGCCAACCCCAGGCGGCCAGCGTGCTCGACCACAGTTCGAGCTTGCCGCTGGGAGTGGGGAAGCCGCGGCGGATCACTCCGTCGACCATCACGCCCACCGGACGGCGACCGTCGGCGTCGGGATCGGGGGACGCCATCGGGATGACGTTGGGATGGGCCGGCTTCGGGGTCTTGGTGTAGACCCGGCCGAAGGCGCCGACCGACACGTCCTCGAGCTCGCCGGCGGGGACCTCCTGCTCGAACACCTGACCGATGCCACGCGAGATCTCGAACGATCCGTGCCGCCGCATCCACTCGAGGGGCTTCATGCCCTCGGCCGCGGCACGTTCGGGCAGGCCCGGGACCGAGTTCTCGAAGATCCAGCCGTAGTACTCGTCGACCCCGAGTTTTTCGCCGGGCCGTTCGAGGCTCTCGACGAAACGGCGAATGCCGAGCGAACCGTCGGGATCGATACGCCAGGTCAGCTCGATCCAGAGCTCGTTCTCTTCCCACACCTCGCCGGGGTTCGAGCCGCGGGTGTCCGGAGTTGGCTCCTGGCCCAGGCGTTCGCGCGCGGCGCGCCCAACCGGCTGGCGGAAGCCGATCCACTGCGCGTCGTGGGTTTCGTAGGAGTGGATGTCGTGCCGCTCCGGTGCGTGGCCCATCGGCAACACCAGGTCGGCAAAGATCGCGGTTTCACTCCAGGTCGGCGTCAGCGCCACGTGGAGGCCGACCTGACTTTCGTCGCGCAACATCTCGATCCACGAGAAGCCGTCGGGGTTGGTCCACACCGGGTTGTAGACCCGGGTGAAGTAGGTGTCGAGGGTGCCGCGGCCTTCACGCACCAGATGCGGCAACAGGAAACTCATCTCGTTGCAGGCGAGCGGGAACTCCTCGGGCCACGAGAGCTCGTTCCAGTGGGGCGGATGGGGGGGCAGGTAGGGTGGCTTGGGAACGAACTTGTTCCAGGCGTTGGGGTAGGTGCCGCCGGGGGTGGCAATCGCGCCGAGCAGCGCGTTCAAGAGGAACAGGCAGCGCGACACCTGCCATCCGCCGAGGTTGCCGGCGGCGGCGCTGCGCCACACGTGGGACGACAGCCGCGTGCCGGCGGTGGCGACCACCTTCGCCACCGCCTCGATCGTCGCCGCGTCGACGCCGGACTCGGCGGCGGCAGCCTCGAAGGTCCACTTCGCGTAGTGGGCAGCGAGGCGGGATTCGAAGGCGAGAAAAAGGGGATCGGGGGTCGGGGTTCGGGGGTCGGGATCCGGTCCCTGATCCCCGGTCCCGGGTCCCTGGTCCCCGGTCCCCTCCGCCGCCATCCACTCTTCCCAATTCCACCACCGCCGCACGAACTCGCGGTCGTACTTCTTCTCGCGGATCAGGTAGCTGGCGATAGCGAGCAGGATGGCGGCTTCGGAGCCGGGGATCGGCGCGAGCCAGTGGTCGGCGTGGGTGGCGGTGTTGGAGAGGCGGGTGTCGAAGACGATGACCTTGGCGCCACGCTGTTTGGCCTCGATGATGCGCTGGGCGTGGGGATTGAAGTAGTGCCCGGTTTCGAGGTGGGCCGAGATCAGCAGGATCACGTCGGCGTTGGCGTGGTCTGGGCTGGGGCGGTCGATCCCGCACCACAGCTGGTAGCCCGCTCGCGCCGAGGACGAGCAGACGTTGGTGTGAGAGTTGTGCCCGTCGATGCCCCAGGCGGCGAGGATGCGTTCGGTGAAGCCGTCCTCACCCGGGCGGCCGACGTGGTAGACGACTTCGCTGCGCCGTTCCTCGACGATCGCCTTGCGGATGCGAGCGGCGATGGTGTCGAGGGCCTCGTCCCAGCTGACCCGCTCGAACCGTCCGGCTCCGCGCGGGCCAACTCGGCGCAAGGGGTGGAGGATGCGATCGGGGTCGGTCAGCTGGGTCAGCGTCGCCGGACCCTTGGCGCAGTTGCGACCGCGCGAGCCGGGGTGTTCGGGATTGCCTTCGAGCTTGCGGATCTCGAGGGTGTCCGGGTCGACCCAGGCGAGCAGGCCACAGGCGGACTCGCAGTTGAAGCAGGTGGTCGGCACCAGCATCGAATGGCGCTCGACGCGCTTGGGCCAGGCTTTGGGGTCGAGGTCGACCACGTCGTCCCAGGTTTCCTTGGGCGGGTACGAGCACAGGCCACAGCCCGAGGGGCCGGGATAGGAACGGGTGACTTTGGTCATCGCCCCGAGAATATCGCGGAAGGCTGCGCCAATCGCTGACTCGGCCCGCGCGCTGCCTTTCAGGACGTCACCGCCACGCGGGGACGATCTGCAGGCTTGCTCCCGATGCCAAGCGGTAGATGCCGAAGTCGCGACGATCGGTGGTCGCGACCAAGTTGGTCCGCACGTCTTCGGCGAGGGCGATCAGCGTGGCGGCGGCGTAGTCCATCGGCAGGTCGGCGTACTGCGCGATCAGCTCACGGCAGCGCGCGGTCGACTTCACGTTCGCCGCAACCAGCACCGCCCCGCCGGCCAGCACGAAATCGAGGCACGCGGTTCGACCGCCTGCCACCCTGCCGAGCAGGTGGGTGGCCTCGGTCAACACCGCCTCGGTCGTCAGCACCACCCCGGACCACGTCTCGAAGAGCTCGCGAAACGCCGTGTGCTCGGCTTGGCTGCGGTCGAGCAGCGACACCAAGGCACCGGTGTCGAGCAGCAGCTCACCCAATACCCAATACCCAATACCCAATACCCAATACCCCTACTCCCCAGCGACCACCACCATCCGCGTCCTCCGCACCACCCACGCCCCGAGCAGCGCCACGGCGGCGGCGAGCAGGTAGGTGTGGCCACCGAAGTGCTCGTAGGCACTGCCGGCGCCGAGAACGACCAGACCCATGAAGAGGCCACTTGCGAGCGCCGCGTAGACCCCTTGGGCGGTGGCGACGAGAGGAGGTGGGACCCAGCGGGCGATGAACCCGATCGCGCCGAGGTGGGTGGCGGCGAAGCTGCCGGCGTGGAGGAGCTGCAGCGGGAACAGCAGCTCGGGCCGGGGGTCGAAAGCCGTGCAGGTCCAGCGCAGCGCCGCCAGAGCGCCACCGAGCTCGATCAGCCGCCGCGGCATCGACGCGCCCTCGAGGCGACCGGCCACCGCGAACAGGACGACTTCGGCTGCGACGGCAATTCCCCACAGCGCCCCGATCCGGTCGCCACCGTAGCCGAGCGCCTGCCAGTGCACGGTGCCGAGGCTGTAGTAGACGCCATGGCTCGCCTGGACCAGGCCGGCGGCGACGAGGATCGCCAGCACTCCGGGCAGCCGCAGGACCGCGGGGATCTGCGCGAGCCATCCGCCCACCGCAGGAACCGACGGCGTAGCAGGGCCGGCGGACGGTACCGCCAGCGAGACGATCCAGGCCGCCGCGATCGAACCGGCGAGCCACCACGGCAGAACCGCGATGCCGGCGCGAGCGATCAAGGCGCCGCAGACGAGGTTGGCGCCGATGAACGCAATCGACCCGAGCACCCGCACGCGGCCGTAGACCACCGCTCCGGTCCGCGCATGGTCGATCGCCACGCTGTCGAGCAGGGGGACAGAAGGAATCAGGAGCAGGGTGGTGGCGATGGTGATCATCGCGGCGAATCCTGGTCCGCGCCCGGCGACGGCGGCGACGACGAAGCCGACGGCTCCCGCGGCGAGCAGCAGACGCAGGCTCGGCCGCACATCACCGTGGCGTCCGGCAAAGGCCGTGCTGACGGGTGCCACCACCAGGCGCAGCAGGAAGCCGGCACCGAGAACCGAGCCCATCGTTGCCGCCGAAAGGCCCTGGTCGATCAACCATGCGGGCCAGTAGGGGAGGTGGCCGCCGAAGGCGAGGTAGAGGGTGGCGTAGAGCAACGCCAGTGTGATGACCGGACGTGTGCTCTGCGGGGCCGCCGGAGGGGTCACGGGCGGCTCAATTTCCCGAGCTCGGATGATCCCAGGTGTCAGTGGCGAGTCCCCGGCCGCGACTCTGGTACATCGCCGAGTCGGCTCGGGCGAGGGTCTCGGACAGATTCTCCTGGTCGCTGCGGATGGCAAACCCCATCGAGAACGCCGTGGGGGCAAGCTCGGCGTCTCGTTGCAGTCGCTCGACCTGGGCGCGGACGGCGCCTTCCCCCGCTCGAGCCAGCAGGATCACGAACTCGTCGCCGCCGATCCGCACCACGGCGTCGTCGACTCGTACCCGCTCGAGGAGGAATCGCGCGAAGTCCGTCAACACCTGGTCGCCGCGCTCGTGGCCCAGCGTGTCGTTGATGCGCTTGAAGCCGTCGAGGTCGAAGTACACCACGCCCCAGGAGTGGTCGCCCAGGTGGTCGTGCTCGAACTCCTGCAGGTAGCGCCGGTTGTAGCAGTGGGTGAGGGCGTCGTAGAGGCTCGCCCGCCGCAGGGACTCGGTGCGGGCGATCTCGTCGGTGACATCGACGGCTTGGCCGATCACGTAGCGCTCGGCGAGGTCGGCGGGCGACAGGCGACTGGTGTAACGCCACCAGCGGATCTCGCCGTCGCCGCGCCGGACCGGAATGGTGCCGTCGTGGCGGCCGGCTGCCAGGACCTTGGCGAGCGCCTGCAGCCAGGATTCCCGGTGCTCCGGCGGGACGAAGTCAGCCAACGGGCGCCCGACCAGGGCTTCCGGGGAGGCGCCGAAGACGGCCGCGGCGGCCGGGTTGAGCATCACCAAACGGCCGTCGACGTCGTACAGGAACAGATAGCCGGTGCCGAGGCGCAGCAGGTCGACCGCCCGTGCTTCACTCTGCTGCAGATCCGCCAGCGCCTTGCGAAGTCGGCGGTTGGTGCGGCGCTGGAGCACGAAGAAGGTGGCCAAGACGATGAACAGCACGGCACCGAAGCCGACGACGAAGCGGCCGAGCCTGATTCGCGCGGCCAGGGCGCTGGCGCGTTCGGCAGCCAGCGCTGCTTCGTTTTCGAGTCGCAGCACCTCGAGCTCGCGGCGGGCGTACTCGAGCCGGGCCTCGAACGCGTCGGCGGCCTGGGCCCGATCGCTTTCGATCACCTCGGTTTCGAGCTCCATCATGCGTCGCAGCAGGCGCGCGAGCCCGGCCCCGCTGGCGCCCCGCTCGAGCATGACTCCCAGCTGCTCGCGGCTGACCCGTGCCTCGTCGCGAGACAGGCCCAGAGACGCGAAGGCTGCTCGCGCGGTGTCGAGCTCGCGTTCGGCGCCGGCCAGATCGCGTTGGTCGAGTGCTGCGAGCCCGAGGACCTCGCGCCCCAGTCCCTCGAGTTGGGTGTTGGTCAGCTCGCGACTGAGGGCGAGCACACGTCGTCCGTGCTCGATCTGCCCGGCGAGGTCGCCGGTCTGCCGGGCCAGGCGCGCGATCTCGAGTGACAGCTCGGCCGAGAGCTTCGGGTCGACGAACTGCTGCGAGACCTCCACTGCCTCGTCGAGCACCGTGCGGGCTTCTGCCGGCTCACCGGTTTGCGCGAGGGCCCGCGCGAGATTGCGCATCAGCCGCACGCGCATCGGCAGCGCCTCGCCGGCGCCGAGGTGCTCGAGCCCTTGGCGCGCGTAGTCTCCCGAGAGGCTGTGTTTGCCGAGCGAAAAGCTCAGCGACGAGAACGCCAGGTCGACGTCGGCAGCGAGCTCGGGGTGTGGGGTCGCCTCGAGCGCGAGCTGGGCCTGGCCGAGGAGTCGCTCGCCGCGGGAGAAGTCCTTTTGGGCAATCCATCCCCGAGCCTCGGCGATCTGGCCGCGGATCACCAGGATCGGATCGCCCGCGGCGGCACCCGCGGCGGTGGCGGCGGCACCGGCATTGCGCTGGCAGGTCCAGTCGGCGATCACGCGGCAGGCGTTGGCTCGGGCCAGCGCCAGCAGGGCGAGCTCGCGCTGGTCGGAACGCGCCGCAGCCGCCTGCTCGAGAGGGCCGAGGGCCTCGAGCACCCGATCCGGAGCGGTCAGGGCTTGGCGCTCGAGGTCGTGGCGTGGCAGCTCCGAGGTCTCGGATCGAGCCGAAACCGGAGCCAGGCCCGCCAGGACCAGGATCAAGAACAGGAGGGTTCGCATCGGGGCGAGTGTCGTCGGGGATCGGAAGGCGAGCGAGGCCTCGGTCGAGGCCGCTCGGCAAGGTTACCCTACACCTTGGTACGTAGCCAGATGCTCCCGGTGTGGGACGTGCGTCCGCGAGTCGTCTCGGCGTGAGTGCCTTCGAAGCGGCCGTCGCGGACAGTACCGCGGAAGGTGAAGCTGCGCCGGCCGTTTTCGTTCTGCACGGTGCCGTTCAGCTCGCCGTTGTCGAGCTTGCCCGTGGCGGTGCCGGCATAGCGATGCTCGCGACCGTCGAAGCGGAAGCGGAACTCGACGGTCCAGGTTTCGGGGCCGGCGTTCTCGAAGATCGCCGACACCGGTCCTCGCTCGTCGCCATCCTTCCAGTGGTACTGGCCCTCGAGGGTTTCGGCCGGCAGGGCCAGCGGCGCCATCGCCCCGGCTACGACCACGACGAGCACCCTGATCACCTCTCGAAGCATCGACGATCTCCTCGCGCCGCGCAGCGGCACTCGGAAAGTCTACGTGTTTCCGATCACTTTCGTTTCGTCACCACGCCTCAGGGGTTCCGATCCGCCGACGATCTGGCCCGGCGACCCGGACAGGTGTCCGCGCCGGTGGCGGACAGGTGGTGCGCGGACACCGGTGGCGGGATCGTAAACGACTGAAAGCAATGACCTCGGGCCCAACTCTGGGATTGGCACGAGGGATGCTGTGGGGGAAGCCATGATTCGCGGGACCGATTCGATGGACACGGTTTTGCAGCCCCCCAAGCGGCGGCTGCGCGGGTGGCTTCTCGGAGCAGGCCTGGGTGCTCTCGTGATGGGGCTGCTGCTCGTGCCGGGATGGACGCGTTGGTGGGGAGCGGAGCGCAGCGTCGATGCCGGGCGGCTGCGCTTCGGCACGGTGGAGCGGGGGGATCTCGAACGCGACGTGGCCGCACAGGGGCGGGTGGTGGCGGCGTCGTTTCCGCGCCTCTTCAGTCCCGAGGCCGGTACTGCTGAGCTCCATGTCCGCGCCGGCGACGATGTCGCTGCAGGGGCCCTGCTGGTGACTGTGGCCAGCCCTGAGCTCGATGCCGCGGTAGGCCAACAGCGGTCGGTGTTCGAGGCCGCTCGTGGCTCGTTGGCTCGTGGCCGGATCGCGGCCAAGTCGGCTGTGCTGGCGGCGCAACAGGAGGCGGCTCGCCAGGAGCTGCGCCGTGCGACGGCGCAGCGCGAGCTGACCCGGATGCGTCTGCTCGCGGAGCAGGGTCTCGCCAACCGGGTCGAGCTCGACCGCGCCGAGGACGAGCTCGCGCTGGCCTCGATCGAGCTCGAGCATGCTCGCGCCAACGCGATGCTCGCGACGGAGAGCGCCGATGTCGACGTGCGCGATCGGGAGTTGCAGGTCCAGCGCGAGCACCTGGCGTTGGCCGAGCTCGAGCGCCGGCGCGAGCGCCTCTCGATCCGTTCGCCGTTCGCCGGCAGGGTGGCCACGATCGAAATCCAGGATCGCGATGCCGTGGCTGCCGACCAGCCGGTTCTGACGGTGGTCGACCTGTCGCGCTTCGAGCTCGAGGTGGCGGTTCCGGAGTCCTACGCCGACGACCTCGAAGCCGGCACGCCGGCCATGGTGACCTGGGAGGGGCGCGAGTGGGCTGCCGAGGTCGTGTCTGTGTCGCCCGAGGTCGCGAGCGGTCAGGTCGAAACGCGGGTGGTGTTCGCCGGCGAGGCACCTCGTGGCCTCCGGCAGAGCCAGCGGCTGCCGCTGCGCATCGTCTTCGACCGCCGCGAGGCGGTGTTGCGGTTGCCTCGTGGCCCCTTCCTCGAGAGTGGGGCCGGGCGCCGCGTGTGGGTGGTCGAGGGCGACCTCGCACGGGCGAGGTCGATCGAAACCGGCGCGATCAGCGTGGCGGCGGTCGAGGTCACACGTGGCCTCGAGGCTGGAGAAGTGGTGGTGATCTCGGACACCAGCCTGTTCGAGGGTGCCGAAACGGTCTATTTGCGGCGCTGACGCGCCCGAGATTGGAAAGGAATAGCGATGTTGGTGATGGAGAATCTCGACAAGTCGTATCGCACGGATCATCTCGAGACCCGCGCCCTGGCCGGCATCAATCTCACCGTGGAGGCGGGCGAGCTGGTGGCGATCACCGGGCCGTCGGGCTCGGGCAAGAGCACGTTCCTGAACGTCGCCGGTCTGCTCGACGGCTTCGACCGGGGCCGCTACACCCTCGACGGTCGGGATGTTGCCGGGCTCGGCGATCGCGAGCTTTCACGCCTGCGCAACGAGAAGATCGGCTTCATCTTCCAGAGCTTCAACCTGATCCCCGACCTCGACGTCTTCGACAACGTCGACGTCCCCTTGCGGTATCGCGGGTTGCCGGCGGGAGAGCGGCGGGAGCGGATCGAGAGATCCCTCGAGCTCGTGGGCCTCGGCGCGCGGCGCAAACACCTGCCCTCGCAGCTGTCTGGTGGGCAGCAGCAGCGCGTGGCGATCGCGCGGGTGCTGGCGAGTGATCCGCCGCTGATCCTCGCCGACGAGCCGACCGGCAACCTCGATTCGGCGATGGCCCACGAGATCATGGGCCTGCTCGAGGAGGTCAACCAGCGCGGCACCACCGTGGTGATGGTTACCCACGCCGCTGAGTGTGCCGCGCGGGCCCGGCGTCAGGTGCACATCTACGACGGCCGGCTGATCGAGGGCGACCTGGTAGCCGAGCTTCCCCTCGGTCGGGCGCGGGAAGCGAGGAAGGCCCAATGATGCTCCATCTCGTTCGCCTGGCGTGGACCAGCCTGCGCGGCACCCCGGTGGTTTCAGCCCTGCTGGTCGGCGGGATCAGCCTCGGGGTGGGGGTGGCGACCACCGCGGTGGCGGTCGACCACGCTCTCTCCCGTGATCCTCTGCCGGGGCGCAGCGACCGCTTGCACTACGTTCGGCTCGACAACTGGGATCCCCTGCGCGAAGCTCCCCACACCAGTGGCATTCCGACCCAGCTGACGTGGCGCGATCAGCGGGGTCTCGCGGGGTCGGAGATCCCGGTGCGGCGCACCGCCACCTTCAAGGCGACGCTGTTCGTCTCCAATCCGGCAGAGCCCGAAGCACGTCCGACACAGGAGTCCATTCGGCTGGTCGAGGCCGACTTCTTTCCGATGTTCGGAGTGCCTTTTGCGGACGGAGCGGCGTGGGATCGACGGGCAGACGCACAGGCGGAGCAGGTGGCGGTACTCGGGCCGGAGCTCGCGCAGCGCCTCTTCGGTGACCAGCCTGCAGTGGGACGTTCGGTTCGCATCCGGGACCGTGATTTCACCGTCGTCGGGGTACTCGAGCAGTGGCGTCCGGGCTTCCGAGTCTACGATCCCACGCAGAATCCCCTCGCTACCATCGATGAGCTGTTTGTCCCATTGTCGCTGACGGTGCCGATGGAGATCCGCAGTACCGGCAACCGCGATGGTTGGAAGAGCGTCGACTGCGACGGCTTCGTCAGCTGTCTCGAGGTTTCCGAGTCGGTCTTCCTGCAGTATTGGGTCGAGCTCGATTCACCCGCAGCGGCACGCGACTACAAGGCCTTCCTCGACGCCTACGTGAGCGAGCAGAAGCGGCTCGGGCGCTTCGAGAGACCCCTGCGCACCGAGCTGACACCGCTGCGGGAGCTGTTCCTCGAGCTCGGCCTCAGGCCGCCGCAGATCCGGGCGATTGCGGCCATCTCGGTGCTGTTCATGGTGGTGTGTGCAGTCAACCTGGTGGGTCTGTTCCTCGGCAAGTTCCTGGCGCGGGCTCCGGTAGTCGGTATCCGTCGTGCACTTGGTGCCAGCCGCGCCCAGATCTTCGCCCTGCACCTGGTCGAGGCGGCTCTCGTCGGAATCGGAGCGGCGCTCTTCGGCCTGCTCCTCGCGAGCGGGCTGTTGGCTGGGATGCGGCGAGGGATCGCGCCCCTGGTCGGCGATCCTTCATTGTTCCGCCTCGACCTGACGATGGTGCTCGCGGCCCTCGGTCTGGCCGCGGTTGCCACCCTCATCGCCGGCGCCTATCCGGCGTGGCGAGTCTGCCGCATTGCCCCCGCTCATCACCTCAAGCTGCAGTAGGAGTCGACGACATGGCGATTGGACCAACGTTTCGCGCGGCCTGGCGGCACACGCCGAGATTCGTGCTGGTGGTGCTGCAGGTGGGGCTGACCCTCGCAGTGGTGTCGAACTGCTTCACGTTGTTGCTCGACGCCCGCCGCGAGCTCGGCCGGGAATCGGGTTTCGATGACGATCAGCTGATCCGCGTGGGCATCTCGAACTGGGACCCCGACCTGCTGGCTGACGACGAGCTCGCGCAGGTGGTGCACCGGGAGGATCTCGCGGCGGTGCGCGCACACCCAGGGGTCGCAGCGGCCAGCAGCACGTCGTTTTACCCTTGGATCGGAGGCGGCTCTTCGACGGAGGTGCTGATTGCCGGCGTCGAGATGGAGCGCCTGCGGACTCAGACCTATGTGGCCGATGGGGAGATCCTGGGGACGCTCGGAATCGAGCTCGTCGCCGGTCGCTGGTGGACCACCGCCGAGCTCGAAGCCGACGACGGCGATGGCGACGGAGGGGCTCCGGTGATCGTGACCAGCGCCTTCGCTCGCCTGCTCGAGCCGGCTGCCGGTGGCGAGCTGCTCGGTCGTGAGCTGGCGCAGTCGGTCGACGACAGCGCTCGCTACCAGGTGATCGGGATCGTCGATCCCTTCTACAACCCCTACGGCTGGCCGATCCACGAGTATGCGTTGTTCTTTCCAGGCTTGCGCAGCAATGCCACCTCAGCGGCGATGCTGGTGCGGGCCGAGCCCGGTCAGGCGGCGACAGTGGCGGCCGAGCTCGAGCAGCTGATCCACGCGCGGCGCAACGGGCGCACTGCGACGGTTCGGAGGATCGTCGAGACGAGGTCGGCGTTCCACACCACCAACCGGGTCATCCTCACGTCTCTCTACGGCGTCATGGGGGCGCTGCTGGTCGTCACGGCTCTCGGCATCATCGGTCTCACCTCGTTGTCGGTGACGGAGCGGCGTCGGCAGATCGGCACGCGCCGGGCACTCGGAGCCAGCCGAGAGGCCATCGTCTCGTGGGTTCTCCTCGAGAACGCGCTGGTCGCGGGCTGTGGGGCGGCGCTCGGGATCGGCCTTGCGTGGGCCCTCGACATCGGCTTGGCGCAGGCGGTCGACGGGGCCCGCATGGCGTGGCAGGTGCCGCTCGTTGGAGCGGCGGCGGTCGTCGTGCTCGCCCTGCTCTCGGCGTTGGCGCCGGCGCTGCGCGCGGCCGATGTGCCGCCGGCCATTGCGACGAGGTCGGTGTAGGGGGGGAGGGAACAGGGAACAGGGACCAGGGACTAGGGGACGTGGAG
>CAZRFU010000047.1:38168-42539 GCA_964599475.1 uncultured Thermoanaerobaculia bacterium
AAGGGGCTTACAATCGTGAGCATGATCCCGGTTTTGTTGGTCGAGGATCAGCCCGCGGTGGCGCGGGCTCTCGAGGTCGTGCTCGGACTCGGCGGGGTCGCCGTGCGCACTGCAACCAGTCCTGCTGAAGCCCTGGAGATACTTGCCCAGGAGCCGATCGGGGTGGTCGTTCAAGACATGAACTTCACTCCGGGCGCGACCTCGGGCGAAGAGGGCATCGAGCTTTTCCGCGAGCTGCGGCGTCGCGAGCCGGGTCTTCCGGTGGTGCTGCTCACCGCCTGGACCTCACTCGAAACGGCCGTGGCTTTGACCCGCGAGGGAGCCGCCGACTACCTCGCCAAACCCTGGAACGACGAGGTGCTGGTGGCCCGTGTCCGTCAGCTTCTGGAGTCGCGCCGGGCAGACGCCGACGCCGGTGCCGGGCATGAGCATCAGCAGCTGGGCGAGCGCTACGACCTCGGTGGAATGGTGTGGGCGAGCCCGGAGATGAGCCGGGTGGTCGACCTGGCGTTGCGTGCGGCAGCGACCGAGCGGCCGGTGTTGATCACCGGCCCGAGCGGCGCGGGCAAGGAGCGCATCGCCGAGTTGATTCACCGCAACTCGCCCCGCAAGGCGCGGCCGTTCGTCAGAGTCAATGTCGCTGCGCTGCCTGAGAACTTGCTCGAGGCCGAGCTCTTTGGCGTCGAGAGCGGGGCGTACACCGGAGCCGTGCGGCGCGTCGGTCGGTTCGAAGCGGCGGATGGCGGGACCCTGTTGCTCGACGAGATCGGCAGCTTGTCCCTGCCGGGCCAGGCCAAGCTCCTGCGGGCTCTCGAGAGCGGCCAGATCGAACGGCTGGGAAGCTCGACCCCACGAGCCATCGACGTGCGCGTGATCGCCGCCACCAACGAGCGGTTGGAGCTCGAGGTCGGAGCCGGTCGCTTTCGTGCCGATCTGTTCTGGCGGCTGGCGGTGATCCGGGTCGAAGTGCCGCCCCTGGCCGATCGCCCGGCGGACGTGATGGCTTTGGCCGACCACTTCCTGGCTGCCATCGAGCCGAGCAGCTCGGGGCACCGATGGACGCTCGGGCGCGACGCGCGAGCCGCGCTCGGCGCCCACGATTGGCCGGGCAATGTCCGCGAGCTCGATCACGTGCTCCGCCAGGCGACCCTGCGGGCTCAGCAGCCCGAGCTCTCGGCGAGCGATCTTGGATTCGCCTCGATCGCGACGCCGCCAGGGATGGCCGAGGCCGGTGCCAGCGATCCCGGCCGGCGAGAGGTAGAACGGGCCCTGCGTGCCGCCGGAGGCGTGGTGGCCCAGGCCGCCGCGAACCTCGGCATCAGTCGACAGGCGCTCTATCGTCGAATGGAGCGCTACGGACTGCATGTCGAACGTTTGGTTCGAAGGTGATCGGATGGGGACCCTGGACCAGGGACCGATCTGGGCCGGGATCGGGGGTCGGAGGCTGGTGAGCGGCTGGGCCGAGGGTCGCGGGTGAGTCCCCACAGGTCATGGGCCGTGAGGCGTTGTGTGGAAGCGAGAGTGCCGTGAGCGGAGCGAGCGCCCGACGATGGGTTGGGTCGGTGCGCGCCGGCCTCGGCATCGTGGCCCCGGGTGTGGTGTTGGCGGTTCTCGTGGGGCTGCTGCAGAGCTGGTTGTCGCTGGACACCGGCGGGGTGATGGTGCTGGTCGCCACTGCCGGCGTCGCGGTCGGATTCCAGGCGTGGTGGAGCCGCCGCCGTCGAGGAGCACGGGCTCGCCTCGCCCTCGAAGACGCGGCACTGCGCCTTGCCGACGGCGACGCTGCAACGCGGATTGCCTGGCCGCCCGGAGACGAGCTTGCCCCGGTGATGGCGGCCGCCAACGAGCTCGCGGATCGCTGGGATCAGACCCGCCGCCTTCAGCACGAACGAGAGCTGGTTCTGGGCGCAGTGCTCGACGTCGCGCCGATGGCGACGCTGGTCGTCGATCGCCACGACCGTGTGGTCTACGCCAACCGTGCCGGCGCCGGGCTGTTCGGCTTGCCCGGCGCGCTTGCGGGTCGGGGGCTGGCCGAGGTTGCGGCCGGGCTCGATCCGCCCCTCGACCAGGCGCTGCTCGACGGGGCCGCTGAGGGCATCTTCGTGCTCGACAACCGCGACGCCGACGTGGTGTTCCTGCGTCGTCGACGCCTGACCTTGCAGAGCACCGCTGCGACCGTGATTCTGGTCGAACGCCTCACCCGCGAGGTGCGACGCAGCGAAGTGGCGATGTGGAAGAAGACCACCAGGGTGTTGTCGCACGAGCTCAACAACTCATTGGCACCGATCACTTCCCTGTCGCGGTCGGCCGGTCGCCTGATCGAGGCGGGTCGCGCTGAAGACGCCATCGAGGCCCTGCGCATCGTCGAGGAGCGCAGCCAACATCTCGCTTCTTTCCTCGCCTGTTATGCCGAGCTGGCGCGGCTCCCGCCTCCGCAGCTTCAGGTCGTCGCCTGGGTCGAGTGGTTGGCGGAGCTGGCCGAGCTGGCCGGGATCCGGGTGGCAGGAGCTGTCCCCACTCGTTCCGCACGCTTCGATCCGGCTCAGCTCGAGCAGGTCGTCATCAACCTGGTCAAGAACGCCCGCGAGGCGGGCTCTCCGGGCGACGCGATCGAGGTTTCGGTCGCCGACCTCGGTGCCGCGGGCTTTCTGCTCCAGCTTCGCGACTCCGGGCCCGGTTTCAGCGAAGCTGCCCTGGCTGAGGCGCACTTGCCGTTCTGGACCACCAAGACCGGCGGAAGTGGCCTAGGTCTGGCCTTGGCTCGCGAGGTGATCGACGCCCACGGGGGGCGAATGACGTTGCGCAATAGGCCGGGAGGCGGCGCCGAGGTCTCGCTCACCCTACCCGAGGCGGGGTGACCGGAGGGGTGGACCACTGGTTTCGGTTGCAGCCGCGGCGTTAGACCTTTTGCGCCACCATGCCCAACATCAGCGGTATTGCAGGGACCCCGGCCGGCGCAGCGAAGCGGCGCGCCGCCAGGCCGGAAGCACCCTGAGCAACCAGGCCACGGTGAATGCGACAGCCGTTGGCGTAGGACCACTCCCGCAAGGCCTCGAGCCTCAGGCCTGCGTCGAGTGCTGCACTGACGATGTCGGCGACCGTGTGTTGCGCCGCGTGGGCTGGGTGGGGGTTGGCGGCTGCTGCGGCATCGCGGTGGCCGGAAGGCGACAATGCGCCGCCGGCCTCGCCGACGTAGTCCGAAACCGGAGCGCTGAACAATCGATTCGGGGCGAAGTAGGGATCTGCGAGCTGAAAGTGCTCGTCGAAGGACCAGGCCAGCGGGTGGAACTCGACCACCACGAAACGGCCGCCGGGTCTCAGATGGTCGGCGATGCCGCGCAGGACCCGCGGCAGGTCGAGCATCCACGGCAGGAAACCGTAGCTGCCGAAGACGATGTCGAAGCTGCGCCGGTCACGATCGAGGAACGCGGAAACCTCCGATTCGATGAGCTCGATCTCGGCTGCCGCTTCGCGGGCGAGATTCCGAGCGGTCTCGACGGCGACACTGGAAAAGTCCACCCCAACCGCGCGCACGCCGTGGTGGCGCACCAGCGAGATGGTGTCCTGGCCGCTGTTGCAGCACAGGTGAAGGAGGTCGCAGCCGCTGATCGGGCCGAGAAGCTCGAGTTCTTCGGGGAACAAGGTGCTGTGATCGCGCAGCCACCGGCCCTGGTCGACCTTGTGGGCGTTGTGGTTGGCGGTGGCGACGTCCCAGCTGCGACGAGTCTCCTCCAGGAGGGTGTCGACGGGTAGCGATTTCACGGCTGCGGCACCTCGGTTCGAGGGCGCTCGCTGACCACCGCCAGCGAGCGGCCGTTCGGAGCGAAGGCCAGGCGCGAGACGATGCCGAGGTCGAACTTGGCGAGATCGACCATGGTGCGCCAGCCGCCACCACATGCCGGACAGTGTCGCAGGAGTTTGGTCCCGTCGGCGACCCACAGCCGGCCCTCCGGATCCCACGCGACATCCTCGCGATCCTTCGGCGTGGCGATGATCGGCGTCGACTCGAGGGTTTTCGGGTCGAGGCGCATCACCCACCACGACTCTGGACTTTCGGGGCGCCGCTTGGCGACGTAAGAGAAGCCGCCGTCTCCGGGAATGGTGAGGAGCGAGCGGCCAATGTCGCTGGCGAGGACTCGCGTCGGTCCTCCGGCGGGGCGCCACTGCAGGGTGTGGGGTTCACCGAGGACGAAGAGCAACAGGCCGCCCTCCGCCCCCCAGGCGTGGTAACCGACAGGTTCAGCCTCCGTCGCAACCTGCTGCGGGACTCCGCCCGCGAGCGGGTAGCGCCACAGCAGCTGCCGGCCGTCGCCTTCGACCCGCACCACCGAGAGCTCCGCCGCGCCGAGGGGTGTGGGCGAGTATTCGCTC
>CAZRFU010000048.1:0-42041 GCA_964599475.1 uncultured Thermoanaerobaculia bacterium
GCATCCACCCCTCCGTGGTGCACCCCGGAGGATGAAAATCAAGTCCGCCGTCCGGCCTCCGTTCCGGATCGGGTCCCGGGTCCCTGGTCCCGGGTCCCATTTTCTGAGCAGAGTCGCTGCGCTACTCTTGTCCGAGTGACGCACACTGGGCGGATACTGTTTCGGCGACTGCGGGTGGCTCTCCTGGCGGCGGCGGCAAGCGCCGCCGCCGCCGGTGCCCAAGAAGGCGAGCCCGCCCCGATGCCAGCGCCGGGAGAGCTGGCGCGGGCCAAGGCCCTGATCGATGCGGGGCTGACCGGCGCTGCCCGCATGCGCCTCGAGCCCCTGGTCGAGGCCCACCCAGCGTGGGCGCGCGCGCTCGGCCTGCTCGGGACCACCTACCTGAACGAGCGCCGCTACCAGCTGGCAGTGTGGTGGTTCGAGCAAACACTGGCGGCCGATCCCGAGGAGCTCGCCGTGCGTCCGCTCCACGGCGTCGCCTTGTACGAGCTCGGGCGGCTGGAAGAGGCGCGAGCGATGTTCGCATCGATCCTCGAGCGCCGGGCGAGCTTCGCTCCAGCGCACCTGTGGCTCGGCCGCATCGCCGCCGAGCTCGACCACACCGAAGCCGCTCGTGATCACTTCGCCACCGCGATTCGCATTGCCGGCGCCGGCGTCGAGAGCACACTCGAGGCCGAAGCCCGGATGGGTCTCGCAGCGGTCCTGCTGCGCCACGACCAGCTGGCCGCGGCCCGCGTCGAGCTCGAGCTCGCGGTCGCGCTCGACCCGGATCTGCGGGAGGCCTGGTTTCGCCTCGCCCACGTGGCGGCTCGCCTTGGCGACCCCGACGCCGCGGCCCGCGCCAGCGAGCGCGCCAGCGCGATCGACCCGCGGCAGCCTTCGCCATGAGTCGCGGCCGCGTGGTGCGAATCTCGATGCTGGCCCTGTGCTGGGATCTGCTCCCTGCCGTGGCCGAGCTGCGCTTCACGGCGATGCCTCCCTCGACCATCGACTTCGCGATGACCAGCGGGGCCATGCCGAGTCGGCACATTCTGGAGGTCGACGGCGGTGGCGTCGCCCTCTTCGATTTCGACCGTGACGGCGACCTCGACGTCTTCCTCGCGAACGGCGCCGGCGTCGAACGGCCCGACCACGGCCCGGGCTCGCGGCTGTTCGCCAACCGCGGCAACTGGGTCTTCGAGGACGTCACCCGGAAGGTCGGCATCGACCTCACTCGTTGGGCGATGGGTGTCGCGGTGGGAGATGTCGACGGCGACGGCTGGGACGACCTCTACGTCACCTGCTTCGGCCCCAACGTGCTGCTGCGCAACGTCGAGGGCCGAACCTTCGAGGACTGGTCAACTCGCGCCGGCGTGGCGACGCCGGGCTGGTCGACGAGTGCTGCCTTCGCCGACCTCGACGGCGACCTCGACCTCGATCTGGTCGTCGTCAACTACCTCACTTTCGACTCCGCCACACCTCCGGATCGGGCCGGGAAGGCCTACCGCGGTGTGCCAGTCATGCCTGGCCCGATCGGTCTGCAGCCGGAGCCCGATCGGCTCTACGAGAACCTTGGCCAGGGACGATTTCGTGACGTCAGCAGTGCGGCTGGGCTGCGATCCAACGGCGCCGACTACGGTCTGGCGGTTCGTGTCTTCGACGCCGACGACGATGGGCGGCCCGAGATCTTCATCGGCAACGATTCGGGTGAAGACCAGCTCTACCGCAACCTCGGTGGAATGCGCTTCGACGAGGTCGGGGCGCTCGTCGGCATCGCGACAAGCGGCCGCGGTCTGCCGCAGGCGACCATGGGCACCGGCCTCGCGGATGTCGATGGCAACGGTCGCGTCGACCTCCTGATCACCGCCTTCTCGGACGACAGCAATACTCTGCACATGTCGCAAGCGGATGGGTTCTACGAGGACCGGACGGCAGCCTTCGGGCTGGCCGCACCCAGTCGGCCCCTGCTCGGATGGGGCGCCGGCTTCTACGACTTCGATCTCGACGGCGACGAGGACCTGCTCATCGCCAACGGCCACGTCTACCCCGAGATGGATCTTCCGGAGGTCGGCGAGCGCTGGGCCCAGCCGGTGCTGCTGTTCGAGCGCGAGGGCAGTCGCTTCCGTACGGCTTGTGCCGAAGCCTGGTGCAGCCAGCCGATCCACGGTCGCGCGACCGCCTTTGGTGATCTCGACGGCGACCTCGATGTCGATGTGGTAGTCACCACCCTCAACGGCCGACCGCTGCTGCTGCGCAACGACACCCCTGCGGGTCGTGCGCTCGTGGTGCGACTCTCTGCCCCGCCCCCGAACCGACACGGCTACGGCAGCGAAATCGAAGTGCTCAGCGCCGCCGGCACCCAACGCCGCTGGATCACCGGCGGAGGGAGTTTCCAGTCAGTCGATGCTCCCGAGGCCGTCTTCGGCCTGGCCTCACCCACCGAACCAGTAGCGATCCGCGTCCGCTGGCCGGACGGCACCGAGCAGCGGCTCGAGAACGTCTCCCCGAACCGCCTCGTCGTGATCACCAAACCCCCGCTCCGGTCTTCGCCTTCCTCCGAGCCCTCGACCCCTACCGCGCAATCTCCAACCCCGAACCCCTAACACCCAACCCCTTCCCTACGGGACCGTCGCCGACCACGCCGTAGTGTCGCCGGCTTCGAAGCCGTCGGCCAGCACCACCTCGGTCGGGATCGGCGCGAAGGTGCGGAACCGGACCAACGGACTGACCGCCACTCCGCCCGCCGCTGCGGGATCGGTGACATACCAGCGGCCGAACCACTCCTTCCCGACAAGGCTCGAGTCCTCTGCGATAGCCACGCTGATCGATCCGAAACCCGCCCCGGCGCCGACCCCTCCGAGCACGGTGGTCTCGAACACCAACGCCGCCGAGACCGGAGGCAGAAGACCGGGGTCTTGGTCGTCGACCGCAAGCAGCGCAGAGGCTCCGCCGAGACTGTTCCACACCCCCACCGTAAAGCTCGGGTTGCCGACCAACGCCGGCTCGAGGGCGACCATCCGCGGCTCGTGTCCGCCGCTGCCGAGGATGCCCGTGCCCTGGACCGAGGGGACCCGTGGCGACTCGGTGTAGAGCCGAGGCCGGTCGAAAGGCGGCTGTTCGGCGGCGAGGCGTGGGTCGGTCAGCGGACGACCGAGAAACGCGATGAGGTCGGCCTTCTGCTGCGGCGTCAAGCCGAGGGGCGGTCCGAGCTCGTTGGGAGTGAAGTCGCCGCCGCGATCGTAAAACTCGACCACCTCGGTCAGGTTGATCAGCCGGCCGTTGTGCATGTAGGGCGCCCGCAGTGCGACGTTGCGCAGGCTTGGTGTGCGCATCTTGCCTTCGTCGGCTGCCAGGCCGGTGACCTCCGACCGGCCGATGTCGTCGGTCCTGGGGCGGACGCCGGTGTAGTGGAAGGCGTGGTCGCTCATGATCGCGAACTGGTGACAGTTGTCGCAACGCCCGACGCCCGCAAAAATCACCCGCCCGGAAGCCTCCTGAGGCGTCAACCCAGTGTTGGTTGCCAGGAACTGATCGAAAGGGGTCTGATTGGTGAACTGCGTGCGCTCGTAACTCGCGATCGCCATTGCCGCTCGCGTCGCGCTGATTCCGGGGCTCCCGAAAGCTTCCTCGAACAGCTCTGGATAGCTGCGCCCGTTGATCCAGATGCGCAACGGCGTCGGAATCGATGGAGCCAGGGCCAGCGGCCGGGCAGTCGCGATGCGATCGATGGTGGCGAGCCAGTCGCGGCCGACGTGCCCCATCTCGACCTCGTTGACGGGCGGACCGACGGCCTGGCTCTCGAGCGCCGCGCCAAAGGGCAGCTCGGTGACCATGGTCACCGGATCGACGAAGGCCTCACCCGCCCGCCCATCCCAGAACAACTCCGGGGAATAGCCGGCATTGATGGCTGAGACCGTCCGGCGCGGTGTCACCTGGGGCAGCAGTCCAAACGCCGTCTGCCAGGAGTAGCTGCCATCGGCGTGGTTCAGGGGCACCCCCGGCGACCCGAAAACATCATCCGGGCCGCCGAAGACACCGTCGGGTCCGGGATGAACGGCAAGCTGGCTCGCTCCTGAGCGGGGGTCGTCTCCCCCGGCCGCCGGGATATGACACGTGCCGCACGACACCGTTCGCGTCGACGACAGCTGCTCGTCCCAGAACAAGACCTTCCCCAACAGCGCCTTGGAAGGGGTGACCGGGTTGCCCGGCGGCTCCGGCGGGGGAGGCAGCTGCGCGCCGGCGGCCGCCGCAAGCCCTGTCAGCGCCACGATCCAGAGGCGGCCTGCCGTCGTCTTCGAAGCACCTGCCATGTCGATGGTCCTTTCTTGGTCACGAACCTCATATGCTACCCTCCGATGCTGCAGGAGCAATAGGGACATGGAATCGACCCGTCGCCGCCATCATTGCGCGCTGTGCCTGACCTCGGCCCTGCTGGTCGCTGCACCGGCGGTGGCTGGCGACTGGATCACCTACGTCGACCAAACCGTCACGCGGCTGGTAGCCGACGCCAGCGTCGGCGTTTCGGACATCCGCGAGAAGGACTACGCCATCGGTGACCTCGATCGCGACGGCGATCTCGATCTAGTCGTGGTCCGCAAGATCCCGTTTACCAACCCGGGCGGCTTTCGGAACGTCTTGTTCATGAACGAAAACGGCGTGATGACCGACCGGGCGGCGACCCTGGCACCCGCGTTCCTCGACGCCACCGACGATCGCGACGTCGAAATCGTCGATGTCGACGCAGACGGGTGGCTCGATGTCATCACCGCCGGCACCTTCGAAGAGCAGCCGCGGATCCTGATGAACCTCGGGCGGGTCGCGGGCGTGTGGCAGGGCCTCGAGTACCAGCCCAATCGGCTCCCGGTTCTCACCTCACCGACCGGCAACGGTCCGAAATTCTGCGGCCTGGGAGTCGGCGACATCACCGGCGATGGTCGCCCGGAGCTCTACTTCACCGACTACCAAAACGACCTCGAGGACCGGCTGCTGATCAACAACGGCGCCGGGTTCTTCTCCGATCAGACGGCGACACGCCTGACCGAAGCGATGGTCGATTCGACCTTCGGCACCGACGCCGACATCGTCGATGTCAACGGCGACGGTTTCAACGACATCGTCAAGAACAACGCCACTGGAGGGGGCACCGGGATTCCCGTGGCGCCCTCTCCGGAAGGCTCGATTTCCCCGAGCGTCATGGTGCTCTACAACGACGGCACCGGCCACTTCTCGGTCTTCGACGTCGTCAACAACGATGCGCCCTACATGGTGGCCCCGGCCGACTTCAACCGGGACTCGCGCCTCGACCTGTTCGTCGTCGACGACGCGCAGGATCGCTACCTGATCAACACCGGCAACAACGTCCAAGGGCGTGCCCAGTTCACGACGGCCCTGGTCAGCACCTCTCCCAACACCAGTTTCTTCGGCGGCAACACCGAGGTCGCGGACCTCAACGGCGACGGCTTGCTCGACATCCTGGTCGCCGATGTCGACACCGACGCCCCCGGCTGCGGCGGTCGCATGGTCGCCCTGCGCGGCCAGGGCAGCCCGCCGGCCGTGTCCTTCAGCGATCCCCTGGCCGGCGGCAGTCGCCCGTGGGCGCCACAAGGGACTCACGATGTCAAGGCCTTTCACATCGACGCCGACGGGCTCCCCGACCTCTTCATTGGCACCTGCTCCGGGACCAAGATCTTCATGAGCGTCAACCCGGACTTCCTCTTCGCGGACGGCTTGGAAAGCGGCGACACCACCGCCTGGAGCTCGACGGCGCCGTAGTGAGGTGCAGGCTCCCACCCGCCCCGCTGGCCCCTTGTTCCCGCTACCCGATACCCCAAGTAGCCGGTTCGCCACTCGCAAATTGCCCCTTGACACATTGCGCGCCCCGTGGCACTATCTCATTCTCTTCGGAGCAACGACTATGAAGACCTACCCACTGCATCTCGACCCCTCCAGGAGTGACCGCAACGGTTGCTTCGGTGGCCTGTTGCCCAGCTGCCCAAGCCGGCTGGACGACGCCCAAGATGCTCGCGGAGAAGGTTTTCCGTAACACCGCCGACAGCTCGGTGTGACGCTGAGGCCTTCCGCGACGGTGTCGCGGAAGGCCTTTTTGCTTGTGGCCTACGTCGTAGCCGTGGACGCCGTCCATACAGGATACGTGTATCAATTCTGACCAGAAAGAAGCACCAATAGCGAAAGACTTACAAAGTTCGGCATCGGACCGACGGCACTTCAGCCACACGAGGCGCGCGCCGAGTGTGTTGCGGTGAGGTGTTCCGGGTACGGGTTCCGAGTGCGGTGTCGAAGCGGGACGCGGCTGGTGGCCGCCGCACCATGCGGTTGGGGTTCGATTCCCCGACGGCCCAACGGATAGCTCAACGGTAGAGCACGAGACTGAGGATCTCGGTGTTGCGGGTTCGAATCCCGCTCCCCACTCTGCAGCAGTAGCTGCCCTTTTCGACGCCGATCGGGAGCCGGTTCGCCCCGAGTGATCGTCCTCGGCTGAGGGTTCGCTCTCAGCTGAACGGCGATTCGGTCAGGACCCGACGGGTACGCCCGTCGAGGTCCAGCAGCCGCAACGGCCTCGAGCCCCGCCTCGCCTCGGCCAGACCGTGTGAGCCACCGTGCTCACCCGGAAGGTCGAGGAAGAGCGACGGCCCGCCACCAGCGCCTGTGACCCGCGGCAGAACCGGCTCCCGTGACGCATGCCGAACGACGAACGATCCCGCGCACGACGCTGCGCACAACCGGCGTGTGTCCACGCCACGACCCCTACGGGGAGGAAGGAGAAGGAGATGAAGATCTTGTGGTTTCGGGTCGGTGCCTACGAGCGGGCGTTGGTCTTCCGCGATGGCGCCCTGACCGAGGTGTTGGGGCCGGGCCTGCACCTGCGCGCTGCGCTGTTCGAGCAGCTCGAGGTCGAGACCTTTTCGGAGCGGTGGCCGTTCATCACCAGCGAGCGGCTCGACGTGATTGCGCGCTCGGGCCGGCTTGCCGCTGAGACCCGGCTGCTCGAGCTCGGCGACCGCGAGCGCGCCATCGTGCGTGTCGACGGGCGTTTGGCTCGGGTGCTCGGCCCGGGACGAACGATGCTCTGGACCGGCTTTGCGAAGGTCGAGGTCGAGGTGCTGGACGCCGGAGCAGTCCGGCTCGAGCGCAGCGATCTGAAGACCGTGCTCGCTCTCGAGGGTGCCCGTTCGTGGATCGAAGAGGTGGTCGTGCCGCAGGGCTCGATCGGCCTGGTCTACCTCGGCGGTGAAGTCCGCGAGGTGCTCCAGGCGGGTGCCTACGCCTTCTGGCGTGGGGTCGCCCACCTCGAGGTCAAGACCGTCGACACTCGGCTCCAGGTGCTCGAGGTGGCGGGCCAGGATCTCCTGACCGCGGATCTGGTTTCGGTGCGTCTCAACGCCACGGCGATGGTGCGCATCAGCGACCCGGTCCGGGCTCTGGCGGCGGCAGAGTCTGCCACCCAGGCGCTCTACCGCGAGGCGCAGCTGGTGGTTCGTGCGGTGGTTGGCGCTCGCACCCTCGATCAGCTGTTGGCATCGAAGGTCGAGGTCGCCGGGGAGCTCGACACCGCGCTGCGGGCAAAGGCTTCGCTGCTCGGAATCGAGATCGAATCGTTCGGTATTCGCGACATCGTGTTGCCGGGCGAGATGAAGGCGATCATGAACCGGGTGACCGAGGCGCGCAAGGCGGCCGAGGCCAACCTCGTCACGCGCCGTGAGGAGACTGCGGCGATGCGTTCGCAGCTCAACACGGCGCGCCTGCTCGAGGGAAACCCGACGCTCATGCGTCTGCGCGAGCTCGAGGTGCTCGAGAAGGTGGCCGAGAAGACCAACCTCCAGGTCCTGCTCGGCGAAGGCCGCCTGACCGAGCGTGTCGTCAAGCTGATTTGAACCGCCGGTCCACGATGGAGGTCGTGGACCGGCATTTCTCCGGCAGTTGCGACGAACCCTCCGTGGTACACCCCGGCCGGATGAGAACGGAGGCTTCGGTGCACCGCTACCAAGGTACCGGGTACCCGGTACCCTTGCACCCAGCGTGCACGACCTTTGGTGGTCCACCATCTGACCAGGGCGAAGACTAGCCCGCGTCGCTGAGCACCACGTCGATGGTCGGCGGTTCGAGGATGTGACGCCTGACTGCACACTGATCGACAGCGCGCTGGATCGCGTCGCGATACTTGGGCGGGAAATCCGGCGGCAGGTCGACCTCGATCCGCAGGGCGCCGATCCGCCCACGTTCCTGGTCGCGCACGACCTGCATGCGCACCGCCAACTGGTCGGTGGCAAGCCCGCGCTGGTGGCAGAACTGGTGGGCGTAGAACCCGGCGCAGGTCGCGATCGACGCCAAGAACAGGTCGAACGGCGCAGGCGCCGTGTCGGTGCCTCCACTCTTCTCCGGCTGGTCCGTCGCGATGCGATGCCCCTTCCACAGTGCGTCGACCCGCTTGCCACCAGGAAACTCGATCCTCATTTCCATTGCCGTCCTCCACTGACTCGTTGGGGCCGAGACTATCGCGGGATCCGGTGGAGGATCGCAGATTCCCAGGGCGCGCTGGGCCCGGCCTGGTACCATGCTCGCACCGGATCGTCGAGGAGGTCGCATGGGCAGTTTGGCCAATCGTGTCGTCTGGATCACCGGAGCCTCGGCAGGAATCGGAGCCGCCCTGGCGCGAGAGCTCGCCATGCAGCAGGCCAAGTTGGTCCTGTCGGCCCGGCGGGTCGATCGGCTCGAGGCGCTGGCGCAAGACGTGGCTGCTGCGGGCGCGCCCGAACCGCTGATCGCCCCGCTCGACCTGACCAACTTCGACTCACACGCCCATGTAGCCGAGGCTGTTCGGTCCCACTGGGGCCGGATCGACGTGTTGGTCCACAACGCCGGCATCAGTCAGCGCGGCAGCGCCCTCGAGTCCGACCTCGGCGTCGTCCAGCGCCTGATCGACGTCGACTTGATCGGACCGATCAGCCTGACCCACGCCGCTCTGCCCGCGATGGTCGAGCAAGGTTCCGGCCACTTCGTGGTGGTCTCGAGCCTGGTCGGCCTCTTCGGCACCCCCAAACGCTCGGCCTACTCCGCTGCCAAACACGGTCTTCACGGCTACTTCGAGAGTCTCGAGGCCGAGCTCTACGATCAGGGCATCCGCGTCACCATGATCTGCCCCGGTTTCATCAAGACCGAGCTCACCTACCATGCCTTGACCGCGGACGGCAGCGAGCAGGGCACGATGGATCGCGCTCAGGCCAAAGGCATGTCCGCCGAGGAGTGCGCCCGGCAGATCGCTCGCGCCATCGCCAACCGGGAATCGTTGGTGCTGGTTGGCGGTCGCGAGGTGGTCATGGCCCACATCGCCAGGTTTGCGCCATGGCTGTACCGGAGGCTGATCCGGCGCGTCGCGGTGACCTAGGAGGGATCCGGGACTCGGGAGCCGGGATCCGCCGGAGTCATGGCGACACCGTCTGCCTTCGGTCTTTTCGGATCCCGGATCTGATCCCTTGTCCCTACTCGTCGCCTCCACCGCCCGGTCGCGGCGGCAACACGTGTACCGGCAGCTTCCAGCCTTGGAGGCGCTTTAGCCGTTCGAGGTCGACCTCCTGCTCGCGCAGGGACGGGTCGCCGGCGAGGCCAGGGGTGTCGATCTCGAGCTGCGGCGCCCTGCCCGGATCGGTCTCGCCCGGTGGCCGATAGCGGTTGGGATCGCGCAGGCCCGGGTCCTTGATACGCACGTTGGGGGGAAGGATCGTCGAACCGCCGTCGGCGTTGGGGTCCAGAGTGCGGTTGATCCCTTCGCCCGGCCCCCGGAATCCGCGCCCCGTTTCGATCCACTGCCCGTTGAGGTCACGCACGTAGTTGGTGATGATTCCGGAGCCGTCGGGATTGCGTTGTTCGACCGACCGCAACGCCATCCCCAACACCACCCGACCATCGCCAAGCGGGACCCCACGAGGATCGTGGGTGTCGGTGACGATGGTCGAGGTGCCGTCACCGTGATCGTAGGTGGTACGGGTGTCCCCGCCGCCGAGATCCTCCACGGTCTTGTCGCCGGTGTAGTCCTTGCCGCGGCTGCCGCTGATCCAGTCGCGGGGATCCATCGAGGGCCGCAGGGCGTCGGCACTCGAACCGGCGCTGCCCCCGGCATCGCGGTTGTTCGGCAGCTTGGGGAAGCGCGCCGCGTCCGGGTGAGCGCCTTGTGCCGCGTCGCCGCCCAATCGTTGCTGCAACTCGGCAAGCGCCGAACCCTTGCCGCCGAGCCCGAGATCCGGTCGGATCTGACCGGGCTCGACCGGCCCGGCGACGCTCGGCAGATCGCCGAGGTTGCGGGCAGCGTTGGCGATCACGGCTCGAGCGGCGTCCGCCAGCCCCATCGATCCTCCCGTCACGCGATCGAATCCGTCGACTTTGGCAGCCTTCGAAGCAGCCCCGGCCTCGGCCTCTGCCGCACTCTTGGCCGCTGGCGGCTGGATCGCATCCAGTGCCCCCTGTTTCGATGGCTTGGGCTGGAGCAGGCGCTTGGGATCCGACGGGATCTTGACCATGGTGTCCTCCGCTGGGTTTCTCCCAGTGTACTCTCTCCGCGAGGCCCCGGTTTCGACCCGGTGGCCGAGCGGTATCGACCCGGCTACGGTCGCCAAGCTCACCGACTACGCACGCGCGGTGCACCGCGCTGCCCCCTCTGGCCCTTGACGGCCTCTGGACTGATCAGCCGAAGCGCCGCAGCGACGGATCGACCAGCCAGGCCCAGCTGCGACTGAACGGGTGGACGACGCGCACGGGAACGCCGCGGTCGTCCACCACCGGCAAACCTTTCGCCACCCACTCGAAGATCGAACCTTCGAGGTTGACGACGTTCACGCCGACAGTCGCCAGACGCCGAGCCAAACGCGCCGACCGCCAGCCGACGGAGCAATAGGCAACGACTTCGGCCGCGGGATCGACCGCCACGTCGACGGCACGAGCGTTCGGATCTACCCGCATCGCTCCCGGAAGGTGAGAGACGCGATACTCCTCAGGCGTCCGGACGTCGAGCAGCACCACCGACGCACCGCCTTCGATCTTGGCTGCCAACTGGCCTGTGGTGATCGAGGCGACCTCCGGAAACGATCGGTGCACCATCGCCTTGATCGGATCGAGGCGGGACGTCATGTCTCGGCGTTGCCAACGCCGCCAACGCCACGCCGCGCCCGCGAGCAGCCCCGATGCGATTGCACATACCGCCAGTCCCACCCAGCTTCGCCGACGCACCAGGACCTCCTCGCCGCCGACGATACACTGCTGCGATGACTCCCCGCCCCAAAGCTGCGGCTTGGCTCGCCTTCGTCGGCGTCAGTTTCCTCGCCGCCGTGCCCGGTGCCTTCTTCGGCCCAGGCGCGTGGTACGGCGGCCTCGAGCGTCCGTCGTTTGCACCGCCGAACTGGACATTCGGTCCAGTGTGGACGCTCTTGTACCTGCTGATCGGCACCTCGGGCTGGCTTCTGTGGCGAAGCCACGGGTGGCGCCAATCAGCCCTGGCTTGGTGGGCGGTCCAATGGCTGCTCAACGCCGCGTGGACGCCGCTGTTCTTCGGCGCCAGGGCCCTGGGGTTGGCGCTCGTCGAGATGACCGGACTGTGGTTCGCGATCGCCGCCACCATTGCTGCCGCGCGACCGCGATCGAAACCCGCAGCCGTGCTGCTGCTGCCGTACCTCGCCTGGGTGAGCTTCGCCTGGATGCTGAACTTCGGATTCTGGTGGCTGAACCGCTGACCCTTACTTTCGTCAGTGGTCGCCGGCGCGGGTCTGGGCGAAGCTGGGAGACGCAGGCGGTCGAGCCAGGTCCGCACTCCTGGGCTTCGCGCTCCTTGGCTCGATCGCCTGCGCCTGACTCGATGGCGAAGTGCCGGAGCTCGACCGGCACCCGCTCCGCGCCGCGCGCGACGAGCCCAACGAGCCCGACCCCCGCCCTGGAGGGTGGTGCCCCTGCGGGTCGGCTTGGCTGACACTTGATGGTATGGACGGTCCCCTGCCCAAGGTCGGCGAGACCCCGCTGCTCGAGATCGAAGGCGTCTATGCCAAGCTCGAGTGCGTCAACCCGTGCGGGTCGATCAAAGACCGCGTAGCCCGCTACATCCTCGAAACCAGCCGCGAACGCGGGCTCTTGGCACCGGGGCAGCGGATCGTCGAAGCCACCAGCGGCAACACCGGCATCGCGCTCGCCTACTTCGCACGCGAGCTCGGGCACCCGATCACGGTGGTGATGCCGGAGAACATGACCGAGGAGCGCAAGGCGATGATCCGCGGCTTTGGCGCCGAGCTGGTCTTGTGCTCGGCCGAAGGGTCGTTTGCCGAGGCGGCGGCGATTCGGGATCGGCTGGCCGCCGAAAACGGCTGGTTCAACCCGGATCAGTTCTCGAACCCGCTCAACGCCGAGTGTCACGAACACACCACCGGTGCCGAGCTGGTCGCGCAACTCGGAGGGCGGGAGGTGGGAGCGTTCGTGGCCGGCGTCGGCACCGGCGGAACTCTGGTTGGCGTCGGCTCCGCGCTCAAGACGAGTTACCCCGACCTCCGGATCGTGGCCGTCGAACCCGAGGAATCTGCGGTGATGAGCGGCGGTGCACCGGGCGAGCATGGAATATCGGGTATCGGCGACGGCTTCGTTCCGGCGCTCGCGACCGACGGCGGCCACGGCTTGCACCCGCTGATCGACGAGGTCCTCTGCGTACCGACCACCGAAGCGGTGGCAGCGGCACAACGACTCGCGCGCGAGCATGGCGTTTGCGTCGGCGTTTCGTCGGGCGCCAACTTCGTCGCGGCACAACGCCTGCGACCGCGCTTCGGGGCGATCGCCACGGTCTTTGCCGACGGCTTCACCAAGTACCAGTCGCGTGGCCTGTTCCGGTGCGAGCCGGGTCGATGCCCGTACGAGCACGAGCTGGTCCGCTAGCACCCCTCCGCGGCGCACCCGGTCGACCAAAGACCGGTCCCTGGTCCCTGGTCCCAGATCCCCAGCACGCGTTGCCCAGTACCCGGTAACCCGACGAGCGGCGGAAATTGGCGAGCGATGTCCGTCTCTCTGGCTGTCACCAGCCAGAGGAGGACCCTTTTCATGTTCGGACGTTCGTCGCCTCGCCGCCTCACCCAACGTCGCCGATCCCACCGCCGGCGGTGGCGGGGACTGCTGCTCGCGGCACTGCTCACGCCGGCACTGGCCCAGGGCACCGATCTCCCTCCCGAGCCTGAGCTCGAGCCGGAGGGAACCACCGCCAGGCTCACCTTCACCATCGACTCGGGCGGCGGCACGTCGAGCTTCGGGACAACCGAGCTCACCGGCACCGTCGGCCAACCCGATATTGGTGTCGCCACTGCCGGATCGATCGCGTTGATCGGCGGCTTCTGGGGCCGCGGCGTCCCCGATCACATCTTCACCGACGGCTTCGAGTCGGGCGACTCGAGCGCCTGGTCGGCCACTGTCCCCTGATCTCGTGGAGGAATCAACCATGTCAGCTCGCCTCGCGTCCAGCCTGATGGCGCTTGCTCTTGCCCTGGTCACGGGCACCGGCATCGCCCAATCGACCAACTTCACCTACCAGGGCCGCCTGCTGCAAGGCAACACACCGGCCAACGGTCTGTTCGACTTCGAGTTTCGCGCCTTCGACGATCCTTCGGGCGGCAGCCAGGTGGGATTCGTCTCGACCCATCTGAACGTCGACGTCGACCGCGGGCAGCTGCAGGTCGTGGTCGACTTCGGCCCCGGGGTGTTTGTCGGTGACCCGCTGTGGATCGAAATTTCGATGCGCCCAGCAGGTGCCGGCCCGTACGACATCCTGAGCCCGCGCCAGCTGGTCACGCCCGCACCTCTGGCGATCAACGCCGACACCGTCGACGGCTTGGATTCGACCGAGCTGCAGGGGCAAACCGGCCCAGCCGGCCCCCCCGGGCCGGTCGGCGCGCCCGGCATCGATGGCCTCGACGGCACCGCGGTGCTGCACGGCGCCGGGGTTCCGAGCGACGGCCTCGGCATCGACGGGGACTTCTTCCTCGATACCACCTCCACGAGCCTCTGGGGCCCCAAGGCCGGCGGCACCTGGGTCGGATCCGGGCCGGTTGCCTTGATCGGTCCGACCGGCGCCCAAGGTCCGCCGGGGGCCACCGGTCCCGCAGGTCCGGCAGGCCCCCAGGGTGACACCGGCGCGACCGGTGCCACCGGTGCGACAGGCGCAACGGGAGCAACGGGTCCGCAGGGCATCCCCGGTCTCGACGGCCGCACCGTGCACTCCGATGCAGCCTCTCCAGGTGACGGCGTCGGCGCTGACGGCGACTTCTTCATCGACACCACCGGGCCGGCACTCTGGGGCCCGAAGGCCTCCGGAACCTGGGCCGGCACCGGTCCGACCTCGATGGTTGGGCCAACCGGCGCGACGGGAGCCCAAGGTCCACAGGGTGATCCCGGTCCGCAGGGACCGATCGGCGCCACCGGGCCGCAGGGCGCCACCGGGCCACAGGGCGCGGTTGGTCCGCAGGGCCCTGCCGGGCCCCAGGGACTCCAAGGCGACGCCGGCCCAGCTGGACCGCAAGGTCCTGCGGGACCCCAGGGATCCCAGGGCGACCCCGGCCCAACCGGACCGCAGGGCCCCGCCGGCCCACAAGGGCTGCAAGGCGACACCGGCCCCGCCGGACCGCAAGGTGATCCCGGGATCCAAGGCCCTGCCGGCGCTACCGGCCCACAAGGTTCCGCCGGCCCCCAGGGAGACCCCGGCGCGACCGGAGCCCAAGGAGATCCCGGGCCGCCAGGGCCTCCCGGGGCACAAGGGCCGATGGGTCCGCAGGGGCCCCAGGGTGAACAAGGGATCCAGGGCGAACCGGGCCCGGCCGGGCCCAGCGGCACCCCGGGTGGTGGCACCAACCGCGTGATCCGATGGAACGTCTTCAGCACCTACGACCAGAATGCCGGCTGGCTGGCCGCGAACAACGCCGACCTGTTCGGGGGCGTCAACCCGTCGAACTGGACCGACAACAACTACCGCGCCGACCAGATGAGCAGCAACAAGGACGTTCTACGCGCGCTGCTGACCCGCAAGGGGTACCCCGGCAACGACATGTTGCTGTACGCCGAAACCTGGGGCTACTACTCCTCGACCAACGGCCGGGTGGTGGTGGCGCTGGTGCGGATTCGCAACACCACCTTGGCGCCGATCGACTGGAACGTACGCTTCCACCACACCTGCTACCAGAACTGGAGCGAGCTTGCGAGCATCGCCGTCAATGGGGTCTTGCACTGGAGCTCCGCCCCACCGGCACTGAACTGCTCCTCGCAGACGCCGCTCAACACCACCATCTCGATCCCCGCCAACCGCACCAGCAGCGTGGTCTTCGTCTCGACCTCGAGCATACCGTCGGGCACCACCCGTTCGACCCTGATGGCCTTCTCGAACAACACTTTCCTGCTGCCGGCCGGGCTCGAGCTGGTCGACGACTTCGAAACCGCCACCGGAGGCTGGGAGCAGTAGCGTCGAGCCGGTGGGTGCACCGGCGCGCTGATGGGGCCGGCGAGCGGCGCTGCAACCGGAGGGGACCGGGGACCGGGGACCAGGGACTTTTCCGGAGCGCGCATCCGCCGACACCAAGGTCCGCCCCGGGGGCTTCGATGAGGCCTCCGGGGTTCGCCTCAGGTGGCTTCCTGCTTGGTACACTCGTCGGGCCCGAGGCGGTCCGGCGACGGCCTCGAATGAGCCGGTGGGCGAGGGATCTTCGCCATTCCTCCCACACCGGCCTCGCCCGGCCACCACCATCAGGAGACCGCCTTGTCGACGTTGCGAGCCTCGCGCCTTCATCTCACCGCCTGCCTCCTTCTGACCGCCACCGGCACCGCGTCCTTTGCCGCAACCCTGGAGGCACCGCGCAAAGTCCAGGCAGGAGCCGAGATCACCGTGCAGTGGTCGGCCACCGTCGGCGAGGGGGACTTCATCAGCCTCGACCCTTCCGGCGCCCCCGACCACGAATACGGCGATTGGGTCTACCCCGGTGACGAGAGCACCGTCACCTTTCAGGCGCCGGGAGCTCCGGGCTCCTACGCGGTGCGCTACCACTCGGGTGGGGCCGGCTACAAAGTCTTGGCGACGGCACCGGTGGAGGTCGTCGCAGCCACCGCGACGGTGCGTGCGCCGGCGAGCGCAGCGGCTGGAGCCACGATCGAGGTTTCGTGGGACGGTCCCCTCAACCAGGGTGACTTCGTCAGCATCGACCCCGCCGGCGCCCCGGACCACGAGTACGGCGCCTACGTCTACGCCGACCGCGGCAATCCCGCCTCCTTGCCGGCACCCGACAGCGCCGGACCCTACGAAGTGCGCTATCACCTCGGCGCCAGTGGCTACGCCGTGATCGGATCGAGCCCCCTGACGGTCTCCGCCACCAGCGCCAGCGTCAAAGTCGCCACCCCCGTCGTGGCCGGCGAAACCTTCGAGGTTGCCTTTACCGGGCCCAACAACGAGAACGACTTCATCACCATCGTCCCCGAGGGCACTGCCGAGCGAGAGTACGGCAACTGGGCGGCGACTCGCCTCGGCAGCCCGGCGAAGCTCGAGGCGCCCAAACGAGCCGGTCGCTACGAGGTGCGCTACGCCACCGGCCAGGACTACCGCACGCTCGCGCGCGCCGCGGTCGAAGTGAGCCCTGGCCGACGCGGATCGCTGCGGGTGGTGGGCCGGACCGGCGGCACTGCGGCGACGGCTCCGGGAGCGGTCGAGGTGATCCTCGACGCTTCGGGCAGCATGCTCCAGAAGATCGAAGGGACGCGGCGCATCGAGCTCGCCCGTGCTGCCCTGCTCGACCTGACCGGCTCGGCGCTCTCCGCCGGGACGCCTTTCGCCCTGCGCGTCTTCGGTCATCGCGAGGCCAACTCCTGTCGCACCGATCTCGAGCTGCCGCTCGCGGCGCTCGATCCGGCCAAGGCGTCCGCCACGATTGGGTCGATCGAGGCCAAGAACCTCGCCAAGACCCCAATCGCCGACTCCCTTCGGCGCGTGCGCGAGGACCTCGCCGCGGCTTCCGGGCGGCGAGTTGTGGTGCTGATCACCGACGGCGAGGAAACCTGCGGCGGCGACCCGGCCGCAGCGATCCGTGAGCTGCGCCAGGCAGGCATCGAGGTCGAGGTGTCGATCGTCGGTTTTGCCATCGACCAGCTGGCGCTCAAAGAACAGTTCCGCTCCTGGGCCAAGCTCGGTGGCGGGCTCTACCTCGATGCTGCCGACGGCGAAGCGCTGCAGAAGGCGGTGCGCGGCGCGGTCGCGACGAGTTTCGATGTCGTTCAGGGCGGAAAGGTCATCACGACCGGGGCGGTCGGTGGCCCCGCGATTGACCTGCCGGCCGGAGGCTACGCGGTGCAAGTCGCCGGCCGGACCGTCGGCGAGGTGAGCATCGCCGCCGGCAAAGAAGTGGCGTTCACGCTGCCACACTGACGAATGACCGTCGCCCGGGCGCCCAGAAGCGCCGTCGCGTTTTCTGGGCATGGAGGGTGGAGGCTCGACGATCGCACCGTCGGCGGCTCGGCTGCGCTTGGCGGCCCGGCGCCGGGGCTGCGGCTGACGGCGGGTGCGTCGCGAAGAGGTGCGCGCGCAACGCGCACCCTGGGGCGCTCCCGCGGCCCGTACATCAGAACGCCGGCCCGATTCTCCTCCTGCCGGGGTGCGTGTCGAAGGGCTGCCTGGGGCACCTGCTACGCTCCCAGGATGGACCTGCGCTACCCGATAGGACCCTACGACATCCACCATCGCCCGAGCGCGACGGAGCTCGATTCCGCCATCGAGGCGATCGGTCTGCTGCCGGCTGAGCTCGAGGCAGTCCTGGCCGAGCTCGAGCGTCGCCCGGCCGCACTCGACGCCCCATACCGTCCCGGCGGCTGGACCCGGCGGCAGGTGGTCCACCACTTGGCCGACAGCCACGCCAACGCCACCATCCGCACTCGGCTCACACTGACCGAGGATGTGCCGACAGTCAAACCCTACGACGAGGTCGCCTGGGCCGAGCTCGTCGACGCGGCAACCGCCCAGATCGAACCCTCGGTGCTGATGCTGCGGGGCATCCACCGGCGCTGGTCGATGTTGCTCGCGAGCCTCCCTGCGGCGGCCTTCGAGCGCCGCCTGCGGCACCCCGAGCACGGCGAGCTCACCCTCGCTCAGCTGATCGCCTCCTACGGCTGGCACTGTCGCCACCACCTTGCCCACCTCGGCAGCGCATGGGTGCCCTGATGGATCCGATCGACATCGCCGCCAAACTCGCCGCCATCGACGACCACTGGAATCCGCGGGTGATCGCCGAGCTCAACGGCCAGCAGGTCAAGGCGGTCAAGTTCATCGGCACCTTCGTCTGGCACGACCACACCGACGAGGACGAGCTCTTCCTGGTGGTCAAAGGCCGCTTCCGGATGGACTTCCGCGACCGTTCGGTGTGGATCGAGCAGGGCCAGGCGATCGTCGTGCCACGCGGCGTCGAGCACCGACCCCACGCCGACGACGAGGTCGAAGTCCTGCTCTTCGAGCCCGCGAGCACGATCAACACCGGCGAGGCCGACGACCCCCGCAGGCGCACCGAGCTCGAGCGGCTCTAGCAGTTGCCCATGCACCTTCGTGGTGCACCCCGGGGGATCAAGAATCGAATTCCGTAGTACCCGGTACCCATCTTCCGAGCAGGCATCGGGTACTCCTCGAGCGCGAGAGGCTTGTCTGCGAGCACTCCGCGTCGGGCCCCGACCGACGGGGCGGCTGCAGGTTGGAGTCGAGTTGCTATGATCATCGGCCACACGACACGCGACCGCCGTCCGGCAGGTCGTTCTGGAGATCCCCTACAGTGCGCGCGAAGATCACCGTCTACCCACGTCCGGAGATCCTCGACCCGCAGGGCGCCGCCGTGACGGCAGCGCTCGGCCGGCTGGGTTTCGGCGAGGTTTCGGACGTCCGCGTCGGCAAGAGCCTCGAGCTGGTGCTCGAGGCAACCGACGCCGGCGCCGCCCGAGCCCGTCTCGAGGCAATGTGCGAGGCCCTCTTGGTCAACCGCATCGTCGAGGACTACACGATCGATATCGACCACGGCGACGTCAGCAGCGAGCCTGCCGGGGAGGCATGATGCGCTGCGGTGTCGTCGTTTTTCCCGGAAGCAACTGCGACCACGATGTGTACCACGTGCTCAAACACGTGCTCGGCTGCGAGACCTATTTCCTGTGGCACGGCGAAACGTCGATCCGCGGCTGTGACTTGGTGGTGCTGCCCGGCGGCTTCGCCTACGGCGACTACCTGCGCGCCGGCGCGATGGCGGCGGTGTCGCCGATCATGAGTGCGGTCAAGGAGATGGCGGACGCCGGCGGCTACGTCCTCGGCATCTGTAACGGCTTCCAGGTGTTGACCGAAAGTGGCCTGCTGCCGGGAGCCTTGCGCCGCAACGCGGGGCTGCGCTTCAGCTGCCGCGACGTTACGCTCGAGGTCGCCAACACCAACCTGCCGTGGACCCGCCGCTACGCCGCCGGGGCGGTGATCCGCCTGCCGATCGCCCACGCCGAGGGCTGCTTTACTGCGGACGCCGAGACTCTCGAGCAGCTGGAAACGAACCAGCGCGTGGTGTTCCGCTACGTCGACGCCGACGGCAACCGCGGCGGCGCGGGCAACCCCAACGGCTCGGCCCACGACATCGCCGGCATCACCAATGCCGCGAACAACGTGCTCGGTTTGATGCCGCACCCCGAACGCGCAGCGGAGGAGATGTTGGGCAATCTCGACGGCCTGGCGCTGTTCGAGAGCTTGCTGAGCGAGGCCGTTGCCGAGGTGCACGCATGAGCGAGCAACCGATCGTCGATCTCGATCTGGCCCTCGCCCGTGGGCTGACCGCGGAGGAATACCAGACACTGTGCAACGGCCTCGGTCGCACGCCGACCTACACCGAGCTCGGGATCACTGCGGCCCTGTGGTCGGAGCACTGCTCCTACAAGTCCTCCAAGGTCTACCTGCGCGAGTTCCCCACCGACGGCCCGGCGGTGGTCCAGGGCCCCGGCGAAAACGCCGGCATCGTCGACCTGGGCCACGGTTGGGTGGCGGCGTTCAAGATGGAGTCGCACAACCACCCGAGTTACCTCGAGCCCTTCCAGGGCGCGGCGACCGGCGTCGGCGGCATCCTGCGCGATGTCTTCACCATGGGGGCGCGACCGATCGCGTTGATGGACTCGTTGCGGTTCGGGCGTCCCGACACCCCCAAGATGCGGCATCTGATCGACGGGGTGGTCCGCGGCATCTCCCACTACGGCAACTGCGTCGGGGTGCCGACGGTGGGCGGTGAAACCGGGTTCCACAGCTGCTACGACGGCAACATCCTGGTCAATGCCTTTGCCCTCGGAGTCGCCCGGCGCGAACGGGTCTTCCGCGCCCGCGCCGTCGGCCCCGGCAACCCGATCCTCTACGTCGGCAGCAAGACCGGCCGCGACGGAGTGCACGGCGCAACCATGGCGTCGGAGTCCTTCGGCGAGGACGGTGCCGACAAGCGCCCGACGGTGCAGGTGGGCGATCCGTTCACCGAGAAGATCCTGCTCGAGGCCTGCCTCCAGGCAGTCCGCACCGGGTGTGTGGTCGCCTTGCAGGACATGGGCGCCGCCGGTCTCACCAGCTCGACCTTCGAGATGGCCAGCCGCGGCGGGACCGGATTGGTGCTCGAGCTCGATCGTGTGCCGCTGCGCGAGAAGGGCCTTTCGGCCTACGAGATCATGCTGTCCGAGTCCCAGGAGCGGATGGTGTTCGTGGCGCGTCAGGGCCGCGAAGACGAGGTCATCCGCATTTTCGATCGTTGGGGGCTCGATGCGGTGCGCATCGGCAAGGTTGCCGATGGCCACCGCGCGGTGATCTCCCACCACGGCGAGGTCGTCGCCGACCTTCCCATCGCCTTGTTGACCGATGAGGCCCCGCAGTACCGGCGGCCGGCGGAGCCGCCCAAGGACCTCGCCGCACGCCAGGCCGACCCGGAGCTGCCCCAGCCCAAGAACCTTGGCGGCGCCCTGCTCGACCTGCTCGGAACCCCGGAGCTCGGCGACACCTCCTGGATCTGGCGGCAGTACGACTACAGTGTGCGCGCGAGCACAGTGATCGGACCCGGCGGCGACGCCGCCGTGGTGGCGCTCAAGGGCACCCCGCTCGGGATCGCCATGAGTACCGACGTCAACCCGGTCTACTGCCACCTCGATCCGCGCACCGGCGGCGCCCAGGCGGTCGCGGAAGCGGTGCGCAACCTCGCCTGTGTCGGTGCCGAGCCTCTCGGCATGACCGACTGCCTCAACTTCGGCAACCCCGAGCTGCCCGAGGTCTCGTGGGCGCTGCGCGAGTGTGTGCGCGGCATGAGCCTCGCCTCGCGGGCACTCGAATGTCCGGTGGTGTCGGGCAACGTTTCGCTCTACAACGACACCGCCGGCCGATCGATCTACCCGACGCCGACGGTGGCGGTGGTCGGGGTGATCCCGGACTTGGTCAAGCTTCCCAAAGCCCATTTCAGCGAGGCTGGCGGGCGCATCGTTCTGCTGGGCGAAGACCATCGCGAGCTCGGCGGCTCGGCTTACCTCAGACTGCTGCACGGTATCGAGCAGGGCAAACCGCCACGGGTCGACCTCGAAGCCGAACGACGGCTCGGGGATCTGTTGCGACTGTTGGTGTTCGAGGGGATCCTCGACACCGCTCATGATTGCGGCACCGGCGGCCTCGCCATCGCCCTGGCCGAAGCCACGTTCGCCAAGGGACTCGGCTGTCACGTCCGTGTACCCCTCGACCCCGTGGCGTTGTTCTCGGAGTCGCAGGCGCGTGCGTTCATCGCCGTGCCCGCGGGCGAGCTCGACGCAGTCCTGCTCTCAGCCGAAGAAGCAGGAGTTCCCGCTCGCGAGGTCGGCGAGGTCGGTGGGGAACGACTGATCATCGAAGCAGATGGTGATCGGCTCGACCTCGAGGTCGGCGACTTGCGGGCGCGCTGGGAGCAGGCGCTGCCGAGCGCCCTCGGGCTCTGAGGCAACGGAAGGCGATCCAATGTGCGGCATCTTCGGCATCCACGGCCAGGACGACGCGTCGAACCTGACCTATCTCGGCCTCTACGCCCTGCAGCACCGGGGTCAGGAGAGTGCCGGAATCGTCTCCTTCGACGGGCGCCAGATGCACGTCGAGCGGGGCATGGGCCACGTCGCCGACATCTTCCGCCACCATGTCCTCGCCCGGCTGCCGGGTCGCCTGGCCCTGGGGCACACGCGCTACTCGACCAGCGGCACCAGTGTGCTCGCCAATGCCCAGCCGATCGTCGTGGTCACGTCGATGGGCCCGCTCGCGCTGGTGCACAACGGCAACCTCGTCAACGCCGGCGAGCTGCGAACCGCTCTCGAAGCCGACGGGTCGATCTTCCAGACCACCAGCGACACGGAGGTGATCCTCCACCTGATGGCGCGCAATCCGCGCAAGGACGTGGTCGAGTCGCTGATGGTCGCGCTCCAGCAGGTCCGCGGCGCCTATTCGCTGCTGCTCGCCACCGGCGAGGGGCTGATCGCCGCCCGTGACCCGCACGGCTTCCGACCGTTGCTGACCGGATCGGTGCGGGGAGGTACCGCGTTCGGCTCGGAAGGGTGCGCCTTCGACCTAGTCGAGGCCACCGAATCCCGCGAGCTGGCACCGGGCGAGGTGCTGGTGTGCCGCGACAACGGCGAAACCGAAAGTTATCGGCTGCCGGCCGTGCCCAAGCCCAGCCGCTGCATCTTCGAGCACGTCTACTTCGCACGGCCGGATTCCTCGGTTTTCGGCGATGCCGTCTCCGAGGTGCGTTTGGCGGTGGGCCAGCGGCTGGCGGCCGAGGCACCGGTCGACGCCGACCTCGTCTGCCCGGTGCCCGACAGCGGCGTCTTTGCGGCGCTCGGCTTCTCGCGGGCCTCGGGGATCCCGTTCGAGTTTGCACTGATCCGCAATCACTACGTCGGCCGCACCTTCATCGAGCCCAAGCAGTCGATTCGCAACTTCGGGGTCAAGGTCAAGCTCAACCCGATCCGGCCGCTGATCGAGGGCCGCAGGGTGGTGCTGATCGACGACTCGATCGTGCGCGGGACCACGTCGCGCAAGATCGTGCGCATGGTGCGCGAGGCCGGAGCCACCGAGGTGCACATGCGGATCTCCTCCCCGCCGACTGCCTGGCCCTGTCACTACGGCATCGACACGCCGGACCGGGACGAGCTGATCGCGGCGCAGAAGTCGCTGCCCGAGATCACCGCCTGGATCGAGGCGGACTCCCTCGCCTACGTCTCGCTCGACGGACTGCTCGCCTCGGTCAGCGGCCCGCCCGGCAGCTACTGCACCGCCTGTTGGACCGGTGAGTACCGCGTCCCGATCGCAGCTCCTCGCGGGCGTCAGGTCGAGCTCTTTCCGATTCGCGCCGAGGAGGCGTCGTGAGCTCGCGACCGCCGGAGCCCTCGGCCTACGCTCGAGCCGGGGTCGACATCGATGCGCAGGACCGCGCCCTCGAACGGGTCAAGCAGCTGGCCAAGACCACCTTCACCCCAGGAGTGATCGGCGGGCTCGGGGGCTTCGGCGGTGTCTTTCGCGCCGATACCGCCGGCTTCGCCGACCCGCTGCTGGTGGCCTCCGCGGACGGCGTCGGCACCAAACTGGCGGTCGCCAAGGCCGCCGGGGACTTCTCGACCGTCGGCCACGACCTCGTCAACCACTGCGTCAACGACATCCTCGCCCAGGGTGCACGGCCGCTGTTCTTTCTGGACTACGTCGGCGCCGGCACTCTCGATCCGGACCAGATGGTGGCGTTGGTAGGCGGGGTGGCAGCCGGCTGTCGCGAGAATGGCTGTGCCTTGATCGGCGGGGAAACCGCCGAGATGCCGGGCTTCTATCAACCCGGCGACTACGAGCTCGTGGGTTTCATCGTTGGTCTGGTGGACGGCGCTGCCGCACTTGGACCCCAGCGGGTAGTGCCCGGCGACATCCTCGTCGGTCTGCCATCCTCGGGACTGCACACCAACGGCTACAGCCTGGCGCGGCGGATCCTGTTCGGGACCATGGGACTTGGGATCGACGACGAGCTCGACCTCCCCGGCAGGCCGCGGGTTGGCGAGGCTCTGCTCGCGGTCCATCGCAGCTATCTGCGAGCCTTTTCGCCGTTGCTCGGCGATCCTGCGCTGCACGCCTTGGCCCACATCACCGGCGGCGGGATCACCGACAATCTGCCGCGGATCCTGCCCGCCGGCTGTGTGGCCGAGATTCGCCGCGACGCCTGGGTGGTACCGCCCCTGTTTCGCCTGTTGCAAGACCACGGCGAGGTCAGCGACGAGGAAATGCTGCGGGTCTTCAACATGGGTGTGGGGATGATTGCGGCCGTGGCCGGCGACCGGCTCGCCCCTGCCCTCGACGTGCTGAGAGCCGCCGGTGAGGCGCCATTCGTGATCGGTGCGGTGCACGAGGGAGACGGCGGCGTGATCTACCAGCCCCCGGATCCTCGCTCGTGACCGTCGCGCGTGTGGGTATTCTGGCGTCGGGGCGCGGGAGCAACTTCGTCGCCCTGGATGCAGCGATGCGGCGCGCCGAGGTCCCGGCCGAGGTCGTGCTCGTGCTCTCCAACCGGCCGGGCGCGCCGGTACTCGAAAAGGCCGCTGGTCTCGGCATCCCGGCGCGGGCGATCGACCTGGACGACCGACTGGACCAGGAGCGAGCGTTGATCACGGCGCTCCTCGATGTCGGCGTCGAATGGGTGTGCCTGGCCGGCTATATGCGGGTGCTGGGGGTGGATTTCGTTCGCGCTTTTCCGGAGCGCATCCTCAACATCCACCCGAGCCTTCTGCCGTCCTTCCCGGGTTTGGCCGCCCAACGCCAGGCGATCGAGCACGGCGTCTCCATCAGTGGGTGCACGGTGCATTTCGTCGATGAAGGTCTCGATACCGGTCCGATCGTAGGCCAAGCGGCGGTGGCGGTTGCTCAGGACGACGATGCCGGGTCGCTCGCCCAGCGGATCCTCGAAGCCGAGCATCGGCTCTATCCCGAGAGTTTGCGACGGCTCTTGACCGAGCCTTGGCACTTCGAAGGCCGCCGCGTGCGCTGGGGATCCAGCGTGGTAGCCTGAAGTCATGGCCGCGCCGCGCCGGCTCGTGTCCGTCCTGATGACGTGGATGTTCGCCTCCGCGGCCGTGGCGTTCGCCGCCGGAGCCCTCGAAGGCACCCTGCCGATTCGGGTCTATCGGGACATCGACGGCCTGCCACAGAACACCGTCCACGCCATCACCCTCGACCACGAGGGGTTGTTGTGGATCGGCACCCAGGATGGCGCTGCGGTCTGGGACGGACGTGCCTGGCTGGCGGTGCCGATGCCCGATCGGGCGACCTCCAACTTCGTGCGCACCATCCTCGCGAGCCGCGATGGCAGCCTCTGGTTCGGAACCCAGGCTGGGGGCCTCCACCGTCGCAGCGAAGGTCGCTGGGAACGCCATGAGCCGCGCGTCGACGGTCTGCCCGCAGCGCGCGTCAACCACCTCGCAGAGCTCGACGGCCTGCTGCTGGTGGCCACGCACGAGGCGGGGGTCGCGACGTTCGACGGCACCCGATGGCAGCGTCTGACGGTCGCCGATGGGCTACCGACCGATCGGGTGTGGAGGCTGGCTCCCGGGACATTCGCCGGTGCCAGCGGTGCTTGGGCCGCGTGTGAAGGCGGGTTGGTGTTCATCGTCCCCGAGTCGAATCGCGTCGTGACCGACCCCGGCTTCCCCAAGGGTCACGCCAACTCAGTGGTGGTCTCGGGACGCCCCGGCGCCGAAGAGGTCTGGGTCGGCACCTACGGAGAAGGGGTCTTTCGCCTGGACGCCGGCGGCTGGCAGAACCTCGGCTTGGCCGCCGGCCTCGAGAACCTCTTCGTGACCAGCATCGCGGTCGATCCCGAAGGGCAGACCGTGTGGGTCGGCACCGACGGTGGTGGGGCTGCCCGCTGGGATCAGGCGGCCAAACGCTTCGAGGTGCTGGGCTCGGCGGCCGGCCTGCCGTCCGACGCCGTCTACAGCTTGCTCGCCACCTCGGCCTCCGAAGGTGCCCAAGCCCTGTGGGTGGGAACCCGCAACGGCGGCTTGGCGCGGGTGCGCGAGCTCGGCTGGCGGGCCCTGCGGCCGCTGCCGGAGAACCCGCAAGCAGCGGTGACCGCGCTGGCCGAGGAAGCCTTGAGCGATGGCACGTCGGCACTGTGGTTCGGCACCGACGGCGCCGGCTTGGTCCGGCGCGACGCCACCAGCCACCAGCACTGGGATGTCGCTGCCGGCCTGCCGAACGGCTTCGTCCAGGCCCTGGTCGTCGCCGGAGGTGGAAGCGAACGCCAGGTGTGGGTTGGACTGCGCAACGGGGGACTGGTGCGGATCGACGCGGCCGGGCGCATCGTCGAGGAGGTGCGGGCAGCCGGCGGTGGGCTCCCGCACGATCTGGTCCAGGCCATCGCGCTGCGCCAAGGAGAACGCGGGCAAGAGCTGTGGGTCGGTACGCGCGAGGGCCTCGCGGTCCGCCGAGAAGGTGCCTGGCACCGCATTCCCGGGCTGCCGCCCGTCTCCATCACCGACTTCGAGCCGAGCGCCGACGGCGCCATGTGGGTCGGCTCGGCGGTCGGCATCCTCCGCATCGAAGGCGAGCGCTTTTCGATCATCGATCAGCGCAACGGCCTGCGCAACACCGGCATCCTCCACCTCCTGGAAGCGGCCGGGCCGGACGGCGAGCCGCAGCTGTGGGTCGGCACCGACGGGGGTGGACTGGCGTTGTTTTCTGGAGGTGACACCCCCAGGCTGTTGGCGGAGTTCAACGAAGCCTCGGAGCCGCCTTTGCCCAACGACGTGGTCTCCGGACTCGCCAAGGTCGACGAGCAGACGCTGTTCGTGCTTTCCAATCGGGGCGTCGCCGAGATGTCTCTGAGCGATCCGGCCGTGCGATACGGCCCTTCGGTCCACGTGCACGTGTCCGGACCCGAGGATGGGCTGCCGGCGCTCGCCGGCAATCGTGCAGCGGTTCTGGTCGATCACCAGCGGCGCCTGTGGGTCGGCACGGTGGAAGGGGCCGCCTCTCTCGATCTCGGAGTTGCCCAGCGCGAGGATCGGCAACCAAAGCGGCTGGTGCTGCGCGGTATCGCCGTCGACCAAGCCGCGCGGCCGCCGGCTGCAGACGGCGGCATTCAGCTCGGCAAGAACGACCGCACCGTGAGGATCGAATACGCCTTGTTGTCGTTCTTTCGCGAGCACGATTCCCGCTATCGCAGCCAGCTCGTCGGCGTCGAGGACCAACCGGGTGCCTGGACCAGCCAGTCGAGTCGCGAGCTCACCGGCCTGCCGCCCGGCAGGTACACCCTGCAGGTCCAAGGCCGCGACTTCGAAGGGAACCTGTCGGTACCGCTCGAAGTCCCGATCGTCGTCTCCGCCGACCTCTGGGCCACGCTCTGGACCCATGTGGCGCCGCCCGCGGCTGTGGCGCTGGTCGCCCTGGTCGCATTCGCCGTACGGCGCAAGCGTTCCCTCCGGCTGGTCGAGGGCTTGGAGCAACGGATCGCCGAGCTCGAGCTTCCCGCGCGCAGAGCCCGTCGGGCGCTGATTGCGTGTGGTCTCGCTGATCCTCTCACCGGCACGCCCAATGACGAAGTGCTGAGCCTGCTTTCTCGTCGGCCGACTCCGGCCGGGGCATCGCTCCTGCTCTTCGGCCTTCGTGACGGGACCACATCGTTGGCCGAGGCGGCGGTGTTCGAGGAGGCCGCCGCCGAAACCCTGACCCGACTTTGCCCGAGCGCCGAGGTTGGCCGCTTCGACGTCGGGGTCGTGTGGGCGTGGGTGGCGACCGCTGATCCGCACAATCCGCGCCGCTGGCTCGACAGCGCTCGCGCCGACCACGCCGAGCAGCACACGGTGGGCGCGTATGGCACCGCCGATGCCGCCCACGTGGCCGAGTTGCCGGAACGCATCGCCGATGCCTTTGCCGGAGCTCGCCGAACCGGGGTCGTCACCGCGGGTTAGGCCCGCCCCTGGCAGTTCGACGCCGTTCGGAGTAGTGTTCTCGCTCCCAGCGATTCCCCGAGTCGCCACCTTGTCCGCCCCCCTCTGGTTCAGGAGATCTCCTCGATGACTGCCTCTGTAGCCTCGCCGGCGAGCGCCCGGATCCTTCGCCATGCCTACATGACCCTCGCACGCGAGCTCGACTCGCGGTTCGAGAACCTCCTTCTGACCGGGCGCATCAGCAAGTGGTACAGCGAGGTCGGCAACGAGGCAACGACTGTCCCTGCCGGATTGGCTCTGGGTCCAGGGGATGTGCTGTGCTCCTTGCACCGGGACCTCGGCGCGATTCTGGCCTACTACCTCGATCCAGCCCGGACCTTCCCAGCCCTCGGCCTGGGTCAGGCCGACGGGCGCCGACCCGCGCCCGAAGACGTCCTCTACCGCTTGGCCTGTCAGCTGCTCGGCAAAGGGGATGGCTTCTCGCAAGGTGTCGAACGTTCATTCCACTATGCCTGGACGGACCCGGACGCGGATCTGTGGCATCTCGGCATGATCAGTCATCTCGGCTCGATGATCCCGGTGGCCGCCGGGGCAGCATTCGCCCGGAGGTTCAAGGATACCGATCGGGTCGCCATCAACTTCATCGGCGACGGCGGCACCTCGACCGGCGACTTCCACGAGGGCCTGAACATGGCTGCAGTGTGGAAGCTGCCGCTGGTGCTGGTGGTCGAGAACAACCGCTACGCTTTCTCGACTCCCACGAGCGCCCAGTACGCGGCTCGTCAACTGGCCGATCGTGGCCCCGGGTATGGCATCCCGGGCGTGGTCGTCGACGGCAACGATCCAGACGCTGTCGCCGCGGTCCTCGAGACTGCCATCGGCAGAGCTCGCGCAGGGGAGGGCCCAACCCTGGTCGAGGCCATGCTCGGCCGGATGCGAGGCCACAGCGAGGGTGACGACTCACTCAAGGTCGTGCCCCCCGACGAGCTTGCCGTGTACCAGGCAGCTGACCCGGTTCCCACCTACCAGCGGCGGCTGCTCGAGGAGGGTGTCCTCGACCAGGATACCGCCGCAGCCATTGCGACTCGTTGCCGAGAGCTCGTGGAGGAGATGCTCGGCCGCAGCCTCGACGCAGCGCCACCCGCCGTGTCGATTGCCCGCCGCAGCGTCTTCGCCGAGGCCCCCGCGGTCGTCCGAGCGAGCTCCGCCGCGCCTGCCGACGGTGCCACGACGACCTACGTCGACGGCCTGCACCAGGCGCTGCGGGAAGAGCTCGAGCGCGACCCGGATCTGGTGTTGATGGGCCAGGACATCGGGGTTTTCGAGGGTGCCTTCCGCATCACCAAAGGGCTCTGGGCGCGCTGGCCGAAACGCGTGCTCGACACCCCCATCGCCGAAAGCGGCACCATCGGAATCGCCTCGGGTGCGGCCCTTCTGGGCGTGCCCGTGGTCGTCGAGATGCAGTTCGGCGACTTCGTCACCTGCGGCTTCAACCAGATCGTGAACCTCGCCGCCAAGGCGTTCTACCGCTGGCAGTTGCCATGCCCGATCGTGGTCCGGCTGCCGGTCGGCGCGGGAGTCGGCGCGGGCCCCTTCCACTCGCAGAGTCCCGAGGCGTGGTTCGCTCACGCCGCCGGCCTCAAGGTCATCTGCCCTGCAACTGCCCGCGACGCCAAAGGTATGCTCAAGGCCGCCATCCGCGATCCCAACCCGGTCATCGTGTGTGAGCACAAGTTCCTCTATCGGCGAATCAAAGAAGTGCTGCCCGAAGGGGACTGGACCGAGCCACTCGGCGAAGCTGCGATCCGTCGCAGCGGCAGCGACGTGACCCTGATCGGTTGGGGTGCCACGACCTGGACCTGCCTGGAGGCCGCCGAGACCTTGGCGCAGGAAGGCATCGCCGCCGAAGTTGTCGACCTGCGGTCAATCGTCCCCTTCGACGAGGCCACCGTCCTCGCCTCGGTCAAGAAGACCGGCCGAGCCATCGTCGTCCACGAGGCCCAGATGACCGCGGGCTTCGGCGGAGAGGTCGTCGCACGCATCGCCGAAGCCGCGTTCGAATGGCTCGATGCCCCAGTGCGGCGGATCACGTGGCCCGACTGTCCGGTGCCCTATTCGCGAGTTCTCGAAGCCGATCTCATCCCGACGGCCGCAGCCGTGGTGGAGGCCACCCGGGCTCTGGTTCAGCAATAGGGTAAGGAGGGCAGGGATTGTGCCCGCAGCCTGCTAGCGTCGACGCTTGAGGTCCTCGAGGCGCCGGCGTGCATCCTGCAGCTCGACCCGATCCGGGTCGAGCTGCGTGAGGATCTTGACGGCGACCTCGGCCTGCTGTATCTGCCCGGCCTCGAGGAAGGCTTCGAGCTGCGCGAGCCCGACTACCACCGACTGGCGTCGGCGGGAAGCCTCTTCGGCGCGGCTGACCTCGGCAAACATCGCCGCCGGCTTGCCGCTCTTGGGAGCCAGCCTCTCGAGCTCCAGCGCGACCTCGCGCGCGCCGCCGAAATCCTGCGCGCGGACCCGTTCGCGAAAGCGCGTCTCGAAGCTGCGCTCGGCGCTCTGCGCCGCGACCTGGGATTGAAGCTCGTCGAGCCGACGCCGATACGAGGCGATCGTGACACGGGGCACCGTCGACAACGACTCGAGCGCGGCCAGGGCCTGTTCGGCTGCCGCCGCATCGCCGCCATCGAGGGCTCGATCCAGCTCCAGACGACGAGCCTCGCCGGTCGTTGCCGCCGCCTCCTGGTGCTCGGCCTCGCGGATCTCGGCCAGCAGTGCGGCCGACATCTTTCCCGCTGGGTCGTACCTTTCGAGCTCCTGCAGTGCCCTGCGAGCACCGTCGAGGTCACTGCGAGCCAGTGAGCGACGCCCCTGCGACATCGCGTCTTCCGCACGCTTGGCCTGCTGCGCCTCGTCGCCGAGGAGCTTGACCCAGGCCTCGTAGTCGCCGCGCTTGGGATGATTGGGGTAGATCTCCAACAGGGTTTCGAGGGCCAGCGCGGCGAGGGTCTGCTGCTTCTCCAGCAGGTACTTCTCGAGCATCTGCTCGGCTTGACGCACCTGCTCGCGGCGCTTGGCGACCTGCTCGTGCTCTGCCAGGCGCGCCTTGAGCTCCGCCAGGCCCTGCATTCGCGGGTTGGCAGCCTCGAGCCGGCGGACGTGCTCGCGAGCCTCCTCGAAACGGCCCTCACGCAGCGCGATTTCGGCGTCCGTGTGGACCTTCGAGGTTTCCTTGACACGCCTGGCTGCCTCGTCGATCTGGGCCAGCAGCTGGAGGCGCTCGTCCATCGAGAGCTCCGAGCTCTTCTTGGGCGCTTGCTTGACCGACGGCGCAGGACCGGGCGCTGCCGGGGCGGGGGGCTTGGCAGCGGGGACGGCCGGAGGGGGAGCGGGGATGGCAAAGCCACGCGAGTCGTCGCGGCCCAACGTCTGTCCCACCTCGACCAGGGCCTTGATGTATTCGATCGCGTCGTGGAAGCGGTTCTCCCGATCCCGCGCCAGCCCGCGCATCACCACCTGCTCGAGGCCGGCCGGCAGGTTGCCCGGCCCGAGGCGCTCCGACAGCGGGATCGGATCCTCGCTGAGGCGCTTGAGGACGTACCCGTGTTGGCTCTCGGACTCGAAGGGTGGCAGGCCGCTGAGCATCTCGTAGAGCACGAGCGAAAAGGAATAGAGGTCCGAGCGAGCGTCGAGAGCCTCACCACGCCGATAACCCGCCTGTTCCGGCGAGCAGTACTGAAGCTTGCCGAGGAATGTCCCGGCCTGGGTCAGCTCGAGGTTCGACCCGAGGTCCTTGGCCAACCCGAGGTCGATGATCTTGACGATCTCGCGATCCTTGCGGTCCGTCGTCAACATGAGGTTGTCGGGGCTGATGTCACGGTGAATGACGCCGCCGGAGTGGATCGCATCCAGACCTCGCAGGGCCTGAACTCCGAGCTCGACCGCCAAGGCCGCCGGCAGCGGTCCGCGGCCGCGGATCCGTGCGCCGATGTCCTCGCCCTCGATGTGCTCCCAGATCATGTAGAAGCGTCCATCGGGGAGCTGCGAGTAGTCGTAGAGAATGGCGACGTTGGGGTGCTTGATCTGAATGGCGGTGCGCGCCTCCTGATGGAAACGCTGCGCCGCACCTTCGTCCGCTGCGAGATCCGCGCGCAGCACCTTCAGCACCCGCAGCTGCTGCAGGTGGAGGTGTCGCACGAGGTACACCTCGCCCATTCCCCCGCTTCCCAGGCGTCGGAGGATCTCGTACTTGCCGTCGAGAAGGCCGCTCAAGCTCACGTCACGCTCACGATCGCCGGTATCTTAGCAGCAGGCCGGAGCCCCTCGGCGGACCGCCGCTCGGCTCTTGCCGCATTCCGTCGTAACCCTGCCGCGCCGCGGCTAAGCGCAGAGGCTAGAGTCATTTGCATCCCTCACCCCGCTTGCGCTCGCGGCCGGCCTCTGGCATCCTCGGAGCAGGAGGCCGTATGAGCGACGAACGACTCGGATCCTGGGTGGTTCTCCGCAGACTCGCCGATGATCTGCTGGGGCCGACCTGGCGACTGGCGCGAGCCGACCTCCAAGGCGGTGTCGAGCGCTTGGCTTTGGGCCGCGCCTTCATCGGTGCCGGGTTGGCGGCCGAGGGTCGCAACCTCGCGGCAGTCGTCGATCATCCGTTCGTCGCGACCACCGCCGATCTCTTCGATCATCAGGGCCAATGTATCGTCGCGTGGGACTACACCTCCGGGCATTCGCTGCGGGAGATCCTCGAGCGGGCGAGCGATCGCATGATGCCCCTCAACCCCGGCTTGTGCCTGCTGATCGCGGAGCGGGTGGCGCAGGGATTAGCCGCCGCCTCGCAGCGCCAGCTCGATGGCAAGGCACTCCACCACGGCCTGCTGCGGCCGGAGCTGGTGTGGGTCACCAACGATGGCGAGGTCAAGATACTCGGCTTCGAGATCGGCAGAGCCTTGGCGGCTCGGCTCGCGGGCTCTCCTGCCTTCGGCCCCTTCCTCGCACCCGAAGTGCGCGCCGGCAGCCCGGTCGAGGCGCGCGACGACGTCTACTCGCTGGCTGCGGTGCTCCATGCGGCGCTCACCGGCATCGATCCGCCGAGCCATGATGCGGACCGCGCGGCCGAAGACGCCACCAGTGCCGAGGACGGGGCGCCTTTGCCTGCCGAGTTGACCAGGCTGCTCGCCTCGTGTCTCGGTCCTCGCAGTGGCCGGCCGGCCAACCCCGGCGCGCTGCACGACGCACTGCGCGAAATTTCCCTGACCGCCGCACGAAGGGTCGGTCCGTTCGAGCTGGCGTACGCCATTCACGGGCTGTTCGGCGACGAAATCACCACCGAGGCCCGAGAGCTAGAACGGGGAGGGCGTCCGGAGCCGGTGGGTGGACCGGCATCGCCGCGAGCGGCATCGGTTCCCGCTGGTCCGCAGCCGCTTCCGACCCAGCCGGTGGTGGTGGCGAGCTTCGCCGACGAGCTCCGTGCGGAACCGGCGAAACCTCGACGGGCTCCGTGGCTGCCGATCGCCGCAGGCATTGCTGTCGTGGCGGTGGGTGTCGGCCTGGTGCTGTCACGAGACCAGGGAGGCTCGCCGCCCGCTGCCACTCCCGCAGCCCAACCGGCACCTGTCGCATCGCCGACGGTGCCGGCCGGCCCATCGCCGGAGGAGTTGCAGGCGCAGATCCGCGCTCTGGTGGAACAACGGACGGGAGCCGTTGCCGCCGAGATGCGGGATCAACAGGAGGCGGAGATCAAGGCGCTCCAGGAGCAACTGGCTGCGGCCCAGGCGGCGACAGTGGCGGTGCCGGAGCCCGCCCCCAGGCCTACACCTCCCGTGCCCACACCCGTTCCGGTCACGAGCCCGCACGCGGGCACCAGCCAGCCCCCGGCATCGCCGGCGACGGCTGCGCCGCCCGAACCGTCCGCGAACGCACAAGCAGCTCCCGCAACTCCTGCGGCAGCGAGCACCGTCGCCTCGAGCCCCGCGGCAGCCGCACCGCCGCCGCAGGCGGCACCGCGCGTGGAACCGGCCGCCCCGCCGCGCGCAGCCACCTCCACACCACCCGCTACACCATCTGCTACCGCCATCGCCACGCCGGGCCCGGGCGTCACCCCGCCCACGATGTTGACCTTCGCCAAACCGGAGTACCCCCTGCTGGCCCGTCGCACCAAGGTGCAGGGTACCGTCATCCTCTCGATCCTCGTCGACGAACAGGGTCGTGCGACGGACATCAAGTTCCTCAAGCGGGTCGAGCAGGATGTCGGACTGAACGAGGCGGCCGAAAAGGCTGCCCGCGCGTCGACCTGGCGCCCCGCCTCCAAGGACGGCAAGCCGGTCAAGATGTGGTTTACCCTCCCGGTCCCCTTTGCGCTTGAGTAGACCTCTCCCGTCGGGCTCGGGCTTGCGCGCGCACCAGGCGGGCCGTGCCTGATGCTGGTGGTTCGCTCGACTGGTTCGCTACGCCTCATCACCCAGGCCGATCAGGCGGCTTTGGCGGTGCGGCTGCTGTCGCTCTGGCTGCTCGATGGCGTCCCGCAGCATCCGCGCCGCGCCGAGCTCCTGGCGGCGGTGCGCGGCCACGGCCTCGGCTGGCAGGGCGCAGACGCCGCGCCGACGCTCGACTCGCGGGGCCGCCCCTGCTCGATGTCCGGACTGCCACCGGCTGCTCTCGTGAGGATCTTCGAGGAGACCCTCGATCGCATCCAGGGGCGCGGCTGGGTCGCGTTGGTCGTTCGCGGCTATCTCCGGGAGCAGATTGCGACAGCGGTCGGACCGGGCTCGGGTGAGCTCATCGCGCGGATCGAGGAGGCCCAGGCGCGTGCCCTGGAGGCTGCGAGCGAGTCGAGTGGGCGCGGAATCGGTCGCCTCGAGGCGGATCTTGCAGAGGACATCGAGCTCGTCCGCACCGTCGACGCCGTCTCGCAAGTCGCCTGTGGGGTGCCCGTGGAGGCGCTCCTCAGCGTCTGCGCGCCCAAGCCACAGCCAAAGGGGTAGCACTTTCGCCGTTCCCGCTGGCGGGCCCGACGACGCTGCGACTTGCGGCTCGCGAGATTGCCGATCGTCGCTACGAGAGTCTGGGCGACCTCGTCGCCGCGCTTGGACGAGCGCGCTGGCAAACCATCTCTATCCTGTTCGAACCGCTAACCTCGGGTTGACGACCTGCGGCCCGCGCATTTCGGCACCGGCCCCGTTTCACATTGCCGAGCACAAATGCCACGACTTGCACTATGATCGTGGCGTTCTGCTCAAACAGCCACCTGCAGGGTTCGCCTGCGGGTCTGTGTGCGCACCGACCCAAGGAGAGGTTTTTCATGAAGAAGTTCTTCGCCCCAACCCTCTGCGTCGCTGCGTTGGCGATGGCGAGCCCGGCTTCGGCCGTGCTCGACACCATCGACGCGGTGCCCGGAGCGACCCTGCTGATCCCGTACTTCGCCGTCGACGCGAACGACCCGAACGGGCTCACCACCCTGTTCTCGGTCAACAACGCTTCGGCTACTGCGGTCCTCGCCCACGTCACGGTGTGGACGGACCAGTCGGTGCCGACCCTCGACTTCGACATCTACCTGACCGGGTACGACGTCCAGACGGTCAACGTTCGCGACATCCTGATCAACGGCAACCTGCCCCGGACCGCGTCCGACGGCCAGGATCCGTCCGACACCATCAGCCCCCAGGGCCCGCTGTCGCAGGACATCAACTTCGCCAGCTGCGGCGGCACCCTGCCGTACGTCAACCCCGGCATCTCCTCCGGCTTCTTGGCCCACCTGCAGGCCTGGCACACCGGCAATCAGTCGCCGGTGACCGGCAACTGTGCCGGCCAGGACCTCGGTGACGGCATCCTGCGCGGCTACATCACCATCGACACCACCAACCAGTGCTCGCTGCTGTTCCCGGCCGACACCGGCTACTTCGGCCCCGGTGGCACCGGTATCGCGACCAACCAGAACGTCCTCTGGGGTGACTGGTTCCTCGTCGACGCCACCAACAACTTCGCCGAGGGCTTCTCCGCGGTCCACGTCGAGGCCGATCGCACCGGCCAGGCCTACGGCCCCGGCGACTACACTTTCTACGGCCGCTACGTGGCTTGGGCCGGTATCGATGGTCGCGAGCCGCTCGCCACCTCGTTCGCCGCCCGCTACGCCACCGGCGGTGCCTTCGACGGCACGGCCTACACCGTCTGGCGCGACTCGAAGACCACCCCGGTCGCCTACAACTGCGCCCTCGCCGGCCCGTCCTGGTACCCCCTCGGTGCCGAGCAGGTCGTGATCTTCGACGAAGAAGAGCGCATCTTCGAGCCGTCGGGCTGCCCCTCGGGTGACCCGACCTGCACCCCGGACGGCGTGCTGATTCCGGCCGAGGCCAACCGCATCGCGGTTGGTGGCGAGCTGTACCCGCTGCCCCCGGGCTTCGAGTTCGGCTGGTCGTACCTCAACCTGAACACCACCGTGGTGGGCCAGGTTGCCGGCCAGACCGATCCGGCCGCTGCCCAGGCGTGGGTGAGCTGGAGCTTGACCGCCGAGGGCCGCTTCGCGGTGGGTCTCGACGCGATTCAGCTCGACAACGCCTCGAACGCCAACCACACCCTTCTGCCGATCGGCGACTGACGATCGTTTGGTTCGATGTGGAAGAGGCGGGCTTCGGCCCGCCTCTTTTTTTTTGTCCGCCCGGCTGCCTCGGACCAGGCCCCCGATCGCCCCCTGCAACGGCGACCTGCCCGGGACGGCCTGCTCGGCTCTGAGGCTGGGTCGTAGCGGCCGCCGTGTGCCCCGTGGGGCGCACCCCCTGCCCGGACACCAGAAGCGCGCTGCGCGGCTCCAAGGGCCGCCCTCCCTGGCCAGCCAGCGAGCAGGCCGGCTCCGGGTCCGACGCGAGTGGTGTCGGTTGCGGGCGCCGAGTCAGTTCACGTTGGCAGGGGCAAGTCCGAGCTTCTCCCGCACCACCGGCTCGAGGCGCGCCGTCAAACCCGCCGCCTTGCCGAGCTCGATGGCTTCGCCGGCTGCGCGTCCTTCGACCCAGGCGGCCTCGAGAGCGAGCAGGGCTCCGACCCGGTTGCCACTCGCACAGGTCAGCAGCAGCGGCCGGTTGGAGGCGAGAAGTGCTCCCAGTCGGCGCGCGTTGCCTTCGTTGAGATCGTCGGGCCCCGCGATGGGAATGACATGCACGTCGAGGCCGAGCTCGCGGGCTTTGGCTTCGAGCTGGGGTACCCGCTCGGCGTCGCTGCGCAACTCGATGAACGTCTTGAAGCCGGCGGCTGCAGCACGTTCGAGCACCGCCTCGTCCGGAGCACCACCGGTGACCACCCCGGTCAGTGGGCTGCGCTCGTTGAGCAGACCGAGAACCACCTGGGAGGGCTCAGCGGCGACGCTGGTGACCGAATCGGGCTGCTGGGCCATCATCCGGGTGGCGATCGAGAGGGCGAGGAACGCGACAGCAAGAGGAATTCGCATGCCGTCATTCTAGCGAGGCCGGGACCTCAGACCCAGGAGTCGCCGTCAGACACTGCACCACCACCCAAGCTCGACTCAGGTGTGAGGATCGCGCATGGACCGGGCGGGCGCGGCGTCGAGCAACTCGACCGGGGCGCCCGACCACGCCACGATGCGGCCGATCCGCTCGGCACCCCCGGGAAGTTGCTGCAGCTGCTCGAGGAGCCGAGGAGCACTCGCGGGCGGTACGACGATCAGCAGGCCGCCCGCAGTCTGCGGATCGGCGGCGAGTGCCGCGCGCGCAAGCTCGTCTGTCGGCGGCGCCAACGCGGCGCCTTCGAGCACGGCCCTGTTCTGGGCGTGGAAGCTGCTGCGTTCGCCGGTCTCGAGCAGCTCCAACGCCCCGGGCAGGGCCGGAAGGGTGGCGAGCTCGATCTCGGCGGTAACCCGCGGCTCCCGAGGCAACACGGTGACGAGGTGCCCCACCAGCCCGAACCCGGTCACGTCCGTGCACACCCGGAGCTCGGACTTGCTGAGAACGGCGGCGGCGGACGCGTTGCCGGTTTCGAGGTGCCGGTACAGAGCTTCGACCCAGCGTCCCTCCGCTCGCCCTGCCATGTCGGCGTGGAGCAACACCCCCGAGCCCAGCGCGCGAGTGAGCAGGATGACGTCCCCGATCTGGACCGCGCCGCGCAGCAGGCGGCCGGGTAGCTCCGGCTGACCATCGATCGAAAATCCAACCAGAAGCTCGGCTGCTCGGGCGGTGTGACCGCCGAGCAGCGGGACGCCGCGGCCTTCGAGCACACTGCGGGCGCCGAGGAGGATCTGCCGCAGCATCCACACCGCCTCGGCCTCGGGCAGGTCCAGCGGTAGTGCAACGATCGCCTGGGCGGCCCGTGGAGTCACTGCCTTGGCATCGAGATCCGACAGGGTGTTGATGGCGGCCACTCGACCGAAGAGGTACGGATCGTTGGTGAAGGCACGCAGGAGCTCGAGGTTCGAGACCACCACCTCCGAGCCCAGGGTCCGCCACGCGACGACATCGTCGGCGGCCTCGATCCCGAGGACGACCTGATCGGGCCGCGGACTCCCCGCGAGGTCTCCCAACGCCTGCTGCAGTGCCGACGGCCCGAGCTTGGCGGCACACCCGCCGCACACCATTACCGCCGCCGGGTCCGTGGTCGACATCGGAGCGAGTCTGAAGCGTTCGACGAAACGCCGGTCGATGTGGTCCTTCCAGTGCATCACCCAGCGGCCTGCGACGATCACGCCGTTGCGCTCGCCGAGAGCCTCGCCGTCGCCGAGATTGAGGAGCGCGAGGAAGTGCCGTTGCGGTCGCCATCGCCGGAGAGGGCGCCCTGCGAGCCGGGCCTCGAGGTTTTCGAGCAGCAGCGGCCCCGCGCGCACAGCGTACACGCCGGCCCGCAGAACCCACGGAAAGGTGGGGAAGGCGGCGCAGTCACCGACCGCAAAAAGCCCGGGGACGCCCTTGACTTCGAGGGTTTCCTCGACTTCGAGGAAACCTGCGGAGTCGAGGGCCAGTCCAGCGGTCTCGAAGTCCCGGTGCGCCGCGGCACCGGCAGCCCAGACTACGAGGTCGGCCGGCCGAAATCCACCACCCGCGAGGGCCACGCCCGCGGGTTCCACAGCGTTCACCGTCACACCACACTCCACTGCGATCCCACGATCCTCGAGCTCCAGCCGTGCCCGCTCGGCCAGCTTCGTCGAGCGCTCCGACAGGAGCCTCGGGCCCGCCGCCAGCAGCTGCACCCGCGACTCATGTCCGCGGTGGCGGGCGCGAGCCCCAAAGGTGGCGGCGAGCTCGACTCCCGCCGCGCCGCCACCAACCACCACCAGATCGACGCCGTTGCGGCGCTCGCGGCAGAGCTCGTCGAACCGCTCGATGGCGCTCAGCAGGCGCCCGAGAGGCCGGGTCAGCACCGCACGCTCGACCACTCCGGCCGCGCCCCCGTCGGCCCCGGTCGAGCCGATGTCGAGGGAGGCCACGTCGAACTCGAGAGGAGGTCGATCGGCGATCAGGATCGTCCGGGCCTCCGGGTCGACGCCCTTGGCGCGGGCCAGGATGATCCGGACGCCCGCGCGCCGGGCCAGCTTCACGGCATCGATCTCGAGGTCTTGCTGTGTGTAGCGTCCCTCGATCAGGCCGGGGACCATTCCCGAGTAGAGCGCCACCGCCGCGTCGACGACCAGCGTGACATCGAGGTCGGGGCGAGGACGCATGGCCCAGGCCCGCAGCACCTGCACGTGGGCGTGGCCGGCCCCGACCAGCACCACTCGGGGCCGGGCGCCTCTTGCTCCGATCGAAGTCATTGCTCGAGCCACGTCACGCTCCGCTGGGAAGACCCGCGCCCACCCGGGGCGCCGAGGCCGGCCTCAACAGACGAGAGCCTATCAGCGCCGCTCCTCGCCCAGCACCAGGCCCGATCCGACACAGTATGCTCTGCGGGGAGGCTCGATCGTGCTCAGCGGACGAGAAAAGCAAGACTTCGTGGCATGGCTGCGCGCCCGCGGACAACGCGTGACACGCGAGCGGCTGGCCCTGCTCGACGAGATCTTCACCCGCCACGAGCACCTCGACGCGGACTCGGTCTTGGCGGCGCTGCGCGCCAGAGGCGCGAAGACGTCTCGAGCGACGGTCTACCGCAACCTCAATCTGCTGGTCGAGGCCGGCTTCGTGCGCCGTGCGCGCCTGGCTGCGGATCGCTGGGTCTACGAGCACGTCCACCGCGGCCAGGCTCACGATCATCTGGTCTGCGAGGAGTGCGAACGGATCATCGAGTTCGTCAGCCCCGGGGTCCGTGCGATGCTCAGTGAGATCGCCCGGGCTCACGGTTTCAGCGCCACGCGCCACGCGCTGCAGCTGTACGGAAGCTGCCTCGACGCCACGTGCCCACATCGCCCGGCTGCTGCGTGACGAAGCCCGACATCATCATCGTAGGAGCAGGTATCGTCGGGCTCGCGACCGCCGATCGGCTGGGTCGCGACGGTTCGCGGGTCACCGTGCTCGAGGCTGCTGGCCGCCTTGGTGCCCACCAGACCGGACGCAACAGTGGCGTCATCCATTCCGGCCTGTACTACACACCCGGATCCCTCAAGGCCGAGCTCTGCGTCCGCGGCCGGGGCCTACTGGAGGCGTTTTGCAGCGCCGAGGGCGTGGCCTGGGAACGCACCGGGAAGCTCGTCGTAGCGGTCGATGACGGCGAGAGGGCCCGACTCGACGAGCTCGAGCGCCGCGGGCGCGCCAACGGCTTGGCGGGCCTCGAGCGCGTCGATGGCCCCGGCATCAGAGACATCGAGCCCGAGTGTCACGCTCTCGAGGGTTTGTGGGTCCCGGAAACCGGCATCACCAGCTACATCGAGGTTTCGGCGGCTCTGGTGCGGCGAATCGAGGCTCAGGGAGGACGAGTGGTCTTTGGCGCGGCGGTGGAGACGATCGTCTCGGAACCGCGGACGGTGACGGTCACCGATCGCGGGGGCACGACCTTCACGGGGCGCGTCGTGGTGGGATGCGCCGGGGCTCAGAGTGACCGGCTCGCGCGCGCCGCAGGTCTCGCTCCTGGGCTCCAGATCGTGCCCTTCCGCGGCGAGTACTGCGAGCTTCTGCCTGCGTTCCGGCATCTCGTCCGCGGTCTGATCTACCCGGTCCCCGACCCCAGCTTCCCCTTTCTCGGGGTCCATACCACCCGGATGCTCGATGGCCGCATCGAGGCCGGCCCGAACGCGGTGTTGGCCTTCCGGCGCGACGGCTACCGCTTCCGGGACCTGGGTGTCAGAGACCTGGTCGAAACGGTCATCCACGGCGGGTTCCGGCGGCTTGCGCGGCGCCACTGGCGTACCGGTCTCGGGGAGATGTACCGCTCCGTGTCGCTCGCAGCGTTCGCGCGGGCCCTTGCGCGCCTCGTGCCTGCGGTCCGGCCCCACATGCTGCGACGCACCAGAGCGGGCATCCGCGCGCAGGCCATCGACGAGAATGGTGCTCTGGTCGACGACTTCCGAGTCCTCCGCGAGTCGGGGATGGTCCACGTGCTCAACGCGCCGTCGCCCGCGGCCACCGCCTCGCTCGCGATCGGTGAGCGCATCGCGGCCTGGGCGCTCGAGGCTCTCGAGGATCGCGGCGGGGCATGAGCGCGGTCGCCGTCGATCTCGCCTTGTTCCTGGCCGGCTCGGCCGCGATCGTCGCCATGGCGCGTTGGTGGCGCCCCGGCCTCGATCGGCCGACCGTCCTGTGTATGGTCGCCCTTGCCCTTCTGCTGCTCGCTCCCGGGCTGGCGACCACGGGGCACCTGACCGCCACCGATTTGGTGGCGCGCTGGCGCCCTTGGTCCCAGACCATGCCGCAGCGTCCGCCGGCCAACGACTTGCTTTCGGACCCGGTGCTGCAGATGTTGCCGTTTCGCACCCTGGTGCGCGAGCGGCTGCTCGACCTCGATCTGCCGCTTTGGGCTCCGGAGCTCGGGACCGGCCAGCCCCTGCTCGCGAACGCCCAGTCGGCGCCGTTTGCGCCCCTCCACCTTGCCGCCCTGGCCTTGCCGCCGCTGCGTGCCATGGATGTGGCGGCGGGCTGGCAGACTCTGATCGGGCTGCTGCTGATGGCCCTGCTCACGCGCCACCTGGGGGCGGGCAGGACCGGGAGTATTCTCGCTGCGGTCGCCTGGGCATGGTC
>CAZRFU010000049.1:0-12060 GCA_964599475.1 uncultured Thermoanaerobaculia bacterium
GTGACGAGGTCGAAGTCGTGGTGCTCAAGTTCGACCCCGAGAGCGAGCGCGTTTCGCTCGGCTACAAGCAGCGCAGCGACGATCCGTGGCTGCTGGTCGACAAGCGCTACCCGATCGGCTCCCGCGTGAGCGGCAAGGTCGTGTCGCTCGTCGACTACGGTGCCTTCGTCGAGATCGAGGAGGGCATCGAGGGCCTGATCCACGTGTCCGAGATGTCGTGGACCAAGAAGGTCGTCAACCCGGCCAAGTTGCTGAACATCGGCGACGAGGTCGAGGCGATCGTCTCGGAGCTCGACCTCGGTCAGCGGCGGATCAGTCTGTCGCTGCGCCAGACCGAGCGCAATCCGTGGGAGGAGCTCTCCGACAGCCTGCCGGTTGGCAGCATCATCGAGGGCCGCGTACGCAACCTGACGGATTTCGGCGCTTTCGTCGAGATCACCGAGGGGATCGACGGCCTGGTGCACGTCTCCGACATGAGCTGGACCAAGCGCATCAAGCATCCGAGTGAGGTCCTGAAGAAGGGCGATCTGGTGCGAGCGCGGATCACCAACATCGACTCGCACAACCAGCGCGTGTCGTTGTCGATCAAGGAGTTCCTCAACAACGAGTGGGACGACTTCGTTTCCGAGCACAAGGTCGGCGACACCTTGGTCGGCCGTGTGGTCAACGTCACCGACTTCGGTCTGTTCATCGACATTTACGACGGCCTCGAGGGGCTTGCTCACGTCAGCGAGATCGACCTCAGCGCCGGAACGCTGTCGAGCCACTACCGCGTCGGCGACTGGGTCCGTGCGCGCATCCTCCGCATCGAGGATCTCGACCACAAGGTCGGGTTGACGATGCGGGGCGTGATGCAGCCGACGGAAGACGAAGTGGCCGAGCTCGAGGCCGCGCGCCAGGCATCGCAGGCTGCCGCCGAGGCGGCTGCTGCGGCTGCTGCGGCCGAGGCCGAGGCCTACGAGCAGAGCCAGCTCGAAGGCCACGACGAGGTCGAGACCGTGGACGACTCCACGGCCACCGTAGAGTAGACTTCTCGCGACGGGTGGGGGAGCTGATCCCCCACCCGTCCTCGATCCATGTCGGCGACGATCCGACGGTGGCCAGGGGGTCCGAAGGTGTTGGCGAGAGACGGGATGACGAAGGCTGAGTTGGTCGACGAGGTCGCGCGGCAGACAGACCTCCCCAAGAAGCATGCCGAAGTGGTGGTCTCGACCGTGCTCGAGAGCATCGTCGAATCGCTCAAGTCGGGCGACAAGATCGAGCTTCGTGGATTCGGCAGCTTCCGCATTCGGGAGCGCGGCGCCCGGGTTGGGCGCAACCCCAAGACCGGCCAGAGAGTCGACGTCACGGCCAAACGGATCCCGTACTTCAAACCGGGCAAGGAGCTGCGCGAGCTCCTCAACGGCGACTGAGTGGCCGGCGGCGAATCTGGGGGTGGGTGTGGCCGCTGAGGCAGCCGAGAGCGAAGGCTCGGGACTGGGTGACTGGCGCCGAGGATCGATCGCCGGTGTACTTGCCTGGCTGGTTCCTGGAGCCGGGCATCTGTACCTGCGGCGACCCGGCCGGGCCGCGATCTTCTTCGCGGTGATCGCGGTCGCTGCGTACGCTGGGTGGAGGCTCGACGGCAATTTGCCGCTGTTCGACCAGCCCGGGCCGCTCAATCTCCTCAAGGCCCTGACGGCTGTCGGTTTGGGTATCCCCTACGCCGCGTTGCGATTCGGCCTCGACTATACGGGTGATCCCACTGCGGCCGGGTACGAATACGGCAGCGCCTTCTTGCTCAGTGCCGGGCTGATGAACCTGTTGCTGGTGCTCGACTGCTGGGACATCGGCCGCGGCGAGAAGGACTGAGGTTCACGTGACTCACTTTGCGTTGATGAACCTCTACGCCTTGCTCCTGGGTGTGTATTTCGCCACCTTGTGGAAGCGGGAGCGCAAGGCGCAGCTGGTGCTGTTCGCCAAGATCTACGTGGGGCTGGTGGTCGGAGGCCTGGCGGTGGCTTGGCTGATGTACCCGTTCCCATCCGGTCCACCAACGCCCGGTCCATGAAGAGGGTTCTGGTCGCCGCGGGCGAGGCCTCGGGCGACCTGCACGCGGCCCGTGCGATTCGTGAGCTCCGGCAACTGGTTCCGGACCTCGAGGTCTTCGGCTTGGGCGCCGACGAGCTCGCAGACACGGGTGTCGAGCTGCTGGCGCACTCGCGGGATATCGCCGTCGTCGGCATCGTCGAGGTCCTCAAGATCCTCGGGCAGGCCCGCAAGGTCTTCGCCGACCTCGTTGCGGCGGCGCGCGATCGGCGTCCCGACGTCGCAATCCTGGTCGACTTCCCCGAGTTCAATCTGCGTCTGGCTCGCGAGCTTCACGCGCTCGGCATTCCGGTCGTGTACTACGTCTCACCGCAGTTGTGGGCGTGGCGTCGAGGGCGGGTCGAGCAGGTGCGCCGGCGGGTCACGAAAATGTTGGTGTTGTTTCCCTTCGAGGTCGACTTCTACCGCCGGCACGGAATCGATGCCGTGCACGTCGGGCATCCGCTGGTCGACGAGGTCCCACAGCTGCCACAGGCATGGGACCGGCTCGACGACGGAGCGCTGCGAATCGCCCTGCTCCCGGGTTCCCGACGAAGCGAGTTGGCGGCTTTGCTGGTGCCGATGCTCGAGGCAGGCAGGAGGGTTGCCGCTGCGCGACCCGCCGAGCTGCGGGTGATCCGGGCGCCGACGATCCCGCGCGCCGAGCTCGACGCTGCGATTGCCGCGGTGGGTGTGTCGGCGCAGGTGGTCGACGAAGATCGTTTCGAGGCGATCGCCGACTCCCACCTGGCGATTTGCGCCTCGGGAACCGCGACCCTCGAGGTTGGGCTTCTCGGAACGCCGCTGATCGTCGCCTACCGGCTCAAGAGCGCGAGTTACTGGCTGGGACGGCTGTTGGTGCGCTTGCCGCACTACACTCTGGTCAACCTGGTCTTGGAGGAGCGCGTCGCTCCCGAGCTGATCCAGGGTCAGGCCAACCCCGCTACGATCGCCCAGGAAGCGCTCGACCTGATGGCAAGTCCGACTCGAATTGCAGCGATTAGAGCCAAGCTGGCGGGTCTGCGGACGCGCCTTGGCCCGCCTGGAGCCAGTCGCAAGGTCGCCGAGATCGTGGCCGGGATGCTCGGAGGCCAGACGTGAGCTTGTGGTCGTTTCTCTGGACCTACGCGCGCCGCTATCGCGGTTGGGTGGTGTTGGCGCTACTCGCGAGCCCACTCGGCTCGGCGCTGACGGTGATGCTGCTGTGGTTGACCCTCCCATTGTTTCGCGATGTGCTGCGCAACACCGAGTTGGCCACGAAGTTCGCGGGTCCGGAGGAGCTGCCGAAGATCGGCGGCCTCGACCTCGCCGGACAGTTCGAGCGTGCCTACCAGGCCCTCATCGCCTACTTCGGGATCACCGAGGCGACGATCCTGGTGGCCTTGCCGGTGGCCTTCTTCGTGGTGTTTCTCGTGCGGTCGACGACGCTGTTCCTGAACGAGCTGGCGTTCCAGAAGATCGGCCTCGGCGCCACGACCGACATGCGCAACGACCTCTACGCGCGCATCCTCGAACACTCGAGCCGATTCTTCGCTCGCCACCCGTCCGGCGAGATCGTCAGTCGCATCGTCAACGACATCGCGGTGATGCAAGGAGCGGTGGCCAACCGCCTGGTCGATCTTCTGACGATGTCGCTGCAGCTGGTGTGGACGATGTGGTTGCTGCTGTCTCTCAACTTCCAGCTGGCCATGATCCTGTTCATCGGCGTGCCGGTGGTGGGCGCGGTGGTGGGCAAGTTCGGTCGGGGCGTGCGGCGCACCTCGCGGCACAGCCAGGAGCGCATGGCTGAGCTTGCCAGCTTGGTGGCGGAGGTCATCCGGGGATTTCGGGTGGTCAAGGCCTTCGGAATGGAGGAGTTCGAGGGGCGGCGGTTCCGCGAGGCTTCGGGCCGGCACCTGGCGATGTCCTTTCGGACCCAGCTGCTGTCCGCGGGATCGAGTCCGGTGGTCGAGTCGATTGCCGCCCTCGGCGCGGCGGCGCTGTTCTGGTGGATCGGATCGGCGATCCGCAAGGGAGGCGTCGATCCGGCGGAGTTCACCACCTTCCTGATCGGCATGATCTCGCTCTACGACCCGATCCGCCGGCTCAACAAGGTCAACCTGGTCGTGCAGCAGGCCGCTGCGGCGGCCACCAGAGCTCGCGATCTCCTCGAGGTTCCGATCGACATCGTCGAACGGCCCGGTGCGCGTGAGCTTCGTACGGTCGAGCAGGCGATTCGCTGGGAGGCGGTGGAGTTCGGTTACGGCGACGCCCCGGTTCTTCGTGGCATCGACCTCGAGGTCAATCGTGGTGAGGTGGTGGCGTTGGTCGGGTCATCCGGAGCCGGCAAGTCGACGCTCGTCAATCTCCTCCTGCGTTTCTTCGATCCCGATCGCGGGAGCGTCACGATCGACGGCGTCGACGTGCGCGACCTGACGCTTGCGAGTCTGCGCGGCTCGATTGGACTGGTGACGCAGGAGACGGTGCTGTTCAACGACACCGTTCGCGCCAACCTCGCCTACGGGCGCGCCGACATCCCTCTCGAGCGCATCGAGGCGGCCGCTCGTGCAGCGCGGGCCCACGATTTCATCGCCGCTCTGCCCCAGGGGTACGACACCGTGATCGGCGAAGCCGGCGGCCGGCTTTCGGGCGGCCAGCGTCAGCGCCTCGCGATCGCCAGGGCGCTGCTCAAGGACGCCCCGATTCTCGTCCTCGACGAGGCTACGTCACAGCTCGACTCGGAGTCGGAGTCGTTGGTTCAGGAGGCTCTCGAGGAGCTGATGCGGGGGCGCACCACTCTGGTGATCGCCCACCGCCTGGCCACGGTCGTGCGGGCCGACCGGATCGTGGCGATGGAGGACGGTCGGATCGCCGAGCAAGGCACTCACGCCGAGCTCTTGGCAATCGGCGGCGTCTACCGACGTTTTCACGATCTCCAGCTGTTGGCGTCCGGGGAATCCGGTGCGGAGAAAGTCGGGCCATGAGGTCGATGACCGGCTTCGGCGAGGGTGCGGCCAGCGTCGACGGGGCGAGCGTCGCGGTCACGCTGCGCAGCGTCAACCACCGCGGCCTCGACCTCGCGATTCGCCTGCGCGACGAGTATCGCGGCCTCGAAGGCGCCACCAGGGCGAGGCTCGCCGAGGCCCTCGGCCGGGGGCGGGTCGAGTGTCAGGTGGAAGTGGTGATCGAAGACCCGGGACTGCGCGAGGCCGCTGTCGATCGCGCGGCGATCGAACGGTATCTGCTGATCGCCCGAGAGTTGCGAGGCCGTGACGGGGTCACTGCCGAGCTCGGCGTCGGCGATCTGCTGCGCTTGCCGGACGTGGTGCGCCCGCCGGCAGCCTCACCACGACTTCAGGCGGCGGTGAGCATGGCGCTGGAACAGGCGCTGGCGAGTGCGATCGAAGGCTTGATCGCGGATCGGGCCAGGGAGGGAGCTGCGCTCGCCGCGGTCCTTGCGGCGCAGGTCGACGCTATCGAAGCCCTGGTGGAGGCGCTTCGGATGCGAGCCCCCGAAGCCATTGCTGCGGCGCGAGAGGCGCTGCGGCAGCGGATCCGCGAGGGCCTTGGTGATCTCGAGCTCGACCCGCAGCGACTGGCGCAGGAGGCCGCGATCCTCGCCGACCGCGCCGACATCCGCGAAGAGCTCGATCGTCTGGCGGCTCACGTCCCGGCGCTGCGCGAGGCGCTCGCCAGTGATCAGCCGGTCGGCAAGCGGCTGGAGGTGTTGCTCCAGGAGGTTTTGCGTGAGCTGTCGACCACCGGTGCCAAGAGCCGAGATGCCGAGCTCAAACGGCTGGTGCTCGAGGGTCGGTTGTTGACGGAAAGTGCTCGCGAACAGGTGTCCAATGTCGAGTGAAGTTCCTCGGGGGTCGTTGTTCGTCGTCTCTGCGCCTTCGGCCACGGGCAAGACCTCCTTGCTGCGCGGCCTCTTCCAAGGACCGATCGGGCAGAGCGTCCACTACTCGGTCAGCCATACGACCCGGGCCCCCCGCCCGGGCGAGGTGGAGGGACGCGACTACCACTTCGTCTCGAACGAGACCTTCGACCGGACCCTCGAGCAGGACGGGTTCCTCGAGTGGGCCCAAATCTACGGCCATCGCTCCGGCACCGCCCGCAGTGAGGTCGAGCCACGCCTTGCCGCCGGCGAGGACGTCCTCGTCGATGTCGACGTCCAGGGAGCGCGCGAGATCTTTGCGAAGCTGCCCGAAGCGATTGGGATCTTCCTGCTGCCGCCGAGCTTTGCCGTCCTGGAAGAGCGGTTGCGCGGGCGAGGCGCCGACAGTGAGGAGTCGGTGGCGCGGCGGCTGCGGGCTGCGGCCGAAGAAGTGGCTTGTTATCAACGTTATCGCTATGTTATTGTGAATCTTCGCCTCGAGGAGGCGATCGCCTCCGTCGAAGCCATCATCGTCGCCAGTCGGCACCGTCTCGAAGCGGTTGCCGGTTTGGCCGAATCCATCGCACTGACCTTCCCCGGATACCGCCACCGGTCCTGACGCCGGAGCGCAGGCCGTAGCGAGGAGCCCCGCCACCCATGCTCAGCCCACATACCGACAGCAAGTTCCGCTTCGTTCTGGTCGCCGCTCGGCGCGCCGAACAACTGGTCCGGGGTGCCCGTGCCCGCGTCGATCTGCCCAACCTGAAGCAGACCCGCGTGGCGATGGAGGAGGTACGGCGCGGCTTGGTCGACTGGACGCCGGGCCGCAGCTCCGCGTCGAGCTCCGTCGACGAGTCCGACAACGCCGAGTGACCGGTCGGCTGGAAGTCACAAGGTGCCCCCGACGCCGCTGATCGACCTCGCGGGGCGTCGGGTGCTCCTCGGCGTGAGTGGGGGCATTGCGGCGTACAAGGCCGTCGAGGTCCTGCGTCGGCTCCGCGACCACGGGGCGGATGTCAGGGTGGCGATGACCACATCGTCTCGGGCATTCGTTCAGCCGTTGACCTTCGAGGTGCTGTCGGGGGCCCCGGTCTGGGGTGACGACTACTTCGAGGCGGTCGGTCGCGGCACCGAAGAGCACCTCGTCGCGGCCGCATGGGCCGAGCTGGTGGTGGTGGCTCCGGCCACAACCAACACGCTCGCGCGGATCGCTCTCGGTCTTGGCGACGACTTTCTGTCGACCATGCTGCTCGCCTTCGACGGCCCCGTGGTCCTGGCGCCGGCAATGCACAGTGTGATGTGGCGGCGCGATAGCACGCAGGAGCACCTGGCCACGCTGCGGCGGCGCGGGGTGGATCTCGTGGGCCCGGTCGAAGGGCCCCTCGCGAGCGGTGAGGTCGGCGTTGGTCGGCTGGCGGAACCCCTCGACATCGTCGAGGCGGTAGCCGCCAGGCTCCGGACGCTCGGCGCCTGGAAGGGACGCCGAGTCCTGGTCACGGCTGGGCCGACCTGGGAGCCGATCGACCCGGCGCGGGTGATTGCGAACCGTTCCAGTGGCAAAATGGGTTTTGCGATCGCGTCGGCCGCAGCCGCACAGGGGGCCGCTGTCACACTCGTCGCCGGGCCGGTGGCACTGGCGACGCCCGCTGCGGTGCGGCGCATCGACATCGAGACCGCCGCCGAGATGCGTGAGGCCGTCGCCGCGGTGGCGTCGGCCCAGGATCTCATCGTCATGGCAGCGGCGGTGGCGGACTTTCGCGTCGCCGCGGTCCGTCCCCAGAAGATCAAGAAGCACGACGGGCTGCCACAGCTCGAGCTCGAGCTCAACCCCGACATCTTGAAGGAGTTGCCGAGGCTGGCGCCGCATGCGGTGATCGTTGGTTTTGCCGCCGAGACCCACGATGGCGCGGCGGCGGCTCTGGACAAGCTCGAACGCAAGGGGGTCGATGCCATCGTGCTCAATGATGTCTCTCGGGCCGACATCGGTTTCGGCGCGGACGCCAACGAGGTGACCGTGTTTTCGAGGGGAGGGGCGGCGGTGACCCTCGGGCGGGCCCCCAAGACCGAGATCGCACGTGCTCTGCTGCAGCATTTCCGCGAGCTCGTCGAGGCCCGGACGGTGTCTCCATGAGCGAGGCCACCCGGGAATGGATCGAGTACTTTCGCGACCTCGGCTTCGACGAGACCTGGGTGACGGTGCCCGAGCGGGCAACCGCGCCGGCCCCGGTGGAGCAGAGGGCGGTGGCCGTGACGCCTCCACCGATGACGGCACGGCAGCCGGCCGGTGAGACGGATCCGTCGAAGGATCGAGGCGCGCGAGTCGCAGCGCTGCTCGAGCTGGCCGAGAAGGCCCGAGCGTGCCGGGCTTGTCGCCTCGCCGAGGGCCGGCGGCAGGTCGTGTTCGGCAGCGGTGATCCCAGTGCGGAGCTGATGCTCGTCGGCGAGGGGCCCGGCGCGGAAGAGGACCGGCAGGGGCTGCCGTTCGTCGGGCCGGCCGGAGAGCTCCTCACCAAGATCATCGGTGCCATAGAGCTCACGCGAGAGCAGGTCTACATTGCCAACGTGGTCAAGTGCCGGCCGCCGCAGAATCGCGACCCGCTTCCGGACGAGGTGGTGGCCTGTCGCGATTTCCTGCGTGAGCAGATCCATCTGATTCGCCCGCGGGTGATCGTTGCGCTCGGGCGCATCGCAGCACAGAGCTTGCTCGGCAAGGTCGGCAGTCTGGCGAGCTTTCGGGGTGTGTGGCATCAGTACGAGGGGGTACCGCTGCGGGTCACCTACCACCCTGCGGCCCTCTTGCGGGATGCGGCCTACAAGCGGCCGACCTGGGAGGACATGAAGGTGGTGCGTGAGCGGCTGCGCGAGGGCGCCGGGCCCTCGTGATCCTCCTGGAGCCGTGGCTGCGGCGAGTCACAGCGCTCGTCGAGGCTCTCGACGCGCCGCTGCTGGTGGTGTGGGGGCCACCCGGGAGTGGCAAACGTGCGCTGTTGTCCGGGCTGCTCGAACGGGGGGCAGCGGCGTGGACCCCCACCAGCCTGTCGATTCCGCGCCGGACGATGGTGGCGGTCGATCCCCCCGAGCGGCTCGACGCCCTGCGTGGCGTCGGCCCCGCGGTCACCGTGGTCACCCTCAGCGATCGGCGCCCGGTCGAAGTGGGCTTGACGTTGATCGGCCCGACACTGCTCGCGCTGCGACCCGAGGAGCTCCAGGGGGAGTTTGGCGGCGACGCGGTTGCGGTCTGGCGTGCGACCCACGGTTGGTATCGACTCGTGCGACTGGTCGCGGCAGACGCAACGGTTCTCGGCGATCCGGAGCACCCTGCTGTCGATTCGTTCGTTCGCGACCAGCTGGTGCCGTGGGTCGGTGACGACATGGCCGGGCTCGCGGCCGAGCTGTCGCTCGCGGATGGTTGGGTGCGGGACGAGATCGGTCGCTTCGAGCCCCTGGTTGCGGATCTCGGCCTGGTGCTGCGCACTCGGCGCGGCGTGGCGCTGCCACCGCTGCTGGTGGCGCCGTTGCGGCGCCTGGCGGAACAGCGCTTCGGATCGGCGGGATGTCGCGCTCGAGGCCGCCGTCTCGAGCTGTGGCAGCAGGGCACCGCAGCGGCGCGCCCACTGGCTCGCGTCGAAGTGCCTGAGCGCCAGTGCCGATTCATGCTGCAGATGTTGGGGGAACCGAAACTGCGCCGTTTCGATAGCTCCGGCGAGCGATGGGAAGATGTGCTGATTGGGGCCCCCTCGGCCTGGTTGATCCTGGCGCGGCTCGCCCTGGAGCGTCGGCGCAAGGTCCAGCTGACGGAGCTCGAGGATGCCGTCACCGAAGGTGAGGAGCACCGGACCCCCGCCCTGCACCCCATTCTCAGCCGGATCCGGGCGCGCCTGGGCGAGCCCGACGCAATCGTGCGGGACGGGACCGGCTATCGTTTGGGCCCGAGTCCGGAGGACTGGTGGATCGACTACGAAGAGCTCGAAGCCGGCGCCAGGGCGATCGATCCGGACGAACACCCGCAGTCGGCCGAGGAGCGGCTCGAGGCCGCACGGCTGCTGGGTGCCGGGGTGGTCCTTGCCGGGATCGAGCGGCGCTGGCTGCGCCGCCCGCGGCTGAATGCCCGCGAGCTGCGGACCGAGGCCCTGCTCCGGTTGGCGAAACTGCGGCGGCACCTCGGCGACAGCGATCGTGCTCTCGACCTCTACCGCGAGCTGATCGAAGAGGAGCCCACCAACGAGGGCGCCGTGGTCGAGTGTATGCAGCTGATGGCCGGTCGTGGCCGACGAGATGTCGTCCACCGGCTCTATGCCGACCTGTGCACCGCGTTCGAGGACGAGCTCGGCGTACTTCCTTCACCCGAGACGACCGCGGAGTACCACCGGCTTCTTGGACGGTAGGGAGTGAAGGGACCCGTACCAGGGACCAGGGACCCGCCGGAACGAATCCCAATCTGTGAGCCTGGTCTTGCTCCGTGGTCCCCGGTCTCCTTCTTCTTTACCGTCCCGCCAGCCTCTCGTACAGCTCGACGTAGAGGCGGCCGCGGCGGTCCCACGAGTCGTCTCGAGCCATTCCCCGCTGCATCAGCCGGCGCCACGCGGCGGGGTCGTCGTGGAACAGGCCGAGGGCGGCATCGAGAGCCCAGGCCAGGCCGGTGGTGGTGTAGTGCTCGAAGACGAACCCGGTGCCGCTGTCGTCGCGTGGATCGTAGAGCTCGACGGTGTCCGCCAAACCACCGGTCTTGCGGACGATCGGCACCGTGCCGTAGCGCAAGCTGTACATCTGGTTGAGGCCGCAGGGCTCATAGAGCGACGGCATGAGGAAGATGTCGGCGCCGGCCTCGACCAGGTGGGCGGCCTCCTCGCTGTAGCCTCGGTAAAAGCACATGCGATCGCGGAACGACGCCTGCAGGTGGTGGAAGAAGTCCTCGTAGCGCCGGTCCCCGGTGCCGACGACGACCAGGCTCATGCGCTCGCTCGCCAGGAATCTGGGCAGCACCTCGATCAGCAGGTCGATGCCCTTCTGTGAGGTCAGCCGCGAGACCAGTCCGACCACCGGAATGCCGGGATCTGGGTGGCTCAAGCCGAAGGAGCGGAGCAACTCGTCGCGGCAGGTGGCTTTCCCCTCGAGATTGGAGGCTGAATACGGCGCCGGCAGGTAGCGGTCGGAGTCCGGCGACCACTCGGCGGTGTCGATGCCGTTGAGAATGCCGACCAGCCGCTCGCGCCGCGCTCGCAGCAGCGGGTCGAGGCCAACTCCGTGCTCGGGAGTCTGGATCTCGGCGGCGTAGGTCGGGCTGACGGTGGTCAGCACGTCGGCATAGAGCAGGCCGGTCTTGAGAAAGTTGACGCGACCGGCGGCGAGGTCCTCCTGATGGAACAAGGCTGCGCGTTCGCCGAGGCCGATGCGGTCGAGGACATCTGCTGAAAACACCCCCTGGTACCCCAGGTTGTGGATCGTGTGGACCGTGCGAGTCGAGTGGAAGAGACGGTCCCACGCGAAACGCGTGCGCAGGTACACCGGGGCGAGGGCGGTGTGCCAGTCGTTGGTGTGCAGGATGTGGGGCGCAAACCCCATGTGTTGGCAGGCCACCAGCGCCGCCTGGGTGAGGTAGGCGAACCGCAGGTCCTCGTCCCCATCCTGGCAGTAGAAGCCGTCCCGGTCGTAGAGCGCCGGACAGTGGATCAGGTAGATCGGCAGATCGGTGCCGGGCAGGGGGGTGGAGTAGAGCGAGAACGAGAGGTCGGCATCGCCCACCGGAATCGGCACCTGGTGGACGAATCCGACCGGCCGCAGTTGGCTGCGCTCGACCCCGCGCAGGGTCGCGTAGAGCGGCAGGAACACACGGATGTCGTGGCCGTCGCGGTGCAGGAAGGAGGCAAGGGCAGCGGAAACGTCGCCGAGACCACCGGTCTTGGCAAACGGGGTGAGCTCGGAAGAAACCCAGGCGATGCGCAGGCTCATGGGTGGGACTCTAGCAGGAGCCCAACGCGCGGCTTCGCCGCGCGTTGGGGGTACTGGGTACCGGGTCCCGGGTACTGGGTATCGGCTCGATCCCCGATCCCCGATCCCCGACCCCCCCCCGCCTGCCCTCAATGCGCCTGCACGTGGCCCTCCCGGCCGCCCCCTTCGAAGGTCCCCCCCCCGCCGAC
>CAZRFU010000049.1:12070-21330 GCA_964599475.1 uncultured Thermoanaerobaculia bacterium
ACTGTGTACCCGGTCCCGGGTACTCGGTATCGGCGCGAGCCCCCATCCCCCAGCCCCCCCCCCCCCCCCCGCCTGCCCTCAATGCGCCTGCACGTGGCCCTCCTGGCCGCGCTCTTCGAAGGTCAGCCGCCCGCCGACGAAGCGTGCGTCGCGGAGGGTGAGGGCCAGAGCTTCGCCGAGCTCGGAGACCAGGTGAATGTCGAGCCCGTCGCGAACTTCGGTCGGGAGGTCGTCGAGGTCGGCCTCGTTGTCGCCCGGGAGCACGATGGTGGTGACTCCGGCGCGAACGGCCCCGAGGACCTTTTCCTTGACCCCACCGATCGGCAGCACGCGTCCGGTCAGGGTCATCTCCCCGGTCATGGCGACGTCGCGGCGTGCCGGACGTCGTGACAGGGCCGAAACCACTGCCGTTGCCATCGCGATCCCGGCCGAGGGGCCGTCCTTGGGTACCGCCCCGGCCGGCACGTGGATGTGGAGATCGCTCTTGAACGCCTCGGGGTCGATCGACAGCGTGTCGGCATGGGAGCGGGCGAAGGTCCAGGCGGCCCGCGCGGACTCCCGCATCACGTCGCCGAGTTGGCCGGTCAGCACCAGCTCACCCTTGCCGGGCATGGTGGCAGCCTCGACGAACATGATGTCACCCCCGGCCGGCGTGTAGTACATGCCGGTTGCAACGCCGATCTGATCCGCCGCAGCCGCGCGCTCGGGATGGACCCGAGGACGGCCGAGCAGCTCCGAGACCTGTTCGGCGCCCACCGTCTGCGTCGGTTCGGCTCCGGCCGCCACCCGACGAGCCACCTTGCGCGCGAGCTTGCCGATGGCCCGCTCGAGCTGGCGCAGGCCCGCTTCGCGGGTGTAGGAGGAGATCACTCGGCGCAGCGCGTCGTCGTGGAGGACGACCTGCTCAGGGTCGAGACCATTCTCGGCGAGCTGCCTGGGGATAAGGTACCGGCGGGCGATGTCGAGCTTTTCGGCTTCAGTGTAGCCCGAGAACTCGACCACTTCCATGCGGTCGAGCAGCGGCCCCGGGATACCCTGAAGGAAGTTGGCGGTGGCGACGAACATCACCTCGGAGAGGTCGAACGGCACACCGAGGTAGTGGTCTACGAACGAATCGTTCTGAGCCGGGTCGAGCACCTCGAGCAGGGCGCTGGCCGGATCTCCCTGGAAGGAAACCCCGAGCTTGTCGACCTCATCGAGGAGAAAGACCGGGTTGCGGGTGCCGGCTTCGCGCATGCCCTTGATGATGCGGCCGGGCATGGCGCCGACGTAGGTGCGCCGATGTCCCCGGATGTCGGCTTCGTCGCGGGCACCGCCGAGAGAAATGCGAACGTACTCGCGGCCGGTGGCGCGGGCGATCGACTTGGCCACGGACGTCTTGCCGACGCCCGGAGGCCCGACGAAGAGCAGGATTGGAGCTTTGGCGCGGTCGTCGGCATTGCCACGCACGGCGTCGGCCTCGTGTTCGTTCGCGGCGGCGTGCTGCTGCTTGAGCTGGCGGACGGCAAGGAACTCGAGCACCCGATCCTTGACCTCCTGGAGGCCATGGTGGTCCTCGTCGAGGATCTCGGCGGCTCGCTGGATCACGAGGTGCTCTTCGCTGCGCTCGGTCCAGGGCAGCTCGGCGATGGTCTCGAGGAAGGTCCGGATCACCTGCGACTCTCCCGACTCGCGGCCGATGCGACGCAGGCGCGCCCATTCGCGGTCGACCTCCTTGCGCACCGAATCCGGCAGCTCGAGGGCATCGAGGCGCTCGCGCAGATCGTCGATGTCGCGGTCGTCGCCCTCACCGAGCTCGTCCTGGATCGCCTTCAGTTGCTGGCGCAGCAGTGATTCGCGCTGGCGGTCGCCGAGCTCCTCGCGGACCTTGGACTGGATTTCTTGCTGGGCCTGGACCACCATCAGCTGGTGCTGGACCAGCAGTAGCACTCGCCGCATGCGATCCTCGACCGGCAGCGTTTCCAGGAGCTCCTGGCGCTTGGCGGTGTCGGCCTCGACGTAGGCGGCGACCAGGTCGGTGAACCGCCCCGGTTCCTCGACATCGAGGACGACTCGCTTGACGATCTCCTTGGGCAGTCCGCTGGCGTTGGCGAGCTCGGCCGCCCGCTCGCGCAGCTCACGCCACAGGCCCTGGAAGGCCGGATCCTGGGGGTCGACCGGCTGCGCTTCTTCGATCGGCTTGACCAGCGCTGCGAGAAAGCCACCCTCGTGGGGTTCGTAGCGCAGTACCGCGCCGCGGCTCAGGGCGTGGACCGTGAGGCTCTGGCCGCCACGGCCGCGCTGCAGCCCACCCAGCTTGGCGATGATGCCGGTGGTGTGGAGATTGTCGATGAGGACCTGCTCGGAGTCCTCGCGCTGGGCCACGATGAACGCCGCCTGGTCGCCGCTCGCCATGGCGGCTTCGATCGCGGCCATGGTCTCCGGACGCCCCACCGTGATCGGCAGGCTGATGCCGGGGAAGAGCACGGTGTTGCGCAGAGGGAGGACGGGGAGCTGGAGGGTGTTGGGCATGAGGTCGGAGGCTCCTTGTTCGGCAATGTTGTGCCGTTCACTCAAGAAGAGCTCAGCACTGAACGCTAAGATCGCGTCATGAACAACGCGCCGGGCCTCTCGGGTATTCCACGGCGACTCCAACGGTCGAAGCGCAGCGACCTCGCGCGCCGAGTTTGCCGTACACTCCGGGCCCGATCAGGGTCGAGGTAGCCGGCCGACCATGAGTACTCCCAGTCCAACCGCCGATCGCCCGCCATCCGAACGCCAGGGCTGGAACCAGCACTGGCGAGGACTGTCGCGACAGGGCTCGCTCTTCGGCTGTTTGGCATCTCTGGTGCGCCGCTTCCTCCTGCGGCCCTGTGTCGCCTGGTATGCGCGTCGCCACTTTCCCGATCGTGGGGTGTTGATCGAAGCGGGGTGCGGGACCTCTGAAGCTTCGATGGGCATACCGAGTGGGCCAGGGCGAACCCTCGTCGGGGTCGACTTCTCCCTTGCTGCACTGGCCCTGGCTCGTCGCCACGGCACTTTCGATGCGCTGGTGTGCGCCGACATCCGCCGTCTGCCGGTTCGGAACGAGGCTGCCGTCGGCGTGTGGAACCTCGGGGTCATGGAGCATTTCGAGCCGCCTGTCGCTCACCGGATCCTGCTGGAGCTGGCACGCGTGCTCGATCGCTCACAGGGGCGGTTGGTGTTGTTCTGGCCGCCGACTTTTGGATTGTCGCGGTGGGTACTGGCCCCGTTCGAGTGGATTCGGTCGCTGGCTACGGGCCACCGTTTCAGGTTCTACCCCGACGAGGTCTTTCGTCTGCGCTCGCGAGCCGAAGCTCGGGCGACCCTCGACGCGGCGGGAATCGACGCCGAGCAGGTGCGCTTTGGCCCTCGAGACGGATTCAACCACCTGATCGTCGTGGGGCGCCGACGCAGGTGAAGGTCGACGTGGTGATCGCCCTTCTCGACGAGCGGGAGCTCGTCGGGAAGCTCCTCGGCCGGTTGACTGCGGCCTGTGCGACGCGGCCGAGCTGGAGCTGGGAAGTGGTCCTCGTGGTCGAGGGTACCGACGGCACGCGCGAGATCGCTGAAGCCTGGGCGGGCGCTGACCCTCGGTTCAGGGTGGTGTATCGAGAGCGCCCGACCGGGTTGGGTGACGCTTTTCGTCTCGGCTTCGCTGCCACCCGGCAAGAGGCCGACTGGGTGGTGACCCTCGACGGAGACCTCAATCACCAGCCCGAGCAGATCCCTGTCTTGATCGAGCGGGCACTGGAGGACGACCTCGAGGTGGTGGTGGGGTCGCGGCGGGTGCGTGGAGCCTCCGTGGTGGGCATTCCTCTGTGGAAGCGCGTCTTGAGTGGCACTTTCAACCGCGCCATCGGCCCTGCCATGGGCTTTTCGGTGTTGGACGCCACCTCGGGCTTCCGCGCCTACCGGCGCGCCGTGCTCGCCCGCTTGAAGAGCTCGAGCCCGGGCTTCGCCTTCCTCCCCGAGCTCCTGCTCGACGCTGAACGTCAGGGCTCGAGGATCGGCGAGGTGCCGATTGAGTTCGTGTACCGCAAGGCCGGCACATCGAAAATGCGGATCGCGGCCGCGGCCGCGAGCTACCTCGGACTGGTGTGGAAGGGTTGGCTTCGCGCTCTCGAGCCGACAGCCGTGCGGTGGGCGCTGCTGGTGCTCGCCCTCGGAGCGGCTCTGCGGGTGGCGCTGGCCCTCCCGGTGTATCGCTATCCGGCCGAGGCAGACGCCTTGTTGGGGGCGATGACCGCCCAGGACGTTCTCGCGGGGCAGTGGCCCGCGTTCATGACGCCGACCCGCCTCGGAGCGGTGGGAGGATACGTGCTCTCGCTGCTGTTCCTGGTGCTGGGCGACGGTCGCTGGGTGGTTCACCTGGCACCGGCGTTGGTGTCGATCGTCGCCATGGTGCTGTGGGGTGCAACCTGCACCGAGCTGCTGGGGAGGGAAGTCGGGCGGCGAGCCCTCCCACTGGTGGCTGCCGGCACGCCGGCCCTGTTGTTCTGGACCTCGATGGGGAATGCCTATCCGGAGGTGATCGCCCTCTGCGCTCTGGTCCTGTGGGCGGGAGCGCGAATCGCGACACGGGGGTGGAGCCACGGTCGCGCCCTGGCCTTCGGGCTCGCCGCCGGCCTGGGGCTGTGGCAGTCGCTCCAGACGTTGACCTGTTCCGGCCCCGCCCTCGTCTGGGCGCTCTGGTCCGCTCGCGCCACGGTGCGAAGGGGCCGGCTGCTCATCATGGCGGCGGGGTTTGCAGTGGGGGTGTTGCCACTTGCGCCGCTGTGGCTCGGGTGGATCCCGCAGCCGGCGAATTACTCGCTCGCCCCGGTCACGTCGCCGGCGGCGGCGGTGGACAACGGCGTCCGCGTGCTGGTGACACAGCTGCCCGCAGCCCTGACGGCGATCGACTCCGCCGGGCTCTCGCCCGCGCCGAGGTGGCTCCGAGGGCTGCAGGTGATGGTGCTGTGGGCGGTAGGGGCGGGCGTCGTGGTGGCCGGGTGGGTGGCTCTGCGCGATCCGAAGGCTCGCCGACCGGTGGTGCTCGGGGTGCTGATCGTGGCTGCGGTCGTCGGGGTCAACACGGTGTCCGCGGCCGGTTCGATGCGCGGAATGACGGTGCGCTATGTGCTGCCGGCGATCCTGGCACTGCCCTTCCTCCTCGGGCCGGCCTTGGCCACCCGCAACGGGCGGTGGCTGGGCATCGGCCTCGGCGCAGGCCTGCTGGCCCTCGGCCTCGGGACACTGGAGCTGCCCGGCACCCCTCGCCGAGCCCAGTGGGCCGCGGATCTCGTCGTCCAGGACGACCTGGCGGCCACAGTCGACGGCCGTGCGGCGGTGGTGCTCGGCGATTACTGGACCGTGTATCCGCTCAATTGGCTCCTCGGTGGGCGTGTGACGGCCTTGCCTTGGTCGGCTCAGGACGATGCGCGACGCTTGGAGTCGCGCTTGCCCGACGATGAGCGGCTTTCCGTCCTCGTGGTTGGGTCGACCGAGGCAGCGGCTGCCTGGCGCGTGAGCCGAGCAGGATTCGAGGTGCCGATGGATGCCGGCGAGGACGGAGTCGTCGGTCCGGTGGTGACGGACCTGCCGACGCACGAGGTGATCCGGCGCCTGCGCGATCCGCAAGCGGCCGGCCTCTGGGAGCCGCTGTTTGCCGATGGCTTCGAGAGCGGCTCCCACGCCGCGTGGAGTCCGCAGGTTCCTGATCGCGAGCGCGGTGGCGACGGCGCCTTCGCCGACCCGAACGCGGATCCCGAGTCCCGGATCCCCGACGTGGGGCCGGCTGCTCCTTGACCCTCCTTCGGGGGCTCCGCTAGCATCCGAGGGAACGTCTCGGCGCCTGCCCAGGTCGACGTGTGTCCTGGCCGGCGCCGGCATCACGGGGTTTCAATGCTCATCGAACTTTCCGAAGAACACCGCCTGCTGCGAGAAACCGTCCGACAGTTCGCCGAGGCCGAGGTCAAGCCGCGGGCTCGCGAGATCGACGCCTCGGGGGAGTTTCCGCGGGACTTCTTCACCAAGGCGGGGGAGCTCGGCCTCGCCGGCGTGGCCGTGCCGGAGCAGTGGGGCGGAGCGGGTATGGACCCGATCGCCTACTGTCTGGTGATCGAAGAGGTCAGTCGCTGCTGTGCTACCAGCGGCGTGATCCTGTCGGTCAACAACTCGCTGGTGTGTGATCCGCTCCTCGCCTTCGGCAACGACGAGCAGAAGGCGGAGTTCCTGACACCTCTGGCGGCCGGCGAGAAACTCGGCTGCTTCGCCCTCACCGAGCCGGGCGCCGGCAGCGATGCCGCAGCACTGCGCACCACGGCGCGCCGCGACGGCGACGACTACGTGCTCGACGGCAACAAGGTCTTCATCACCAACGGCACCCACGCGGATATCGCGCTGGTGTTCGCCACGGTCGACCCGAGCCGCAAACACAAGGGCATCACCGCCTTCATCGTGCCCACCGACACTCCCGGCTACAGCCATGGGCACCATGAGTGGAAACTCGGCGTCAATGCGTCGGGCACCACCGAGCTCGCCTTCGAGGGAATGCGCATCCCGGCTCGCTACCGCTTGGGCGAGGAGGGCGACGGTTTCAAGATCGCCATGGCCACTCTCGACGGTGGGCGCATCGGCATCGCCGCGCAAGCGGTCGGTATCGCCCAGGCGGCTTTCGAGGAGGCGCTGCGCTACGCCAGCGAGCGGGAACAGTTCGGCAAGCCGATCGCTGCCTTGCAGGCGATCCAGTTCTACCTGGCCGACATGTCGACACAACTCGACGCCGGCCGCCTCCTGACCTGGAAGGCAGCCTGGACCAAGGCGAACAAGAAGCGCTACAGCCTCGAAGCGGCGCAGGCCAAGCTCTACACCGCCGAGATGGCCCAGCGCGTCACCAACAAGGCGCTGCAGATTCACGGGGGCTACGGCTACACCCGCGAGTACAACGTCGAGCGCTACTTCCGCGATGCCCGCATCACCGAGATCTACGAGGGCACGAGTGAGATCCAGAAGCTGGTGATCGCCGCCAACGTGCTCGCATGAGCGCCACCCTGGACTTCGAGCTCGGCGAGGAGCGCGAGCTGTTGCGCGAAGAGGTCCGCCGCTTCGCGGAGGAGCAGATTCGGCCCGGCGTCGCCCAGCGTGATGCCGACAAGGAGTTCCCGCGGACGGCCCTCGCGGGACTTGCCGAGATGGGAATCCTCGGCATGTTGGTGCCCGAGCGTTACGGCGGTGCCGAGCTCGATGTCCTAGCCTATGCGGTGGTGATCGCCGAGCTGGCGCGGGTGTGCCCGGCGACGGCCGTCACCGTGTCGGTGACCAGCTCGGTGTGCTGCTGGCCACTGGCGTCCTTTGGTTCCGAGGCACTCAAGCAGCGCTACCTGCCGAAGCTAGCCAGCGGGGAGTGGCTCGGTGGCTTCGGACTGACCGAGCCGGGTGCGGGCAGCGATGCCGGAGGGTTGCGGACCACGGCTCGTCGAGATGGCGACTGGTGGGTGCTCGACGGCGAAAAGGCGTGGATCACCAACGCCGGTGAAGCTGGGGTGTTCGTGGTCGTCGCGCGGACCGGAGCGCCCGACTCGGGCGCCAAGGGCCTGTCGGCGTTCGTCGTGCCTGCCGCGACCCCGGGCTTGTCCGTGGGGGTGCCCGAGCACAAGATGGGCTTGCGTGCTTCGCGCACGGCGCCGCTGGTTTTCGAGGGTTGCCGAGTGCCGGCGGACCACCTCCTGGCGAACGAGGGGGACGGGTTTCGGATCGCGATGAAGACGCTCGACCATTCGCGCGTCGGCATCGCCGCCCAGGCGATCGGGATCCACCAGCGTGCTCTCGAGCTCGCCGTGAGCTATGCCAAGGAACGCGTCCAATTTGGCCGACCGATCGGCGACCAACAGGCGGTTCGCTTTCACCTCGCCGAGATGGCGACGGAGCTCGAGGCCGCGCGGCTGTTGACCTACCACGCCGCTGCGGCTGACCGCACCCCGGACGCCGGGCGGCTGGCGGCGCAGGCCAAGCTGTATGCCAGCGAGGCGGCAAACCGAGCGTGTTTCACCAGCCTGCAGATCCACGGGGGCAACGGCTTCTGTGAGGACTACGAGATCTCGCGTCTGTACCGCGACGTGCGGGTCACCACGATCTACGAAGGCACCAGCGAGATGCAGCGGCTGGTGATCGCCCGACGGCTGATGGGAGGCAAGGTGTGAGCGATCTCGTCCACGTCGTGCGCCAGCACCTGGCCTGGACCGTGTGGGCCGACACCCAACACCTGCGAGCGTTGGCCCACGTGGCCCCCGAGCATCTGCTGGTCGAAACCGGGACCAGCTTCGGGTCGCTGTTGGGAACGGCGGCGCACATCGTCGGCGCAGAGACGGTCTGGATCGCCCGCTTTCGCGGCGAGTCTCCGGACCGAGTTCCGGGCCTCGCGGACTGGCCCGACGTCGGCTCGCTCGAGGCCGCGTGGGGTGAGGCGCATGCCGAGCTGCAGTTCTTCATCGCCGGGTTGACCAACGAGCAGCTCAGCGGCGATTTCGTCTACGCCTCGACCAGTGGCCAGGCGCGACGCCAACCCCTGTGGCAGGGAGTCTTCCACCTCGTGCAGCACTCCACCTATCATCGCGGCCAGTTGGCGAGCCTGTCGCGTCAGCTCGGGTACGCACCACCGTCGACCGACCTGGTGCACTGGTTTCTCACCAGGTGAGGCGCGACGTGTAGAATCCGAAGAACTTCGGAGGGGCACATGGCGAAGAAGATCCTGCTCGCGGATGACAGCGTCACGATCCAGAAGGTCGTCGAGCTGACCTTCATGGACCAAGACTACGAGGTCGCGGCTGTCGGCAACGGCGATGCGGCGATCGCCGCGCTGCAGGCGGGCTTGCCAGATCTCGTGATCGCCGACGTCCACATGCCCGGCGCCGACGGCTATGCCGTGTGCCGCACCGCCAAAGCCCTGTCGGCGAGGCTGCCGGTGCTCTTGCTGGTGGGTACGTTCGAGCCGTTCGAGGAATCCGACGTCGCCGCGTGTGGTGCCGACGGCTTCCTGCGCAAGCCTTTCGATTCGGCCGTCCTGTTTTCGGAGGTCGAGCGACTGTTGGCAGCTTCGGAGTCCGCCGCACCCGCTCCGGCGCCGGAGCCCGCCGAGGCGTTGCCAGCTCTCGACTCCTTCGACGACGAGCCTGCCGTCGAGGTCGACAGTGAGGCGGCGTGGCCGGAGGTGGCCGACCTGGCCGTCGACGAGGTGGGCCTGGTCGAAGAGGTCGAGGCCGTCATGGTGGCGGAGTCGT
>CAZRFU010000049.1:21340-40053 GCA_964599475.1 uncultured Thermoanaerobaculia bacterium
CGAGGCCTTCGTGGTCGAAGACTCCCCCGGCCTCGATGCTGCGCCCGCGGCGTCGGAATCCGCGGCGGAGGAGGTCCCGGCGTGGGCCGGGCCCGGCGGCGATCAACTCGTCGCCGAGACCACCAGCCCGTTCGAGATCACCGCGCCGGCGACGGCTGCTGCCAGTGTCGCGGCGATCGGCGAAGAAGCACCGGTCGCCGCCGGGAACGGATCGGCCGAAGAGGAGCTGGTCGAGCGCATCGCTCGGCGAGTCGTCGAGCTGATGTCCGAGCGGGTGGTGCGCGAGGTCGCCTGGGACGTCATCCCCGACCTCGCGGAGGTCGTGATTCGCGACCGGATTCGCGAGCTCGAGGCCGATCTCGAGACGTGATCGCACGCCTGACCCAACGCCTCCGCGGATCCCTCGATCCGGCGGTGAGTCTGGTCGTGCTCCGCGCCGTGGGATCGACCAACGACCTCGCCCGGCGGATCGTCGGCGAATACGTCGACGACGGCGCCCGGCAGCCGCGTGCGGTGGTCGTCGCATTGTCGCAGACCGCCGGTCGCGGCCGTGCCGGACGCCGGTGGGAGAGCCCGGCCGGGGCCGGTCTGTACTGTTCGATGCTCCGAGCGCTGCCGGCGGACCGTCTGCCGGTGGTGCCGCTGGCCCTTGCAGTTGCCCTGCGTGACGCCCTCGCCGCCTTTCTCCCTCAGCCACCGCAGCTCAAGTGGCCCAACGATCTTCTGACCCCGGAAGGGAAGATCGCCGGCATCCTGGTCGAAGCCGTGCGCCGCGGTTCGGAGGTGCACGGGATCGTGGGTGTCGGCATCAACCTGACACGGGGCGAGGGCCAACCCCCAACTGCGGCCGCGCTGGGAGGTGGAGAGCTCGAGCCCACTCTCGACGCGGTGGCGCAGCGTGTCATCGAGGCGTGTTGGCGGGCGCTGGATCCGGGCCTGTCGGCGGCTGCGACGATCGAACGCTGGAGCAGCGCAGCGGTCCATCAGACCGGAGACCTGCTGTCGGTCGTCGATGCCGGGGTGTCGCTTCAGGGCCGCTACCTCGGCCTCCACGGCGACGGTCGTCTGGTGCTTGAGCGCGACGGCCAACAGGTGTTGGTGGCCAGCGGCGACGTGGAACAGGAGTGAAGATGCCCGAGCGCCCGGATCTGGTCGTCGTCGACGCAGGCAACTCCCACATGGTCTTCGGCTTCTACCGCGGGTCGGAGCTGGTGCGCTCGGTGCGAGTGGCGACCTCTCGCGATCGCACCGCGGACGAGCTCGGAGCCCTGCTGGTGCCGCTGATGGAACGCTTCGCGATCGAGCCCGAGGCCCTCGAAGGGGTGATCATCGCCTCGGTGGTGCCACCCGTCAACGCCACCTTGGCCCAGTTGTCGAAGGCGTTCTTCGGCCACGAGGCACTGTTCATCGAGCCGGGCGTCAAAACCGGGATGCCCATCCGCTACGACAACCCTGCGGAAGTTGGCGCCGATCGCATCGTCAACGCCGTGGCCGCCCGCGAGCGCTGGGGTTCTCCGGTGGTCGTGGTCGACTTCGGCACCGCGACCACCTTCGATGTCGTCAGCCAGAAGGGGGAATACGTCGGCGGAGTGATCGCTCCTGGCTTGGCGATCTCGGCCGAGGCCTTGTTCTCGCGTGCATCACGCCTCTTTCGCGTCGACATCCGCCGACCTGAACGCCTGGTCGGAAAGACTACCGCGGGTGCGATGCAGTCGGGGCTCTACTGGGGCTACGTTGGCCTGGTCGAGGGGATCCTGAGTCGCCTCGAGAGCGAGCTGCCCGGTCTCGAACGGGTGGTGGCGACGGGTGGGCAGGCCGGCCTGATCGCTGCGGCGGTTCCGCGGATCGACGAGGTCGAGCCGGACCTGACCCTCGAAGGGTTGCGGCTGATCTGGGAGCGCAACCGCTGAGCGAGGGCCCGCTCGCTCCGGAGCACGCCTATTTCCACGCGATCGAAGATCTGTTCATCGCGCGGCGCGGTGCGCCTCTGACGCTGCAACCGAAGGACTACCACGTCGCGGCCGCGTGGTTCGCCGAGGAGATTCCTCTGGCGGTGGCTCTCGCAGCAATCACCGAGCTCTTCGACGAACGCGCGGGTGATGACGACGCGAAGCCGGTGCTCACCCTCAAGGCCTGCAATCGGCGGGTCCGTCGCCGCTTCAGAGAGCTCGGGGCTTTTGCGGCGGTGACGCCGACGGCACCTGCATCGGCACCGAGCCAGGACGAGCTCGAGGCGCTGGCAGCGCGGTTGCCCGAAGACCTTCCCGAGCGCGAGCAGTGGCACGCAGCAGTGGTGGCGATCGGCGTCGGCGATCCCGGCCTCGATGCGATCGAGGAGCGCTTGCGGTCGCTCGAACGTCAGCTTCTCGACGGACTGGAGGCGCAGCTCACAGGAGCGACACGGGCGGCGATCGACGCCAAGGTGAAGGCTGCCCTCGGAGCCGCGGCGGAGGTGGGCGAAGCGCGGCGTGGCCTCGCCGACCAGGAGCTCAGGCGCCGCTTCGGCCTCCCGCGCTTGTCCCTCGTTGGGTAGAACCACGCTCCCCTGGTCCCCGATCCCCGATCCTCAGTACCCGATACCCGATACCCGCTTCTCGCCCGCGAATGGTGCCGTTGTCAGCCGGCTCTGGCGCACCACGAAGGGGCGTGGGACCACGCCTATCGCAGCGCCAGTCGCGCCAACGGGGCGACCAACGGCGCCAGGGCACTCGGGACCGAGCGCCCGGAGCGCAGATTGACGGCGCGCAGCACGGTCTCCACCAGGCACCAGCCCCCGAACAGCGCCATCAAGACGTCGTCGAACCCGGCGATGTCGTGCTGAAAGTGTGAGCGGATCTGCAGCAGCGCGGTGATCCCGATGGTCGTCGTCGCCATCAGCGAGTAGACCGTGCCGCGGTCGACGCGGTAGTCGTAGCTTGCGGCAATCTGCTCCTGCAACTCCCGATCGAGCAGACCCCAGGCGGGGGCGAGGGGCTCGACCCACACGCCGCGATTGCGCACGGCTTCGGCACGGGCCAGGTCGCGCGCCTGCTCCGGGTGCCACTCGACGACCCTGCGAAAGGGGGTGGCTTCCTCCGGGATCTCGAGCGAGTAGACCACCTTGCGCCGGCCCTCGTCGGTAATGTGGCGCCGGGCGACCAGGCGGTAGGCCAACCCTTCAATCATGACGCCGGTCGTCCCCACGATCCAATCGTCGCGTTCGACCTCGGATGTGATCTCGATGGCGACCGCGTCTCCCTGCTCGGTGCGAGGCGCGGCGGGGTCGTTCGGGGCCCATCGTCGCACCTCGTCGCGAGTTGTGCCCTTGGGCTTCGCCGGCCCCGGCTCGGGCTGTGCCGGTGTGCGCCGGAAGACGCGATAGAGCACGCCGATCGCCGCAACCGGCAGGGCCATCGGCAGCGATCCCACCGGGGGGTGAGCCCCGAGGCGGATGATCGACTCCGGGACCAACCAGATCCAGACCAGGGCGAAGGGAGTGTCGAGCAGCATCAGCTCGCCGACCAGTCCGAGATCGTGACCGCGGGACTTGGCAAACAGCAGCAGGGTGCCGGCGGCGCCCAGCCCGAGGCCGAGGAACGCCGACGCCATGGTCGCCCAGGACGCCCGAATCCCGAGCTCGCTTTCGATGCGCTCCTGGTCGCGGGCGGGAAGTGCCCCGATCAGGGGAAGCAAGAGGAACAGGGCCCACGCGAGGTCCTCGCGTCGGCGCGCCTGTACGATCGCCTGACGTGCTGCGGTGGCCGTGGCGGCGGACAGCTCGGCGGGCGCGCGGATCGACTCGTCGACCGGCCAGGGGCCGAGTAGGTAGCGCCAGCGACCGGCTTCCTGATCGATCGTGATCACCTCGTACCAGCGGTCCTCGTAGTACACCGGAGTCCCGGGCAGGGCGCGGTCGGCACTGCGTCGCGCCACCCACGACCCCAGCGGGAAGGTGCTCTCGACCTCGAGCCCGCCCGAGCGGGCGGCGGGCCGAATACGGCAACCGGGCACCAGGGTACGCCCGGCTCCCCGAGATGGATTCGGCGACACCTCGCTCATCAGCGAGACGATACCTCGATGTCGGCGAGATAGTCGACGTCGCGGCGGATTCCGGGGTCGTCGACCTCGAGGTTGAGGAAGGCACCCTCGGCATCCCGCAGCAGCTGGCGCAGACCAACGGCCGGATCGAGCTTCGGTATTCGCTCGCGCAGCACGGCAGAAACCAGGATCGGATGGCCGCGTCGGCCCAGCCGCGTCGGAAGCACGGCTCGGCCCGAGGGGCCGGCAGCGGCGAGGAGCGCGGCGACGGTTTCGGGCGCGAGGAAGGGGAGATCGGCGGGGCAGAGCAACGCCGGACCGGGCGGCGCCAGCTCCAGCCCACGAACGAGGCTCTCGAGCATGCTCCCCGGGAGTGGGTCGCGATCGTCGACCTGCGCACCGACGGACCGGGCGAGCCGCGCGCGGGCGCGGTGGTCGGGCCCAGTGACAACGATCACGGGATCAGCGCCCCCGGCCATGAGGGACGAGATCACCCGCTCGAGGATCGCCCGACCGTCAAGCGCAAAACAGAGCTTGTCGCTGCCGAACCGTTCGGACCGCCCGGCCGCAGCCACGACCGCCGGGATCGAATCCCGCCCCGCCGGCGGCCTCTGCCGGAGGGTCATCACCCGCCCTGGTCGGTGCCCAGTGCCGCGTCGATCAACCGCACCAGCTTCTCGGTGGTGAACGGCTTCTGGAGGTACATCAAGGCGCCGGCCTCGAGCCCTTCGGCCAGGGCGTCGCCACCACCCTTGGCGGTGAGGAAGACGATCGGCACGTCGGCAAGGGCGGGGTCGGCCTTGGCGAGACGGCAGACCTCGATGCCCGTGACCACCGGCATCATGACGTCCAGCAGGACCAGATCGAAGCGCTTCGCCCGCATCCGCGCCAAGGCGTCGGTGCCGTTTGCGGCAGTCTCGATCTCGTAGCCTCGATTGCTCAAGGAGAGGGCGATCACTTCGCGAACGTCCTCTTCGTCGTCGACGACCAGAATCGCGGCTGCCATGGGAGGGATGATACAGGAGGTATTGGGTACTTGGACCAAGGGACCAGGGACCAGGGACCAGGGACCCGGAAGAAGTACCTGGAACCGGGTACTCTCGGAGCGTACTTCGGAAGCTTCAGCCGACTCAATCCGGCCCGGGTCCCCGGTCCCGGGTCCCCGGTACCTTCCTACAACGAGCTCCCGAGCTCGATCTCGATGTCGACGCTGCGGTTGCCGCGCAGGACGGTGACCTTCACCCGTTCGCCGATCTGGCGCTCTTCGAGCAGCACGAACAGATCCCGCGAGGAGCGCACCGGTTGGTCGTCGATGGCGACGATGACGTCGCCCAACACCGGCCGGCCGCGGCGGTCGCGTTCGATCCCGCGGATCCCGGCGCGCTCCGCGCCGGAGCCCGGGAGCACCCGCGCGATCAGCGCGCCTTCGAGCCCGAGGCGCCGGGTGGTGGCGTCGTTGACGGACTCGACCCCGAGGGTCGGGCGGCGCACCTGACCGAAGGCGATGAGGTCCGGCACGACCCGATTGACGGTGTCGACTGGAATCGCGAAGCCGATTCCGGCGTAGGCGCCGGAGGTACTGACGATCTGGGTATTGACCCCGATCAGCCGGCCGGCGCTGTCGAGCAGGGGGCCGCCGGAGTTGCCCGGGTTGATCGCGGCGTCGGTCTGCACCACGTCGCGGATTGGGATCCCGGCGAGGGAATCGATCTCACGCCCGAGGGCGCTGATGACGCCGGTGGTGAGCGTCTGGTCGAGGCCGAAGGGGTTGCCGATCGCGAGCACCTTCTGCCCGACCAAGAGGTCGTGCGACCGACCCAGCGGAATCGGACGGAGGCGGTCGGCCGGGGCTTCGATCCGCAACACGGCCAGATCCTTCTCGGGGGCAAAGCCGACCAGCACGGCGTCCCAGGTCGACTGATCGGCGAGGGTCACCTGGGCCGCGCTCGCCCCTTGGATCACGTGGTAGTTGGTGACGATGTGGCCGCGATCGTCCCACACGAAGCCGGTCCCGGCGCCGCGCGGGATCTCGCGCAGGTTCATCGAAAAGGGCAGGCGTTGGATCGCGAGGCTGGTGATGTAGGCGACCGACGGCGCCGCTTCGCGGAAGCGCGCGATGGTTTCGAGCTCGTCCGAGCCGAGGTCGGTGCGCTCGCTGACCGCGCGGGTCGTTGTAGCCGCCGGCTGCGCCTCGACCGCCGTCGAACGCGGGTGGCAACCGTGCCAGGCCATACCGGCACCAAAAGCGAGGATCAGGGCAAGGGGGCGGAGGAAGTGGGTGAGGCGCGGTCCGGTCATGAGGAAAATGGTAGCAAGGTAATGGGTAATGGGTATTGGGTATTGGGTATTGGGTATTGGGGACCCGGGACCCGGGACCCGGGACTGGGGACTCGGAAAGTGGCTCCAAGCTTCAAGCGGGAAGTACCCGGTACCCGGTACCTTGGTGGTGGTACACCGGTAGTTCGATTTTCGTCAGACCGGGGTGCACCACGGAGGGGTGCATGAGCTGGGCGATCGGTCTGGTCCCTGCAGGGCCGCAGGAATCGACTACATGCCGGTCCGGATTCTGAGGACCCAGTTGTAGTACACCGCAACCGGCTCGCCGTTGATCGTGGCGGGTTGGAAGCGCCAACCGCTGAGGGCTTCGAGGGCCCACGGGACGAGCCGCTGATGGTCCGAGCCAAGTACTTTGAGATCGGTGACCGAACCGTCCTCGCGGACGATGCCCCTGAGGGCAATTTGACCTCGGACGCCGTCAGCATGCAGGGCTTCGGAGCCGGCCGGGGCAGGGCGGTGGAGGCCGACCGGAGGTTCGACGACGTCGGTCGGGAGGATCTCTCGCGGTTCGACCAGCTCCGGCACGTAGGGTCCTGTGGGTGCGCTGGCACACCCGAGCATGGTGGCAAGGGAGATGAGGGCAAGCAGGGCGATCGTAGCGCGGTGCATCGAGCTCTCCTTCCAAACGGGCAGGCGTGACGGGAGTTTCTCACAGCCCGGACGCCCGGCCAACCGCTACCGGAGTCCGGGCGGCCCCTCCGAGGTACCCAGTACCCAGTACCCGGTACCTTCTTCCCAATACCCAATACCCAATACCCAATACCCAATACCCAATACCCAATACCCAATACCCGATACCTCCCTCCTGCCCGATCCCCGGTCCCCGGTCCCCGGTACCTTCTTCCCCCTGCTGATACGCTCCGCCACCGGAGGAACCGATGAGTCTCGAAGCGCTCTACCAGGACCATCTCACGACCCTCGACGGCCGTTTGACCGAAAGCCTCGAGCAGGCCCGCCAGGCCGGCGTCGAGGCCGACACGGTGGTGATCCACGCCGGTCGTGAGGCCTTCCACTACGCCGACGATCACGCGATCCCCTTCCAGTCGACACCACACTTCCGGCACTGGGTGCCGCTCTCCGGCCCCGAGCACGTGGTGGTGTTGCGGCCGGGGCAACGGCCTCGGGTGGTGCGGGTGTCGCCGCGGGACTTCTGGTACGACACCGCGCCGGCCCCGCGTTCGTACTGGGAGCAGGCGGTCGATCTGATCGAGGTCGAGAGCTTCGACGCTGCGGTAGCGGCGGTGGGGTCGCTGAGTCGAGCCGCGTTCATCGGCGAAAGCCGCAAGGCCGCGGAGGCCCTTGGGATCGAGCTGATCGATCCGCCGGCGCTGTTGGCGCCGATGGACTGGCACCGGGCTTCGAAGACGGCGTTCGAGCTCGATCGCATCCGCACCGCGGCGCGGGCCGCCGGCGCTGGTTTTGCCAGTGCGGTCGAGGTGTTCGCCGCCGGTGGCAGCGAACGGGAGCTCTATTGGGCTTACCTCGAAGGTTCGGGCCAGGTCGACCACGAACAACCGTTCCCGCCGATCGTTGCCCTCGACGAGAAGGGCGCGATCCTCCACTATCAGCACAAACGCGGCGCCGAAGCGGCCCCCGGCCGAGTGTTCCTGCTCGATGCCGGCGCTGCCTGCGACGGTTGGGCCTGTGACGTGACACGGACCTGGGCGCGCGACGATGTCGATGCGCAGTTTCTGGCCCTGCTCCACGGCATGGACGCGCTCGAACGCACGCTGGTCGCCAAGGTTGCGCCGGGCGTGCCGTTCGGCGAGCTCCACCGCGCCGCTCACCAGGGAATCGCCGCGTTGCTGATCGAGGTCGGGCTGGCGCGGGCGTCACCGGAGGAGCTGCTGGCGGCGGGCGCGACACGGGCGTTCTTGCCGCACGGCCTCGGTCATCACCTCGGCATCCAGGTCCACGATGTCGGTGGGCACATGGCCGGTCCCGACGGCAGCAAGGCGCCACCACCTCCCGAGTACCCGGCACTGCGCAACACCCGCGTGCTGCAGCCGGGCCACGTCGTCACGATCGAGCCCGGCTTCTACTTCATCCCGATGTTGCTCGAGCCGTTGCGGCGCGACCATCCGACGCTGCTGGATTGGGCCGCAGTCGAGCGCCTGACGCCCTACGGTGGCATCCGCATCGAGGACGACGTGGTGTGCACCAACACCGGCTACGAAGATCTGACTCGCGAACATCTCCCCGGCCCGCGCGACACCTCGGTCGCGGCGCTGGGCGCTTGAGGACCGTCATGGAATTGGTGATCGAAGTCCCGACGATGGCAGGCTCGATGGAGGAGCTGCGCCCCCGCCTCGACAGTGCCTTCCTCGCCGAGTTTCCCGGCGGCATGTTGCAGCGCACGTGGAACGGCGACGTGCTCGAGCTCTCCGGCCCGGGCGCCCGGGGTGCCGTTACCCTCGAAGGAACCAGATTGGTCGGTCGCGCGACCCTCGGCCCGCCGGCCAACCTCATGCGCGGCCTGATCGAGCAGAAGGTCGGCGCGGCGCTGCGGCAAGCGGCCGGGTAGCGCTCGGCCTCGCGATCGTGGCGGCCTCGCTTCGCGCGGGCTGGGGGTGGGTTGCGACGGAGATACCATTTCTGCCAGATCTGGCAGATCGCCAAGATCTGGCACTCATGACGTACAATGGCAGTGTGAACGAGCTCGTCACCTTCGTCGACGCCTCGGGTCGCGTCGTGCTCCCGGCGGCTTTCCGACGTGCGCTCGGTCTCGAGTCGGGCGCCAGAATCATCATCCAGCTCCAGGACGGGGAGCTCCGGGTCCGCAGTGCCCGCCAGGCGCTCGCCGACTCCCAGAAGCTGGTGCGTCAGTACCTCCAGTCCAGCGAGTCCCTTGCCGACGAGCTCATCGCCGAACGCCGCCGGGCCGCTCGAGATGAATGAGCGCGGCGGGCTGATCTGGGACGCCTCGGCCGTGCTTGCGCTCCTCGGCCGCGAGATTCCGACCCTCGAGGCCGACGCCACCAGCCGTCCGCTGATCATCTCGGCGGTCAACCTCTCCGAGGTCGTCGCCAAGTTGACCGAACGAGGGATGCCCGCGGCCCTGATCCGGCAGACGTTGGCCGGCCTGCCATTGGACGTCGAAGCCTTCACCGCCGACGACGCGCTCCGCGCCGGCGAGCTCCGTGCAGCAACCCGAGCCCAGGGCCTTTCGCTTGGTGACCGTGCATGCCTGGCTCTGGCGCTCCGACTCGGACTGCCGGCACTCACCACCGACCGGGCCTGGGTCGAACTCGACATCGGCGTCGCCGTCCGCGCCGCTCGCTGAACTTCCGCCAGAATCCCCTGGCGCCCATTTCGAGGCACGAACCTCCGACCATCTCGAGCCCGCATGGCCGGCGCACGCGCCCCAGGGCCGGACCATCACCTCGTGTGGGCCCGATCCTGAGGAGGACTACCTGCTCGACGAGTGGTTTCTCCCCCAGGATCGCGGCCAGGTCGAGCGCGCCGCCTGGCAGGCCTCGGTCGAGCCGGTTCTCGCCGCCTGGCGTAAGGTTGCGGCGAACGAGGAGGCGGCTGGCTCGCGATCGCCGAGGAGCTCCGTCACGGCGGCGACCGAGCGGCCGTCATTGCTGGCTCCGCGCGCTGACCCGGAGGTCGAGCTTGGGACCCTGCTCGACGAGCTGATCAACCGGATCGAGGGCCGAACGAGTCCGTCAGGCGCTCAGAGCAGCCGTGCGACTCGAACGAGAGGTGATCTGCCCCGCCGTGGTGCTCGCCGAGCTCTACCGTGGCGCGGGCCGGAGTCAGTTGGTGGACGCGTGCCTGTCGCGCGAGACCGGGATCCGGATCCGCTCGACCGATCGGACCCTGGCGAAACTCGTCGGCAGCGTCCTCGCAGCCGCCGGTCTCGGCTCTGCCCACCTCGCCGATGCCCACGTGATCGCGGCCGTGGTCGAACAGGGTGGCGGCGTCGCCCTCACCGGGGATCCCCAGGACCTGGAGCGCCTCGCCGCGGCCTACCGCAACGTGACCGTCGTGAGTCTGTGAGCGCGGGCTGCCACCCGCCTTCTGACGCTCCGACCGCTCGAGACCTCCTAGCCCGCGGCCAAACGCCTCGAGGATGTGACCCATTGGCCTTCGCTGCGAACCCTGGATCGAGCCGCGGCGGCACTGGGAAAGCGGCTCGTGCTCACCCTCGAGTAGCCGGCCGCCGCCGGGTCGGGGTGCCCCAACGGGGCATGAGGAGATAGCCCAGGGCAACGCCTGGGTTCGGGCGAGACCGACGCCTCTACCTGGCGGGCCAGGCCCACGGTGGCCCTTCGAGCGGCCCCAAGCCTTGCAGGAGGGTCTCTCCCATCGACTTCTCCAGCACGATTTGACGGCATTCGGTCGCTCGATCGAGCGCCGACACAAAACGCGTCGCGTGCGACACGACCCAAACTTGGGTCTGCTGAGCCGCGTGGGCGACCAGGCGTGCGAGGGCGGGGAGGAGATCCGGGTGGAGACTGGTTTCCGGCTCGTTCAGGACCAGCAGCGCCGGGGGCCGCGGTGTCAGCAGTGCCGCGACCCACAACAGATAGCGCAACGTGCCATCGGAGAGCTCCGCCGCCGAAAGGGCACGCAGCAGGCCGTGCTGACGCCACCCCAGCGAGAACCGGCCATCTGATTCCTCGATCTCCAAGGTTGCCCCCGGGAAGGCATCGCCGATCGCGGCATCCAGACCGTCGGCGTCGCCGATCTCGCGAATCGTCTGCAAGGCTGCCGGGAGGTCGCGACCATCGTGAGCAAGGACCGGGGTGCGAGTGCCAATCTGAGGTTGGCGAGCGGGGGAGTCCGCGTCGCATCGAAAATGGTCGTAGAAGCGCCACGAGCGAATGCGCTCTCGCAGGGTCAACACCTCCGGGCACGCGCGGGCATCTGCGATCTGCGAGAACATGCTCTCCCACGGCGCGAGATGGTTGGCGACTACCTCCAAACGCCCCGAGTCGTCGCGAGCTCGAACGAGTGGGCCGCGTCGCTCGACCAGCAACGCCGACGGGCGGAGGACCGGCCCAGCCCAAATCGACTCCCCCTTGATTTCGGGGTCACGGCTGAACGCGGTCCGCGGGACCGGAACCGGGAGCCCCAGGTCGATGGCATAGCCGAAATCTTCCGAAGCAAAACCCAGGCGTAAGTGCACCGGGTCGCGGCGCCGAGTACCCTGGACCGGTTGCCGGCCGGACCGCACGGCCCGAGACAGCGTTTCGGGCCCAGCCCACAGGGTCGACTGCAAGCCTCCTTCCCGCGCCAACGACGCGACGGCTCCACCTTGGGCCATCTCGGCCAGGAGTCGCAGGGCCCGGTAGAGGTTCGACTTACCGCTGCCGTTGGGTCCGGTGATCACATTCAGCCGCCCCAGCGGGATCACCAGAGACCGCAACGACCGATAGTTGGCGACGGCGAGTGCCTCGAGCATCCAGTCTCCTCGTCAGCCGGTGGGCCAAGCGTTGGTTGTGAGTTGCTCTTGAAAGTGGGATGCATGCCCGCCTCGGACAGGAGTCTACCGGCTCCGATCGAATGGGCGCCAGGGACCTGGGACCAGGGATTTGGGCCCGGAACGGAGACCGGACGATGGCCCCGATTCTCATCCCCGGGGTGCATCACGCAGGGTGCATCGGCAACAGCTCAGAAGATGCCTCTCGCCTTCCGACGAGTCCCCGGTACCCGGTACCCGGTACCTTGTAGGTGGTGCCTGCGCGGTGCCGTTTCCATCGGGCAGGGCGTACCACGGAGGGTGTGCATGGGAACAGCTAGGCCAGCTCGATCGGGAACGCCAGCACGTCGTCGATGCTGTCGACGCCCATCTGCAGCATCAGCAGACGGTCGACGCCGAGTGCGACGCCGGAACAGTCCGGCAGGCCTCGTTCGAGGGCGGCGAGGAAGTGCCCGTCGATCGGAGGCTCGGGCAGGCCTCGAAGTCGACGTTCGGCGAGGTCGGCCTCGAAACGTTGCCGTTGCTCGCCGGCGTCGGCGAGCTCCCAGAAGCCGTTGGCGAGCTCGAGGCCCCGGACGAAGACCTCGAAGCGGGCGGCTGTGGGCGGTGGGCCCGGACGACAGCGGGCGAGGGCCGCCTGGCTCGGTGGCCAGTCGAAGACGATGGCGGGGCGATCATGGCCGAGCTGCGGCTCGATGACCTGCGACATGGCGAAGCCCAAGGCGTCGTCGAGCTGATCGAACGTCGGCGGTTCGTGGCCCCGAAGCCGGAGCGCCTGCTCGATCACCTCGAGCTCATCGACGAAGGGATCGACGCCGAGGTGGGCGAGGAAGACGTCGCGGTAGGTGAGCTCCTCGGCCGCCGGGGTGCCGAGCGTCGCCCGCAGCAGCTGGTCGACCTCGTGGCCGAGCTCGCGATCGTCGAAGCCGAGCCGATACCACTCGAGCAGGGTGAACTCCGGGTGGTGGCGGCGGCCGCGCTCGCCGTCGCGGAACACCCTGCACAGCTGGTAGATCGGCCCGGATCCCTCGACCAGCAGGCGCTTCATCGCCAGCTCGGGTGAGGTGTGGAGCCACAGCCGTTCACCGTTGGCCGCAACCGCCATGCTGCCGAGGTGCACATCGGTCACGGCGGCATGCGACAGCAGCGGGGTCTCGACCTCGAGCACCCGCCGCTGGGCAAAGAAGGCGCGGATCTGCGCCAGCAGCCGCGCGCGCTGCTGCAGGCGCTGCGGTGCCGCGGCGATCACTCTTTGGCGCGCGAGACGTACTCGGCGGTACGCGTGTCGACCCGGAGGATCTCGTCGATCTGGATGAACAGCGGCACTTTGACCACGGCGCCGGTCTCGAGGGTGGCCGGCTTGGTTCCACCCGAGGAGGTGTCGCCGCGCACACCGGGGTCGGTTTCGACGACGCGCAGGGTGACGAAGTTGGGCGGGGCCACCGCGATCGGGTAGCCGTTGAACAGGGTCACGACGCAGTCGTCCTGCTCCTTGATCCATTTCGAGGCGTCGCCCATCGCCGCTTCGTTGGCAGCGTGTTGCTCGTAGGTCTGGGGATCCATGAAGTGCCAGCCGTCGCCGTCGGAGTAGAGGTACTGCATGGTGCGCTCGACGACGTCGGCAGCTTCGACGGTTTCGCCGGACTTGAAGTTCTTGTCGAGCACGCGGCCGGTCAGCAGGTTCTTGATCTTGATGCGGAACAACGCCTGGCCCTTGCCGGGCTTGTAGAAGTCGTTCTCGACGACGTTGCAGGGATCGCCGTCCATGAGGATCTTCATCCCTGGGCGCAGCTCGTTGAGATTGATGGTGGCCATGTAGTGAACCTCGTCGGAGTATGAAGAGCTTTGGTGCTACGGTATCGCGCTCGCGCGTCCTCGTCCACCAAAAAGCCGCCGGCTTGCGATGCCGACGGCGAACTTGGATGATACCGCAGCCGAGTCCGGCACGGAACCCCCAAGAATGAGTCTCGCCAGCGCCTCTCCACCCACCCTGCCGCAGTGGCGCCGCGACTACGCCGATGTGATCACCGATCCGGCCGAGCTCGCGCATCTGCTTCGGATCGACCAGGAGCTGATCTCGCCGGCGGCGGGTGTGAGGTTTGCGCTGCGGGTCCCGCGAGCCTTTGCGGCGCGCATGGTGCCGGGAGACCCACACGACCCGCTGTTGCTCCAGGCCTTGCCGTCCCGCCGCGAGGAGGAGCACGTCGAGGGCTTCGGCGTCGATCCCGTCGCCGAGCTCGAGCGGTCGCCGCAGCCGGGGTTGCTGCACAAGTACCACGGTCGGGTGTTGTGGGTGCTGTCGGGGGCCTGTGCGATCCACTGCCGGTACTGCTTTCGACGCCACTTTCCCTACGGCGATCACCTCGGCGGAGCGACCGCGAGGCAGCAGGTGCTGGATCACCTGCGCAGCGATCCGACGATCCGCGAGGTGATCCTCTCGGGCGGTGATCCGCTGTCGCTCGACGACACACGCCTGACCGAGTTGGCTCGCGAGCTGGCCGCCATTCCACACCTCCAACGCCTGCGGGTGCACACGCGACTGCCGGTGGTGATCCCGTCGCGCGTCGACGCACCGTTGCTCGAATGGCTGACCGGCACGCGGCTGACGCCGGTAGTGGTACTCCACACCAACCATGCCAACGAGCTCGACGCCGATGTCGGCGCTGCGATCGGTAGGTTGCGCGAGCGGGGCGTGACCCTGCTCAACCAGGCGGTGCTGCTGGCTAGGGTCAACGATTCTGTGGAGGCTCTGGTGCAGCTGTCGGAGCGACTGTTTGCGGTGGACGTGCTGCCGTACTACCTGCACCAGCTCGATCGGGTCCAGGGCGCGGCACACTTCGAGGTCAGTGATGCGCGGGCGCGGGCGCTGATGGCGGAGGTCGCGGTCCGGCTTCCGGGCTACCTGGTTCCACGGCTGGTCCGCGACGATGGTCGGTCGTTGGCGAAGGTGGTCGTGTGAGGAGGGACCAGGGACCAGGCACCGGGGACCCGTCGGAGCGCGGGTCGGTTCCGTCCGAGTAGGTCCGGCTCCTACCCGGGTCCCCGGTCCCGGGTCCCCAGTACCCAATACCCGATACCCATTTCCCGAGCAGTTCCCCATGCACCCCTCCGTAGTGCAGCCCGGGGGATGAACATCAGTCCGCCGCCCGGTCTCCGTGCCGGATCGGGTCCCTGGTCCCTGGTCCCCGGTACCCATTCTCCCGCCAGAGGCTGTACACTTATGCTTGGCGTGTCAACTATTGTCCCTTGCGCCACACTCGACAGGAGAGCTGCAACATGAAGATGAATCGATGGAATCTCTTTGCCGCAGGCGCAGTGCTGATGCTCGGCGCGTGCGCCAACCCCGCCAAGGACGCCCCGGCTGCCGACGTTCAGGAGCCGGTCGCAGAGGCCGCTCCGGCCGAGGCCCCGGCTCCGGCTGCCGACGCCGTCGCCTACACCCTCGCCGAGGGCACCAAGGTCGATTGGGTCGGCTCGAAGGTTACCGGTTCCCACGACGGCGGCTTCGAGAAGGTCTCGGGCACGGTCAGCGTCGTCGGCGGAACCCCCGAAGGCTCGTCGGTCGACGTCGTCATCGACGCCACGTCGCTGTGGTCCGACAACGAGCGCCTCACCGGCCACCTCAAGAGTGCCGACTTCTTCGAGGTCGAGACCTACCCCGAGGCTCGCTTCACCTCGACCTCGGTCGAAGCGGTCGCCGACGGTGGGTACACCATGTCCGGTGACCTCACCATGAAGGGTGTGACCAAGCGCATCAGCTTCCCGGCGACGATCACCGTCACGCCCGAGCAGGTGACGGCGAACGCCGAGTTCTCGATCAAGCGCTTCGACTGGAACATCGTCTACGCTGGCAAGGCCGACGACCTGATCCGCGACGACGTGTTGATCAAGCTCGCGATCGTGGCGACCCCGGCGGCGGCTGCGCCGGCCGCCGAGGAGACTGCCGAAGCAGCGCCCGAAGCGGGCGTCTGAGTCGAGACGAAACGGTCGGCCCGCTCGCGGGCGGGTCGGCCGATCCTCAGTCCCTCATCTCAGTCCCTTCTGCTTGCCCGAACCCCCACGCCGGCGGAGGCGTCGCGACCGGCTGGGTGAGGTCGAACACGACTCGGAACAGACGTCCCGGCCGCTCCAGCTGGTAAACGAACTGGGTGTCGCCCAGCTCGATCGACCAGACGTTGGCGCGCGAGACCTCGAGGCCGTTGGCGCTGAACAGGTCGCGGGTCGCCTCACTCGCGGGGAAGGCGACGCGGGAAGGAGACAGCTCGGAACTGTCGCCGCCGTACATGGTCACGGCGTCGGGATGGCCGTCACTGTGGCGGTGGTCGTGGGCGAGGCGCAGGCCATCGCCATGGCGCGTGATCAACCAGGTGCGTGAGCGGTCCTCGCCGACGTGCAGCGGGATCGCCACGCGGTCGGCCGAGCAGTCGCGCACGTGCATGACGAGGTTCGAGGTCATCCACACATCGGGCTCGGACGGCTCGGGAACGTTCTCGACGACGGTGCCTGCAAACGCCAGCCCACACAACCGCCCGAGCCGGTCGAGGAAGGCGTCGGGGCCCTGATCGGGCAAGGCGGCCGGGGCTGCAGGCGCGGCCAGCGAAAGGACGAAGGAAAGAGTGGTGAGCGACATGGCTGCAGGTTACCACTCAGGGTACCGGGTACCGGGTACTTCCCGGAGCGCCAAGGGTAGTTCCGGATCCCCGACCCCCGATCCCCGCCCGCCCGCCCGGACTGCCGACGCTGCCTGGTACGATTGGGCACATGAACGAGCCCATCCGCATTCTCGCTTTCGCCGGGTCCTCTCGCTCGAAGTCTCTGAATCAGGGCATTCTCCGCTCGGCGATGGTCGGCGCCGAGGGCGCCGGGGCAGAGGTCGAGCACCTCGATCTGCGCAGCCTGGCGCTGCCGTTGATGGACGAGGACTACGAGGCCGAGCACGGTGAGCCGGACGGGGCAACTCGTCTCAAGCAGGCGATGCGCGCTGCGGACGGATTTCTGGTTGCCTGTCCGGAGTACAACGCCGGGATCACGCCCCTGCTCAAGAACTCGATCGATTGGGCGTCGCGCAAGGCTCCGGGCGACCCTCCCGGAGGTGTGTATCGGGGCAAGGTTGCTGGCTTCATGAGCGCTTCCGCTGGGGCATTCGGCGGCATCCGGGCTCTGCCGCACGTCCGTTGGCTGTTCGAGAACCTCGGCGTCACGGCCCTGCCGACGCTGATGGCGATGCCGCGGACGACCGAGGAAAGCTTCGATGAGCACGGGGTGCTTCGTGACGAGAAGGCCCGCCGGCGCCTCGAGGAGCTCGGCGCCGAGCTGGTCGATGTGATTCGGCGGCTTCGCGGGTAGGCCCGAAGCTCGGAAATGCACCCGGATTCAGCGCCGCCCACGTCGTCTGCGAGAGGTCTCGCGACGTGGTCTCGGCGGTTGTTGTGGATCGCCGCGTTGGCCTTTGCGGGGCACGTGGTGATTTGGGCGGTGGTGAGAGCTTTCGTCTACCCGGCGCCCAAAGACCCGGTTGCGGCAGTGCCGCCGCCGCCGCTCGAGGCGGTGGTGATCCGCGACGGCAGCGCGCGGGTGATGGGCTGGTGGTTGCCGCCCCCGCAGGCCGAGAGTCCGACCGTCCTGGTGCTCCACGGCAACGGCGACGACTTGTCGACGGTCGCCGGTGCCGGCGTGTTCCGCCGTTTCGCCGACCTCGGCTTCGGGGCTCTGGCGATCGACTACCCAGGCTACGGCCGCAGTGACGGCGTTCCGGGCGAGGCGGCCAACATCGAGTACAGCGACGGCATGGTCGCCGTGACCCCGGACAACATCGAGCTGTCGCAGCAGGCATGGTGGTGGCTGAGGGAGCGGTCGCAGGGCCCGAGGTGGATCCTCGGGTGGTCGTTGGGCGCCGCCATCGCGACCCAACTCGCTGCGGCGGACCCCGAGGGCGTCGACGTGGTGGTCCTGGTCTCGGCCTGGGACCGCCTTGCTTCGGTCGCCGGTCGCGGTGTGGCGGACGAGGTCCTGGCCGAAGTGTTGCCCGAGACCTACGACTCCGCGGCGGTGGCGCCGGCAATCACCGCCCGCGTGCTGATGGTGCACGGTGTGGCCGACGAAGCGGTGTTGCCCGCGCACGCACGCCGCTTGTTCGACCGCATCGGCAGCCCGAAGCGGTTCGTCGCGATCGAGGGCGCGGGACACGGTGATCCCATCACTCGGCCGGAGACCTGGCAGGCGATCGCGGTGCTCGCGGCGGCTGGATCAGGCGGGACCGGTGGCCAGCAGCCGGTCGAGGCACCAGGCGACGGCGGGAATCGCAAGACTGTTGCCGGCGAGCCGGAAGCGGCGCTCGAGGCCGAGGCGGGAAGGGAAGCCGAAGCCGCTCGGAAAGCCGAGGATGCGCAGGATCTCGTCCGGTGAGAAGCGGCGGGGACCTGCGGAAGTGGCGAGAAACCCCCCGGCTTGGACCGGGCTCGTGGCGTAGCCCGAGGTGAAGGTCGGGACCGTGGCGGTCGGGTCGTCGCGATCGACGAGCCGCATCGCCGAGCGGAACCTTTCGGCGACTGCAGGCGCTACCAGGAGGTCCGGGGTGTCGGGCCCGAGCAGGCTCGCCAGGGTGGGAGCCGGCGGTTGGTTTGCGGGTGTGGGATCTGCGAGGGGGGCCTGCGAGGCGAGGCAGTACCATCGCGGCCGACGGCCGGGCCAGCCGAGGTCGGTGGGGCACAGAACATGCTCGGCAACGTGGTATCCGGCTCGATCCAGCGTCTCGCGCAGGGCGTCGTGGGCTCGAGAACCGGCAAACCCGGGGACGTTTTCGAGGGCGAACCGTGGCGGTCGGCGGACATCGATCAGCCCGAGCAGCGCCACCAGGGCGGCGGCTCGCGGGTCGTCGAGATCGCGCTGTCGGCCCCGGGAGGTGAAGGGCTGGCACGGAGGAGAGGCC
>CAZRFU010000050.1:0-39759 GCA_964599475.1 uncultured Thermoanaerobaculia bacterium
CCAGGACGCCCTGATGCCGAACCTCCTCACGCAGCATCGGATCCTCGTCTCATCGGCCGACTGCTGATCAGCGAGCGGGGCGGTGGGTAGGGTGGGAGCTCGCGGATCGGTGAGATGAGCCGTTGCATCAAGCGCCAAGACTCCATATCCGCCCAGCAAGGCGACCCGAGCAAGCGGTGCTGCCGGCACCCGCGGCACGGACCTTCGCGGGACCCGCCGCACTAGGTCCCCTGCCTTCCCCTCGCCAGTCGGTGCTGGCCGCCTGGTCGACCATCAGCGCGGGGCGAAGCGCCGTCATCAATCAGATATCCTCCCTGACCACAGGAGTCCGCGTATGCCCTGGTTTTCGCACAAGCCCACCACGGTGATCGATCCTGCTTCCGCCCTGCCGGGACGGTCCGAAGCGATGACGGTGGCTCCCCGGCACTTGGTGCTCGGCACCTCGATGGTGGAACCGTTCCCTCGCGGTTTCGAGGTTGGAGTGTTCGGTCTCGGCTGTTTCTGGGGCGCCGAGCGCAAGTTCTGGCAGGTTCCCGGGGTGTACACCACGGCAGTCGGTTATGCCGGCGGCACCACCCCCAATCCCACCTACGAGGAGGTTTGTTCGGGACTCACCGGACACACGGAGGTCGTGCGAGTGGTGTGGGACCCTTCGCGTGTGACCTATCCGGCGCTGCTGCGAGTGTTCTGGGAGAGCCACGACCCGACCCAGGGCATGCGCCAGGGCAACGACGTCGGCACCCAGTACCGCTCGGCGATCCTGAGCTTTGGCGACCAACAGCAGCTGGTGGCCGAACAGTCTCGCGACGCCTACCAGCAGGCCTTGCGAGCGGCCGGCATCGAGCGCGCGATCACCACCGAAATCGTGCCCGCGGGTCCGTTCTACTTCGCCGAGGCCTACCACCAGCAATACCTCCACACTCATCCCAACGGCTACTGTGGTCTCGGCGGCGTGGGTGTTTCGTGTCCAGTGGGAGCCCTGACGCCGTGAAGGGCAGACCTGGCGGACCACTCACGCAGAGCCGAGGCGCCTCGATCCGCCGGATCCCGGGTCCCGGGTCCCGGGTCCCCTCTGTATGACGATCCCTTCCCTCCTCATCACCGGACTGTGGCTCTGGGCCGCAATCGAGATGTTCCGCCGCGGGGACATCCGCAGCTGGTGGATCGTCGCCTTGTTCCTCGGTCCTCTCGGTGCCTTGGCCTACCTCCTCGTTCGCGTGATGCCGGAGTGGATGCCGGCCGCACGGCCCAAGGTCGGCCCGCGGATCTCCCTCGCCTTGGCCGAAATCGAGGTCGAACGCCTCGACAACGCCAGCGCCTGGCGCGATCTCGCCGAAGCAAAACGCTTCAAGGGGCGGTACGCAGAGGCCCTCGAAGCGGCCCGCCGTGCGGCCCAGAAAGATCCTCGCGACCCCCACGTGGCGTGGGAGCTGGCGCAGTGCCTGATCGCGGCCGGAGCCGCCGGCGAGGCCATCGCGCCGCTCGAGCTCGCTCTCGAGCGCGATCGCAGTTTCGCCGCCGGCGATACCTTGTTGGCCTACGCACGGGCCCTCGAGGCGGCCGGTCGCCGCGACGAAGCACTCGCCGCCTACCGCGAGCTCGGCGCCCGCAGCTCCCGCTCCGAGCTGGTCTTCGCCCTGGCCGAAGCCGAGATCGCGGCCGGCAACGTCGACGCCGGTCGCGCCGCCCTGCAGCGGGTGATCAACGAAGGCAAGCTCGTGCCCGGCTATCTCGCCGGCCAAGTGCGCCCCTGGATCCGCCGCGCCAAGAAGCGCCTCGCCGAGCTCGGTGGCTAGCAGGCTCCCGGAGGAAGGTACCGGATACCAGGTACCAGGTACTTCGGAAATGGGGAGAGCCCCTCTTCGAGTACCCGGTACCCAGTACCCGGTACCTCTTTTCTCCTAGCCCCTCCCGCGCTTCGGCCCCAGGTACAGATCGGTGATCGTGCCTTCGAACACCTCGGCGGCGAATGCCACGGTTTCCGAGAGTGTGGGATGGGGATGGATGGTGAGGCCGAGGTCCTCGGCGTCGGCCCCCATCTCGAGCGCGAGGCCGACCTCGGCGATCAGATCACCGGCGCTGGGGCCGACGATACCGCCGCCCAGCACCCGTTTGGTCGTGGGGTCGAACAGGATCTTGGTGAAGCCGTCGCTGCGGCCGAGCGAGAGCGCGCGGCCGCTCGCTGCCCAAGGAAAGCGACCGACGCCGACCTCGATGCCCTTGGCCTTGGCGTCGGTTTCGGTCAGCCCCACCCACGCGACCTCCGGATCGGTGTAGGCGACACTCGGGATCGCCCGCGCTTCGACGCCGGCGTGGTGACCTGCAGCGATCTCGGCAGCCGCTTTGCCCTCGTGGCTCGCCTTGTGTGCCAGCATCGGGTTGCCGACGAGGTCGCCGATGGCAAAGATGTGGGGCACGTTGGTGCGCTGCTGAGCGTCGACCGGCACGAACCCGCGCTCGTCGACGCGCAGCCCGGCGGCTTCGGCGCCGACGCGATCGCCGTTGGGCCGACGGCCAACGGCGACCAGGACGCGGTCGAAGGTTTGAGGCTCAGGGGCGTTCTTGCCCTCGAACGTCGCCCGAAGCCCTTCGGAGAGGACTTCGACCTTGGCGACCTTGGTGCTGGTGAGGATCGCCTCGCAGCTCGTGCCGAGGCGCTTGGCCAGTGGCCGCACGAGGTCGCGATCGGCGCCCGGCATCAGGCCGTCCATCAACTCGACGATCGTGACCTTCGAGCCGAGGGCGGCGTAGACCGTCGCCATCTCCAGGCCGATGATCCCACCACCAATGACCAGCAGGCGGCCGGGGATGTCCTCGAGGGCAAGGGCACCGGTCGAGTCGATCACTCGCGGGTCGTCCCACGGAATGCCGGGGATCTGCACCACCCGTGAGCCGACCGCGAGGATCGCTTGTTCGAAGCTGAGGGCTTGTTCGCCCGCCTTCGTTTCGATTGCAACGCTGGTGGGTGAGGTCAACCGTGCGGTGCCGTGAATCACCGTGACGCCGCGTTGTTTCGCCATTTGAGACAGACCACCGGTCAGTCGGTCGACCACACTTTGCTTCCAGTCCCGCAGTGCTTCGAGCTCGATCGTTGGCTGGCCGAAACGGATCCCGTGGCTCTCCATCTCGTGCGCGTCATCGATCACCTTGGCAGCATGGAGCAGGGCTTTCGAGGGGATGCAACCGACGTTGAGGCACACCCCTCCGAGCTGTGGTTCGCGTTCGACCAACGTGACCTCGAGGCCGAGGTCGGCGGCGCGAAATGCGGCGGTGTAGCCGCCTGGCCCGCCGCCGAGTACCAGCAGCTTGGTCGAGGAGCCCGGTCCGGCTGGCGGCGGGGCAGTGGCTGTCGAGGTCGTCACTGCTGGGGCCGGTGGTGGTGCTGCCGATGGTGCGGTATCGCCGTCCGCCTCCATCCGGGCCACTACGTCACCCTGTTTGACCTTGGCACCGGCCTCGACCAACACCTCGCGGATCACACCGGCGCCTGGAGCCGGCACTTCCATCGATGCCTTGTCGCTTTCGAGGACCAGCAGCGACTGCTCGGTCTCGATCCGATCGCCCGGCTTGATCAGGACCTCGGTGACGTCGACATCGTCGAAGTCGCCGATGTCGGGGATGTGGATGTCGATCAGCTCAGCCATGGGAGAACCTCGGTCGTGGTGGCGACGTGCCACCGGAGCGCTATGTTCGCACGCGCTCAGCAGCTGCTCAAGGAGCTACGCCAGCGGTACGGCCTGGCCCGCCTGAACGAAGGCGTGCTCCCAGCAGAAGAGACCGACGAGGACCAACGGAGCCGCAAGCGCCGGGCCGATCCAAGGCGCGAGGATCCCGACGCCGATGCCGACGAAGCCGGTGATCAGGTAGGGGCGAAAGCGCCCTCGAGTCATCGCCGCAACCGCCAACCGAGCGTGGGCGGTCGCATGAGGCATGACGCACTCGCCCGCCGCGAGTGCCAGGTGCAGGCCGCTCGCGACCGCCAGAATCACTCCCAGGGATGGCAGTACGCTTGGCTCGAATACCGCCGCGAGCGGGGCCAGTGCTGCTGCTCCAGCGGCGAACGCCTCGACGGTCAGATGAGGCAGCAGCAGTGGGCTCTGCCACAGATCGCGAGCCTTCGACTGCGCGAACAGGAACGCCGTGTAGCCGGCGGTGGCGAGGGCGAGCGGTGCCACGACCAGCGGGACCCACGGCGGGATTTCCATGCCGAGCGCTGCGGCACCCGCCCAGGCGGAAAGCCCGAGCCCGTAGGCTCCGAGGATCACCGCGCCCCGGGTCAACCACGAGCGCCACTGTGGGCGCGCGAGGATGTACCAGAAGCGCTGCGGCTGTTCCAGGTCGGCGATCAGGAGGCCACCGGTGAGAGCGAGAAAGGCCAGCCCCAGCAGCGGCGCCCAGGTCGTGAGCAGTGGCCCGCCGCCCGCAACGCCGAGCACCGTCAGCAGGGCTGCGACCAAGGCGACACCGGCCGAGATGCCTTTGGTCACGGTGTAGGCCGAAACCCGCCAGTCCCACGGCGCACGGTGAGGGACGTCCCAGGCGAGCACGGCTGCAGCCGAGTTGTTGGCTCCGGACTGACGTCCAACCCCGGGGGCGCCCGATTCGCGGCGTGCTTCGGGCGGGGCGCCGGAGACCACCGCGTGGCCACCTCGGAACTGTTCGCCCCAGATGAACATGCCGCCGTCGGGTCGGCGCGCGGCAATGGGGTCGAGGGTCAGTTGGGTGGCGCCGATGTAGAACAGCTTCGGGCTGGTGTCCTTCTCCGGGCGCCGCACCGTCACCGGTTCGCGGTGCACCAGCTGCGCGATCTTTGAGGTGGGGTCCGCGAGGTCGCCGATGACGATTGCCTCGGTCGGGCACACCACCACACACGCCGGCTCGAGCCCAACGTCGAGGCGATGTGCGCAGAAGTTGCACTTCTCGGCGCAGTGATCGTCGGGGTTGATGAAGATCGCATCGTACGGGCACGCGGCGATACAGGCCTTGCAGCCGATGCAGGCGTTCTTGTCGAAGTCGACGATCCCGTCCTTGCGCGAATACATCGCCGCGGTTGGACACGCAGCGACGCAGGGCGCGTCGGCGCATTGGTTGCAGCGCGTCACCTGGAACGCGCGGCGAGCGTTCGGGAAGATCCCCACGTCGACTTGCTTGACGTAGGTGCGATGGACCCCGAGCGGGACCTCGTTTTCGGACTTGCAGGCAGTCGAACAGGCGTGGCAGCCGATACACCGGGTGTGGTCGATCAGCTTGGCCCACACCGGGGTGGCCTCGGAGGCGGACGGACTGGTAGTCACGCCGGGAGGATAGCGCAAGGGAAGGGGTTAGGTGTTGGGGGTTAGGGTTGGGGATTTCGGATCCGGCCGGCTGCGATCGGACTGCGGGTTAGAGGCTCGCGCGCTGAAACGCCCCAACATCTCGAACACCACACGCTGGAAGCCGGCTTGCAGCTCCTGGCTGTTCAAGTACTGCATCATCTCCCGGTGGTGGCCTCGCCGCTTTCCATCACCGCCGTCTCGGGGGGCGTGGTTGTGAGGAGCTTCGACGTCTCTTGAATCTTGACAAAGCGCTGATGGTCAACTACATTCGCGAAATAACTAGATTCGGTTGACAACGGAATGAAACCAATACAGGAGCCAGTTCGCGAGATCGATGTGCTTCGCCTCGCCTTGGACGGCCTCAGACGTGATCTGCCGAAGAACTGGGAGTGGCGAGTCGAGCAGCGAGCGACACCTGGTCTCGACGCCGTGGTCGCCATCGAAGCCCCGGGGGGCCAGCAGGCGCTGCTGGCGATCGAGGTGAAACGCCTGGTGGCGACCCGCGACATCGCTCGGATGCTGGAGCAGGTCGAGAAAGGTATCGCCGCTGCGGGGCTGGTCGACGCGGTGCCGCTGTTGGTTGGAAGGTACTTCGCGCCGGCAACTCGGGAGCGATTGGAACAGCTGGGCGTTTCCTACGCCGATGCGACCGGCAACCGCTTGCTCACCTTGGAGCAGCCGGCAGTTTTGGTGCGTGGCGTCGGACAGGATCGAGACCCTTGGCGCGGTCCCGGTCGCCCTCGAGGAACGCTCAAGGGTGCCCCAGCAGCCCGGGTCGTCCGATGGCTCGTGGACCACACGCCGCCATTTTCAGCGCTGGAGATTGCGGAGGGCAGTGGGACCTCGACCGGCGGGACCTACCGAGTGCTGCGATTTCTCGAAGAGGAGGGTCTCATTGAGCGGGATCGGCGAGGGCAAACGGTCAGCGTCCGTTGGCGGCAGGTATTGGAACGGGGCAGTCGTGATTTCGGCTTTCAGCACAACGAGCCGGTGCAGTCTTTGCTCTTTCCGCGCGGGATCGATGCGTTCGAGGAGGCCCTGCGAACCGAGCCTGATCTGCGATACGCCTTGACCGGATCAATCGCAGCCAAACACTACGAAGCCTATGCCCCCGCACGCTTTGCGATGCTGTACGCCGACGACCCCAACGAGTGTGTGCGACGGCTGGGTTTGCGCCGTGTCGACTCGGGCGCCAATGTTCTGATCGCCACCGACCGAGACGAGGTTGGGTTGGTTGGAGCGACCGAAATCGATGGCCTGTGGTGTGCCGCACCTAGCCAGATTGCGATCGATCTGCTGTCGGGCCCAGGTCGTTCCCCGAGCGAGGGCGAGGCCCTCCTCGCGTGGATGGAGAACAACGAGCGTGTTTGGCGATCCTGATCTGCTGGTACGCGCGCGAAGCGTGCTGCTGGACGCGCTCGAGGCACTCAGCGCGCAGCGCGAATCGGTCGTGCTGATCGGTGCGCAGGCAATCTATCTCTACACCGGCGAGCTGAACGTTGCCCTTCCCGCGATGACGAAGGGCTGCGATCTGGCGATCGATCCACGTACCCTGGGAGTCAGCCCACGGATCGAGGAAGCGATGCGGGCCGCGGGCTTCGAGATTCAAAATGAACGGCCGCAGCCCGGTGCCTGGATCGGCAGGGGAGGCATTCCAGTGGACCTGATGGTCCCGGAGGCCCTCGCCGGTCGCGGAGGAACGCGAGGGGTCCGATTGCCTCCGCACGCAAAGATGGCAATGCGCCGCGCTACGGGGCTCGAGGCAGCTGTGTTGGATCGCCGGAAGATGGCGATTCGTAGCCTCGATCGGGACGACCAGCGTTCCTTTGAATCGTGGGTCGCCGGTCCAACGGCACTGCTGATTTCGAAGCTCCAGAAGCTGGCCGAGCGCGAGGATCAGCCAGGCCGCCTGGTCGACAAGGACGCCCACGACGTGTATCGGCTACTGGCCGCTGTCGAGGTGGGGGAGATCGCCGAGACGATCGGTTGGCTCCGGCGCGACCAGATGGCGGCGGAGGTCACGGCAGCAGCTCTCGTGAGTTTGGAGCGCCTGTTCGCGCGCGGGCCAGGGGCACCTGGTTCTCTGATGGCTGGGCGAGCGGAGAGCGGAGTTGGCGTTCCAGAGGTGGTCTCGGCGTCTGTTGCGGCGTTGGCAACCGACTTATTGGAGGCTTGCTCTGGCTTGGCCGACTGACTCTCCCTGGCCGCGTTGCTCCGGGGAGCAGAATCCGACCGCAGCGGCGATCGTGAGGACCACGGAAACGGCCATCGCGATGGTCGATGGGCTGGTGGGGAGGGGAAGTGGCCGGTGGTATTCGACGATGAGGTAGTCGAGCGCCATATACGTATCCGGCAAGCTGGTTGGTCGGCTCTTCGAGGATCAGCAGCGTGGGCTCGTGGAGCAGGTCAACGGCAAGCGCCAGACGCTGGCGCATGCTGAGAGAAACTGATCGGCCCGCTTGTTCGCGGCAGCAGCCAGGTCGACGAGCCGGAGCACCTCGGGAATGCGACTTTGCTGGCAGCGATAGAGACAGCGCCAGACCTCGAGTTTTGGTCGCCGCGAAGGGGCCGATTCCTCCGGCGGATCCAGGATCCGCCGGAGTATCCTCGCCCGATACCTGATACCTGATACCTGATCGCTACGGGTTGGGCCCTGGGTTCCGCTCCGAAAGTGCCCGATACCTGGTACCCGGTACCTTCTTCCTCAGGGATTCAAGGTATCCAGCAGCGGCTTCAGCTCCGCGGCGCGGTTGGAACCACGCAGCTTGCGCAGGGCCTTGCTCTCTATCTGGCGGATCCGCTCGCGGGTGACGTTGAACGACCTGCCGACCTCTTCGAGGGTGTGCTCGGAGCCGCCACCGACGCCGAAGCGCATGCGGAGGATCAGCTCTTCCCGCGGCGTCAGCGACTTGAGCACGCCGCTGGTGCGCTCGCGCAGGTTGCTGCCGATCACCGACTCGACCGGCGAGACGGCGTTCTTGTCCTCGATGAAGTCGCCGAGATGCGAATCCTCTTCCTCGCCGACCGGATTTTCGAGCGAGATCGGCTGCTGCGCGATCTTCATGATCTTGCGCACCTTGTTGGCGGGCAAGTCCATGCGCTCGCCGATCTCCTCGGCGGTGGGCTCGCGTCCGAGCTCGTGCACCAGCGACCGGCTGATCCGCGTCAGGTTGTTGATCGTTTCGATCATGTGCACCGGGATGCGGATGGTGCGCGCCTGATCCGCGATGGCGCGGGTGATCGCCTGTCGGATCCACCAGGTGGCGTAGGTCGAGAACTTGTACCCACGGCGGTACTCGAACTTTTCGATGGCCCGCATCAGGCCGAGGTTGCCTTCCTGGATCAGGTCGAGGAACTGCAGACCGCGGTTGGTGTACTTCTTGGCGATCGAGACCACCAGGCGCAGGTTGGCGACGATCAGCTCGGTCTTGGCGCGATCGACCTCGGCCTCGCCGGCGCGGATCTTGCGCATCATCGAGCCGATCTGGTCGCGGGTGGCGCCGTAGCGCTCCTCGATCTCGCGCAACTGCTCTTCCGCCTTCTCGACCTTCTTGCCGTAGAGCTTGCGCAGCTCGGGATTGGCTTCGCGCTCGAGCTTGCGCTGGGCGGTGCGCAGCACCTGGGCCGGCTTCGAGAGCTCGGCATCGATGCCGTGGAGGAACTGGATCAGGCGATTGAAGGTCCGCACCGAAAAGCCGATCGCCCTGATGTCCTTGGAGATCTTGCCTGCGACGCGGTCAATCTCGCGCTGGACTTCCTGGATTTTGGGATCGTCGGCGTCTTTGCCGGCGACCGCGATCTCGAGCTCCTTCTGTTTGCGACCGTTCTTGGCGATGCGCTCGAACAGCTGGAGGATCTTCTTGATGCGATCGGCCGACTTGATCTCACCTTCTTCGAAGTCGTCTTCCTCGAGCGCCGTGCGTGCGGCCTCGGTATCCCGGGGAGCCAGCTCGAGCAGGAGGAACTCGTGCAACAACAGCGGGTTGTCGCAGAGAGCATCCCAGATCATCCACTCGCCGTTTTCGAGACGCTGGGCGATGTCCACCTCGCCGCGGCGATCGAGCAGCGGCACGGTACCCATCTCGCGCAGGTACATCCGCACCGGGTCACTCGATCGCTCGTGCTCGACGACCTGAACCTCGGCGTTTTCGGTGTCCTTGGTCTCGAACTTGGCGCGGTCGGCGTCCTCGGCTTCGTCGCGGTTGTGGTAACGCTGCGGCCGGTCGATGACCGGCACCCCGATCTGGCCGAGGTAACCGTAGAGGTCCTCGATGTCCTCGGTGAGGTCGAGCACCGAATCGGGGAGGATTTCGTAGATCTCGTCGAGCAGCACGTAGCGCTTCTCGCGCCCGAGCTCGAGGAGCTGGCGCAGCGCCGGGTGACGGTCTTCGATCGTCGCGGTCTTGGAGGTTGCCGAGGCCGACTTCGAGCTTGCCAAGAGGGATGCCTCCTTGGAGTCTTTGCGACTATTCACGCGCGCCTGCGAACAGGGCGCGGCGAGGGCAGGATGGTCGCGAGTGGTGCTGACCGACGCGTTGCCTCCGCCCTGATCGAGGTTCCGGACGGACCACAAACGGGGAGTCGCTGAGCGAGCTTTGGGTGCGGAAGCTCCGAGTACGGGGGATGCGAAGCGGCCGTCAGCATTCGAGGGGGTGTGGCTCACGCGCAGTGTCCACAATCGTTAGAAGATACCACGAGGGGCGGAATCTGAACAGAGAGCAGTTCGCCCCGTTTCCGCGGATTTGCCGGCGTCGGTGGGTCTCCAAAGGAGATGCCGGGGCGGTCGGGTCGAAGGCGGGAAGAAGCGTCCATCGAGACTGGTGTCTCCGCTGGTAGCCTCGAAGCAGACAACGCGCCGACGGGCGCAGGTATTCCCGGCGACGGGCCGGCCCCTCAATCCCCGCCGATTGCCGCCGTGGCTTCGATCTCGAGTAGCGCGGCGGCTTCGACCAGCCCGGTGACCTGGACCAGGGCCATTGCCGGATAATGCCGCCCGAGGCGTTCGCGCCACACCTGGCCGAGCTCCCGGGCGCCGTCGAGGTAGCGCTCGCGATCGGTCACGTAGACCGTCATGCGCACGATGTCGGAGGGTTCGCCACCGGCCTGGCGAACCACCGCCAGCACGTGGTCGAGCGCTTGGGCGAATTGCTCGACGAAGTTGCCGCTGACAACGCGGCCGTGCTCGTCGCAGCCGATCTGCCCCGCAACGAACAAGATCCGCGCTCCGGCGGGGGCGAGCATGCCATGGGCAAAGCCGCGGGCGGGCGGAAGGCCGGGCGGGCTGATGACCTCGGCACCCACGTCAGGCGAGGATCGCGCCGCCGTCGATGGCGATCGCCTTGCCGTTGATCCCGGCTGCTCCGGGGGAGCACAGGAACAACGCCGTGTCGGCGATTTCATCGGCGGTGAGTAGGCGGCCTTGAGGGTTGGTGTCGAGGATGTGGCGGCGGGCCTCGTCGGCGTCGAGGCCGGTTTTGGCGACGACGCGTTCGACCGACTGGTCGGTCATCGGCGTGTCGACGTAGCCGGGGCAGATCGCGTTGCAGGTGGCGCCGGTGGGCGCGAGCTCGGCGGCAACACACTTGGCAAAGCCGATCACTGCATGTTTCGAGGCCGAATAGGTCCCGATGTACTTGGCGCCCGAGAGTCCCGCGATCGACGCGACCACCACAACCCGCCCCCAGCGCCGTTCGGCCATGGCGGGAGCGAAGGCTCGAGTGGTCAGCATCACCCCGGTGACGTTGACCGCAAAGATCCGGTTCCACTCGTCCAATTTGATCGCCTTGAGGGGCTGAGACGTGGCGATCCCGGCGTTCGCGACCAGGATGTCGACGGTCCCGAGGAACTCCCGCGCCTGCTCAGCCATCGCAAGCACCGAGGCCTCGTCGGCGACGTCGCAGCGGATCGCGAGAGCCTTGGCTCCCTGATCGCGGAGCTCGGCAGCCACCGCATCGATTTCGCCCTGAGACCGCGCGGTGACCACCACCGCAGCCCCAGCCGCGGCGAGTCGCCGCGCCGTCGCCGCGCCGATTCCACGTCCGCCGCCGGTGACGACGGCACCTCGACCTTGCAACATGTTCATGGGTGGGACGCTACCACGTCGAAAGGGCGTGGCGGTTTCGAACGCTCGGCCTGCTCAGAAAATGGGGACCCGGGACCAGGGACCAGGGACCCGGCCGGAGCGGAGACCGGACGGCCGACGTGATTTTCATCCCCCGGGTTCACCACGGAGGGGTGCATGAGGAACTGCTAGGCCTGTTCGCCGCACTCGGGGCAATAGGCGGCATCAACGGGCAGCTCGTGCCCCTGGGTACAGCGTCGTTGGAGCTGCGGCCGGACCTTGGAGTAGGCGTAGAACGCCATGGCGGTCGGCGGAGCGAGGAATAGGCAGAACGCTCCCGCGAGGACGGACGGGACGCCCCCGCTTGGCGCAACGTTGCCGTGAACGCCGGTGAAGTAGATCCACAGACCGAACCCGGTGAGGCCCAAGCCGTTGCAGACCCAACGCATCCAGGTTGGTGTGTGGCGCTTCAGCAGGCGACCGAACGGCTTCGTGCCGTAGCGCTGCTGGGCAGAGATCTGAATCACCAAGTGGCCCATGCCCGCGACCGCGGTTGACCCGATCAGCACGATGGCGTGCGGGAGCGACAAGAGCTGGACTCCGGCCGCCGCGAGGAGCAACGCGAGAACCGCCGCACCGGAGGCCAGGAGGGCAGCGGCGATCAGGGTCTTGATCAGTGTGTCGAGCATAGGGAGTTCGGTTCGACGAGAGTTTACCGGCTTACCCGCGGGAGGTCGCGGGAGCGCGAATCGGATCAACCCTTCCGCGCCAGCCGGCGCATCGCCAGTCCGCCACAGAGGACGGTGAGCCCGACGAGGACGGCAGCGGCGAGTTGTGGCGGGACGAAGCTGTAGTCGGCCAGCCCCGCGGCGCCCGTGGCGACCTGATTCAGATGGAAGGCCGGCCACACGACGACCCACGGCTCGAGGAACTTCGGCAGCGGGATAAACAGTCCGGACAGCCACAACATCGGCAGGAAGATGAGATTCGCGACCGCCGGGGCCGCCGACGCCGAGACGTGGGCACCGATGAACAGGCCGATGGCGGCGAACGGCACCGCACCGAGGATCATCACGACGCCAATCGAAAGCAGCTGCCCAACTGACAGGCTGATGGTCCCGACGAGGGTCGCCGCGGCGATGAGCGACACCACCGCCAGCCCGGCGAAGGCCATGGCGGTCAGGATCTTGGCGACGATGTGGGCACCGGGCGGCGCCGGGAGCGCGCGCTTGAGCCGGAGCAGGCCGGCATCGCGTTCGATCGCGAGCACACAGCCGACGCCGAAGAGGGCCGGCATCATGGTGGCGAAGACCGACCACGAGACGAACAGGAAGTTCGCCACGCCGGGTTTGTCGGCGATGGCAGGCCCCGCCAGCACCACGCCGAAGAAGAGGTAGAGGGGCACCGGCAGCAGCAGCGAGGGGATCGACAACCCGGGAGTACGCAGCAGCCGCACCAGCTCGGTTTTGGCCTCGAGGGCGTAGGCCGCCAGGATGCGGCGCAGCGGCATCGGCATCGGCGCAGTGCTGGCGGATTCTGGAGTCAGGATCGACGGGGAAACAGAGTGCATCACGCGGCCTCCTTGGTCAGTTCGCCGAACGCCTCGGCCAGGCCTGCCTGGCGGACCTCGACGTCGCGCACCTCGGCATCGCTCGCCAGCAGCCGGCGCAGCACGTCCTCGGCGTCGACCACGGTGATCCGCAGACGGGCGCCGTCACTGGTGGCGTCGACCACCCCGTCCCAGGCTCCCACGTCGTCGGCCCTCAGGGCGCTGGCGCAGCGGATCTCCTTGCGCGAGACCAGGGCGCGGATGCGCGCGACCGTGTCGCAAGCGACCAGCCGGCCGGCGGCGAGGACGGCCACTCGATCGGCAAGCGCTTCGGCTTCTTCGAGGTAGTGGGTGGTGAGCACGATCGAGCAACCCTCCGCGAGCAGGGTGCGGACGGTGCGCCAGAGGGTCTCGCGCGCTTCGACGTCGAGGCCCACGGTCGGTTCGTCGAGGAACAGCACGGCCGGTCGGCCGCAGATCGCGAGCGCAAACTGGACCTGGCGCTTCTGCCCCCCGGAGAGCTTGCCGTAGGGTCGGTCGGCAAGGGCCTCGAGGCGTGTGGCGGCGAGGGTTTCGGCGAGCGGCAGCGGATGCGGGTAGTAGCTCGAGGTCAGTGCGATCAGCTGATGAACCCGGAGCTCGGCCGGCAGGTCGACGTCCTGCATCATTACGCCGATGTCGCGACGAACGTCGATGTCGAGGGGTGATCCACCGAGCAGCGTGGCGACGCCGGTGTCGGGCTCGCTCAATCCGAGCCACAGCCCGATTGCCGTGGACTTGCCGGCGCCGTTCGGCCCCAGGATCGCCAGCAGCTCGCCGCAACGGAGCTCGAGATCGAGACCGGCGAGTGCCACGGTCGTGTCGTAGCGCTTGTGCACGCCCGCGAGGCGCGCCATCACCGAGCCGGTCGCGGAGGCTGACGCGGCCACGGACGCAGGAGCAGTTGCCGCATGGCGAGAATGGCGCCGGCCGTTGAGGACCTGTCCGACGAAGGTTGGTCGCACCAGGAAGTGGTAGCTCGCCACCAGCACCGCCAGGCTCGCCGCAAGGATCAGCGGCAACTTGATCGCCCAGTGCCACGGCAGCGTACCGACCAGCACCTGCAACGCAACGACGATCGGCAGATGGACCAGGTAGATCCAGTAGGAGGCGTCGGCGAGATAGCGCACGGTGCGGTTGGCCTTGGCCGCGAACTGCAGGGCCAGGCCGAGGATCGCGAAGCACCAGCTCCAGATCGCGATGCCGTAGCTGAACGCGAAGCCGATCGTCTCGAGCCCGGGTTCGGCCGGGACGAGGGTGGGGGTCAGCCCACCCATCGCGAGGCACGTGCCGGTTGCCGTCAGGGCCACCGGCAGGTGCAGTGGCCACTGTCGCCTCCAGATCGCGAGGAGATCGATGTGGCGGTGCACCAGCCATCCGAAGGCCACCGCGGTGCCGTAGCCGATCGTCGAGGCGAGCTGCGGCAGCAAGGACTGGTCGGGGGTGGGGATGCCGAACCACACCACCCAGTCCTCGCGAGCGAGCAGGGCGGCGATCAGCGGCAGCGGCAGCACCAGTGCCGCGATGCCGCTCTTGACCAGGCCGCGCACCACCGCGTCGACTAGGGCGCGGAGTTTTCCGTTGCGGTCGACCGCAACCACCGTCGCGCGGACGGCAAGCACCACCACGTAGAGCAGCAGCAGGGTGTACAGGAACCACAGGTGGGTCAGGGGGAAGGCCCCCGCCGTTGGCTCGGGCAGTGGCGGCGCGGCCGCAGCGGCGTCGCCGAAGCTCTTCTTCATGCCCCACACCCACACCGCAGCGATGGTGGGGAAGAGCACGATCCAGCCGACCATCAGCGGCACCGCGATGCGTGTGGCTCGATCCGCCCAGAATCCCCGCGCCCCCTTGCGATGGAAGGCGAGACGCGCAAAGAAGCCGGCGATGAAGAAGAACAGCGTCATACGGAAGATGTGCGAGGTGAACAGGACCACGCTGAGCGAGGTGCTCGGTGAGCTGTCGACGATCGCCCACAACCCGGGGATCATTCCCGGAACGAAGGACAAACCGGCGTGGAACAGCACCCCGAGCAGCAGCGCAAAGCCGCGCACGGCGTCGAGGGCGTGAAGGCGATCTGTGGTCGACATCGGGGCTCCTGAGGATCGAGAGGGTCAGACGAAGTCGGGGCGCCGCAGGTGGAGGACGATCGCCAGGGCGAGCACCAGCAATCCGCCGATCAGCTCGGCGGCGATGAGGCCGATCACGTCGGCGGTCCACACGGCGGCAGGGCCGTCCCCGTGGGAACGCACGGATTCGAGCGAGAACAACACCATGATGAGCAGATTGACCGCGATGTTGCCGACGGTGATGGCAGTAGCGTGCCAGGCAGTCGAGGTGGTGTTGATCCCGACGCCGAGCAAGGCGCAGTAGTAGAAGAAGACACTCGCCAAAATCGCTGTCCACAGCGGCAGGTACCCGTTGGGGATCGGCGCCAGGTCGACCACCACGAGGACCGCGGCGCTGACCACCAGCCACGGCACCACGAACGCAATGGCGTTGGCAGCGACTTTGGCAAGCAGGTATCGGCGCGGCGACACCGGCAGGCTCAAGACGAAGATGGCGACGTTGTCCTTGCGCTCCTGCACCACGCCGTTCATCACCTGGAAGATCGCCAGGATCACCAGCGAGCAGATCAGCAGCACGCCGCCGGGGCCGATCGGCAGCGCACTCGTCGCCATCAGCGCCGCAGCGATCAGGCCGCCGATCAGTGTGCCGACGCTGATCCAACGCAGCAGGTGGAGATCCTTGAGGATCAGCTGGCGGACGATCGAGGGGTTCACGCCGAGCGCTCCCGCCGAGTGTGCATCACTGTCGCCACGAAGATCTCCTCGAGGGTCATCCGCTGCACCTCGTGCACGGTGGCTCCCAGAGCGCTGTAGGCGGCGGCGAGATCGGCTGTGAAGGCCTGGGTCGTCACCACGGCGACGCGGCCGGAGCGGGTCACCTCGACCACGCCAGGAACCTCGGGAAGTGGCACCTCCGCGGCGATCTCGAGATGGATTCGCCGCCACCGATCGAGGTAGCTCTCCTTGTCCCGCGAGTCGACGATCCGGCCGCGATCGAGGAAGGTGATCTGGTCCGAGATCATCTCGACGTCGTGGGTGTTGTGGGAGGAGAACAAGATCGCTCGTCGCTCGTCCTGCATGACCTCCATCAGCTCGGTCAGCACCTCGTGGCGGGCGACCGGGTCGAGCCCGGTGGTCGGCTCGTCGAGCAGCAGCAGTCGCGGCCGTCGTGCCAGCACCAGCAGCAGCGTCGCCTTGACCCGCTCGCCGTGGGAGAGGGCCTTGATTCGCTGCTCGGGGTGGAGATTGAAGCGGAGCAGCAGCTGAGAGGCGTACGTCTGGTCCCACCCGGGGAAGAGCTTGGCGACGAGGTCGAGATGCCAAGCGAGGGTTTCGCCGGCGTAGAGGCGCATGTCTTCGGAGACGAAGCCGATGTTGCGCTTTGCAGCGGCTTGTTGCGCCGGCATGGCGTGGCCGAGCACCCTGACCTCGCCCCGCTCCGCCCGGATCATCCCCATCAGAATGCGAATGGTCGTCGACTTGCCGGCGCCGTTTGGGCCGACGAGGCCCATGATCTGGCCCGCCTCGAGGCGGAGGTCGACGCCGGAGAGCTCGAAGAAGGGGTAGGTCTTGCCGAGGTTGGCTGCGTCGATGGCGAGACTGGTCACGATGCTCTCCCGTCCTTGTTGGCGATGACCTCACGCAGGCGCACCTCGAGGTCTCCGGAGGTCAATCCCAGCGTTCGTCCGACCTCGACCGCCGCCGCCAGGTGCCCGTCGAGCTCCTGGTGGCGCAGCTTGGTGCTGAGCTCGGCGCTGTCGGCGACGAACGACCCCTTCCCCTGGCGGGTGGCGATCACGCCGTCGCGCTCGAGCTCGAGGTAGGCGCGTTTGACCGTGATCACACTCACCCGCACCGCTGCCGCGAGCGCCCGGATCGACGGCAGCTCGTGCCCCGGCGGCCAGTCGCCGATCGCGATGCGATGGCGAATCTGCTCCATCAGCTGGAGGAACATTGGCCTGGGGTCGGCCTGCGAGATTGTGAGATCACTGTGCATACTCAGCATGCACAGTATACCCTGAAGGTGAAGGAATGCAAGGCGGCACCCCCTTTGGAGCTCGATGCTTGGATAGGGCCACGCGCCTGATACGATCGCAACGACAGCGGAGAGTCCTGGCGTGCACGAGAGCCGCCGCGGCGCGACCGCGGAAGGAGTCTCGTTGAGCAGCAAGCTATTCGTCGGCAACCTCGAGTTTTCGACCTCCCAGGACGACCTTATGGAGTTGTTCTCGCAGGCCGGGACCGTCACGGAGGTCTTCCTCCCCACCGATCGCGCGACCGGGCGGCCGCGCGGATTCGCATTCGTCGAGTTCGCCGACCCCGAAGCTGCTGAGGCAGCGATCGAACGCTTCGACGGCTACGAGCTCGGCGGCCGGCCATTGCGGGTCAACTCCGCTGAGGAGCGCCGACCCTTCGCCGGCGGCCACGGCGGCGGCCACGCCGGCGGTGGTGGCGGCGGACGCCAGACGAAGAGCCGGCCCAAGGGCAGCCGCCGCAACGCCAGGGCGAAGAAGCGGTCGCTGTAGGAGTTGCCGGGCACCCCCTCCGGAGTGCGCCTATGCGCCTCCTTTGGGCCTAGGGCGCTGCCCTAGGCTCGGATTGCGTCTCGCCGTTGAGCCCTTCGCGGTCTCCGGGCGAACCGCCATCGGGGCCCGGGTCCCTGCTCCTCAAGCCCGATACCCGATACCAGGTACCACCTCTTGACACGAATTATGCTCAGCCGTAGCATAAGCCTGTGCCGCCGATCGGCACTTTGATTTGCCCTTGAATATGCTCTAAATGAGCACAAAGGAGCCAGCGATGATGACGCCAGCCCCGTGGGGACCCGAGATCGCGGAGCGGACGCGGCCCTTGTACCAACGCTTGAGCGGCGTGATTCCCGAGGTCGAATGGCCCGTGCATGCTCCATGGATCGACGCCATCAATCGGCTCAAGGCCGAGCGCAACGCCGTGATCCTGGCGCACAACTACCAGACACCCGAGATCTTCCACGGTGTCGCCGATCTCACCGGCGACAGCTTGGCCTTGGCGCGCATGGCGGCGGACACCGACGCCGACGTGATCGTCCTGTGTGGCGTCCACTTCATGGCCGAGACTGCCAAGATCCTCAATCCCGAGAAGACCGTGCTGATTCCGGACCTGCGCGCCGGCTGTTCGCTCGCGGAGTCGATCACCGGTGCGGACGTGCGGCTGCTCAAGCAGCGCTATCCCGGTGTGCCGGTGGTGACCTACGTCAACACCAGCGCCGACGTGAAGGCCGAGTCCGACATCTGCTGCACGTCGGCGAATGCGAAGGCGATCGTCGAGTCGCTGGGAGTCGATCGGGTGATCTTCCTGCCTGACGAGTACTTGGGACTGAACGTCGCCGCGTCGACCGATGTCGAGTTGATCCTGTGGAAGGGACGCTGCGAGGTCCACGAGCGCTTCACTGTGGCGGAGCTCGAGCGGCTGCGCGACGCCCACCCGGGGATCCAGATACTGGCGCATCCGGAGTGTGCCCCCGACGTGGTCGATGCTGCCGACTTCGTCGGCTCGACCGCCGGCATGATCGGCTGGGTCGAAGGCCACCAGCCGACGCAGGTGGTCCTGGTCACCGAGTGCTCGATGAGCGACAACGTGGCGGTGGCCGCCCCGAATGTCGACTTCATCCGGCCCTGCAATCTCTGCCCGCACATGAAGCGGATCACCCTGCCGGCGATCCACCGGGCGCTGGTCGAAATGGAACATCCCGTCGAGGTCGACCCGGAGATGGCCGGACGCGCGCGCCGTGCGGTTGAGCGCATGCTCGCCGTCGGCCGGCGTGAGGTGGTGTCGTGACCACGCGGCGCCTCGACGCCGACCTGGTGGTGATCGGCACCGGTGTTGCCGGTCTATCCGCGGCCTTGGCCGCGGCGCCCCGACGCGTCGTGCTGATCACCAAGGCGACACTCACCAGCGGCAGCGCGAGTGTGTGGGCGCGCGGGGGCATGGCGGTAGCGGTCGGGGCCGGCGACGACCCTTCGCACCACGCCGCCGACACCCTGGCGGTGGCCGGCGGCCTCGCGGATCCGCAGCGGGTCGAAACCGTAACCGCGCTGGCGCCCGAGGTGCTGGCGCAGCTGATCGAGCTCGGTGTGCCCTTCGACCGGCGTGCCGATGGGGAGTTGGATCTGGGGCGGGAAGCGGCACACTCCGCCGCGCGGATCGTGCATGCCGCGGGTGATGCGACCGGGCGCGAGGTGGTGGCGACCATGGCAGCCGCGGTGCGGGCCGCGGCGCACATCGAGGTCCTCGAGCATGCCTTGGTCGACGAGCTCCTGGGTACCGATGGGCGCGTCGGCGGCGTGGCCGGTGAGCAGCGAGGCCGGCGCTTCGAGGTCCGCGCCGCGGCCGTGGTGCTCGCCACCGGCGGCATCGGCCGGTTGTGGCGGGCGACCACCAACCCGACTTCGGCCACCGGCGATGGCCTGGCCCTCGGTCTGCGAGCCGGGGCACGAGCGCGCGACCTCGAGATGGTGCAGTTCCACCCGACGGCGCTGGCGGTCGAGCAGGATCCGCTGCCGTTGCTGACCGAGGCGCTGCGGGGAGCCGGTGCGGTGCTGGTCAACGACCGAGGCGATCGCTTCATGGTCGATCGGCACGAGCTCGCCGAGCTTGCCCCTCGCGACATCGTCGCCGGCGCCATCGCCGCGGAGCTCGCCGCTGGTCGCCGGGTGTTTCTCGATGCCCGCACCCGCCCGGGTGCTGGTTTCGCCGAGAAGTTCCCGAGTGCTCTCGAGGCGTGTGGCGAGGCGGGCCTCGACCCGGAGGTCGACCTGCTGCCGGTGACTCCGGCGGCGCACTACCACATGGGTGGGTTGGCGACCGACGCCGAAGGTCGCACCTCACTGCCGGGGCTGTTTGCCGTCGGCGAGGTCGCGGCGCTGGGCATTCACGGCGCCAACCGCCTGGCTTCGAACTCGTTGATCGAGGGCCTGGTGATGGGTCGGATCGCCGCGGCTGCCGCCGCGGCGGAGGACCCCGTCGAGCTGGTTGGTTCACTCCGGCCGATCGCTTCGCTGCGGGCGAAAGGCCCATCGGGTCCCGCCGCAGCGGCTCGCCACGCGGTGCGCGAGGCGGTGTGGAGTGGCCTCGGTGTGGTGCGGAATGCCGACGGGTTGGTCGCCTTGCTCGGTGATCTCGAGCGCCTGCGCAGCACGTGTGAACGCGCCGGCGGCGAGCTGGCGGCGATGTGGACGGTTGCTGCGGCGACCGCGGTGGCGGCGCTTGCCCGCTGCGAAAGTCGCGGCGCTCACCAACGCCGCGACTACTCGCGGACGGCGGGCGAAGCGCGCTCGCAGTGGATCGAGTGGGCCGCGGTCGAGAGCTGGTTTGGGGCGCATGCCGCCGGCGTCGCGTCGGCGCGTAGGGCCGCGGTGGCAACACGATGAGCTCCGGCCTGAACCCGTTGCGGGTCGACGAGTTGCTGCGGCGCGAGCTGGCGGACGACCTGGGGCTGGCAGGGGACCTCACCAGCACCGCGCTGGTGCCGGAGGATCGGCGGGCGACGGTCGAGATCCGGGCGCGCCGAGCCGGTGTGATCGCCGGCCTGCCCATCGCTGCGCGCGCATTCACCCTGCTGGATCCGACGGTCGATGTCGCGCTGCTGGTCGAGGAAGGCGCACCAGTGAGCGCCGGAACGGCGTTGGTCCGGATCACCGGGAACGCGCGGGCGATCCTGGCGGCGGAGCGCACCGCCCTCGACTGTGTCGGGCGCCTTTCGGGGATCGCCACTGCAACGCGGGCGATGGTCGACCTCGTCGAGGGCACCGGAGCGCGGATCGCCTGCACCCGCAAGACCACCCCGGGTCTGCGTGACCTCGAGAAGTACGCGGTCCGGGTCGGTGGCGGCTCGAACCACCGTTTCGGGCTGTTCGACGCGGTGTTGATCAAGGACAACCACGTTGCACTGCTGGGTGGCGACGTCGGCGGTGCGGTGCGGCAGGCGCGGCAGCGCGTTGGCCACACCGTCACCATCGAAATCGAGATCGACCATCTAGGCCAACTCGAGCCGGTTCTTGCAGCCGGCGTCGACGTGGTGCTGCTCGACAACATGGACCCCGATCAGCTTCGTCAGGCCGTCGCGATTACCGCCGGACGGGCGGTGCTCGAGGCATCGGGAGGAATCACCCACGAGACCGTCCGTGCCATCGCCGAGACCGGCGTCGACGTGATTGCCGTCGGCGCGCTCACTCACAGCGCGCCGAACTTCGATGTGGGGTTGGATTTCGTCGCGTAGGGTGGCGCGGTACCCAAACCGATCGCGGCGGTTGGGGCTGCTAGGGCTTGCCGTCGCGTACGAGGGTGAGGCGATCGCCGCAGGTTCGCAGCACCGCCGCAATCGGGAGGTCCTGGGGCCTGGCCTCGGGGGATTGGGCGCGGTCGATGACGGCGCGTTTGATCGGGCCGGTGGCGTAGAGGTAGAGGCTCCGGCACGAGGCCAGGGCTGCCAGAGTCAGCGACATCCGTTCGTGGGGCGCCGTCGGTGGCTGGATCGCGACGCATCGCGCCACCGCCCGCGGATCGAGTGCTGCGGACAGCCCGTCGACGCCCGGAAACAGCGAGGCGAAGTGGCCGTCTTCGCCCATACCCAGGACCACCACATCGAACGGGCGTGGCACCACCGCGAGGCGCGCCTCGACATCCCCGACCGCTTCCTCGGCCGCCGGAGCGGTCGTCTTCAACCCGACGAACTTGGCCGCCCCAGCGAGTCCTTGCAGCAGCAACTCGCGCACCTGCCGCTCGTTCGACGCGGGATCGCGAGGCGAGACCCACCGTTCGTCGGTCAAGGTCACGAAGACCCGATCCCACGGTGCTGGTCGACACGAAAGGGCGGCAAACAGAAGCTTCGGCGTCGACCCTCCAGGGACGACCAGCGAAGCCCGGCCACGTGCCGCAACCGCTTCGGTCAGGTGCGCAGCGATCTCGTCGGCAAGGGTCTCGGCGAGCTCGATGTCGGTGGGGCGGGTCAGCGTGTTCATGAGGTGCTGGGTTCGAGGTTGGGGAGAGTGAGTCAGGGCTACCACTGCTGGGTGGGTATCTTCCCCGATACCTGATACCGATACCTGATACCCAATACCCAATACCCAATACCCAATACCCAATACCTGATACCTGATACCCGATACCCTCCTACACCACCTGCTCCAACCACGACCGCTCATCGCGCACCACCAACGCGATCGACTCCGCCGGTCCCCAGCTGCCGGCGGCGTATTGCCGGGGTCGGGTGTCGTGGGACTTCCAGCCGTCGAGGATCGGTTCGCAGAAGCGCCACGCCTCTTCGACCTCGGAGCGGTGCATGAAGAGGGTGGTGACGCCGCGGATCACGTCGAGCAGCAGGCGCTCGTAGGCGAGTGGGGTGCGCACGCCGTCCTGGTGGAGGTTGAGGTTGAGGAAGGTCGGCTTGAGCGCCATCGCCGGGCCTGGCCGTTTGACCATCATCCCGAGCTTGATCGATTCGTGGGGCTGGAGGCGGATCACCAGGCGGTTGTCCTGGATCGCCGACGCCTGGTCGCGGAACAACAGATGTGGCACGGGTTTGAACTGGATCACGATCTCCGAAACCTGGTGCCCCATGCGTTTGCCGGTACGCAGGTAGAACGGCACGCCGGCCCAGCGCCAGTTGTCGATCTCGACCTTGAGGGCGACGAAGGTTTCGGTGGTCGAGTCCGGGTCGATTCCGGGTTCTTCGAGGTAGCCCGGGACCGGCTGCCCGTCGATCGAGCCCGCGCGGTATTGTGCCCGCACGGTCTTGAGCCCGACCTCGCTCGCGCCGATCGGGCGCAGCGAGCGCAGCACCTTGATCTTCTCCTGGCGGATCGCATCCTGTTCGAGATGGGATGGCGGCTCCATGGCGGTGAGGCACAGGAGCTGCAGCAGGTGGTTCTGCACCATGTCTCGCAGCGCCCCGGCGTGGTCGTAGTAGGCCCCCCGCCCCTCGACCCCGAGCGTCTCGGCGACGGTGATTTGCACGTGGTCGATGCGCTCGGAGCGCCACAGCGGCTCGAACAGGACGTTGCCGAAGCGTACCGCCATCAGGTTCTGCACGGTCTCCTTGCCGAGATAGTGGTCGATGCGGTAGATCTGCGATTCGCGCACCACCTTGCCAACGGCATCGTTGATCGCCTGGGCCGAAGCCAGGTCGTGTCCGATGGGCTTCTCGAGCACGATCCGGGTCGCTGCCGTCAGCAGCCCCGCGGCGGCGATGGCGTTGGTGACATCGCCGTAGAGATCGGGTGAGGTGGCGAGGTAGAAGACGCGGGCGTGGCCCTCGCGACCGCGCAGCTGTTCGGCGAGGTCGGCATAGGCATGAGGTTCGGTGGCGGAAAAGCCGAAATAGGCGAGGCGCGACTGAAAGCGCTCCCACGCCGTAGGGTCGATGGTGGCGCCGTCCTCGCGCATGGCGCGCTCGACCCCCCGGAAGAAGAGGTCGTCGCTGAGCTCCTGGCGAGCAACGCCGAAGATCCGGCCGTCGTCGGCAAGCTCGCCAGCGGCGTCGAGGTAGTAGAGAGCGGGGACGAGCTTGCGCCGGGCGAGATCGCCGGTGGCGCCGATGACCACGATGTCGAAGGGAGGACGTTTGGAATCGCTCATGCGCGGTGTGTGCCTCGCGAGCCGGCCTCGCGGGCCAGCAGTTCGATGCGCGCCCAGTCGCCGGCGCGGATGGCGGAGGGAGGCGTCAGCCACGAGCCTCCGACACAGAAGACGTTGGGGAGCGCAAGCCATCCGGCCATTGCGGAAGGGTCGATGCCGCCGGTCGGGCAGAAGCGCAGCTTCGGCAGCGGCCCCGCTAGGGCTCGCAACAGCTCGAGCCCGCCGGCCGCGGTGGCCGGAAACAGCTTCAGATGGTCGAAGCCGGCATCGCGGGCGATCATCGCCTCCGAGGGAGTCATGACGCCGGGCAGGAGCGGCAGCTCGAGGGCGTGCGCGGCGCGGGCGAGATCGCCGGTTAGGCCTGGGCTGACGGCAAACCGCGCTCCGGCGCTGCGGGCGCGGACGAGGTCCGCTGCGCGGGTCGCCGTGCCGGCGCCGACGAGCATCTCCGGCACGGCGCTCGCCACGGCGGCGATGGCGTCGAGGGCGGCAGCGGTGCGCAAGGTGATCTCGATCGCACCGATGCCTCCGGCGAGGAGGGCGGTGGCGACGGGCACGGCGTCCTCGGCGCGGTCGAGAGTGACCACCGGGAGAACCCGGACATCGGCGAGCAGAGTCTTGATCATGGCGCTTTCGGACGTCGCCGGGGGCGTCGACGGGTCGATGTGGTGGGAGAGGGTGGTGGCGATTCGGGTACAGCCGGCTGGACGGCGGCGTCTGGTGGTGCCATCTCGGCTGCGGCGACATCCGTCTCATCGCTCGCCGGGAGATCGGGCGGCGTAGGTGGTTCGGGAAACGGCGGCAGTATGGTCGTGGCCAGCGCGATACGCCAGATCCGGCAGCCCCAGGGGTCGAGAGCAATTCCGAGGGTGCCGTCGTCGTCGAGCTCCAGGGTCGTCTCTTCGTTGGTGAAGAAGTCACGGGCGACCACCATGCGTTGCCCGGGGACGCCGAGAGCTTCGGCGAGCTGACACGACCGACTGCCCCAGGGCACGCGAAACGGCTCGGACGGTCCGATCGTGGCGGAGAGGGCTCGATCGACCAACGCGACGACGACCAGCACCCCCTCGTCGCCGCTGCGGTTGGTAAACGCCCACACCACCCCGGGCTCGAAGCCCTCTCCCCTTACCTCGAGCAGGCGCAGGCGCTCCGGGTCGGCGAACAGCCTGCGCTGGGCCAGCAGCGGCGCCAGCTGCAGTTGGTGGCGGGCGACGAGGCCGGGGTCGGCCGACTCGTCGCGCTCCGCCCGGGAGAACTCCATGCCGTATTTCTCGCGCAGGCCTTCGACCTGGCCGTGGCCAAAAAGAGGCAGTCCCGGCAGGGTCGCGAGCAGGGTGGCGGCAGCCAGGTAACGGTCGCCGACACCAAAAAGCTCGGCGGCGGGCTTTTCGTCGGGAGTCGTCAGGAAGTGGACGTAGCGCGAGAGCTCGCGCGGCTCGCGCTCGAGCGCGGCCGCGATCCATTCCCACAGGTCACCGGGGCGGTCGTGCGCGAACCAATGCATGAAGGCGCTGTGGTACACGCGGTGGATCCCGAGCTCGCGAACGAAGTAGGGCTCCATCAACCAGAAGGCCTCGGCGACCAACATCGTGTCGGGGTGCCGCTCGGCGACCTGTTCGACGACCTCGGCCCAGAACTCCCGTGGCATCAGCTGATCGAAGGCGCGTGGGGCCAGACCCTGTTCGGCACGCGACGGGATGGCTCCTCCCTTGCCGGGTGCGGGGTACCACAAGCGCTGGAAGTGACGCCTGGTCAGCGTCATCGCGGCGTCGAAGCGGATCATGCGGAAGTGCGAGGCGATGGTGCAGATCTGCTCGGTCATCAGCTCGCGCACGTCGGCGCGGGTGTAGTCGAGTTGCGCGGTGTCCTTCCACGGCAGTCCCGTGCCGTCGTTGCCGTGGTAGAGGTAGCGCACCTCGCCGCTTGCGACCTCGCGCCGTTCAAACACCACGGCGGCGTCGGTGCCGAGGGCGTAGCCGTCCTCGAGCCGGATCTCGACGCGCGGATCCGGGCTGAGGTCGGGGCCGGTGAAGCGGTAGTTGGGGAATGGCGGACGTGGGAGCTGCACGAACAACTCGGGTCGGTCGATCACCCAGTCGGCGTCGATGGCGGTGTGGTTGGGCACCAGATCGCAGCCGAGTGTCAGGCCGAGGTCTCGGCATCGACCGGCCAAGGCATCGAGGGCCTCCCAGCCGCCCAGTGCCGCGGCGATCTCGTAGTTGCGCACGGCGTAGGCCGAGGCGGCGGCGTCGGCACGGCCGGCGGCTCGCGCGAGGACCTCGGAGGCATGGCTGCGTTCCCACAAGCCGACCAGCCAGAGCGCGTCGAAGCCCTGTTGATGGAGCTCCTCGAGGGCCTCGACCGGGATCTCATCGAGACGGGTGATCGGCGTGCCGAATCGCCGGCCGAGTTGGTCGAGCCAGACCAGGGTGTGTTTGGCGACCAGGGTGGCGTTGGTCATCCACTCGCGGTCCGTCGAGAGCCTCCATCGCTCCGGGGGGAGCGCGTCGGGGTCCGGGTCGCGCCGCTTCCGGGTGCTGCCGGGGGCGATCGGCGGGGGCGGAGCAGGAGCGGAAGGTGGAGGAGCGGGCTCGGCCGCGAACGGCAGTCGTTGCTCTTCGGCCAACACGCCGAGCCCGATCTGGAGCTGGTCGCGGAGCCGCCCGAGATCGTCGCCGTGACGTTCGACCAGGTCGCTGAGCGCCTGTTCCGGTGTGGCCGTTGGTGCAGCCGGGTCGAGAAGCTCTCCCACTGCGCCGCCGACCGGACCTTCGAAGAGCTCGTCGAGACTGGCCATCAGCTCGCGGTAGTGGGTCGCGTGCTCGAGCTCGGCGTCGTCGAGCAGGTCGCGCAACGAGGCAAAGGCGGGATTGCGGTTGGCGAGCCACAACAGCAGCAGCAGCTCGAACAGCTCCTCGGGAGAGCGTTCGGGAGGCGGAGGCACCGGGCCGGTGGGCGCCGAAGGAGCACGGCTCGGTTCCTGGTCCGCCTGCTCGAGGCCCCACAGCTCCTCGAAGGAGCGCAGCGTCTCGTCGACCCGCGAGGTGCCGAAGCGCCCCTCGAGAAAACGCATCGCCTGGTGGAGGAGGTTCTCGCCACCGATCCGGTCTTGGAGAGTCGTCAGCAGGTAGTGCAGGACCTGTTGGACCAGCAGCAAGGCGTGTAGCTGCCCGGCGGAGATCCCCGGCGGCGCACCGAGCTCGCCGAGCAGATCGCGCACCGCCGTGAGGTCCGCGAGCTCGGGTGCGGCGCCCGCGAAGCGTTGCCATCGGGGTGCCAGCAGCAACCGCCGTGAGTCGTCGGCCTCTCGCTGGTTTTCGAGGCGCTGCAGCACCGGGTGCAACACTTCGCGGACGAAGCGCGTCGGCCCGAGCTGCAGGGCGAGGTCTTCGAGGGCTGCCGCGAGCTCCGCAGAATCGAGTCCTTGAAGGCTCTCGAGCCCTGCGTGCGAGGCGGCCGGGTGCCGATCTTCGTCGACGAGTCGCCGCAACTCGTCGTCCGGCATGGCGGCAACCTGGGAGATCCGTCGACCCGCCGTGGTGGCTCGTTGCAGCAGCTCCAAGCGCTTGACCTCGGCGTCCGAATAGAGCCGTTCTCCGATGGCGGTCCGGAAGGGAGTGACGGCAGCGTAGCGCGTCTCCCACGCGCGGATCAGGGCAGGGGGCACGCCGACGCGCTGGGCCACCACCCGAATCGGGTGCCGAGGCGCGTGCTGATCGTCCGCGGTGGGCATCGGGTCGATTCTTGCACGAGTTCGCCTTCCTGATTCGACAAACGTTCAACAAAGTGGCAGCAGACGACGGTCGGGTCCGAAATGGGAGATAGCATGGAGGCGACCGAAATCGATCGAGGAGGATCGTCCGTGGATGTCGAGAAGGGTCTGCAGGAGATCACGCAACGTATCGGTTCGCGCAGTGCCGTTACGCGGAGCCGCTACCTCGACCGGCTCGAACAGGCCGCCGTGGCGGGCCCGCGTCGCCGTCTCGCCGATTGTTCGAATCTCGCCCACGTGATCGCCGGAGCCGACGAGGTCGACAAGCCGGGGCTCAAAGGGTTGCGGATCCCATCGGTCGGCATCGTCACTGCCTACAACGACATGCTCTCGGCCCACCGGCCCTACGAGAGTTACCCGCGCACGCTGCGCGAGGCGGCGCGCGAGGTTGGTGGGGTGGCCCAGGTCGCGGGTGGTGTCCCGGCGATGTGCGACGGGGTCACCCAGGGCGAGACGGGCATGGAGTTGTCCTTGTTCTCCCGCGATGTCATCGCCAGGGCAACGGCGATTGCGCTGTCTCACGACGTCTTCGACGCCGCGTTGTGTCTCGGAATCTGCGACAAGATCGTGCCGGGCCTGCTCATCGGGGCGCTGTCCTTCGGCCATTTGCCGATGGTCTTCGTGCCCGGTGGCCCGATGCCGTCGGGTTTGTCCAATTCGGGGAAGCGCCGGGCTCGAGAGCGGTATGCGGCGGGTGAGATCAACAAGCAAGAGCTGCTCGAGGCCGAAAGCCGCTCGTACCACTCGGCCGGCACCTGCACCTTCTACGGCACCGCCAACTCCAACCAGATGTTCATGGAGCTGATGGGGCTGCAACTCCCAGGGTCTTCGTTCGAAAACCCCGGCAGTCGGCTGCGGCACGCGTTCACCCGCACGGCGGCACGCCGCGCGGTCGAGATGGCTCGGGGCGGGGCCGAGCTCGGTATCGGGCGGCTCATCGACGAACGCGCGATCGTCAACGCCATGGTGGGTTTGCTCGCGACCGGCGGTTCGACCAACCACACCATTCACCTCGTCGCGATCGCCAGGGCCGCCGGGATCGTGATCGACTGGGACGACTTCGATGCGCTGTCGGCGATCGTGCCGACGCTGGCGCGGGTCTATCCGAACGGCCAGGGTGACGTCAACGACTTCCACCAAGCCGGCGGCTTGGCCTTTCTGATCGGAGCGTTGCTCGACGCCGGCTTGCTTCACGGCGACATTCCGACGGTGCTCGGCGCTGGGCTCGAGGCCTACCGCCGTCGTGCGGTGTTGGCGGCCGATGATCTGGTGGAGTGGGCCGACGACGTCGCCGCGTCCCTCGACCCGACCTTGTTGCGCTCTGCGAGCGAACCTTTCGATCCTTCGGGGGGCATGCGGCTGGTGACGGGCAACCTCGGCCGCGCCATCGCCAAGACCTCGGCGGTGGCGGGATCGAAGCGCCGGGTGGCGGCGCCGGCGCTGGTGTTCGACGATCAACACGAGGTCGCGCGGGCCTTTGCCGAGGGGCGACTCGACCGAGATGGGGTGGTGGTGGTGCGCTTCCAGGGGCCCCGAGCCAACGGCATGCCCGAGCTGCACAAACTGATGCCGGTGCTCGGACTGGTGCTCGATCGCGGTCATCGGGTCGCACTCGTGACCGACGGCAGGTTGTCGGGGGCCAGCGGGAAAGTCAGCTCGGCGATCCACGTCCACCCGGAAGCCGCTGTTGGCGGTCCTCTCGCCAAACTTCGCGACGGCGATCTGGTGGTGGTCGACCCCGAGGCCGGCCTGCTGTGCGTCGACGTCCCTGACGCCGAATGGGCGGCCCGCGAGCCGGCGCCGTGTCGCTCGGAGCCACTGCACTTCGGCCTGGGCCGGGAGCTTTTCACTGCGGAGCGGAGTTGGGCTCGTTCGGCCGAAGAAGGCGCCACCACCTTCGGTTGGTCGTGAACGCCACGCGGCGAAACGCTCCAGCGGCTCCCAGATCCCTGATGCGTGATCCCATTCCCGATAAGATCCCCTCATGCATCGTTCCGTATACCTCTGCCTGCTCCTCCTCACCGCTCCGCTCTTTGGCGCCGACCTCAACGTGGTGCAACGCCTCCTCGACAGCGGCAATGGCGAAGACGCGCTGACCCTGCTCGAGCCCCATCTGCGCGCCAATCCCAAGGACGCGCGAGCGATGCTGCAACGGTCGACCGCCTATCTCCTGATGGGTCAGCTCGATCAGGGGCGCCGCGATTTGAAGCGCGCCCTCGAGCTCGATCCGCGCCAACGCCAGGCGTGGCTCAATCAAGCCGGCATCGACATCGCCGAGCAGCGCTGGAAGGATGCGATCGCGAGCCTCGAACGCGCCCGCGAGCTCGACCCCAACGCTGCCGACAACGACCTCAACATCGGCGCGGTGCGGGTGCTCTCGGGTGACCTGACCGGGGCCACCGAGGACTTTCGTGCCTACCTCAGCAAAGCGGGCGCCGATCCCGAGGCCTACCTGCTGGTCGCGACCAACTACGCGGTCGCCGGGTACGCCGGCCCGGCAGTCGAGGTGCTGCGCCGCGCCATCGCCATCGACGAGAAAGCACGGCGGGCGGTTCGCGCAGATCCCCGCTTTGCCTCGCTCGCGGGCAATCCGGCCTTCGCGGAGCTGCTCGAGACCGACAGCTATCAACTACCGGCCGGCAGCCACCAGGTCACCCATCGGTTCAAGGCCCGCTACGACGGCGGCCGCGGAACCCTCCTCAAGGCGGTGCTCGACGTACTCCAGCGGCGGGGAGAACGCTTTGACCCCACCGTCGAGGTCGCCCAGCGCTGGGCCCTGGTGTGGAGCCGGGTGCGGATCAAGGTGCGCGACGAGGGAACCGACCAGGGGGCGATCGACATCTCCGCTCTCCCCGCGGCGATGTCGGCGGCGGAGTTCACCCAACTCTCCACCGCACTCGCTCGCGATATCGAAGTCCACCTCGTCCGCCTCGCCCCCTCCAAGTAGGACCCCCCTTAGCCCCGAACCACCTTGTACCCGGTACCCGGTACCCGGGACCAGGGACCAGGGACCCGGGACTCGGGATCTACTCTTCCCGGTACCCGATACCCGATACCCGATACCTTCTTCCGGTCCCCGATCCCCGATCCCCGATCCCCGATCCCTTCTTCCTACAACACCGGACTCAGCAACCGCGCACACGAATCGAGCAGCCGCTGCGAGAACGGGTCTCGGTCGGACTCGCCAACCACCTCGGCCGACGCGGCGAAGTCTCGCTCCAGCTGGGCCACGACGGTCGTGGTGAACGGCTGGTCGTGCAGCCACAGGGCGATCTCGAAGTTCAGCCGGAAGCTGCGGTGATCGAAGTTCGAGGTGCCGAGCACGACCTCGTCATCGTCGGCGACCAGGCACTTGGTGTGGATCATGCGGCCCTGGTAGTGGAAGATCCGCACCCCGGCGGCTCGCAGCTGGTCGTAGTAGCTGCGCGCCGCCGCGGCAGCGAGCAGCGAGTCGTTGAGCCGCGGCTCCGGCACCAGCAGGCGCACGTCGAGGCCGCGCAGGGCCGCCGAGGTCACCGCAAACAGCGCCGCTTCACCGGGGACGAAGTAGGGGGTCGCGAGCCACACGCGACGCTGGGCGGCGTGGATCAGCTCGACCTGGAGGCGGTGGATCGGCTCCCACGGCGTATCGGGACCGGCACTGATGACCTGAGCCTGGACCGGTCCGGCCTCGAGCTCGGGCCAGTAGCGGGGGTGGTCGAGCGTGACGGTGGTGGCGTAGTGCCAGTCCTCGACGAAGGTCAGCTGCAGCCACGAGACGGCCTCGCCTTCGAGGCGGAGGTGGACGTCGTGGAACGCCTTGGGGTCGTGGCGCTCGTCCTGCCGGTCCTCGATGTTGACGCCGCCGGTGAAGCCGATCCGGCCATCGATGACGACGATCTTGCGGTGCGTGCGGAAGTTGATCTTGGGTCGCCGCGTCAGCAGGCGCGGCAAGCGCGTTGGGTGGAACCACGCCACATGAACGCCGGCGCTGCGGAGTGAGGCGACCCAGGCGGAACCGAGGTCCATTCCGCCGACGGCGTCGACCAGCAGGCGCACCTCGACCCCGGCGCGGGCTCGTTCGATCAGCGCATCCCGCAGCCGATTGCCGCTGCGATCGGGGCGCACGATGTAGTACTCGAGATGGACGTGGTCGCGGGCGGCGGCGATCGCGGCAAGCAACGCCTCGAAGGTGGCTTCTCCGTCGACCAGCAGCTCGAGTTTCGTGCACGTGCTCAGCGGCCGGCCGCCGGAGCGCTCTGCGAGGCTCGAAATCAGGCGCGCGTCGAGATCGTCGACGATCCGAACCGGGCGTCGGGTTTGTTCGATCGCGGCGCGGCTTTGGGCGCGACGCATGCGGCGGCGTTGCAGTCGCTGTGGCCCGATCAGGTAGTACACCGCGAAGCCGACGAAGGGCATGAGCGCCAGTGTCAGCACCCAACTCAAGGTCGCTGCCGGCTCGCGTCGCTGCAGGATCACCCACACCACCATCGCGACGAGGTACCCGCCCCAGGCCAACCCGAGCCACGGCGACAGGGCGGCGGCAAGGAGATCCGGCATCGCTATTCGTCGCCGCCGGTCACGAGGTCAGCCGGATGAGCTGCAACATGCGCCGAGTATAGGCCGGGACCCGGGACCCGGGACCCGATACCTTCTTCCGGTCCCCGGTCCCTTCTTCTCGGTCCCCGGCCCGGACGGCCGACGACATGGTCCCTGGTCCCTGGTCCCCGGTACCTTTCTTCCCGATACCCAATACCCGATACCCGATACCTTCTTCGGGTCCCCGTCCCTGGTCCCCAGTACCCGGTACCTTTCTTCTACGGACTACTCGCCGACCACGCCCCGGTGTTCCCTGCCTCGAAGCCGTCGCAGAAGATCGGCTCGGGTGGCGTGTCCGGACCGCTGACAACTCCCAGGGGGGCGTAGCCGGTGTAGCCGGGGAAGATCTGGTCGATGTGGGGATTGCCACAACGCCGGATCAGGACCTCCGACAGCACCCGGCGGTAGTCCGTGCCGACGTCCAGGTCGGCGCCGTCGTAGAGCTGGCCCGGGGCGAGGCCTGGCCAGGGGCCGTGGATCCCGCCGGCCGCATTGCCCGACATCACCATCATGAAGCCGCCGTGGCCGTGATCGGTGCCGCGATCGGCGTTTTCGCGCAGACGGCGCCCGAACTCGCTCTGGACCACCACGGTGAGGCGGTTGGTGAAGTTCTGCGAGCCGCCGCCGTCGAGGTCGACGTAGAAGGCGGCCAGGGCTCGCGACAGCTCTTCGACCTTGCCGCCGAAGTACCCGGCTCCGGCGTCGCCCTGGCCGTTGTGGGTGTCCCAACCGCCGTAGTCGATGGTCGCGACGCGCAACCCCAAGCCGAGCTTGATCATGCGTGCAATCGTGCGGAAGTGGTTGCCGAGGGTGGTGTCGGGGTAGACCGCGCCGTTGGCAGGGGTGTAGGTGCCGGGGTCGGCAAGATCGATGATGTCGATGGTGTCGAGCGCCGCCACGCCGGACTGGTGCAGCCAGCTCGGCTGCGACGACCAGATGTTCCGCATCGCGACGCGGGCGGCGTTGCGCCAGCTGAACGGTCCGACCTCGAGCGAGAAGCTGTCGGGGGAGGTCATGTTGGCGGTTTCGAGGCTGCCGCGCAGCGCCGCCTGTTGCAGGTTGCCGACCGCGAGGGAGGGGAGGACCGTGTCGAGGGAAATGTTGGGGGCGGTTGCGAGATGCCGGGTCAACCATCCGGTCGAGCTGGTCAGCGAGCCCGGAGTGCCGAGCTCCATGAAGTTCATCGAGTCGAAGTGGCTGCGGTTGTCCTCGTGCATGCCGGCGGCCGTGACCAACGACAGTTTGTTCTGCTGGTAGAGGTCGAGCAAGGTCGCCGGCGGTGTTGGGGTTCCCGCGGGCCAGGTGTTGGTGCGTGGGTTGAACCCGAATTGGGCGTTGAGCGGCAGCAGGGCGTTGGGGCCGGTCAACGGCACCGCCAGTACCGGCCGCGCGACCTCGTAGTGGCCTCGATCCGTGCCGTCGCGCGGCACCAGCAGCGACAGGGAGTCGATCCCGCCGCGCAGGAACAAGGTCACCAGGATCTCGCCTTCGCTGCCGTCGTCGGCAAAGGCCAGGGTGTTGAACCGGGCGCCGGCGAAACCGGCGACGAAAGCCGAACAGCCGGCGATGAATCCACGTCGCGAAACACTCATGGTCTTGCCCTCAGCGCCAGAGGAAATCGGGGGAGTTGAAGATCACGCCGACCATCGTGCGCAGGCGATCCGCGGTCGAGGTCGAGGAGAGGTCGAGGTCGAAGTCGGGATTGATCCCCTGGGCCATCAGCTGCACCAGCTGGGCTCGGTCTTCCGGGGCCATCGGCCGGCCGAGCACGCGGTCGATCCAAAAGTCGGCGAGCTCGTTGGCGCTGCGGACGTGGGCGGGGGTCTGGGCGACCACGTCGACGAGGTAGGCGTTGGCGGCGTCGCGCCACTCGATCATCCACCCGCACAGTCGCCAGGTGTTGACCCTCGGGGTCATGCTGGTCCAGGCGTCGCGGGTGTCGGGGAAGCCGTTGGGCGCCGGCCAGGTGAAGAGGTCGTGACCGGTGTCGTCGAAGCGCGAGAAGAAGGAGCTGCTGGTCGCGTCGGTGGCCGGCGTCCAGGTGGTCCCACCAGTTCGCAGCGCACCGGCGGCGATTTCGAAGGGGCGCTTGACCTTCTCGCCCCAGGTCGCCAGGAAGTCGGGGTGGAGGACGATGGTCCGCACTACCTGGGCGAGTTGGTCGGGTGCCTCCCACTGCGCCGTGAAGATCGCTGCGGCGGCATCGACAAGGGCCTGGGAGGGTTCGTCGGCGAGCAGGCGCCGCGCCATCCGGCGGGCGACATGCCGGCCGGTGCCGGGGTGCGCCGCCAAGGCGTCGAGCACGTCGTGGCCGTCCTTCATGGCCGGCTGGTCCTGGGGCATGAAGACCCCGAGCACGGTCTTCTGGAAGCGGTCGTGCCAGGCCGAGCGGTAGACGAACAGGCCGGTGTCGCCGTCCCCGTCGATTCCTTGGCTGAAACTCCAGCCGGTGAAGGCCCGGGTCGCTTCGAAGACATCGGCGTCGACGTAGCCGATCGGCCGGCCCTGGCCGTCGGTCGGCACCTGATTCTGTTGCATCACCCCGAGGTAGTTCTCGGCGCCGAGGGTCTGGACCTCGAAGAGCTCGCGGCAGAAGTTCTCGTTGGGGCCGGCGTTCGAGCTGGTGTGATTGTCCAAGTAGTAGAGCATCGAGGTGCTCTTGGTCACGGCCTCGAGCAGAGTGCGGAAACGACCGAGCAGGTTCTGTCGGATCACCAGGTCGAGGTGCTGATACGCGGCGCGGACGAAGGTCGAGTGGTTGATGTTGACGCTGAAGTGGTCGTGCCAGTAGTCGGTGAGCACCTCGACCAGCTGCGCTGGGGAGTAGATCGCCCGGGTGAAGGTCGCCCGCACCAGCTCGTCGCGCGGCACCGTCGAGGAAGTGTTGCCGCTCGGCGCGCCGCCGTTGGTGTACCAGTTCCACAAGGTCGCGAGCAGGGTGTCGGGGTCGTTCGAGAGGCCGTAGGACTCGAAATTTGCCGCTGCGAGCTTTGCGTTCAGCTCGGTGTAGTCGAAACTGCCGGGAGCGAGCTGGGCATCGACCCAGTTCTCGAGCCGTAGCGCATCGTTGCCGCCGAGGGCGTCGAAGTCGGCCAGATCTCCGGGTCGAGGGCCAAAGGCCAGCCGGTTGAGCGCGATCACTCCGCCTGACGGGAGTGGTGGAGGGCCGCCGAGCTCCGAGTGCCGAAATCGCGCCAGCGCCGGCGGTTGCTGCTTTTCGGTCGTCGCGCGAAACAGAGAACGCCGACTGACGGTGGTGGGTGGTGCCATGTCGCCTCCAGGGTCTGGGATGGCGAATATAGCAGAACCTCTATGTGCGGCAACCCCGGCGAACCCGCGGGCGCACGTCCCCGTTCCGTTCCCCGATACCCAGTCCCAGTCGCCCGTGTTCCGATACCCGATACCCGATACCCGGTCCCTAACTCATCCCATCCCTCACCCGCTGCAACAACGTCCTCAGCACCTTGCGCAGAGTGGTGCGACCCGCTTCGGTCCCGCCACACGCGGGCAAGACGTCGGCGACGGCCTCGAGGGTCGAAACCCACTCGCGCCGTGGCTCCCGGCGTAGGGCCCCGAACATCGACGCTTCGCGCGGAACGAGATGGATGCGGTGAAGTTTGGTGAGCCAGGGATTGCGCCACCACAAGGCCTTGGCCTGGCTCCAGGTGCCGTCGAGCACGATGATCCCTTCGAGGGTCTCGAGGCCCTGCGTCGCCGGCCGACCGTCCGGGCGTAGCAGGGTGACCGGCGTCGTTGGGGGTGGTGTGCCGGTAGGCAACTTGGCCGCAGCGAGCACCGCCCAACGGTGGCGATCGACCGGCCGGCCGACCGCTGCGGCCAGCGACGGCCAGGAGAGCCCGCGGCGGATCTCCGCCGCTTCGATGGCGGCGGAGACCAGGGCGGCGGTGCCGAGCAGGTGGTCCTGCTCTTGGGGGTGTTGCAGGATGAGGATCGCCGCCGGGCTTGCCACCGGCTCGATCCGATCGCAGACGCAGACGGTCTCCGGCTTGCCGCAGGCGGCGCAGCGCGGCGTCGCTGCGGCGAGCTCGGCCAGGCGAGTGGTTTGTGCCACTCGCCTGCTGGTGGTGCGGCCCGCGGCGTCCGCCGTCACGGGGTGGCTGCAGCCGACGCAGCCGCAGCCGGAGCCGGTCCTGCCGGCACCGGGAAACCGCGTTTGATCATCAGCGCGTCGATGCCGGCATCACGGCCGCGGAAGGCGCGGTAGCCCTCGGCCGGGTCGACCGTGTTGCCGACCGAAAACACGTGCTGCACCAGCTTCTTCGCGACCGCCCGATCCCACGGCCCTTGACCTTCGAGGAAGGCCTTCCAGGCGTCGGCGGTGAGAGTGTCGGACCACAGGTAGCTGTAGTAGCCGGCGGAGTAGCCGTCCCCCGCGAAGACGTGCGAGAAATGGGGGGTGCGGTGGCGCATCACGATCTGCTTGGGCATGCCGAGTGCACCCAGGGTGTCGCGCTCGAAGGCGTCCGGATCGATCGGCTTGGCTCCTTCGAGGTGGAGCTTCATGTCGATCAGGGCGCTCGCCAAGTACTCGACGGTGGCAAACCCCTGGTTGAAGGTCGAGGCGCGCTCGATCTTGGCCACCAGCTCCCTGGGGATGGCTTCACCGGTCTGGTAGTGCCGGGCATAGCGGTCGAGCACCTCAGGCGTCTCGAGCCAGTGCTCGAGCAGCTGCGAGGGGAACTCGACGTAGTCGCGGGCGACGGCCGTTCCCGACACACTCGGGTAGGTGACGTTCGACGACAGACCGTGCAGGGCGTGGCCGAACTCGTGGAACAGGGTGGTGGCGTCCTCCCAGCTGATCAGCACCGGCTCACCGGCTTTGCCCTGGACGAAGTTCGAGTTGTTCGAGACGATCGTGGTGACCTCGCCGTCGAGGCGCTGCTGGCGCCGGTAGGCGTTCATCCACGCCCCCGAACGTTTGCCGGCGCGGGCGTAGGGATCGAAGTACCACAGGCCGATGTGTCTACCGCTGACCTTGTCGACCACCTCCCACACCCGCACGTCGGCGTGGACTACCGGCAGGCCGGTGGTGGGTTTGAAAGCGAACCCGAAGAGCTCGCCGGCGACCCAGAACATCGCCTCGCGCAACGACTCGAGCTGCAGGTAGGGTTTGACCGCGTTGGCGTCGAGGTCGTAGCGCTGGGTACGGACCTTCTCAGCGTAGTAGCGGTAGTCCCACGGCTCGATCGAGATCTCGGTGCCTTCGGCCTTGGCCAGGGCTTCCATGTCGGCCACTTCCTCGTGGACGCGTGCGACCGCCGGGGTCCACACCGCCTCGAGGAGCTCGAGGGCCCGTTCGGGAGTCTTGGCCATGGCGTTTTCGAGGCGCCAGTGGGCGTGGGTGGCGTACCCGAGCAAGGCCGCACGTTCGGCGCGCAGCGCCAAGATCTCGGTGATGATGCCGTTGTTGTCCTTGGTGTCGCCGTTGTCGCCGCGGCTGTAGTAGGTCTTCCAGACCTTCTCGCGCAGGTCGCGGCGCGAGCTCTCCATCAGGAACGGTTCCATGCTGGAGCGGGTGTTGAGCACCGCCCACTTGCCCTCGTGCCCACGACTCGCCGCGGCAGCCGCAGCCGCTGCGACCGTCGACGGGGACAGGCCGGCGAGGTCACCCTCTTCGAGCACCAGCACGTAGTCGGTTTCGTCCGCCAGGACGTTCTGGCTGAAGCTGGTGTAGAGGGCAGCCAGGCGCTGATTGATCTCGGACATGCGCTGCTTGGCCTCGTCCGAGAGTTTGGCGCCGGCGCGCACGAAGTTGGTGTAGGTCAACCACACCACGCGCTTCTGCTCGCTGGTCCACTCGGCCGTTTCGCGCTGGGCCTCGAGCGCCGCGATGCGCTCGAACAACTTCGCGTTTTGGGTGATGCGATCGCGAAAAGCCGCGAGCTTCGGTGCCATCGTGCGCTCGACCGCCTGGAACTCCGGGCTCGACATCGTCGACGCGAACACGCCGTAGACCGCGGAGACGCGATCGAGCGCGCCGCCGCTGCGCTCCATCGCCGCCATGGTGTTGTCGAAGGTCGGCGCCGCGTCCTGGTTGGCGATCGCGTCGAGCTCGGCGAGTTGTTCCGCCATCGCCGCCTCGAGAGCGGGCTCGAAGTGCTCGACCTTCACCACGTCGAAGGGCGGAACACCGCCGTGTGGGCCCTGCCACGGTTGCAGCAACGGGTTCGTCGTCGCAGGGTTCGGGGATGCGGCGAGCAGCGTCGCCATGCCGACGTGGGTCAACAGGTGTGCGGGCATTTCTGGGTTCTCCATCGAGCTCTCGGGAAGATGGTGGGTATGGACCAGGCAGGGGGCGGGATCACCGACCGACGAATGAGAATACCTGATCGGCTGCGTCAGCCGAGGATCTCGCCCTGGTGGAGACGACGCAGGAAGGTCGCAAGCGGCAGCACCCTGGTGCCGTCGACCTCGAGCTCGCGTTCACCGCGGTAGACGACGTAGCTGTCGGCGGCCATGGTGGTCAAGAGCGCCTCGATTCCCTTGCGGTAGTTGCGCCGGTATTCGGTGCCGTGTTTGGCTTCGACGGCGACGACCTTCTCGCCATGCCACCAGACGAAGTCGACCTCGTTGCCGGCCGGAGTCGCCCAGTATCCGAGCGACCCCTTGATTCCGTGGTAGTCGAGGTAGGCGCGGATCTCGTGCAGCAAGAGGTGCTCGAGCAGGACTCCCTGCCAATCGGCCGGAAGTGGCTGGTCGAGGCCGCCGGCGGCAGCGTGGAGCACTCCAGGGTCGAACCAGTAGAACTTCGGCAGGGCAACTTCCTTGATCCGGGCGCGGGGGCGGAAAGCCGGCAGCCACGTTCCGAGCAGGGTGTCGACCAGGACTTCGAAGTAGCCGCGGGCGGTCTCTCGCGCCACACCGGCGTCGCGGGCGATTCCGGAGATGTTGGTTCGTTGTCCGGCGGCCAGGGCTGCGACCTCGAGGAAGCGTGCGAAGCCGCCGAGATTGCGCACCAAGCCTTCGGCTTTGATCTCTTCGCTCAGGTAGACGGTGACGTAGGCTCGCAGGAAGTCCTCCCGAGCTTCGTCGTCGGGTGCGGTGATGCTCAGCGGCAGCGACCCGAAGCGGAGGAGTTGCGACGGCGGGACCGAGAAGTTGGTCTCCGCGCTGGTCAAGGGATGCATGGTCCGCACCAGGGCCCGGCCCGCGAGCAGATTGGCCGACCCGTGTCGGAGCTTGCGCGCCGAGGATCCGGTGAGCAGGAAGCGCTTGTGCCCGTGTTCTTCCATCAGGAAATGCACTTCGTCGAGCAACGACGGCACTCGCTGCACCTCGTCGATGACGATCCAACGATCGCGGGGCTGGGCGAGCACCTCCGCCCGCAGCAGGGAGGGCGAACGCTCGTAGCGCAGCGCGGTTTCGGGTGGCAGCAGGTTGATCGTCAATGCATCGGGCAGCGCCGCCCGCAACCAGGTGCTCTTGCCGGTGCCCCGTGGCCCGAAGAGAAAGCTCGAGGAGCGCGGCAGCTCGAGGGAACGTGCAAACATCGCAGCCGATTTTACCGTAAATTCGGCGGCGTGGTTGACATATCGCTGGGTCGGCCGCTCTGAGGAGCCCCTCAGTCCCTTCGCCCCTCAGCCTCGTCAGGCCCGAAGTTCGCCGATCGGACGACTTTGTCCCGGTTTGGGCTCCCTGCAACCCCCAGGTGGTGAGGAGCTCTCATCGATGTCGATTTCGGCTACACTCTCGCCCACAATGCCTTCCCACATGGCTTGGTCGAGGCGTCGCCTGCTGGCGGCGTT
>CAZRFU010000051.1:0-39058 GCA_964599475.1 uncultured Thermoanaerobaculia bacterium
ACCCACCGCCCTGCTCGCTGACCGGCAGGAGGTCGATGAGAAGGGATCAGGGATGGGGACCTGGGATCCGCCGGAGGACTTGGTCGTCAGCGTTGCCTGGATCCTCGCCGTGACCGCGATCTCTCTCGCCGCGGCGCCCTTCGTTGCGCGGGAGATCCTCATTGATTCGTGCCTCGACAGCGGGGGGCGCTGGAGTGCCGCGCTCATCGAGTGCGAGCCGTAGGGCGGCCGACAACCGAAGAGCATCAACGAGGGCGCCGAACCTGGGCGTCAAGGGTCGTTTCCTGACCAGGTCCCCGCTCCCCGCTCCCTTCCCCAGTACCCAGTACCCAGTACCCGGTACCTTGGCGCCCGTCCGCTGCAGGCTCGCTACTCCTCGGACCGAGGCGCACCAGGGACGACTCGGAAGCGCACCACCGCTTGACATCCCCTCCGCGGCTCTGTTCTACTTCGCCGCGATGAACGCGCCCGCGTGCCTTCCAGTCCTCCACGCCCCCGCAGCCGCGGCGTGGTGGCAGCACGTCAATCATCACCGGTGACCCCGGTCGGGCTTCCGTCCCGGCCGTTTTGGATCCGGGGCGAGGCCAGATCGCGAGCGAACGCACCAGCCTCCTTCCGGTTCCGCCCGAAGGAGTAGTGTTTGAGCAGCAGCGAGAGTGCGAACCGAGCGGTGATGGTGGGGTCGTTGTGCGACCCTCCGAGCGCCGACGGGGGTGAGATCGAGGCGCTGGCCGGGCGCCTCGACGTGCTCGAAGTGCGTGCGGACTTGGTCGAGGCCGACGTGGCGTGGGTGCGCGAGCGGTTCCCTGGCAAGATCCTCTTCACCCTGCGAAGCACCGCCGAAGGTGGCCGATTCGAGGGAGTGCGACGGCGCGCTGCGCGGCTGATCGAGGCGGCCAAACAGGCCGATCTGGTCGATCTCGAGCTCGAGCGCGACCTGGTTCCCGAGGTGCTCGATGCCGTGCGCCCGGAGCAACGAGTGATCTCGTGGCACGGCGAGGCCGAAACGCTCGCGGACCTCGAGCCCAAGGCCGAGGTGGGCCTCGCGATCCCGCACCAGGTGGTCAAGCTCGTGCCCCACGCGAGTCGATCGGGGCTGGAGCTGGTGCCGCTGGCCTTGTTGCGCGAGCTGCAGCGGCAAGATGTGGCGGCGTTCGCGAGCGGACCGCTCGGCAGCTGGACGCGGCTGCTCGCTCCCCGCCTCGGCGCACCGTGGATCTACGCCGCGATCGGCGCCACCGCGGCAGCACCCGGGCAGCTGTCCCTCGCGCGCCTGGAGCAGGACTGGGGTTTGCCGGAGCTGCGGCCGATCGAGCGGCTGTGTGGGGTGGTCGGCGACCACGCGCTGTCGTCGCTGTCGCCGCGGCTGCACGACGGGGCGCTGCGGGAGCTCGGTCTGCCGGTGCTGTACCTGCCGTTCCAGGTCGAGCACTTCAGCGACTTCTGGATGGACGTGGTCGATTCGGGCGCTCTCGACGTGCTGGGCTTTCCGCTGCTGGCGCTGGCGGTGACGGCACCGTGGAAGTCGGTGGCGCTGGCGGTTGCGGGGGCGGCGAGCCCACTGGCGGAACGGGTCGGCGCCGCCAACACGCTGACTCGGCGCGGCGAGGTGTGGGAGGCGGAGACCACCGACGGCGAAGGTCTGCTCGATGCGCTCGCCCGCGGCGGCGCTGCTGTCGCCGGGTCGCGCTGCCTGGTGGTGGGTGCCGGTGGCGCCGGGCGGTCGGCGGCCTTTGCGCTGGTGCGCGCCGGGGCGCAGGTGACGATCGCCAATCGCAGCACCGGCCGCGGTCGGGCGCTCGCCGAAGATCTCGGGGCGGACTTCGTGCCGTGGGACGAGCTCGACCCCTACGGCTTCGACCTGGTGATCCAGGCGACGTCGCATGGGCGTGAGGGGGATCCGGTGATCGACCCGGCAGCACTCGATCCCGGCAGCGCGGTCCTGGACCTGGTCTACCGACCGGACGGGCCGACCCCGCTGATCGCCGGGGCGCAGGCGCGTGGGCTGATCGCAATCGATGGTCGTGAGGTGTTGCTCGCGCAGGCGCGCGGACAGTTCCGCCTAGCCCACGGGGTCGAGCTGCCCGAGGCGTCGGCGCGCCGATGTTTGGGCCTGGAGCCGGCATCATGAGGGTTTCTGCCGAGCTCCCGATCGGGGTTGCGGCGCTGCTCGGGCCGGCGGCGAGTCGCCTGCGTCGTCTCGAGGGGGAGTTGTGTGACGCCCTCGGGACTTGGGGGTTCCAGGAGGCGGTATTGCCCCTGCTCGACTACGTCGACCCCTACCGCTCGATCCTCGGACCTCGCGCCGATGCCGAGCTCTACCGCTTCGTCGATCGCGACGGCGAGCTGCTGGCAGTGCGCTCCGACTTCACGCCGCTGCTGGCACGGCTGGTGGCGCCGCGGCTCGACGCCCTCGGTGCCCCGGCGCGGATCTGCTATCGCGGCGAGGTGGTGCGCCGGGATGCCGATCACCCCGGTCGGCGACGGGCGTTGTGGCAACTTGGCGCCGAGATTCTCGGCGTGCCCGGCGAGGAGGCCGAGCATGAGGCACTCGAGCGGTTCCTCGGGCTGCTGGCGGTGGCCGGTGCACGCTCAGTAAGGGTGGTGGTTGGCCTGGCCGGGGCGCTCGACCGCGCGCTGCTGCGTGGGCGCACGCCGGCCGAGGCGGTGGCGCTCGCCGGCGCGATCGAACGTCGAGATCGGTCGGCGGTGCGCCACGATCCGGTGTTGCTCGAGGTGGTCGAAGCGGGGGTGCCGCGTGATCTCGAAGCCCTCGGCAGCGATGTGGCCGCACGCCTCGAACGGCTCGCGGCTCTCGCCGCGACGCTCGAGCAGGCCCACCCCGAGGTGGCGATTTCGCTCGACCTCGCCGAGCTTGCCCGCCAGACCCGGGCGGTCGAGCTCCAAGCCGCGGCGGCGGCTCGGGCGTATTACGACGGTGTGGTGTTTCGCGCTTCGGTGGGTCGCGGCTTCCTGCCGGTCGGCAGCGGCGGTCGCTACGACGGCTTGTTCGCCAAGCTGGGCGCCGACGTCGCAGCCGTCGGCTTTTCGATCGGCCTCGATCGGCTGATCGAAGCCGTCGACGCCGAAGAGCGCGTCACCGTGGTTCCGCAACGACTGGGTGCGGAGGCTTCGACATGATTCGGCTCGCTTTGCCCAAGGGCCGCAACCTGCAGTTCGTGCAGCGGGCGTTGGCTGCAGCAGGCATGCCGCTGCGCGGGTTCGATCCGGGTGGCCGTTTGTTGCAGCAGGACCTCCCCGCAGAAGGCGTCGAGGTCCTGGTGCTCAAGGACCCGGACCTGCCGCTCTACGTCGAACGTGGGGTCGCCGATTTCGGCGCGATCGGCAGCGACGTGCTGGAGGAGTCAGGCTCGGACGTTTTGGTGCCGGTGCGCCTGCGCGAGGGCGGCTGCCGGCTGTCGCTGGTCGGGCGGCCGGGCACGGCACTGCGCAACGGCCGACAGATCCGCCTGGCGACCAAATACCCGCGCATCGCCTCGGCGTGGTTGGGGACTCAGGGGTTCGGTGCCGAGATCCTCGAGCTGTCGGGATCGGTCGAGCTCGCGCCGGTGCTCGGTCTCGCCGACATCGCCCTCGACATCGTCCAGACCGGCTCGACCCTCAAAGCCAATGGCCTGGTCGAGCTCGAGGTGATTCGCGAGGTGTCGATCTGTTTCGTCGTCAACCGCGGCTCGTGGCAAGCACACCGCGCCTTGCTCAACGACTTGATTGGTCGCCTCGAGGCGGCCGGGGTGGTGCAATGAAGGGATTCCCGATCGTCGAGGCCCGCTCGCGCCGGGGTGCCGCCGTGATCGCCAAGATCGCGGATCGAGCCGCAACCGTCCTCGATCCCAAGGCGCTCGCGACCGCCGCCGAGATCATCGCCGACGTGCGCCGTCGCGGCGACAAGGCGCTGCTCGCGGCCGTGGCCCGCTACGACCGGCGCCGCGTCAAGCAGGTCGAGGAGCTGCGCCACCTGGCCTTGCTCGAGCCCGGCGAACGCCTGCCGGTGGGTTTTCCCGAGGCGCTCGAGCGCGCAATCTCCGCAGTCGAGCGGTTCCATCGTCCGCAGGTCCACCCCGGCTATCGGCTCGAGGCCGAAGGGGTGGTGCTGGAGGAGCGCCGCGTGGCGCTCGACCGCGTGGCCTTGTACGTGCCGGGTGGTCGCGCCGCGTATCCCTCGACGGTGGTGATGACTGCGATCCCGGCGCAGCTTGCCGGCGTGCGCGAGGTGGTGGTGGCGACGCCGCCCGAAACTCTCGCTCAGAGCGCAGCACTGCGCTACACGCTCGAACGCCTGGGGATCTCCGAAGTGTGGGGTTTCGGCGGCGCGCAGGCGATCGCGGCGCTCGCCTACGGCACCGAAACCGTGCGCCGGGTCGACGCGATCGTCGGGCCGGGCAATCGGTTCGTCGCTGCCGCCAAGAGTCTGGTGGCTCGCGATGTCGCCATCGACGGTGTGGCTGGGCCGAGTGAGGTGGTGGTGTTCGCCGACGGGACGGCGGAACCGGCGCTGATCGCGGCCGATCTGCTGGCGCAGGCCGAGCACGATCCGCTGGCGGCGGCGATCTTGGTGACGACCGACGCCAAACTCGCCAAGCGCGTCCGCACTGAGGTCGAGCGCCAGCTCGAGGGGCTCGCGACGGCGGCGACGGCGAGGGCTTCGCTCGCGAGCTTCGGCGCCGCGTTGATCGTCGACGCGGTCGACGCCGGGGCCGAGCTGGTCGACCGCTTGGCCCCCGAGCACCTGCAGCTGGTCGGTGCCGAGATCGAGGCCTTGGCGGCGCGGGAGTGGAAGGCGGGGGCGATCTTCGTCGGCGGCTCGACGCCGGAGGTCTTCGGCGACTACCTGGCGGGCCCGAGCCACGTCTTGCCGACCTGTGGAACAGCACGATTCGCTTCGGCACTCGGCGTCGACAGTTTCATTCGCCGCTCACACCTGGTGGCGTGCTCCAAGGCCGCGGCCGGCCGGCTAGCGGCAGCGGCGGTGGCGCTGGCCGAGGCCGAAGGCCTGTCGGCCCACGCGGCGGCGGCCCTGAGGCGGCTATGAGCACCCTCGCGGCAACCCGCAACACCTGGCGCCGCTGGCGCGAAGGGATCGCGCCCGAGGCGGGTGCGCTGCTGCGCCCCGAGCTTGCGGGCCTGTCGCGGTACCACTTGGACCGTTCGCATGCCCGCTTCAAGCTCGACCAGAACGAGCCGCCGTGGGAGTTGCCGCCGGAGGTTCAGCAACGGGTCGCCGAGCGGTGGGCGAACGAGGCCTGGAATCTCTACCCCGACTTCCACGCCGACGATCTGCGCGCGCGCTTGGGCGAGCTGCACGGCGTCGGCGCCGAGCGGGTCTTGGTCGGCAACGGCTCGAACGAGCTGCTGGCGGTGGCCTTGACCGGCCTGGTCCAAACCGGCCAGGAGGTCCTCGGCTTCGACCCGAGCTTCGGCCTCTACCGCGGCTTTGCCGCCAAAGCGGGCGCGCACTATCGCGGTGTTCCCCTCGGTCGCGATCTCGCGCTGCCCGTTGCTGCGTTGGTGGCCGAGGTGCGCCGCGACCCGAGTCGCCCGGTGTTGTTGTGCACCCCCAACAATCCCACCGGCGGGGCCCTCAGCGTCCCCGAGGTCGAGGCGTTGCTCGAGGCGCTCGAGGCGCCGCTGTTCCTCGACAACGCCTACGGCGAGTTCTGCCGCCACGACTACCGGCCGCTGCTCGAGCGTCACCCCCACCTGGTGCTGTTTCGCACCTTTTCCAAGGCCTGGGCGCTGGCGGCGGCGCGGATCGGCTACCTACTGGCGGCGGCCCCGGTGGTAGAGGCCCTGATCCGGGTGAAGTTGCCGTACAACCTCGATCGCTGGAGTGCGATCGCCGCCGAGGAAGCGCTGGTGGCAGCACCTTTCGTCGAGGCGCGGGTGGCCGAGCTGGTCGCCGCACGCGATCGTTGGGCCGAGGTGTTGCGTCGCGCTGGTTTCGAGGTGTTCGACTCCGAGGCCAACTTCCTGTTGGTGCGGTGCGGCGACGCGGCGCAGGCGGCGGCGTGGTTCCGGCGGTTCGCCGGCGCCGGGGTGTTGCTGCGTGACGTCGGCGGCTACCGTGGTCTCGAGGGATGTTTGCGGATCTCGATCGGCTCGGACGAAGCGTTGCGTGCGGTTGGCGAAGTGATCGAGGGAGGAGCGAGATGAACCAGAACAGCGTCGTGACTGGACGCCGTCGCGCCGAGATCGAACGGCGGACTCGCGAGACGTCGATCCGGATCGCGCTCGATCTCGACGGCGGAGAGCGCCGTATCGTCACCCCGGACGGGTTTCTCAGCCACATGGTCGAGGCCTTGGCGACGCACGCCGGCTTCGGCATCGACGTGACGGCCGAGGGCGACACCCACGTCGACCTGCACCACACCGCAGAGGATCTCGGGATCTGTTTCGGCGAAGCGTTGGCAGCAGCGCTCGGCACGCGCCAGGGGATCACGCGGTTTGCGACTGCCTACGCGCCGCTCGACGAGGCGTTGGCGCGGGCGGTGGTCGATCTGTCGGGGCGCGGGCATCTGACCTTCGTGCAGCCTCCGGGCTTCGACCACGCCTGGATCAGCCCGACCTTCCCGCTGGCGTTGGTGCACGACATCTTCGCCGCCATCGCCGACCGCGGGCGCCTGACCTTGCACCTCGACGTATTGCGGGGCCGCAACCCCCACCACCTCGCCGAGGCGAGCTTCAAGGCGTTGGCGCTGGCGCTGCGCACCGCAGTGGTGGTTCGCGGGGGCGACGTGCCCTCGACCAAAGGGAGCCTGACGGCGTGAGCAAACGAGTGGTCGTGGTCGACCTCGGGGTGGGCAACCTCGGCAACCTCCGGCGCGCGCTCGAGGCGGTGGGCGCCACGGTGGAGATCACCGCGGATGCCGCGGTGGTGCGTGACGCCAAGCGGATCGTGTTGCCGGGTGTTGGGGCGTTTCGGGCTCCACGCCAGGCTCTGCGGGGGCCGGTCGAGGAAGCCCTCCGGGCTGCTGTCGCCGACGGTGCGACGCTGCTCGGCGTGTGTGTCGGGTTCCAGCTGCTGTTTGCCGGCAGTGACGAAATGGGCTGGTGTGATGGGCTCGGCTTGTTGCCCGGGGTCGTCCGCCGGCTGCCCGAGGCGGTTGCAGTGCCGCACATCGGCTGGAACCGGTTGGAGCTCGGGACAGCACATCCCTTCACGCAGCGACTGACACCGGGGGAACGAGCCTACTTCGTGCACAGCTTCGCGCCGACCGGAGTGCCGCCGGCGTTGGTGTTGGCCTGGTGTCGGCACGGTCGTCGTTTTCCTGCCGTGGTTGCGGACGGCCGGGTGATGGGGACGCAGTTTCATCCCGAGAAGAGTGGCCGTGCCGGCCTCGAGCTGCTGGCGGCTTTCCTCGCGATCGAGCCCGGTGCCGAGGTTGCAAGCGGGGAGCCCGCAGCCAAGGCGGAGCAGTTCGACCTGTTTCCGGCGATCGACCTGCGCCACGGCAAGGTGGTGCGGCTGCGCCACGGCCAGGACGACGCCAAGACCGTCTACGGCGACGATCCGGTGGCGACCCTCGAAGGTCTGCGCGATCGCGGAGCGGCGTGGGTGCACGTCGTCGACCTCGATGCAGCCTTCGGCGAGCCGGCGCAAACGGCGTTGTTGCAGCGTTTGGCCGCCGTGCGCGAGCGCCCGCGGTTGCAGGTCGGCGGCGGCCTGCGCAGCGACGAAGCGGTGGCGACTCTCGCCGTGCTCGGGATCGAGCGGTTGGTCGTGGGGTCGATGGTCGGACGCGAGCCGGAACGGTTTGCCGAGCTTGCTCGGCGTTACCCCGGCCGGTTGGTCGCCGGGCTCGATGCCAAAGACGGCCGACTGGCTCTGGATGGCTGGAGAGAGGCTGGCCAGGCGGTTGCCGAGGTTGCCGAGCGTCTGCGGGGACTGCCGCTCGCGGCGTTGTTGGTGACCGATGTCAGCCGCGACGGGGTGCTCGAGGGCAGCAACGATCAGCTGGCGGTCGAGCTGGCGCGGTGCAGCGGCATTCCCGCCCTGGTCTCGGGCGGCGTCGCGAGCCTCGCCGACCTCGAACGCGCCGCCCTTCGCCCGGAGCTGGCCGGGGCCGTCGTCGGCACCGCACTCTACGAGGGTCACATCGACGTCGGCGAGGCGTTGGCGTTGTGTGCTCGCTCGAGCGCGGTGTCGGACCTGGCGGTGCGGGTGATCCCCTGCCTCGACGTCGCTGCCGGTCGGGTGGTCAAGGGGGTGCAGTTCGAACAGCTGCGCGACCTCGGCGATCCGGCGGAGGCGGCGCGGCGCTACGACGCCGAAGGGGCCGACGAGATCGTCTTCCTGGATGTCACCGCGTCGGTCGAAGAGCGCCAGGCGCGGCAGAGCTGGATCGAGGCCGTGGCGCGCGAAGTGTTCATCCCCCTGACGGTGGGCGGGGGCGTGCGATCGGTCGACGACGCACGGGCCCTGCTGCTGGCGGGAGCCGACAAGGTCGGGGTGAACTCTGCCGCGGTCGAGGATCCGGCCCTGATCGGGCGATTGGCGGCGCAGTTCGGTTCCCAGTGTGTGGTGTTGTCGGTCGACGCCCGGCGCCTCCCCGGCGGTGGCTGGGAGGTCGTTACCCACGGTGGCCGCCGGTCGACCGGCCTCGACGCCGTGGCGTTCGTAGTCGCCGGCGTCGAAGCCGGCGCCGGGGAGATCCTCCTGACCAGCATCGACGCCGACGGCACCCGCCGCGGCTACGACCTCGAACTGTTGGCAGCGGTCTGTGCCCGGGTCGCGGTGCCGGTGATCGCCTCCGGCGGGGCAGGGACCATCAAGCACCTCGCCGAGGGGTTGGCCGCGGGTGCGGACGCGGTGCTCGCGGCCTCGATCTTCCACGAGCGCCAACACTCGATCGGCGAGGTCAAGCAGACGTTGGCAGGAAGGGGATTCGTGGTTCGTGAGGTCGAGCCCAATCGACAGAGCTTCGACGTGGAGGGTCTGCGCTTCGACGCCGCGGGCTTGATTCCGGTGGTGGCGCAGGATCGTTTCAGTGGTGCGGTGTTGATGGTCGCGTGGGCCAATCGCGAAGCCCTCGAACGCTCCTGCCGCGACGGCGTGTTGTGGTTCTACAGTCGCTCGCGCGAGCGGCTGTGGCAGAAGGGCGAGAGCTCGGGCAACGTGCTGAGGGTGGTGTCGCTGCGCACCGACTGCGATCGCGACACCGTGCTCGCCACGGTCGAACCGGCCGGGCCGGCCTGCCACACGGGAGCGCGCACCTGCTTCGACGAAGTCGGAGGTCCCTCGGCGGCGCCGAGCCTCGAGCTCGGCTGGCTCGCCGAGGTGGTTGCCGAGCGCGCCAAGGCCGCCCCGACCGAGAGCTACACGGCTCGATTGCTCGCCCGCGGTCTGCCGCGGGTCGCCCAGAAGGTCGGCGAGGAGGCGACCGAAGTCGTCGTCGCCGCCCTCGGCGAGCCGCAGAAGCTGGTCGAAGAGGCAGCGGATCTGCTCTACCACCTGACGGTGTTGCTCCATGCGACGGGGACCCCCCTCGACCAGGTGAGAGCGGCGCTGGCGGCTCGCCATCGCCCGGCGCCGATCGAACCAGTGCCGGAGGAGGCCTCGACATGACGCGCAGAGTCGTTGCGCATGTTCGTGAGCTCCTCGCCGACACCCTCACTCCGTTGGCCGTGGCGGATCGTCTGGCGCGGCTTTCGCCGCTGCGGTTCCTGTTCGAGAGTGTGACCGGTGGGGAGCAGGTGTCGCGCTACAGCTTCGCCGGCGCCGGCCCACGGGAGATTCTCGCGCTGTGGCCGGAGCGGCTCGAACGCTGGCGTGACGGCCGGGTGGAGGTTCTGGACGGTGCACCACTCGACGCGCTGCGGTCGGCGACCTCGGGGTACCGGCTCGACCAGGCGGCGCCGGTGCCCTTCGGCGGCGGCTGGGTGGGCTTCTTCGGCTACGACGTCGTGCGTCTGGTCGAACGACTGCCACACCGACGCGGCGACGAAGACGGACGCCCGATCGCGCTGCTGGCCCGCTTCGACGAGGTCGTCGCCTTCGATCACGCGCGCCAACGCGTCGTCCTGGTTGCCAACGAGGTCGAGGGTGACCCGGCCGAGCTCTCGCCGGAAGAACGGCTCGATCGCCTGTCCGAGGTGTTGACCACACCCGGCAGCACCGCAGCGGTGGAGTTGCCGCGTGAGGTTGCACCCCGCCGGCCGCCGGAGTCGGCGGGTTTCCCGGCGGCAGCGTTCGAGGCTGCGGTCGAGGTCGCTAAGGAGCACATCCGCGCCGGCGACATCTTCCAGGTGGTGTTGGCGCGGCGCTATTCGGTGCCGACGTCGTCGTCGCCGCTGGCGATCTACCGCGCGTTGCGACTGGTCAACCCGAGCCCGTACATGGTGTTGTTGGAACTGCCGGAGATCGCGCTGATCGGAGCCTCGCCCGAGATGTTGGTGCGAGTGCAGCACGGACGGGTCGAAACCCGTCCGATCGCCGGGACCCGCCCTCGGGGAGCAGATGCGGCCAGCGACCAGGCCCTGGCGGACGAGTTGATGGCCGATCCCAAGGAACGCGCCGAGCACGTGATGTTGGTCGATCTCGGGCGCAACGACCTCGGTCGCATCGCCACCGGCGGCAGCGTCAAGGTCGACTCGCTGATGCAGATCGAGCGCTACAGTCACGTGATGCACATCGTCTCGAGTGTCTCGGCGGCGTTGGCGCCCGACCGTTCGGCTCTCGACGCACTGCTCGCGTGTTTCCCGGCGGGCACGGTTTCGGGAGCGCCCAAAGTGCGCGCGATGGAGATCATCGACGCCCTCGAGCCAGAAGGCCGGGGTGCCTACGCCGGAGCGATCGGCTACCTTTCCTACGGTGGCGACCTCGACACCTGCATCACCATCCGCACGCTGGTGGTGGCGGGCGGTGAAGCGTCGGTGATGGCCGGAGGTGGCATCGTCGCCGACTCGAGCCCGGTCAAGGAACGCGAGGAGAGTGAAAACAAGGCAGCAGCGGTGCTGGCAGCAGTGGCGCTCGCCGCCGAGCTCGATCGGGCGGCGGGCGGATCGAAGGAGTCTGCATGATCCTGGTGGTCGACAACTACGATTCGTTCACCTACAACCTGGTGCAGCTGCTGCTCTCGCAAGGCGCCGAGGTCGAGGTGGTGCGCAACGACGCCGCCACCGCGGCGGAGTTGCTCGCTCGGGCGCCGGCGGGGATTTTGTTGTCACCCGGCCCCGGCGGGCCGACCGACGCCGGCGTCTGTCTCGAGATCCTGGCGCGACGGCCACGTGTGCCGTTGCTCGGTGTGTGCCTCGGGCACCAGTGCATGGGCCACGCCTTCGGCGGTGAGGTCGGGCGCGCAGCGCGGCTGATGCACGGCAAGACCTCGCCCGTCCACCACGACGGCACGGGATTGTTTGCCGGCCTGCCAAGCCCGTTCGAAGCGACGCGCTACCACTCGCTCGACGTCAAGGCGCCCAACCTGCCGTCGGAGCTGATCGCCAATGCTTGGGCCGACGACGGCACGCTGATGGGGATGCGCCACCGCGATCTGCCTTGGCACGGCGTGCAGTTTCATCCCGAGTCGATCCTCACCCAATTCGGCGACCGGCTGATCGCGGCGTTTCTGGCCGAAACGTGCCAAGCCGCAGTGGCGGAGGTCGGATGAGCGCGGTCGAAGCGTCCCTCAAGCGGCTCCTCGGCGGCCGCGCGCTGTCGCAGGCGGACACCGAAGAGATCTTCGGGGCCCTCATGGATGGGGTGCTCGACGAGGTCCAGAAGACCGCGCTGATCGTGGCTCTCGCGGTTCGGGGCGAAACGCCCGAGGAGATCGCCGGTGCCGCCGCGGCGATGCGTCGGCGGGTGATCGGGATCCCACACACGATCGAGGACCTGGTCGATACCTGCGGCACCGGAGGGGACGGCAGTGGCAGCTTCAACGTCTCGACCGCCGCGGCGCTGGTGGCGGCGGCGGCGGGGGTACGGATCGCCAAACACGGCAACCGGTCGGTGTCATCGCGCTCTGGCAGTGCCGACGTGCTGGCGGCACTCGGCGTCGATCTGACCATCACCCCGGCGACGGCGGCGCGCGCACTCGAGGAGGTGGGGATCGCGTTCCTGTTCGCCCCGGCGCTGCATCCGGCGATGCGCGAGGTGATGCCGATCCGCAAGGCACTCGGCGTGCGCACCGTGTTCAACCTGCTGGGCCCGCTGACCAACCCGGCGGGCGCACCGCGCCAGGTGATGGGGGTGTTCGCCGAGAAGTGGGTCGAGCCCTGTGCGGAGGTGTTGGCGCGTCTCGGCGCCCGCCACGCCTTGGTGGTCCACGGTGCCGACGGTCTCGACGAGATCACCACCACCACTTCGACCTTGGTCGGCGAGGTACGCGACGGCGCAGTGGTGGGGATCTACCGCATCGAGCCCGAAACGTTGGGAGTCGCGCGGGCTCACCCGGCGGAGCTCCAGGGCGGCAGCCCGGAGGACAACGCCGCGAGGATGCTCGAGGTCCTGGGAGGCCAAGGCGGCGCGCTGCAGGAGATCGTCGCCGCCAACGCCGGTGCGGCGCTCTACGTCGGCGGCGCCGTCGATGCCTTGGCGGCCGGGGTCGAGCGGGCCCGTGCGGTGCTCGGATCGGGTGCCGCGCTCGCAACGCTCGAGGCGTTGCGACGGGTCCGCGAGGAGGGTTCGCCGTGAGCAGCGACATCCTCGAACGGATCGTCGCTGCTCGGCGGCGGCGGGTCGTCGACGCGGGAAGGGGCCAACCGGCGGCGGCCGCTGCGTGGCAGCCGATTGCCCGTCAGGCCAATCCCTTCCTGGCGGCGGTCGCAGCACGGCCGGGAGCGGCGGTGATCGCCGAGGTCAAGCTCGGGTCGCCGACGCTCGGGTCGTTGCAGGAGCGCATCGACCCCGAACGCCAGGCGCTGCGGTATGCCGAGGCCGGCGCCGCGTGCCTGTCGGTGGTGGTCGAGCCGGACTTCTTCTTCGGCTCCTACGAGTTGCTCGCGCGCTGTCGCAAGGCCAGTGGTCTGCCGGCGGTGGCCAAGGACTTCGTCGTCGATCTGTGCCAGCTCGACTGGGCGGCCGAGGCTGGAGCCGCAGTGATCTTGCTGGTGGCGTCGCTCTACCGCGACCACGACGAGCTCGCCGCGTGGGCTGCAGCCGCTCGGGGGCGTGGGTTGGTGCCGTTGATCGAGACCCACGACGCCAGCGACCTGGCCAAGCTCGGCGTCGCGGAATGGGAGCTGGTGGGGGTCAACAACCGCGACCTGACCACCTTCAGCGTCGGGATCGAGACGTCGGAGCATTTGGCTCCATCCCTGCCGCCGGGTGCCTTGTGGGTCTCCGAGAGCGGCATCAAGTCGCGCACCGAGGTCGAACGACTGGCGGATATTGGGTTTTCGGCGTTCCTGATCGGCGAGTCGTTGTTGCTGGCGGATGATCCGGGCGCGAAGTTGCGCGAGTTGCTCGGAGCGGCCGAATGATGCGCCCGCTGATCAAAGTGTGCGGCGTGACCACGGTCGACGATGCCGCAGCGGCCGCCGAGCTCGGCGCCGATCTGATCGGGCTCAACTTCTGGCCCGGCAGCCCGCGGGTGGTGGATGTCGACACTGGTCGGCGCCTGGTCGAGGCGATCGCCGGCCGGGCACGAGTCGTGGGGGTGTTCGTCGACGCGTCCGCCGCCGAGATCGCAGCCACGGCTCTGGCAGTGGGGCTGGACATCGTGCAGCCGCACGGGAACGAACCGGCTGCTTTAGCCCTCGAGCTCGAGGCCCTTGGCGCCCCCCGAATGCTGCGGGCAATTCGGCTTCCGCGCGCCCCTCGGGCCGAGGACCTCGACGAGTGGCCGAGTGCCTGGGGATTCCTGTTCGATCACTACGATCCGGTGCGTTTCGGCGGCACCGGGGAAGCCTGGGACTGGAGGGCACTGCGCCGGTTGTCGACGGATCGCCCGCGATTCGTCGCCGGAGGGATCCGGCCGGGGCGCGCCAAGACCGCCTTGCTCGAGAGTGGCGCCGATGGCGTCGACGTGTGCTCCGGGGTGGAGTCTCGCCCCGGAATCAAGGATCATCACGCGATGGCACGTTTGATTGCGGAGGTACGAGATGTTTCGATCGTCGCGCCAGCCTGATTCGGGCGGGCATTTCGGCCCCTACGGGGGCCGTTACATTCCCGAAACGCTGATGGCCCCGGTCGAGGAGCTCGCCAAGGCCTACGACCGCATCGCCGGCAGTCGCAGCTTTCGGCGTCGTCTGGGCGAGCTGCTCACCGACTTCGTCGGTCGTCCGACCCCGCTGACCTTTGCCGCACGCCTGAGCGAGGAGCTCGGCGGGGCGCGGATCTTCCTCAAGCGGGAAGATCTGCTCCACACGGGTGCTCACAAGATCAACAACGCCCTCGGCCAGTGTCTGCTCGCCAAGGAGATGGGCAAGGGCCGCATCATCGCCGAAACCGGCGCCGGCCAACACGGCGTGGCGACGGCGACCGCAGCAGCGCTGTTGGGGCTCGAGTGTGTGGTCTACATGGGCGCCGAGGACATGCGACGCCAGCGCCTCAACGTCTACCGTATGCGCCTGCTCGGTGCCACCGTCGCCGCAGTCGATTCGGGCAGCCGCACCCTCAAGGACGCGATCAACGAGGCCTTGCGCGACTGGGTGACCAACGTCGCGACGACCCACTACGTGCTCGGCTCGGTGTTGGGCCCGGACCCGTACCCTCGCATGGTGCGGGACTTTCACAAGGTGATCGGCGAGGAGACCCGGCGCCAGCTGCGGGCCAAGACCGGCAAGGAACTGCCCGACCTCGCCATCGCCTGTGTCGGCGGCGGGAGCAACTCGATCGGGCTGTTCCACACCTTCCTGCCCGAGAAGTCGGTGCGCCTGGTCGGCGTCGAAGCGGGCGGCAGCGGCGACCTGCTCGGCACCCACGCCGCGCGTTTCTCCGGTGGGGCCGTCGGGGTTCTGCACGGAACCCGAACGTACGTGCTGCAGGACGGCGAGGGCCAGATCGCGGCAACCCACTCGGTGTCGGCCGGCCTCGACTACCCGGCCATCGGGCCGGAGCACGCCTGGCTCCACGACCAGGGGCGGATCGAATACACGCGGGTTTCGGATGCCGAAGCGATCGCCGCGTTTCATCGCCTGGCCGAAACCGAAGGCATCATCCCCGCCCTCGAGACCTCCCACGCGATTGCCGAAGCGATTCGGCGGGCGCCCCGGCTGGGTCGCAAGATGGTGATGGTGGTCAACCTCTCGGGTCGCGGCGACAAGGACGTCGAATCGGTACTCGAGTGGGAGAGCTCCGGTGGTGCCGACGAGGAGCAGGCCACGATTCATCCGGCGGTGCGCAAGTGGACCGGTCACCACGGAACCTACGAGGAGGAGATCCCGTGAGCGCGATCGCCGAAGTATTTGCTCGTTGCCGCGCCGAGCGTCGGCCGGCCTTCATCCCCTTCATCGTGGCGGGCGATCCGGACCTCGAAACCACGGGCCGTCTGTTGTTTGCGCTTGCGCGCGGCGGCGCCGACATCATCGAGCTCGGCGTACCCTTCAGTGACCCGATCGCCGACGGCCCGGTCAACCAACGCGCTGCGACGCGGGCCCTGGCGCACGGAACCAGTCTCTCGGATGTCCTGCGCCTGGTGGCCAAACACCGCGATGCCCTCGGCGTGCCGATCGTGCTCTTCACCTACTTCAACCCGATCCACGCGCGTGGGGTCGAGACCTTCGCCGATCAGGCGGCGGCGTCCGGGGTCGACGGGGTCCTGTGTGTCGACCTGCCTACCGACGAAGCGGAAAGCTACGCCGCCACCCTGCACGGCGCCGGGCTCGACACCATCTTTCTGCTCGCGCCGACCAGCACGCCGGAGCGAATGAAGCGCGCCGACCAGCTGTCGCGCGGGTTCGTCTACTACGTCTCTCGCGCCGGCGTCACCGGTGAGCGTGAGGCCGTGCGTTCAGACCTCGTCAAGGAGCTCAAGCGGGTGCGCAAGAAGGTCCGCCTGCCGCTGGCGGTCGGTTTCGGCATCTCGACCCGCGACCAGGTGCGCGAAGTGGCCAAGATCGCCGACGGTGTGGTCGTCGGTAGTGCCCTGGTGCGGCTGATCGAGGACCACACCGGAGCAGCGGATCTGCCGGGGCTCCTGGAAGCGAAGGTGCGGGAGCTGATTCGTTAGAGGCCTGGAATCCATGGTCGGGCTATTGGCTTGCCGGCAGGGCCATCTGTGGGTTTGGGTTGGGCCTAGCCATCTAGGTAGGGAGCGATGACTTCTGCGAGGGCGGCGGCCTGGTCTCGCCCGCTTGCGGCCAGCGCCTGGGCGCGCGCCCGCAAACGTGCTGCCGACTCTTGACCAAGCGGGCCCAGCGGGTCGCCGCTGAAGTAGCCGCGGACCCTCGCTGTTTGTGAGTCACCGGTCTCCAACCCAGCGAGCTCCCGTTCGAGAGCGGCGCTAACGACCATGTCGTCCTCCGCTCCGAGGGCCTCAGCGAGAGTGCCCTCGGCGGCGATGAGGTGGGGAATCGCTCGTCTTGGCTGCCCGCTGTCGATGAGGGTGCGACCGAGCCAGAGCCGCGTCATTCCGGCTCGGGCGGATCGAGGATCACCCGCTTCGGCTTCGATCGCCAGGAGCTGCTCGAAGACCTCTGCGGCACTCTCGAAGGTCTCTGCGCGATAGTGCGCGTAGCCGAGGTTGAGGCGGGCAACCAGAGTCGCTCGATTGTGCGGCCCCAGGGTCTCCGTATAGGTCGCGATTGCCCGCTCCGCGGCCCGTCGCGCTTCGTCGAACCGACCGAGCTCGGCGTAGACCCCCGACAGACTGTTGTCGATGCCGGCATGCCACGGGGTCGCTTCTGGGAAGATCTGCGTCACCAGGGCGCGGGCCTCGAGAAGCGTGCTCTCAGCTTCCTCGAGTCGTCCGCAGCCACGCAGGCCGGCCCCGAGACCCTGGAGAGTCCGGGCCAGAAGCACGCGCGACGCGCGCGAGGTGGGGCCGCGCGCGGCCTCGAGCGCAGCCTCGTAGTGTTCGAGCGCCACTTCGAATTGGCCGCGGGTCTGGGCCAGGACCGCGAGGCCATTGTGCAGGGGGAGGCTGGCAGACCTGTCGCCCGGGTTGGCTTGCATCCACGCCGCCGCGACCTCGAAGGCTTGCTCCGCCAGATCGAGCTCGCCGGCTCGCAAGAGGGAGGCCCCGAGATTCACTTGAGCCTTCGCCTGGAGAGCGCCCGAGGCCGGGAGATCGTAGAGCAGGTCAAGGGCTTCCCGGTCGAGATCGACAGCACGCCGATCTCCGCTCAGCCGCAGAGCGTCGGCAAGCGCTTGAAGGGCCGCGATCCTCCTCAACGAGCCCTTGCCGTCAAGTCTGGTGGCGATCTCGACCGCGCGCTCGAGCAAGGGAATGCCGCGGTCGAGGGCACCCAGCGTGGAGTAGATCGAGCCGAGCTCGAGGGTAAGCTGCAACTCGAGATCGGGTTGGTCGGAGAAGCTCGGTCCGAGGCGCGCGGCGGCGCGGTCCAGCACCTCACCGATGGTTCGGTTGAGGGAGCCGCCCGCGGTCGGGTCGGCGTCGGTGAAGATGTCGGCCAGAAACTGCTGCGTAGCCGCGAGTCTGTCGGCGTCAGCTCGGGCGGCATCCCGTGCCGCAGCCGCCGCTCGCGCCTGCCAGCTGGTGCCGAGCAATCCGAGGGTGAGGGCCACGAGGAGGCCGGCGCTGGCGCCAACCGCGAGTCGGTTGCGGCGTACGAACTTCGACATCACGTAAGCCCGCGATGGCGGCCTGGCCCAAATCGGCAGGCCGCGCTCCCAGCGCTCGAGATCCGCAGCGAACTCTCGGACGTCGGGGTACCGCGAAGCCGGATCCTTGCGTAGGGCTCGAGCGATGATGTCCTCGAGCTCGTCCGGAATCGATGGCACACCGCCTGGACCCAGCCGACTCGACGCGCGTGGCGCCTTCACCCGGCAGACGGTGTTGATTGCCTCGGCCAGTGGCATGTCATCGAGGGTGAACGGGCGGGCACCGGTCACGACCTCGAACAAGACCAAACCCAGCTGGTACAGATCGGAAGCGGTACCGGCCCTACCGCCCGAGAGCTGTTCGGGACTGGCATACTCGAGCGTGGCGTAGTGGTTGGCGGTGAGGCTCGCGGCTTCGCCGAACTCGCGCTCGAGCACCTGAGCGATACCGAAGTCCAGCAGCTTTGCCGACCCGTGGTTGTCGACCAGAATGTTGCTCGGTTTGACGTCGCGATGCACGATTGCCTGGCGGTGGGCAACCTCCAGAGCTCGAGCCACCTGGCCGACCAAGTGAACCCGTTCGGTCAGAGTGAGGTTGCGCTCGCGGCAGAACTCGACGATGTTCTGGCCCTCCACCAGCTCCATGGCCAGGTACAACCACCCGTTGGGCTCTGTGCGACCCCCATCGAGCAGGCGAGCGATGTTGGGGTGCTCGAGGCCGGCGAGAAGTCGTCTTTCCTGGGCCAGGCGCTTCTCGAGTTGCGGTCGGACGCGGGCGCCAGGGACGAGCTTGATGGCCGCTCGTTGCTGGAAGTCGCTTTCGACCCGCTCGCCGAGGTAGACAACGGCCATTCCGCCGGCTCCGATCTGGCGCACGAGCTGGTAGGGCCCGGCCTTTTCGCCCACGAACGCTCCCGGTGGCTCATCGAGAGAGGACATGGCGGCGTCGACGGCACTGCGAACCGTGGCCAGGTTCTCCTCGAGGCTGCCGGGCGGCGGGACGTAGGCGAGCAACTGCTCGAGCTCGGCCCGAACGTCCTCGGCACAGCCGTCGAGGAATGCCGCCCGTTGGTCGGGATCGAGATCCAGGGCGAGCTCGAAGAGTTCGTCGAGGTGGCGCAGAGCGTCCGGTTCGCGGCTCACGGTGGAGCGGATGTTCTCACAGTACCCAGGGCCGATCGCGGCGCTGCAGCCCGATTCGTGGGCAGCTCCGTTGCAGGCTTCGGGGGTGCCGTCGCCGAGTTTGGGAACGACCCCGGGATCCGCTTGTCCCCCCGGAGAACGCCATGCAGCCCAGGAAGGGCGGAGTCGCCGCCGAACAGTCAAGAGGAGGAGGTAGCGTTCGTTCCGGACAGGGCGATCCCGCAGTTCGATCGCGTCGCTGCCCGGCTGCCGGTGGCAGGTCCCGGCGTCCGCCTGCTGGCGTGCGACCGAAGTCGGTGAGCGAGCCATAGGTCAGCCAGGGTTACCCGTCGAGACCCACGGCGGCCGACCAAAGTCCGGCATCGCCGCGCTCGAAGCCGTCCTCGAAGATCCCGGTCTCGGCGTGGCTGCCGACGTAGAAGCGAAAGGTCTCGAGGATGCGGGCCAGGGTGTCGACGGCGGCGGGCTGGTCGTAGAAATCGTAGTCGTAGCCATGACCTTGTCCTGGGTAGATGAACAGGCTGAAGTCGGAACCGCGGGCAAGCGCCTCATCTTCCCGCTCGATGCAGTTGGCTGGATCGACCGAGGTGTCGTCTTCGCCAATGAAGATGCGCAGTACCGGGTAGTTCTCGTACTCGCCGTTGTAGTAGCCCCACTGGCCGCAGCCGGGATAGACCGCGACAGCGGCCCGGAAGCCCTCGCGCCGCATTTGCTCGATGTCACCGACGGCCGAGAAGACCCCGGCGCCAAGCATCGGTGCTTGGGGACTCAACGCGCTGGTCGAAATGACCGCGCTGCCACCTCCAGACCAACCGAGCAGGCCGATGTAGTCGGGAATCACATCACCGATCGCGGTGGCCCGTTCCCGCAGGTAGGCCAGGCCAGCATGAGCGTCGAACGGGCGTTCCAGGACAGGATCCGGCGCGCCGGCGTCCTCGCATTCCTCTGCACCGCGGGGGCTGAAGCCATCGACAAGGAGCATCAGGAAGCCCTGTTCGTTGAGGATCTTCCCGTAGTACCGGAACTTGCCGCCAATGTTGCCGTTCGAAGCGAAGACACCTCCGCAACCGTGCATCGCGACGATGGCCGGGTGTGGCCCGGGGCCCGGCGGCTTCCACACGTAGCCGGTGAGGTCGGGCGGGGAACCATCAAACGAGGGGAACATCACAATCTCGTCGGGGTCCTTCTTCATCTCGGTCGGTGGGTCCGCCGTGGCACTCGAGCTCCAAAGCCAGCCGGTGGCGAGCAGGACGGCTGCGATCGAGCCAGGACCAAAACCCTTGACGCTTCGTCGGCAGAGTGGCGAAGGACTGACTTGGTAGTGCATGTCTGACGGTCTCCCTAGGTCCATGGTGGTCGGCAGCTCATGGGCCGCCAGCCGGAGGGTTCATGGGTTCAATGCCGGACGACGTTCGCCGGAACCCCGAAGTCCGGTCGCACGGCCCACGCGCGCCGCTGCGAAGCTCTGACATTTGAGGGCCTCGCGGAAGCACGGCGCCCTCATCGGCTGCTCCAGGTTGAAACGGAGAATCTCGATGGCGCGACCGGAATCTGCGACTGCGTCGTCGAAGAGGCCGAGTGCACAACGGAGGCGAGCCCGATCCACGAGGCATTCGGCGAGCCGTAGCAGGCTGGTGGTACCCGCCAACGGCGCGGAGGCCTCGAACAGTGTTATCGCCTTGGCGATGTGCCAAAGGCGGCGTTCTGTGCTGGTTGCCAGCTGCGCCAGGAGCCAGTGCGCTTCGGCCAGCACGAGGCCCGCCGAGGACCCTTCGGGTAGGCCACGCACCAACTGCTCCAGCTTCTGGGCCGCTGGCGCAACCCCGCCGATTCTGCGGTCTGCGGTTGCGGCTGCCAGATCCTCCCATCCGTCATTCCTGGCGGCCGCAAGGGCTGTCTCGACGTTGGTGGCCTCTGCGGGTGCAGCTCTCATTCTGCGCGCTCGCTAGACGTTGAACGAGGGGCAAGTGCCGCACGCGCGGCCACCTCCGTCCTTCCTTGGGATATCGATGGTTCGTATGGAGGAACGTCCGGTGCCGAGTTGTCTTCGCTTGCGATGCTGGCGCCGATGCCAAGGGCCCGGCACAGACGCAGTATGCGCGCGAGGCGGTCGCGGGTGATGGCCGGACGGCCGGTTGGCGCTGCCTCTACGTCCGCAGGGGCCGAGGGTGGGCCCGCACCTGCCTGGGAGCTGACACCCCAGACGGCTTCGAGCAAGAAGGCGGCGTTCTGGTCGCACAGCGTCTCCAGGTCGCTGAGCGCCCCCGAATTGCGGGCTCCTTCAGGCAGGCGTGTCCAAACGCTCCAGACCAGAGCTTCGCGCACGGCCGGGTAACTTCCCGCGACGACCGGCGCGAGCGGCCTGGAGGGGGCTTCGTCACCCTGCTCACCGACAAGAATTCTCATGATGGCAAGCTCGATCTCGAGAGCTCGAGACTCATCTACGGCGGGCAGAATCCCGCCCAACGACCGGTCGAGCTGGAGAAGGGTGTCCAATACGGTCGAGCCCAGACGTCCGGCCGGATGGAAGAGAGTCTCGAGGGCGGCCAGGGACGTCATATTCACCTGCAGGACTTGGCTCATGTCGCCTCCGCAATGGATGAGAGGAGCTCCGGAGCAGCCGGGGCCGTGGGGGAGGGGAGCCCGAGGCTGAGAGCACCGTGCTCGACGAGGGCCAGTGCCTCGATGCGAAGGGCGAGAGGCGCCACGGGCGCAGTGCCGAGCAGTGACCCGAGCGAGATTCCCCGACCCTCGGCGACTCGTGCCAGCAGCCATGACCCGAGGGTACCGACCATCACACCTCTCGCAGCTGGTTCGACCGACAGCCGCGCGTGGACAGACAGCCCCACGCGGTCGAGTTGTTCTGCCAGCGCGGTGGACAGTGCGCGGACCTCGGCCTCGATCGCCGCTGAGGGCGAACCGAGGGCGGCAGCCCCTGCGACCAGCCGGTAGGCCATCACCAGCCTGCCGCTTCCCAGCTCGGTCTTGGCAAGGTCCAGCAGATGGCTTGCGAGCTGAGCTGGTGAGCGCGGCAACGGCCTGCGAGGCCGACGGACCATCTTGACTGCCCCCTCCTTTACTGCGGTCGCGAGGACCTCGAAGACAATGAACCGCTCCATTGCGAGCAGCTCGACCAGCTCGTCGATGGTTCGCGCGTCATCGATCGTGGCGAGCACGAGCTCCGCATCCGATCCCATGGTGCCGGCGATGCGGTGGGACGCAGCCCGATCGACCAGGACGGGGATCGCTTCGCTCGAGCCGATGGCGGCGGCGAGCCGGGGCAGCTCATCCCGCCGCCGCATAGCTTCGAGAACGACGCCGGTTGGGTCCAGCGGACTGGACAGCGTGGGATCGCCGGCGAGTTTGGCGCCGTCCTCGAAGCCGAAGCTACCGGATTCCCACTCGAACACTCCCAGGACGCACTCCTCCGCTTGGCGGATCAGGAGAAGCTCAAGCGTCTGGGCGTCGAGAGCGCCGTGCCGGACCAGCGCACCGCCGAGCGGCAGGCCATGCCGAGCTTGCGCCGCCAGCGCGGCGTCGAGCTGCGCTTGGGTGATCAAGGACCGCGCCAGCAGCATTTCACCCAACCGGTCCGCTGGTCGATCCGAGCGAGCGGCCGATATCGCACCGGACTCGAACTGGATCCACGCCTTTCCCGACCCGTTGGTGAGCGCCAGGATGCCGGTTCGCCTGGCTTGTGCCAGCCACTGGAACACTTCTTCGAGGGGAACGATCTCGAGCGTTCCGCTGATCATCGTCGCACCTCCTCACTCGCCATCCGAGATCTCGAGCCAGTTGTGGCGCCGCACGCAGATGGGCACCGGCGCGAGGCACTCGAGACCGCTGTCGGAGCGGACGGTCAGAATGTCGAGGGTTTGGCTCGAGAAGCGGCAACCGGGAGGGAACAGGCTCTGCAGGGCCGTCCCTAGTGCGGCCTGGTCTTCGCACGGCGAAGGAGTGCCCTGAGATCCGGTCGCCTCGACGAATGGGCTCGCCACGAAGTCGTTGATCTCGCGGTAAGCGGCGCTCGTGCCGCTTTGGTCGGTTTGGAAAGACTCGCCGGTGACGGTGTTGAGGACGTAGAGCCTGCTGGTACCCCGCCGGTGGCAGAGGCCGTCCGCGGTCTCGGAGCTCGGAACGTAGGTCGTGAACACGAGGACCCCCGAGAGCACGAAGGGATCGGCGATCAGGCGCTCGTCGTCGCGAAGGGGCAAGTACCAGCCACCTTCCGTGAAGAGAGCCCGAGTCTCCGCCGTTGCTGTCACGTCCTCGATCCGATGGAGAGTTGCCTCGCCAGGAGTCTCGAAGCTCAGACCGTCACCGAGGTGGCCCTCCAGGGCGACGATGAACCGCCCGTCGGCGCCCTCGCTCCACAAGTCCTCCCGATCCCCGGTCCCGAAGGCGAGCGCCCAGTCACCGGCCTCGGCCGCGAAGATCACCGAGGGTGGGAAGTAGATCGGCCGGCCGCCGGTGTCGAAGAGTGGTTGGGGCTGCCAGGACAACTCGCTCACCCGCCGCACCATGCGGCCCTCCCAGCTCCCGTCGCCGGTCGTCGAGTAGGACCTCGCTTCGAATGTCGACAGTGGCGCTGCCTCGCTGAGGTCGACCTTGTAGAGGATGCCGGCGGTCGTCCCAATGTAGACGGCGTCCGTGTAACCGTCGAGGTCAAAGTCCAACAGGGCTGGGCTGCTGGGCGTGCTGACGCCCTCGATGGTCACCGAGCTGCCTTCCCGGCGGACCTGATTCAAGGGTCGCTTGTAGAGAATCCGTCCGGTCTCCACGTCGACCATGTAGAGATGGTGGCCGCCGAACCCGCCGCCGAAGACCACTACGTAGCGATCCTCGATTTCACCGGCATCGTCGACGCGGATCCGCGTCAGCACCGGCTTCGACCACGTCGCACCCAGGTCCGGCCGATGATCACCATCTTCATTCAGGGGATCCGTGAGCTCCCACAGCACCGAGGGGTAGGGCACCGGCCCGCAGCCCGCGACCACGGTCGGCCCAGAGCACGAGGGCACGTAGCTCGGGCTCGTGGGCTGACCGTCGACCAGGCGATCCGGCTGGGTGATGTCGATCGCAAGATAGCCGTTTCCTCCCTCGCGCATGCCCACGACGGCGAGGGTGCGCCACTCGCGTTCGGAAGGGGTGGGATTTGCAGCGTGCGCCGGGTCGATGAACGCGTCTCCGACAGCCGGCGAGCCATCGACCAGCACGCGGTGCTGATGGCCGGTCCTTCCGGCCTGAGAGAGCTGGTAGATCCCCGGGAGTGCAACGCGCGGGATGATCGAGAACAGCTCGTGCCCGCTTCCGTCCGAGAAGGTGGACCCGTTCCAGCGGCCAGCGTCGAACGCGTGGAACTGACCATCGTTGGCCCCGACGAGAACCACCTTGCGACGGTTCTCGTGTCGCTCGTAGAAGCAGCGGTAGCCTGGGTTGCCGGCGCTGCACGGGCGGCCGTCGTCGTGGAGGTTGAGGGCGACGTAGCGGGCATCTGTTGGCCGGCCCACGACCGTGGGGTTCGAGTGGAAGATGTCGCCGAGGACGTAGGGGATCGACACGCCGTCCCTCACGTAGGACTTCCGGACCAGACTGCGCTCGATCGCCTGTCGGCCTCGAGTGGGATCCCCACCCGGAATTCCCATTCCTTGAGGGCCGAAGAGGTCGTCGTTGGCGGGCCCGTCGGCGGGGTCCGGAGGCAGGAACAGCTGCGACACAGCGGGCACGCGTCCATCCAATGGGAGGGGCGTGTAGTAGACCCGCCTCTGGCCGACGCCGGCTCCGATCTTCAGGTCGCCCGCGACGACGTCCGCCTCGCTCGGCGCTTGGGTGAGGAGCGCCTCTCCGGCGTCCCAGGCTCGGCAGCCGGTATCGGATGGCGAGGCGCAGACGGCCGTGCGATCGGGGATCTTGTTTCCGTCGACATCCCGAAGTGGCAGCGGCCGCCGATACATGTCCAAGTGCCCGGGCCACACTGCGGTGTCAGAAAGGGGAACGATGCCGCTGAGGAACAATCGGCCGGCGAGCTCAGCTTGGCCGGTGGGAGGAGCGGTCGCGCCGAACGCCCTCTGCTCACCTTGGATTGCCACCAAGATGCTCCGCAGGATCGCGACCAGATCGTCTTTGTCTTTGGGGTTGAGGAGACCCGGGCCCTCCGGAACGCCATCGCCGTCGCGATCTACGCCCGTACCACCCCTGTCAGCAACACAGCGCAGCGAAGATTGGCGCGGGCCGAAGGAAACCGCAAAAGTGCGGACGCCATAGGTGTCGAAGAGCTCCCCGGCCTGGTTGCAGAGGTCTGTGCTGGTCTCGCACGACTCGCCGCCGTCGCTCAGGAGGATCACGTAGATCGGTCGGCAGTCGAAGGATGGATCGCTGACTGCAGGGTCGACCTCACCGCGCGCACACGGGCGGTAGCTGAGCTCCAGATAGTCCCGAAGATCGCGCAATGCAGCCGCGAGAGGCGTGCCTCGGCTACCCCAAATCGGCGGATTGCTCCGGTAGGCGGGTAACAACGGAAGCACTCCTTCCCTCGGGCGGTCCGGTCGGCTCAGCACCGGCCGGGTCTCGAAGTAGGGACCGACCCTGAAATCCGGCCCGTAAGGGTAGTCGCGATCGTCGCGATTGGGGATCCCGTCGCCGTCGTCGTCGGCGCACATGTTCGGGGCGAGCCGGCAGAGGATCTCCTGTCGGCGCGAATACTGCCAGTCGGGACCGATGAAGTCGCCGACATCGAACGGGCTGCGGCCGCTGGCGTCGACACACCTTCCATGGGGATCGGGAGTGAAGTCGTAGCTGAGCTGGTCGGAACCGGAGGCCTCGTCGTAGTTCGGGTCGTAGCCTGCGCCCGAGGCTGAGTCGCACGCAGATCCGATGTCCACCGCGTCGATCTCGAACAGCCCGTGGGGCGAAAGGTCATAGCCAATGAAGGAGTTGTCCGGGACCAGCGGCATGCCGTCGAAATCGTGGGTGAAGAAGTGACGCAGCAAGACGGTCTCACTGGCGACTGGCGAGTACAGCGGACATGCCCCTGCTCGTCGCTCGAGCGAGACGCGCACCGGCAGACGATCCATACCCATCGGATCCGCGAGAGGCGAGAAGGTGAGCCGATAGTTCTCGCCGTCGACACGGACATAGAACTCACTGCGGTAGTCACCGCTGCGGAGCTTGGGGAGGTCCAGAATCCAGTTCGACTCCGGCCTGGCGAACGAGCCGTCAGGTCGTCGTGCCGGAATAGGGGGGAGTGCGGTCAAACTCAACTCGTTGCCACAGGAGTGATAGCGGAACACCCTCGCGGTCGTATCGACGCTCAGTTGGGTGTCGGTGGTGCTGTCGGTGTTGAGCGGAGCAAGGCTCTTGATCCTCTTGATCAGGGCTTTCTCCTCGTAGGGCTCGCCGAAGAGCATCGGCTCGTTGCAGGGCAGAAGCTCCTGCAGGATGGAGTTGGCCGGCTGGTCATTGCAGTCGACCTTGTAGAGCCAGTGTTTGCGGTTGACGGTGGCGTCATCCCGATCGAGCACCGCGAAGCCGAACATGAAGTCGCTGCCGAGCTCGCTCACGATCTCGTAGAACGCTTTCTTGACGTGGTAGATGCGACCCCCGGCTTGACGCGGATCGCCTCCAGGACCTTCGCCCGTGCCCCACGAGATCTTCTCCTCGTTGTCTGGACCCTCCTCGACGACGTTGTGCATCGAGGTCGACATGTCGAGGATGGGGAAGACGATCGGCTGGTCGCCCGCGCTCTTGAGCAGCCAGTGGTCATCGCTTTGGCCTGGATGCGGAAGCATTGCGAGTACCAGCAGCGAAGCGGGGCGGGCGAGACGGTTGGCGATGGTCCGGTGGCTCATGTCATCTCCTAGGCTGGGGTCTCGGGAAATCCGTTTGGGGTTCTTGCCGGACGTCAGAAGCGAACATGGTCGCTGTCCTCGAGCCCGACCATCGCGGCCGCGGCATCGGGCACGCGGGGTTGCAGCTCCCACTCCGTGGACACCGTCGCCCGCGCCTCTTTGTTGAGACCCATCGTGCGCGTTCCTCGGGCAGTGACGACGTGGGTGATGCTCCAGAATTCCGCTCCCTGATTGAGCTGGCACAGGTCGCACGCCCCCTGCGAGGCGGGCACCATCGCAGTGGTAACCACCGCGTCAGCCACAGCGACGTCCGGCGCTTCCACGGTGACGGTGGCGCCTGCCAGGTCGTTGAGGACGAGGGCGCGCTGAAGCGCGAGGTCGAGACCCGAATCGGCCGAGTGCAGGACGCGCTCCGCGGCACGATCAGAGGCTCCGAGGACGACCTCGGTGCTCGCCAGCGACGTGACGAGGAGACCGAGGGTGGTCAGCAGGAGCAGCAGCAGGAGCGTGAGAATGAATGCTCCTCCGTGTTCCGAGTTGCGAGCACAGTGGCGGCGGTCGAGTGTTGTCATCGTCATTCTCCTCTCGCCAGGTTCAGCTGCCGGCGTTGCGCAGCTCGACGAGCGTTACCAACCGTCGGCGCCGGAAAGCGCGTTGGATGCGGTCATCCCCGTCGACCGGAGCGAAGGCTTCGTCGTACACGTGGTTTTCGATTCGCTCGATCGGCGGCGAGACGTACCCGACGTCCGGCCGGGAGGACCGCCCCAGGAGGGTGAGCCTGAGTGCAGAGGCTGGCGCGGGCCAGGTGGTGGGCTCGCCGTCACCATCCCACCGCCACTCGTTGGATCTGCGGTCAGAGTCGTCGACGGACGCATCTCCGTCGATGTCCTCGAGGATCCGCCCGTCGCCATCGAGGTCGATACCGAGCGCAGCTTGGAGGTCAAGGATGCCCCCAGCCATGGTGTCGACGAGTCGCGTCGCGTCACCGAGATGGGGAGCTCCCGTGCCGGGTGCAAGCCGCGCACGACTGAGCTCTGATTCCTTCTGGGCCGCGTCGGCGACGCTCACGTCGCGGACGTAGTAGTGGTACTCCTCGAGGATGCCGGCACGGGCGACGGTATTGAGATCCTCCGGGAAGCTCCCGCCGGAAGACAGGGCCGCGTAGGCGTTCGCGTGACCACTTCCGCCGGCAACACGGAAGCCGATTTCCACCGAACTGGGCGCACCGCTGGGTCCGGGGTCGACCGAAGATCTCGAAGGCTCGATCTCGACGACGGCGAAGAGTCCCGAGGTGCCTGCCGCGGTGAGCAGCAGAGCGTCGGAGTTGCCGGCCGCGATCAAGTCCCTGAGGGGCCCCAGATCCTGGGTGAGACCTGCTACGGTCTGCCCTGCTATCCGGAGGATGCCGGTGTCTCCGGAGAGCTCCAGACTGCCGGATCCGGGGTTGACGAAGTACAACGGGGTGGTGAAAACGCCACGGGCTACGACGACATCCGACCCGCCGCGAAGGCGCGGGGACGAGGTGTCGCCAGGGATCAGGAAGTCGTCAGAGCGCTCGCTGCCGTCGCGGACGAGGAGCGAGCCACCGTGGACGTTGGCGCCCCTGCCCGCCATCCTGACGATGTGAACGATTTCGCGTTGGCTCGCCCGAACACCTTGTTGGAGATCACTGACGTGGGTTTGCACTCGAGCCACTCGAGTGAAGTGTTGGAGCGACATCAGCGCGCCACTCATCAAGAACAGCAAGATCACCAAGGAAATGAGGGCCTCGACGAGCGAAAAGCCGTGGGTGCCGTCGATTCTCATGTCAGATCCCTCGGTACCGCACCAGCGTGACTCGTCTTGGCGGGGGCAGTGGACCGGTGCCTCTCAGGCCCTCGACGGCGACCTCGATCCGTTTGACGTGCACGTCCGCTGCGGGCGTGCCGCCGCGGAGTTGCTCGTCCAGCGCCCCGAGCCGGTGTTGTGTGACGGTTGTGGTGCGGCGCCAAAGGGTCGTCTGTCCGGGCCCCGGACTTGGCTGCCAGCCGCGCCCAACCACCAGGTACTCCTCCCGTCGCAGGGACAGCTCGCCGGCGGGAAGGGTGAGCTCCGGCGCATCGATCGGCAGCGCGAGGTAGCCTTCGAGGCCGGCCCGAGCCTCCCCGGTGGCCACGGACGACTCGTGCCCCAGATGATTGTCGACCATCGCTCGAGTGAAGAGACCGGTGATGCCAAGAAGAACGAACGCCAGGAGTACGCTGGCGAAGAGCAGCTCGATCAGCAAGAAGCCTTCGTCACGGGTCTTGGGCTTCACATCCATGTCCAACCTCCGGGGATCTCATCGCGAGCAAACCACCTGCTGCCGTCGGCACCCGGTGCCTGCTCGGGTTGGAGCATGCGCAGGCTCGTTCGGGCGGTCGCTCGGGGTGCAACCCGCACTTCGAAGTAGTTGCCCCTACCGTCGCTGAGGCGGATCGAGCCGGTGTTGCCCACCGAGCCGTCCGGTTCGAAGCGGAGTCGGTGCTGTTCGTCGGCGAGAAGCAGCCCGTCTCCGGGCTGACCGTCGGGTCCCTCAAAGGTCAGCGGTGTGGGCAGGTGCACCCTCGCGACCAGCTCCTCGGTCCAGCTCATGGTTCCGTCGCGATCGATGTCGACGAAGAACTCGGCCACCCGAGCGGCGCTGTCGACCGCGGCGTACGCGGGGGCTCTGCTGCGAATCGCAGCCAGCCGAGTGGACCGCATGGCGGACTCGAGCAGGCGAGCGGAAGAGAGGACCTTCTCCCGGTGCAGGAAGGCGGTCACATGGAGAGTGCCGACAAGGAACAACAGAGAGCCGATGGCGAGGACGACGACGAGCTCGATCAGGCTGAAACCGCAGACACTGCTCGTGGCTCTGCAGCGCCATCGCCACCCTGGGAGCCTCAGACGGACGGCTATGGAATCGGGAAGCGAGGCAGACGGGCCAGTCGCGACAACGTGGCCAGTGGTCCTCGTGGTGGCCTGAGACGCTTCGTCGGCGATTTCCAGCAGGCCTCGCTTGACCAGCAGCTCCAACATTTAGGCGCCTCCTTCTGGGGGCCGCGGCGTCAGCGCCGAGGCCGCGGTGTCTTCTTGGGCTGATGAATCGTCGAAACCCAGCGCAACCCGCCACTCGCCCGCGCGGCACTGGCTGCCTCGTCTGGCGCGGACGGAGCGCCCGAGCAGCCGCGGGCGACATCCGGCGAGACCCCGCGGCGAGCACGGGCTACGCTCGCGCCCCGCGCCCGACCTCCGGCGCGGGTGGAGACGGCGGAACGCAGCTTCAGACGGCGGGAAGCCGCGTTCTGCCTTCAGTGCCGAGGACGTCGACAGCGGGTTCTGATGCCGATGTCCTTCCGACGTAGAGCACCCCGTCGAATCCGCGTTCGTCGCGCTCACCGTGCAGCTCCACGAACGGGTTGGATCCTCGATCGGTTCCCTTTCCCTGGTGGATCCCACAGGTCGACTCGCCGTTCGGAGAGCCCATACACGCCCAGAACGTACCGCCCGCGCTGCGGAAATCGAGAGAGACCAGAGCGGGGAACGCTTGTCGCAGGTGTGCCCCCATCGGCACGAACGAAGCGTCCCACGGCACGCCGGGCACAGTGCGGTTGTGGATATTGCCCGACAGCACCACGAGGGTGGACATTGGGCGATCTCTATGCGCTGCAAGAAGCGTCGAAGCCATGATCTCGTCGCGCGCGGCAGCCGATGTGCCTCTGCCGGCAGGAGCGTCGAAGCAGACGACGATGATGCGACCCCCAGCAGCCCTCCAGACCCTCAGCGAGACGAGCAGGTTCACCATCGCGGCAGAATTTCGGCCATCCTTGGTCGAGCTGGCGAAGTGTGGCGCCTCCAGCAGCGCCACGACGGACTCGTCCCCTCCGTCTCCCATGAGGAAGGCATCGACGGCCTGCTGATTGTCGGAGGCCAGTTCGAGACCCAGGATCACGGTCGCGTTGTGGGCGTCGGCCGCATGGCAGACCATGCGGCCGACGAGCTCCGGTACCTGTGCGGTGCCGTGCATCTCGCCCACCAGCAGGATGGCCCCGGGACCGGTCAAGGGGGCGGTGCCGCGGACTTCACCACCGCAGTCGAGTGAGGGGCGGCGATGGCGGGGCGGCCCATCGCTGGAGATGACTCCTGTCTCGGCAAAGGAAGGGCTCCACCCCGATGCGGCGATGGCGATGGCGGTCAGAGGGGCGAGCGTGGCAATCGACCGAGCGAGGCCGAGCCACGGAGACGCCGCTGGTGGCTGTCGATGTTGCCCGATTGATTCCTGCTGCACTTCTTCCTCCTTTCGTGGGCGACGGCAGCGCAACGTTCGTGTGGCACGAACGGGCTGCGGAATGAAATCGCAGAACCCTCGCGTGCCCCGCCACTTCGTGAGACCCGCGCTGGTCTGGCGGGGTTGGTTGCCGGCTTTCGATATTCGAGTCATGAGCGAAGCCGATGTGCCGGAATCAACGCTGACGCGGGAGCGCCGCTTCCATCTCGCGATGGCAGTCGCGATGATGGCGCTGATGGTCCTAGGCTTTGCGCGGACCTTCTTTCTGCGACCGTTCTTCGATACCTACGAGGTTCCGCGGTACGTGCTGTTTCACGGCATCCCCATGACGCTGTGGTTTGTGGCGTACGTCATCCAGTCCGCTTTGGCGGCTCGCGGTCAGGCCCACCTGCACCGTCGCTTCGGGGTCATCGGAGCGGCTGTCGGCCTCGCAGCCATCCTTTCATCCGCCCTTGTGGCTCTTGGAATGGTGACCCGCTTGCGCGTCGCTGGGCGAGATATCGAAAGCGAGGTAGCACGCGTCGCCGATGTCGTCTGGACCAACATGAGCTCGATCTGCGTTTTCGCCGGCTTCTTCGGGCTCGCGCTGGCCCTGCGGCGCCGGCGCGATTTCCACAGCCGGCTCATGGTGCTCGCGACGATCGGTCTTTTGGGCCCCGCCCTCGCTCGCGCCTGGGTCATCCCCTCGTTCGAGGTCTGGCCTGGAATGAACGTCAACACGCTGGTCTTCTATTACGGCGCCAGAGTGGCGCTGCTGCTGGCCCTGGTCGTGCACGACTGGGCCACGGCTCGACGCCTCCACCTGGTCACCTGGACAGGCATCCCCGTCCTGTTCGGGTCCCTGGCTTGGATCCAGAAGGTGATGCCGACGACCGACCTCGGCCAGTGGGTCATCCTGCAACTGTAGCCCAGGAGCGGGGTCTGCGTGTGCGATCAGGGAGGCGAACGTCGAGCTAGGACCCCAGGCACAGAAGGTCGAGATGGATACCTTGGCCGCGCTCCGCAGCGGCTCGACTCCAGATCGCGAGAACCTCCGATCCGTTCGAACAAGGCTGAGGTTCGCGGTCCGGCGCGATCACCAGCACGTGTTGCCACAAGCCGAAGAGCAGCGCAAGGTACTTGGCCGGCTCGACTTGCGCATTTGCGCGGAGCGCGGTTGGGTGGAACTCACTGACGAGAGTTGGTCGAAAGCGTCTCAGCGCCCCCAGCATGCCCGCGAGCGCCAGGGGCTCGTGACCCTCGACATCGATCTTGACGAGGTCGAGGCGGCCGAAGGCGGCTAGCCATGGGTCGAGCGGGACCGCCTGGGCGAGCAGGGCCTCGTCCCCTCGTCTGGTCAAGCTGACCTCTGCATTGCTCGTGGACTCGTGGGTCGACATAGCCACCAGGCGCGATCGGTCGCTAGCTGCAACGGGCCAGACCTCGACATTCGCAAGGCCGTTGTGGCAGGCCGACTGACACAACAACTGCACGTTCTTGTCGAGCGGCTCGACCGCCACCACCCTCCCAGATGGACCCACCCGGCGGGCGCCAATCAGGCTCAGGATTCCCACGTTCGCACCGATGTCGAGCATGACTGCCCCGGGCCGGAGGTGAGTCTCGATAGCCCGGCACACGTGCGGAGCGTAGCGGCCGGTGGCGGCCTCAGCGGCGACGGCAGAGTCTCTTGGGTCGATGGCGTACGCGATGCCGGCCACCTCGATGAGTCTCGAACGAGGTGGCTGCTGGACCGCGAACCGCGCGCAGAACTCTGGCGACCTGACCACGCGCTCGATGAGCTCCTCGCGGCCGAAGTTAGCCCCGGCGTCTTCCCAGCGCATCCTCAGCTCGGGCTCGGGCTCTCGACCGAGCAGCAGCCCGAAGATCATCCCAAGCTCGTCGGATCCGAGGGAAACGGGGGCGGAAGGCTGCGCCATTGCCTGTGGCCGCCAAGGCTCCAGGCGCCCAGCCAGCCAGCGCAGCACTGAGTCGAGACCACCCCGGGCCCAGCGACGAAACGGTGGAGCCTGGTGAGCAGCCCGGGTGTTTTCGGTGAGCAATTGATCTGACTGTGCTTCGGTGGACTTGCCAGCTTCGTGTGCCATCGCGCCCCTGGTTCCGGTCGCCGAGGGTAACGACCGCTTGAAGGATCGTCGATCCGCGCCGCTTCCCGCCACCTGGGTGGGGCGTTGGCATGGTGAGGCCAGCGTCCGTGAGAGAGCCTTGCGGCGCCGGGGCGATGGCGGGATCTCGCCCCGGCCGGCGATCTCAAGGGTCGAGGTCTCCTCTCAGGGACGATTCCGGAGCTCCACATGCATCGCACACTCGCCGAGATTGGCCTGTTGCTGGCCGGAGTGGCCAGTTACTCCCCGGGATACTGCCCGTACCCCCCGGAATACTGCCCGCCATTCGTCACCGACTTCCGAAGCGATGTCGTCGGAAGGCCACCGGCCGTCGGTGCCCCAGGCCAACCTTCCCACCTTGACGTCCCGTCCGGCGCGCGCATTGCAGTGGTGGATAGGGCTCTCGGGATGGAGCACAAACCAGTCCTGCTCGAAACGCCCAGGGGCGAAAAGACTTGGATGATATGGACGTTGCTGTCGGTGTTACCGGCTGCGGCTGCGGGACTCGAAGTCTCCTTCTCGATGTCGGTCGGCCAGTACTACTACGGAGCCTTCTTGGACCTCGATGGAGTGGGAGGGATTCGCCTACGCCTGCGGGCCACCTTGGATGGGCACCTCGAGGTCTTCGACGGTTGCCGCAGCACCATCTTCGGCGTGTACCAGCCGGAGCGGCCGCTCCATGTGGTCGTTCGCCTCACTCCCCCCGACGCCTATTGGGTCGTGGCGGAAGGAGAGGGCAACGTCGGTCACAGGAAGCCCGTCGAGGGGAGGACCCTCAAGGCGGGAGCGGTGAGCTCCCTCACGATCTACGCGTGGAACTGGCCTAACGACGGTCCGGTTGCCCTCGCCTTCGACGACCTGAACGTCCGACCGCTCGAGGCTCTTTCGCCGACTGGCAACGCGAAAGGCCGGGTCTGTGCGGCGAGTGGTTCGGCACGAGGGGCGAAGCTATTTCGATGAGCCGCCGCCCTGCCCTGGTGGTGACGCGCCCGACACGCGCGTCGCTGGCGCAAATCGCACGTTGGACCGCTGCGGCCGTCCTTGGTCAGCTGGCGGGAATCCGCAGTCGTTCGCGATACGAGAAGGAGCCTCGGCGTTTCTGAGGCAAGGGAGCACCTCATGAATCGCGCTTTGTCCCTCGTCTTGATCCTCGGCGCCTGGGCAGCCAGCGGACCGCTGCTGGGTGTCTATCCGCCGTTCCGGTCCAACTTCCAGCTGGACGCGGTAGGAGGTCCGCCCGCTACCGGCGGTGCCGGGCAGCCGTTCGGCCTCCACCTCCCTGCTGGTGCGTCGGTCACGGTGGTCGACGGTGCGCTGGGCCTAGACGACCAGCCCGTCCTGTTCGAGACGGCGGACGGCGCTGCTACCGGTCTGGTGTGGCTCCTAGCACCAGCCATCACCGAGGGGGGTATCGAGATCGCCTTTTCGATGTCGGTAAGCGACTCCGTCTTCGGGACGGTCTTTCGGGTTGGCGGTTCAGGGGGAGGACTCGTTGAGGTGTTTACGCAACCCGACGGACTCTTGCGGCTCTTCGACGGCTGCGCGTCCACTACCCTCGGCGCGTTCCTTCCGGGACAGCCGTTTCGAGTGGTCATCCGCTTCACTCCGCCAGCCGCCTACTCGGCCGTCGCGGACGGCGACAACGATGGTCTCAGCGACGCGCCGCCGGCAGAAGGAACGGCGTGTTTCCCAGGAAGCGTCACCAGGCTGGATGCATTTGCCCGCAGCACCCTGAGCGGCCCGCTCGCCGTCGCCTTGGACGATCTCGTGGTCCGTTGGCTCGAGATCTTCACCGATGGCTTCGAATCGGGGGACACGGCATTCTGGTCGAACACCGTGCCCTGAATCGCCCGGTCCTCAGCGGGCGCCGGTTGCCGACTGAAGGCTGACCGCGACGGTGTACGAGCGCTGGGAGAAAGCGGTCGGCCGGTTCCGGGGCAGTCAAGGGGGTACCACCCTTCGCAGGCGCGCCGCCACCAGTAGGTTGCCGAAGGCCTGGGTAAGGCGAGATCTCTGGAGGCAGTGGCCCGAGTCCGCCGAAGCTCCCCCCTCGAGGCCAAAGGGCTCCCCCCGGGCGTCCCGGCGGAGCGGGGTTTACGCATTCGGAATGCCCGTCAGCCAGTCGCTCCGTGCGGCCAAGCCAACCTGCAGTTTGACAAGAGGACCTTCTCATGCGCATGACCTTGTTCTTCGTGACTCTCTGGCAACTCCTGGCGCCGGTCGCCGGATGGGCCCATCGAGCGACCGCCGTCGAGCCTCAGGTTTCGTTCAAAGCCACCGAGCTGGCCCCGGGCCTGCACGTGCTCGAAGGGGTCGGCGGGTTTGCCGGCGGCAACGTCTGCCTGCTGGTCGGCACGGACGGCGTGGTCATGGTGGACGACAGCTTTCCGCCGTTTGCGAGCACGTTGCTCGAGAGCGTGGCCAAGCTTGCGGGCGCGCCGCTCGACTTCGTGATCAACACCCACGTCCATTTCGACCACGTCGGCGGCAACCAGCTCGTGGCCGAGGTGGGGGCGACCATCGTTGCCCACGACAAGGTTCGAGCCCGCCTCGTCCGCGACGGCATCGTCTCTGGCCCGGACCCGGGCCCGGTGCACCAGGCTGCCTTGCCGGTGCTGACCTTCGCCGACGCAGTGACCGTCCACCTCAACGGCCAGGAGATCTACGTCTTCCACGTCGCAGCGGCCCACACCGACGGCGACGCGATCATCCACTTTCGCGGCGCCAATGTGATCCACGCCGGCGACGTGTTCTTCCACGGCCTCTTTCCCTTCATCGACCTCGACAGCGGTGGGTCGGTCGACGGGTACATCGCCGCCCAAAAACGCCTCATCGGGATCGCGGACGACGCGACCAAGATCATTCCGGGCCACGGCCCGATGGCGACCAGGGCCGATCTCGAGGCCTCGGTCGCGATGCTCGAGGAGGCCAAAGCGATCATCGGCGGGCTGGCCGCCCAGGGCCTCTCGGTCGAGCAGGTGCTCGAGAAAAGGCCACTCGCGGCGTACGAGAACCAGAGTTGGGACTTCGTCACCACCGAGCGCATGGTTCGGCAAGTGTACCGGGGACTCGCAGACGGCTGACCGTGAGCGGCGGCTTGTTCCCGGATCCCCCGCCCATGACCATTCCCTCCCTCCTCGTCATCGCGCTGTGGCTGTGGGCCGCAATCGAGATGTTCCGGCGAGGGGACATCCGCAGCTCGTGGATCGTCGCGTTGTTTCTTGGGCCACTCGGGGCGCTGGCCTATTTGCTGGTGCGGGTGATGCCCGAATGGATGCCGGCGGCACGGCCCAAGGCCGGCTCGCGGATCTCCCTCGCCTTGGCCGAAATCGAGGTCGAACGACTCGACAACGCCAGCGCCTGGCGCGATCTCGCCGAAGCAAAACGCTTCAAGGGGCGGTACGCAGAGGCCCTCGAAGCGGCCCGCCGTGCGGCCCAGAAAGATCCTCGCGAACCCCACGTGGCGTGGGAGCTGGCGCAGTGCCTGATCGCGGCCGGAGCCGCCGGTGAGGCCATCACGCCGCTCGAGCTCGCCCTCGAGCGCGACCGCAGTTTCGCTGCCGGCGACACGCTGCTGGCTTATGCGCGGGCCCTCGAGGCTGCCGGCCGTCGCGACGAAGCGTTGGCAGCCCATCGTGAGCTTGGCACCCGCAGCTCGCGCTCCGAGCTTGTCTACGCCTTGGCCGAGGCTGAGCTCGCGGCGGGCAACCTCGACGCCGGTCGCGCAGCACTGCAGCGGGTGATCACCGAAGGCAAGCTCGTTCCGGGCTACCTCGCGGGCCAAGTGCGGCCCTGGATGCGCCGCGCGAAGAAGCGGCTCGCCGAGCTCGGCGGCTAGCTGGAGCTGCTCCCGGTGGCCTTGCGTCCACGCAGGGAGACCAGGTGCTCGGGGATGGCAAGAACCTCTCTTCGAGTCCGGTACCCAGTACCGGTAGCTCTGCGCTCATCGCCCTGGCCGCGGACTTGCCGGGCCGTCGTCACCACCGGTGCCACCGGCGTCGCGATCAGGCAACCTGCCGCCGCTGCGACCGAGCGAGATCAGCGCGACGGCGATCAGGACCAACAGGCCCGCGAGCAGGGTCTTCGACTCGAAGGTCTCGCCGGCAAACGCCCACCCCAGAAACACCGCCACCACCGGGTTGACGTAGGCATAGGTGGCGACGAGGGCCGGCGGCGCCGCTCGCACGAGCCAGGAATAGGCCGAAAAGGCGATCAGCGACCCGAACACCAGCAGGTAGGCGACCGCCAGCACACTCGAGAGACTCACCGCAGCCGGTTCGAAGTCGGTGAGCTCGCCGCGAGCCACACCGAGGATGCCGAGCGCCAGGCCGCCGCAGAGCATGTTGGCGCCCGATGCCACCAACGGCGACCTCGGCAGCTCCGCCGACTTGGCATAGACCGAGCCCACAGCCCACGAAAGGGCGCCGAACACCACCAAGAGGCCACCCAGCGCGTTGCGGTCTCCTCCGCCCAACGAAGCGGGATCGACGAGCACCACCGTCCCGGCAAAGCCCACGATCATGCCCATCGCAACCAAAGCCGTCGGCCGCCGCCCGCCGGGCCGCGCCCAGTCGACTAGCACCACGAACATCGGCTCGACCGCGACCAACAAGGCTGCGAGACCGGAGGCAACCCACTGCTGCGCCGTCACCACCGCCCCGTTGCCGCCGAGCAGAAGCAGCACCCCGATGATCGCGGAGGACCGCCATTCGCGCAGCGTCGGCATGGCCTGGCCGCGCCAGCGGGTCCAGGCCAACAACAGTGCCCCCGCCAGTAGGAAACGGACGGATGCCATCGACAACGGCGGCAGGGTCTCGACCGCAAGCCGAATCGCAAGGTAGGTCGAGCCCCAGATCAGGTACACGAGGCTCAGCGCCCCAATCAGACGACCACGGTCACTCATCGCGCGAAGCCTCCAAAGTCATTTCCATCACGCCGGCGGCACGGCTGCATGCCCCTGGGATCACCCCTGACCGGTGCCGCAGAGCAGGCCCGCGGCCTTGCTGTTGATCCCACGGCGCTCTCCCAAGTTGGCCGGCGGGACCATCACGAGTCGTCGAACGCTTCGAGCTCGCGCTTCGCGCAGACTCGAGCTCGGGCGATTCTCACGCTCGCGCCCCTGTGAGCTCGCCAGAGGATCTCCGCTCCGTCCTGCAGATCCTCGTAGATCGGGAGAAGGCTCGTCAGTCCGTCGAAGACCCAGCCAACGGTGTCGTCACTGCCGCCCCACTGCCATTCTGCGTCTGCCTCCCGCTTGCCGATGTCGACTACCTTTTGGTAGGCAGCCTCGGGGCTGTGAGCCTCCACCACAACGGTGTTCTCCCAAGCCAGACGGTCGGCCTGCCTCTGCCCCTTCGCCGGCTTCGTAGCGAGCAGAAGGTACGAAGCAATCCACCATCCGGAGGGGCTGCGGTTTCGCGGTGGCATGGGGCCTCTGCGTAGAGATTTCATGGTCATGGGGCGAGAATCGAGACTACGAAGCGCTGACTCCGACACTGGAGGATTGCCTGGGGTGGATTCAGAGCTGCTCGATCCGCTCCCGCAGCTGCTTCAAAGCGGCTCCGATCTGCTCCGAGGAGCTGGCCAAGATCAGTGCCGGTCCCCAGGAGTCGTCCCGGCTTTCCATATAGGAGTAGACACCGCCGACGGACCAGATGATGGCCACGATCTCGGCGGATGGCGAGACCAACGTCGACTCGATCCGCGCGCCAGGAGGGATCGGCGGAAGCGGAAGCGGGGCCAGCCGGACGATCTCGAAGTCGCCGCCCATGGCTGAGCCGGCGGGGATGACGACGAATGAACCTTCTCGTCCCGGAACCGGGTCCAGAGCCCTGGCGCTGAGCTCGATGACCTCGGCACGGGCTCGGTCAGCGAGGCGTTCGAGACTCTCCTCGGGATCGGCGAGCAGGGCGGAGCGAACCCGGCCCGCCGCAAAGATCTGGAGGCTCGGGTGGACCTTCGCGCCCATCTCGATGATCACGGCCCGAGCCTTGTCGGC
>CAZRFU010000052.1:0-24063 GCA_964599475.1 uncultured Thermoanaerobaculia bacterium
TGCCCCTGTGCCTAGGGCTGACCACGAACGGCGGCCACCACTACCGCAAATACCCCAACGCCCGCAGGTGGGCCAGCAGTTCCTCCTGCGGGTGTTGGACTCGCGCCTGGCGCGGATTGCGCCACAGAACCTTGCCCGGCAGGCGCAACATCGGCGGTCGGCCCTCTCGACCCACGATCCAGCCATCCCCAACGGGCGTCACCGGCGCCCCCCCGAGCACCACCAGGACCAGCGGTTGATCCTCGCCCCACGTCAACGTGAGGCGCGCGCGATCGCGGACTACGGCGGTTCTGCTCACCGCCAACACCTGTTCGATGCGAACCTCACCCCGGGTCTCGACGGCGAGCGGTTCACCGGCGGCGATGCCACCAGCCAGAACCTGCAGTCCCGGCACCCAGGAACCGACATCCGCGGCAAAGTCCTCGCCGACGCGTTGAAGCAGCGAGCCGGCCAGCTCCTGGTGTCCGAGCGCTGCTCCGCCCTCGACGCTCCAACCGGTCGGGAGGGGGTCGATCTCGTGGAGCACGACCTGGCTCGCCGGGGCCAGGCCTTCCTGTCGAGCAAAGTGAGCGATCACCTCCTGGTCAGCAGCCCGCCAGCTCCACCGCAGCGGCCCGGCGCTGAAGGTTGCAGCCATGCGCACGGCCGCCCCCGCACGATCCTGCACCAGGTTGCGACCCGCGGCATCGGTAGGCTCCACGCCCACCGCCCCCAGCAGCGTGGGTGCAAGATCGAGCAGCTGGGCAGCAGCCGCCTCGATCCCAGGCTCGACTCCCGGTGCTCGAAGCAGCAAGGGAACCCGCAGCACTTCAGGGTAGACGGTGAGCCCATGCCCCCAGCTCTCGCGTTCACCCAACATCTCCCCGTGGTCTGAGGTCAGAGCGATCACGGCGTCGGCAGGAAGCTCGGCGAGGAAGGGCCCGAGTCGCTGGTCGAGATACTGCACTTCGCCGGCGTAGAGAGACCGAAACACGTCAGCCTGCTCGGAAGTCGGGCGCACCTCGCGGCTGGCCACCAGCCGGGCCTCGACTGCGACGCGACCGAGCCCGACGTGATCGCGCAGCGGTTCATGCGGCTCCATCAGGTGGATCCAGACGAAGGCGTCCTCACCTTGGTGAGCCGCGATCCACTCGCGTGCCCGCCCAAGCATCACCTCGACGTCAGTCGGGGGCTCCTCGACTGCTCCGGTGCCGACGAAGCGGGCGAATCCGGCGCCAAAGCCATTGCCCTCACGCAGCGTGCCGTTGGCGACGAATCCAGCCGTGGCGTATCCCAGGGCCCGAAAGCGTTGCGCCAGGGTCTCGACATCGGGTGGGATCCCGATCAGGGTGCCGTCCGGGGCGGTCAATCCGAGCACCGGCCTCGAGGTCAGGGCGCTCGCCATCGACGGCAGGGTCCAGGAAGCGTTCGCTCGGGTGTCGACGAACCGGCGGGCATCCGCGAGGGCGGCGAGGATCCGGGGAGTGAGCTCGGCTGCCAGGTGATCGTCGCGCAGGGTGTCGACGACGACCAGCACGACCAGTCGACCACCAACCGGCTCGACCCAACGAGGCTCCTCGATGCGCCCCGTCGAGCCACCTTCGAGGGTCCAGCGGCCCGGCCCGAGCTCGACATCGACCGCCGAATCCAAAGCCACCCGCCGGCCGCCCTGGACCAAAGCGAGGCCTTCCTCGTTGGTCCGGCCGCGCAGGCGCGTTGCCCCATCCACCTTCAGCTCTGACCCGACCGCCAGCGCATCGACGAAGTGGCCCGGCCCGACCTCGACGCGAGTCGTCGGCGGGGGTGGGCTCGGAGCTTTCGACTCCCGGCAGCCACTGCCGGCCGCTCCCAGTGCCATCAGGACGACGACCTGGCCCCACACCCTCAGACGGTGTCTCATCCGCCGATGTACCCGAGCGATCGGAGGCTCTCGAGGTACTCCGCCGACGCCGCGCCCGCTTCCTCGGCAGGCGAGAACGGTGGCGGCCCCCAGGTCGGCACGACCGCCGACGGCGCCGGCCAGGAACACTGGGGCGGCAGCTCTCCGCCTTCCCTGCTCGCAGGCAGACCCAGCTCCCGCGCCACCATCGCCGCCACTGCGGTGACCTCGACCGCGGCGGTGGCAGACCCGCACGTCGCGCGCACCGGGCGCCAGAGCACCTGGCCGTTGCGCCCATCGCGACGGCCGGGATCGACCACGATTGCCACCGCCGTGTTTGCCGGAATCGTCGCCACGAAGGCGTCGAGCCGGTCGAGAGTCCGGCCGAGGAGCTCCGCGAAGACCAGCGGCGAGCGACCGGGCAGCCCCTCGAACGCCAACAGGTCCGGGGCCGCGAGGTAGACCGCGACGACGCCGGCGCCGTCATGGCGCTCTGCCAGCTCTTGGGCCGCTCCGAGACTGACCCAATCGGCGCGAAGCGCCGCCGCCGCTACGTCGATCCCGGTCGACTGCGCCGGGAGACCCCGCAGGAGCTCCGGCAACGCCGAGGCCTCGACATCCGCTTCGACCTCGCGCAGAAGCTCGAGCGCCGCTGCGTCAGAGGCGATCCCCGCTGTGGTTCCCCCGCCGAGCAGCTGCGAGGCGCCGTGGGCAATCAGGGCGCCCGCCAGCGGTGCCGCCGGGTAGGTCGACCACCATCCAGCCACTACCACCGGCCGTCCGCCACGGGCCACCAGCTCCCACACGAAGGCCGACGATCGCCGGCTCGACAACGCCGGCCGATGTTCCACCACGCCCAAAGGGACCATCGTCGACTCCCACCACGTCCGCAGCGGGGCGGGGACCGCGAGGGCATAACCAACGCCGGCCGGCCGAAAGCCGTCGACCGCCCGCACCTCGTGGACCTCCGGTGTCACACCGGTGGCGACGCTGGTCCAGAGCGAGGCCGGCGGCCCGTCGGGACGAAGATAGGTCATGCGTGTTGCTCCGAGAGCTGCGAGCGCCGGCAGACGCCCGCTCTGCATGAGGTAGTCGAGCTCTTCCGGCAACACCCCGTCGACACCCAGCAGTACCGACGCGACGCCCGGCCCACTCGGCAGTTGGTCGACCTTCGGCCGGGTCGGGGCGCGCGATGCCACCACCGCCGGAGCAACCACCAACACCGCAGCGAGCAGCTCGCCGGCGGCGACCACCCAAGACCCCGCCCGCCGCAGCACTGGAGCCCGCCCGGTCCGCGCCACGGCCAGCGCCAAGAGCCCGCCGCGCAACAGCGTCAGGGCAGCGTAGCCGGCCAGCCCGGCGACCAGGGCCAGTGCGATCAAGGCCGCCGGCTCCGCAGCCAGCGTCCCTCGACGCATCACCGACACCACCACGGCTGCAGCGCCGAGGCCACCGACCGCCGTCAGGGCACCGGAGAGCCGATCGAGCCGCGCTGCTTTCGCACGGCTGAGCACCACCAGCTCGAGCGCCCCCAGCGCCAGGAACAGTCCCGTCGCCACCAGGGCCGAGGGCAGCGCCAGGTGCAACCACAACGGCACGAGCCCCAGCGGGTCGTGGTCGAACAATCGATTCGACAGCCCGAGCGCCAGGGCCGCCACGGCGCCCACCGGGACGCTCGCCAGGATCCCGATTCGGACCGCCAGCCGTAACGTCGCCCGCCAGGCCTCGGCCGGGCGCAGCGCGTCCTGCAACAAGAGCCGATCGACCCGGTGCGAAAGGTAGCCGAGCTCTTTGAGCTGCGCGCGGACGCGTTCGAGCTCGTCGGGCCGGGTCACCCTCCCTCGACCCGGCGCCAGTGCTGGATCCGCTCCCAGAACAGCTCGGTGAACTCGTCGATCTCGTGCTCAGGGAAGAGCGCTGCGACCTTGAGCCGCACCGCCTCCTTGGCCTGCGCACTGCCGAAGAATTCGTCGGCCACTTCGTCGAGATGCGCGAGCTGCTTGGCGCAGAACTCCTCGAAGCGGTCGAGCTCGAGGATCTTTTCGCCGAGCTTGGCGTACCCCTCGAGCTTCTCCTCGAACGACCCCTTGGTTGCCGCGATCTCGTAGAACGGTTCCCAGTCCAAACACCGACGCATCCTGCGCTTGGTCGCGGCCACGAACAACGACCAGCGGATCTTCGACTTCACCAGCCACGGAAAGTGGTAGTGCAGCGAGGTCACCTGCGAGTCCGGACAGGCGTTGGCGAAGTCGATCGGGTAGAACACGCCATCCTTGCGCAAGGCCTCACACGAGTTGAAGTCCCAGCCGAAGAAGGTGTTGATCGTCAAGGTCATGTTGCGCAGCGTGCGCTGCTCCGCCTCGGTCATGTCGGGCGGCGTCATGCGGTAGCGATCGTGCAGCGGCGCCGACGGGTCGTAGCGCACCATTCGGAACTGCGGGCCGATGCCGATACAGCGCACGAACAGGTCGAAGTCCCTGACCCCGGCCTGGAGATGCATCACCCGCTTGCCGCTCTGGTCGTAGGCGGCATGCAGTTGCTCGGCGTCGTCGACCTTGGTGACGGCGACCCACGCTCCACCGTCGTAGGGCTTGATGAACAGCGGATACCCGACCTTCTCGCCGATCTCACCGAGATTGAAGAGCTTGGCGTACCGTTCGAGGGTTGGTTGGAGGTCGGGCGTCTGCTCGTACTCCTTCGGCGGGACCATCCAGGTGTCCGGGATCGGGAAACCCAACGCCATCATCGCGCAGTAGGTCGTCTGCTTCTCCATCGACTGGATCGCCCAGGGGTTGTTGAGGACGTAGACACCGTCCATCAGCACCGCCTTCTTGATCCACTCCCGGCTGGTCGTGTACCAGTGCGTGAGACGATCCAAGACGACGTCGTACTTGGTCGGCTGGCGCAGATCGAAGGGCTCGATCGTCACTCGCTCGACGTCGAAGCGCACCCGGTCCTTCCCGACCTTGACCTCGAGATCGAGGCGCCGGACGATCTCCTCGTAACAGATCGGCCAACATAGGTCGGCACCGAGCGAAAGTCCGATGTTTCGGGTCACCTGGGCCACGGCAGTCTCCTCATGCGCCGCTCCGGCGCGGAATGACCAATCCTACCGCGGGCGGAAGGTAGCGGGTGGCTGCGACGGCATCGGGTGCCGTGGCTCACTCTTGCTCGAGCTCGGGGGAACGGCCCACTACGTGGATCAGCCGGCCCAATGACAGCTCCCACAGGCACCGCGTGTCCCGGAGAAGATCGAGGGCGGATCGTTGCCGGGATCTTCGTCCTGGAAGAGCCGAGCGTACTGCTCGAGGTTCTGGAGTCGATCCCCCACTTCGGCGGCACGGGGCCAACGGCTGAAACTCGGGGTCGCCTGGGCCTCGACCAGGAGCAGCCGTGCCCGCTCCACCTCACCGGCCTTGAGCTCGTAGTCGGCGAAGAAGGTCAGGTACGCCTCGACGTTGTGGGGCCACCGGGGCGTGTTGCGGCAAGTGGGATCGTCCTGCCCACAGTCGCTGTCGACGGTGCGCAACGCCTGGAGGCCGCGCTCGAATGCGGCGCCGCCACGAGGCTCGTCGAAACCGAGCAGCGCCACCGAAAAGGAGTGGAACGCAGGGTCCCGCTCGAGCTCGGCGAGCAACTCGCCGACCAAGGCCTCGCGCCGCTCGGGTTGGCGTTCGAGATCGGCGAGGGCGAGGCGGGTCGGCACCAGCCAACTCGGGATGCGGCGATCGGACGGGTCGAGCTCCTGGGCACGGGTGAAGAAATCCTCAGCGAGCAGCAGATGCTCGACGATCCGCGGGTTGGTGCGATCGCCCTCTGCCGCCAGCCACAGGTGCTGGAGGCCGAGCAGCAGCGCCGTGCGGGCATCGTTCGGATCGGTCAACCAGGCGATCATCAAGTCGCGCAGAGGGGCTTCCCGTTCGCTCCACTTGCCGTGATTGAAAACCCGGAAGAAGTGCTCCTCGGCGCCCGCCGCAGCGGCAGCTCGAGGCGGGGCGGCGGCGGCGAGCTCGAGCTCCATCGCGCCGATCTCGAAACGCATCGGACCTGGTGCACCGCCCATGAAGCCGGCGAGGTCGATGACCGAAACCATCACCACCTCGGCGAGGTCGAAGTTTCCATGATCGGGGGCACTCGACGCCGGGGGCGAATAGGACAGGTCGGCGACCTCGAGCCGATGCTCGCGCAAACCTCCCGGCCGCACCGACACCGAGGGGAAGGCGTAGGTCACTCCCGCGCGATCCTGCAGGGACACCATCAGGGTGCCGACGCGTTCGGCTGTGGTGGTCATCACCAGCACCTGGGCACCCGCCAAGCTGCCGGGCCGCACCAACACCGCGGCACCCGCCGGCAGGCCGGGCTCGATCTGGTAGGCCACCGCCAGCCCCGCGCCGCCCTGGCTCACGTCGATTCCCTCGCGCACACCCCGCCACGCCCACGCGCCGTCGATGCCCAGCGGAATCCGTGCGCGGCCGCCTTCGCGAGTAAGCGGCGGTAGACCTTCGGCGATCGCCGCGAGCTCCCTTGGCGAGGGCGGCCCCTCCGGTGTCGCTTTGATGGTGTGAGCTCCCATCGCGGTGACCATTGCAATCATTCCCAACCAAACGAATCGTGCGCGCATCGTCGATCTCCTGCACTTGGCCCGATGCGGCGTGCACCGGGGCAAGGCCATGGTCTCGCGGTGGCACTCGTGGGCCCAGTGCCGGAGGTCAGGACCTCGATCCGTGACTTTCGGCACGGGCTCGACCAGGCCGAAGTCGATATCGTGTCGCCGTGGCGGACGTGAAACACCCTCCGGCAGTGGTCGACGACGCCGAGTCGCGGGCGGCGCTGATGGCTCGGCTGGCCGGCCTGGCGACCGTCGCGGTCGCCGGACTGCCGGTGTGGCTGCGGCTGGTGGGTCATCCCAACCCGTGGTCCGACGCCGAGCTGTGGCGCAGCTTGAGTCTGCTGATCCCCTTCGCAGCAATTTTCTGGTGGTCGAGTTGTGAGATCGAACGACCACGGGTGTTGTTGTTGCCACTCCTGGCGACGGCGACGGGGCTCGCGATCGCCTACGCCGCCCTCGATCACAGCAGTCTCGGCGGGGTCCTGTTCGTGTTGGTCGCCTCGCTGCTGGTGGGGCCGATCACGACCCGTGCCGCGATCGTGTGGTTGGTCGCACAAACCCTCGTCTACGTCGTGATCATCAGCCTTCGCGGCGAGCTCGAGCACCGGTGGATTCCGCTGCTGGCGTTCGCCGGCTTCCAGGTGTTTGCCTTCTACAGCTCCTGGGTTGCCCACCGCGAGAGACAGGGACGCCTCGCGCTCGCGCGCCTCCACGCCGAGCTCGAAGCCACCCATCACCTGCTCGAACAGGGCAGCCGCGAACGCGAGCGACTGCGCATCGGCCGCGAGCTCCACGACGTCCTCGGCCATCATCTGACGGCTCTGTCGCTGCGGCTCGAGGCCGCCCGCCACACTACCGACGCCGCCCGCGACGAGCATCTCGACGCCGCTCGGACGACGGTCAAGGACCTGCTCGGCGAGGTGCGCACCGTGGTCTCCGAGCTGCGCGAGCTGCCCGGCATCGATCTGCGACCGGCACTCGAGAGGCTGATCGAGGGCTTTGCCCCGGCTGCCCGTCTGGCGGGTGCGCAACTTCACCTCGAGCTGGCCCGGGACCTGCCTCAGGTCGATGCCGACCGCGCGCACCTGTTGGTCCGTGCCGCTCAGGAGCTCTTGACCAACGTCGCCAAACACGCGCGGGCTAGGGCGGTTGCGGTCGCCGTGGCTGCCGACGAACGGACCGTCGAGCTGTCGGTCACCGACGACGGCCGCGGCGCCCGCAACCCGGCCCTCGGTCACGGTCTGCAGGGACTCCGCGAACGGGCCGAAGCCGCGGGAGGCCGACTGGACGTCGAGAGCCCTGCTGCCGGCGGCTTCGGCGTCCGAATGCGCCTGCCGATCGGAAACGATCGATGATCCGTGTCGTCCTCGTCGATGACCAGACCTTGGTCCGGGCCGGTCTGCGTGCGCTCCTCGGCCTGTTGCCCGACATCGAGGTCACCGCTGAGCTCGATGGCGGCGAGGCCGCCCTCGAGCAGGTGCCGGCGCTGGCGCCGGATGTGTTGCTCCTCGACCTGCGCATGCCCGGCATCGATGGGCTCGGAGTCCTCGAAGGCCTCCGGCGTCGAGGCAAACAACCGCCGACCCTGATCCTGACCACCTTCGACGACGATGCCTCGTTCCTCGCCGCCGTTCGCGCCGGTGCCAGAGGTTTCCTCCTCAAGGACACCTCGCTCGAGCGCCTGGCCGAGGCCATCCGCGTGGTTGCGGCCGGCGGCACCCACCATCAGCCGGCGCTGACCGAACGTGTGCTGCGCGCCGCCCTCGAAGCCGGGTTCGACTTCCCCGCCATGGAGGAACCGGTCGAGCTGACGGATCGCGAGCGCGACGTCCTGCGGCTGATGACCGCCGGCTTTTCCAACCGCGAGATCGCGGAAGCCCTGTTCATGGCCGAAGGGACGGTCAAGAACCACATCTCGGTGGTCCTCTCCAAGCTCGGCGTGCGCGATCGCACGCGGGCGGTCCTCAAGGCGTTGGAGGGGAGGTTGGTCTAGCGGCTGGACTGGACCTACGTGGTACGCCCCGTGTCGATGAAGTGGCTCGGTGCGAGCACCACCTACGAGAAGGGACCAGGGACCAGGGACCCGGGCTTCGTCGGAGCGCGGGCTGGTTCCGCCCGGACGGGTCCGGCTCCCACTCGGGCCCCTGGTCCCGTGGGATGAAAATCGGGGCCGCCGTCCGGCCTCCTTCCGGATCCCGGATCCCGGGTCCCGGGTCCCCGGTCCCACTTTCCGAGCAGCTCAACCCTCCGAACCTTGCCCTCGCATACGCTGTTCGAGGCGCGCGAGGATCGGCCTGGGCACGAGTCCGGTCAGGTCCCCACCCAGACCGTAGACCTCCTTGACCAGTCGACTCGACAGGAAGCTGTACTGCTCGCTGGTGGCGAGAAAGAACGTTTCGAAGCGCGGATCGAGTCGCCGATTCATCAGCGCCATCTGGAACTCGTACTCGAAGTCCGAGACCGCTCGTAGCCCGCGGACCACGGCGCAGCCGCCGATGCCCGCCATGAAGTCGACCAACAAGCCCGAGAAGCTCACCACTTCGACGTCGGTGAGAGCGTCGCGATCGAGCACTTCGCGGATCATCTCGACTCGCTCGGCGGCGCTGAAGAGGGGCTTCTTGTCCTCGTTCTGGAGGACCGCCACCACCAAGCGGTCGAACGCCGGCCGACTGCGCCGAATGATCTCGCGGTGACCGTTGTGCAGAGGGTCGAAGCTGCCTGGGTAGACCGCGATCCGCGTCACGGCTCGAACCCGCCGAGGTCGACGACGGTGGAGTTGAACGCCGCGTCGGTGACCCGCAGCAGCACCAGTCCGGCATCGTTTGGAATGGAGTCGATCACCAGCGTCTCCCGCCTGCCGTCGACGAGTCCGTCTTCGGCCGCAGCCTTGGTCCAGGATTGTGCGTCGACACTGTAAACCGCTTCGCGCAGCGGATTCAAGCCATCGACCACGTCGACCTCGATGCGGCCGGCGGTGCGTGATGTGATCCGGACCGAGGGAGCGGTTTGATCGAGCACCAGCGGCTCACTCACCGCCTCGGCCACCAAAGCTTCGCCGGGCGCGCTCGAACGCCCGTCGCTGACGGTCAAGCGGACCCGCCAGATTCCGTCCGGCAGCACTGTCGCATCGAAGGCGAAGTAGCCTTCGGCTCGATCTTCGACCAGGGTGTACCAACGCGGATCGCCGGTCTCGCGGCGCACCTCGAGCTTGGCGCGCAGCTCGTCGCCGTTGGGATCCGAGACCTTCCAGCGGTACGTCTGGAACCCCCGCTTGTACACCGTCTTGGTGCGGGCATCCTCCCCGCCCTCGGGACTCTGGGTCAGGCTGGTGAAGATCCCGCCCCGAGTGGGATTGGCAGCTTCGTAGACCTGCGTTCCGGTGTTGAAGCTCTGGGGCACCAGCACCTCCCCCGGGGCCATGGCCTCGAACGCATCGATCTTGGGGCGCTGGTTGAGCTGGCGCCAGGACAGCTCGAGAGCTGCCACCGTCGGGCTCGCCCCGTCTTTGCCTTCGAGTCCCACCTTGACCTGGACGTAGCGCCCCTCGGGCAGATCCGTCAGCGACAGCTCCGTCGCTTCGCGGGCCGGCGTCCAGGCCGTCCACCCGCCGTCCGGCTCGGCGCTCATGCCGCTGCGTACCGCCAGGGTGACCTTGGTGCCCGGCGGCGCCTCGCCACGCCACCGCGCGATCCCGAAGCGCGCCACCTGGCCCGAGTCGAGCACCGGCGACAAAAAGGACCCGCTGCGGCTGCCGTTCTGTTCGAGCTGGACGATGGAACCACCGTTGGTCGTCACCAAGCTCGGCGGGCCGTCCGGGCGCCCGAGCAGGGCCACCACCTGGCGCTCGTCATCGTCGTGCTCGAGCACCAGGCGCCGATCGCGGATCGAGTAGACCTTCCCTTCGAGCCCGGTGCCGACCCACAGGCGGCCGCCACTCTCGACCAACGACAACACGGTCTGGTCGGCCAGGCTCGCAATGGCGGTGGCACCGCCACGGCCCCCGATCTCGAGGACTTCGCTGCGCGCCCCTTGGAAACCCGGCGGCCGACTGCCGATCGGCCCATCTCCTTCGGCCGTCACGGTCACCGTGACTTCACCCTCTCCCTCGCTCTCGGGCTTCTCCTTGGGTCGGAGCTCGACCTGAGATGCCTCCGACGCGATCGCCGCAGCCCACACGGTGCCGTCGTCGGCCACCACCAGGTCGACGATCTCCGGCTGCGCCGCGTCGAAGATCGTCGCAGCACGCCCGTCGGCATCGATCCGCACCACCAAGCCGGTGCCGGCGGTCCCCAACACCACGCCGCCGCCGGGGGCCCGGCGCACGACCCGCACATGGGGATCCTGGCCGTCCCACATCGCTGCCGACCTCCCCTGCGAGTCGATCCGAAGCAGCCTTCCTCGCGGCCCGGTGCCGGCCCACAACGACCCGTCGTCGCCGGCGACCAAGCTCCAAATGTAGCCCTCTCCCGTTTCCGCGAAGCGCTCGGCCTTACCGTCGGCGAGGCGCCAGATCGCGCCACTCGGTGAAGCGCCGGCCCAGATCACGCCGCCGACACCTACCGCCACCGCGAAGATCTGCTCCCCGGGCGCCTCCATCAGCTTCTCGACCCGGCCCCGGGAGTCGACCGCCAGCACCCGGCCGTCGCTGCCGGTGCCGACGATCCAGCCCTCTTCACTTCGCGCCGCCGAGAGCACGAAGGGCTCTTCGAGACCGGTGATCTTGTTGGCTCGGGGAGCCAAGCTGAGACTTCCGAGCGGATCGACCGCGACGTCCTCGAGCGTCCCGCGCAGGAAGCCGTCGGCGTTCTGGATCCTGGAGATCCGCACCTCGGTCGCCGACGCTGGGTCCACTGCGGCCACCACAGTCGCCCCAGCCACGATCATCACCACCAATTTCCTCACTGCGAACCCCCCGCACCAGCGGCCTTGTTTGCATTGTCGGACGGCGCCGATCGACCCGCCGAGCCGTTGAGATCACCCGAGGTCAGCGGCTCGCGGCGCTCCACTTCGATGTCGACGCGGATCGCCCCTTCGAGCGGAGCCAAAGCTGGCAGCACCGCCTCGCTCAACACTGCGTGCCCCAAGCGCGTGGCGCTCCCAGGCGCCGCGGCACTCCACAAACCCTGGATGCTGCCCGGCAGATTCGGCATCACTTCACCATCGATCGACAAACCCGGCGCCGGCACCACCGACAACACCAGCAGATCCCGGCGCGAATGAAAGCCCGAGACGATCCGCAACGCCTGCTCGAAGCGCTGTGGTGCAGGCTTCTCGAACGCGAGTCGCACCGCGTCGAGGGTGGCGCCGTCGCCGACGAGATAGCTGATCCGACCCGCCGGGGCCTCGTCGGGGATCCGTACCGTAATGCTGCGCCGCGTAGTCCCTCCGCCACGCCACGGGGCGGTTTCGAGCAGGATCGTCACCTCCTCGCCGGGTTTGGCCCGACTGCGCGAAGCCCACCCACCGACGATCGTTTCGGTCCGCGCGGTGGGATGGATGTCGAGCTCGACCTCGATACCCTCGAGCCCGACGGCGGCAAAGCCGTTGTCCAGGACGAAACTCGCCCACGACATCACCGCCACTGCACTCTGGGTCGACGCGTTCACGCCGTCGAAGCTCTGCCGCAGCGTCAGGTCGTCGAAGCCCTCCAGGTCGAACCGCGCCCGCACGTCGATCCCGGCCACTCCGAAGGTTCCCGCGATCGCCTCCTGCGCGCCGAGCATCGTCACCGCGGCGAGAATCGGCGTCATCAGGGGCACCTTGGCCAGACGCACTGCGAAGGCCTGCTCCTGCCCCCCGGCGCGAACGCGCAGCGACAGGGGCACCATCGGCGCCTCGGCGCCGATGGTGCCGGCGATCCCGGCGCGATAGTCCGCATCGAGTGCACCCACGATCGGTCCGGTGTTGGAGATCTTGAAGGACGAGTACGAGCTCGACAGCACCGTGAGGATCTCGGCGCGGGCCATCGGGATCCGCGTCGGCCCCATCGACAGGAAGGGGTGACCAAAGGCCAGCACCCGATCGCCCACGACATCGGTCACGGTACCCGTCGCCGCCAGGGCGAAGTCGCCGTCGACCAGCACCGCCGCAACGGCTTCTCCGGGCTCGAGGGGGCGGGTTTCGAGCTGCGCGCCGCTCCCGCCTGCTCCTCCACCCATCGGCGCCAACGCTCCGAGGTGCCCCTCGAGCAGTCCGCGCGTGGCGCTCCCGAACCCAGCCGCGGACCACACCAGGCCGCTGCGCCCCCCGGCCTCCAGCCGAGTTGGCGCCAATGGGGCAAGGGCCGCTGCCAGGCGCTCGCCGGCATCTGCGGTCTGCGCCAACAGCTGCGCTGGATCGCGCCCGCTGAAGGCGCTCGGGACGGCCGGCGCGGCGGCCGCCGCTGCCGGAATCGCGCGCATCTCGTCGATCGGCGTCACGCCGCCGATCGCGTCGTGCGAAAAAGGCCAAGCGAACGCCACCGCCCCGGCGAGCTTGCCGTCGAAATACACCGGACTGCCACTCATGCCGGCGATCACCCCGGAACGCTCGAGCCCCCGACCCGACAGCTTGACCAACAGGTAGTCGATACGCGGACTGGTGTTCTTCATCACCCCGATCGCTTCGACCTCGAAGCGCTCGAGCTGCTCCCCCTCGAACACCGAAACCCCGTGTCCCTTGCTGCCACGAGGAATGTCGTGAATCGACACGATGTCAGCTCGGGTGGCCGGCAACTCGGCCGCAACTCCCGCAGCAGCCAGGAGAGTCGAGAGTACGGCGGTGTAGATCGTCTGCCTCATGACCTCCTCCTACGGCTGCCGGGGCTTCGAGGTTGGGCCGGCGTCGGCGATGGGCCACTCGAAGCGGCCTGGCCGCAGCACGACCGGGCTGCCCTGCTCGAACCCGACCAGTGTCGAAGGAGGCCCTCCTGGCAACACTCCCCCTCCCACGATGGCACCAGCTCGCCCCGCGAACAACATCTCCAGATCGGACTCCGCGAGGATCGGCGGCGTTCCCGAGATATTCGCGCTGGTCGCCGTCAACGCCGTGCCAACCGCCGCGAGAAATCGGCGTAACTGCGCGTGGGCCGGGATCCTCACTGCCAGATCCCGACGCCCGCGCGACGCCGGCAACGGCGCCTGCACCTGCACGACAACGCTCAGCGCGGCCGGCCAGTGGGGCCCTGCCAGTGCCAAGCCGGGATCCTGCGGATCGACGCCGAGCGAAACGATCTGCGCAGGATCGGCAGCCACCACCGGCAGCGGCGAGGTCTCGGGTCGCCCCTTGATCGCAAAGATGGCCTCGACCCCGCGAGCATCGCGCGGATCCACGGCCAAGCCCCAACTCGACTCGGTCGGAATCGCCAGAACTCCGCCCGCTGCCAGCACGGCACGAGCGAGATCGCCCTCGTCGAAGCCGATCGTCTTCAGCGAGCAGCCTCCGCGATTCGGGCCGAGGCGACGAGGAGCTCGCGGGCGTGAGACCTGGCAATCTCCGTCACCTCGCGCCCGGCTCCCATCCGCGCCAGCTCCTCGACGCGCTGGTCGACACCGAGGTCCTCGACGTCGACGTACGTTCGGTCGCCATCGACGACCTTGGCCACTCTGAGGTGTTGGTCGGCGCAAGCCGCCACCTGAGGCAGGTGGGTGACGGCCAAGACCTGACCGCCCGCGGCGACCCGCTGGAGCTTGAGCCCGAGCGCTGCCGCCTCACCACCGCCGACGCCACTGTCGACCTCGTCGAAGACCAGCGTCGCCCCTGCGACCTCACCCGCCCGCCGAGCCGCCAGGCGCAACGCCAAGGACACCCTCGCGAGCTCACCACCGGACGCGACGCGAGCCAGTGGCCCGAGTGGCTCGCCGGGATTCGCCGCGAGCTCGAGCTCGACCACGTCGTAGCCGTCGCGGCCAAAGTCGATCGCGCGACCCTGGTGAACCAACAGACTGTCCTGCCGTGGCCGCACCCCGAGCCGCACGCCGAATCGCGCACGAGCAAGAGCCAGGTCGGCGAGCTCGTTCTGGACCTCGGCCGCAAGCTCGCGGCTCCATCGAGCGCGCGCGGCCGAGAGCTGGTCGGCGACCCCACGGTAGCGCTCGAGGGCCTCGGTCATGCGCCGCTCGACGCCTTCCCGATCCAGTGCGTCGGCCTCGAGCTCCGCGAGCTCCGCCCGCATGCCGGCCGCCCGTGCCAGCAGCTCTTCGGTCGAACCGCCGTGCTTGCGCATCAACCTCTCGAGCTCCGCAAGGCGATCCTCGACTCCGGCCAGTCGGCCCGGATCGACCTCGATTCGATCGGCCCGTCGTGCGACTTCCATCGCCACTTCCTCGATCCGCACCAGCGCTTCGTCGAGCTGCTCGATCCAGCCGGCGGCCGCGGGCTCCCAGCCGGCGACGTCGCCCAAGGCCTCACGAGCGGCACCGATCTGCTCGAGGGCGTTGCCCTCGGCTTCGCCGAGAGCAGCCCGGGTGCGATCGAGGGCGGTGAGGATCGCCTCGGCGTGACGCAACACCTCGCGCTCCTGCCGCAAAGCCGACTCCTCTCCGGCGACCGGCTTGGCCGCGTCGATCTCCTGCAACTGAAAGCGCAGCAGGTCGATACGTTGCAACCGCACGCTCTGATCGCCCTGAAGGCGTTCCAATCGCGCCGCCGCCTCCTCCCACACGCGGTGGCACTGCTCTACTCGCGCCAGCAGGGCCTTGGCCTCCGCGCCACCAGCGCCATCCAGCCAGAGACGCTGTTCCTCGAGCGAGCGCAGCGCCGCCTCCTCGCCCTGACCATGGATCGCAATGAGGAGGGGGGCCAGTTCGAGCAAGGTCCGCACGGTCGTCGGCACGTCGTCGACGAAGACACGGTTGCGGCCGGACCGCGAGACCTCGCGCCGGATCACCAGTTCCTCGCCGGTCGCCTCGAGCCCCAGCTCCCGCAGCACCTCGCGCCAGCGCTCGCCGTCGGGTCGGAAAACCCCAGTGACGCTCAGGGTCTCGGCGCCGGTGCGGATGACCTCGCTGCTGGCCCTGGCTCCGGCCAGCAGCGACAGCGCGTCGACCACGATGGACTTGCCCGCGCCGGTTTCGCCGGTGAGCGCCACCAGACCGGGCTCCAGCTCGAGGCGAGCCTCGGCGACCACCGCCACGTTGCGCAAATGGAGCTCGAGCAGCATGCGGTCGGTGACTTTAGCAGGGGATCGGAGATCGGGGGCCGGGGATCCTGTACCCTCACCCGGGGCGGCGGTTCTCGAGCGGTCGGCGGCGAGCGGGGAACCTCTGGTTGTCCTGACGGCGCTGCGCGCCGGGAGTGCCGCAGAGCTCGGTGACCCCGCCATCGCAGGCCAACCGCATGAGGCCGGCTGCGCGAGCGGGCTCGCGACTGTCGCGGGCGACGAGCTCGATCAGGGGCCTAAGGATCCGAACATCGCGACCGGGGTCGGCCTGCAACAGGGTTCGAAACCACCGCTCCGCCGCGGCGACGTCACCGCTGCCGCTGGCTTGGGCAACCAGTAGCGCGACCAGCCGCCAGGCATGGCCGGACCGCATCGCCTCGCCCAGCGCGGCCTCGCCGAGCTCGAGAGCCCGACCGTGATCACCGTGGTGCGACGCCAGGACGATCCGTGCGAGGACCGCCGCCGGGCCATCGGCGCCAGCCGGGACCTGGGACGGACCGAGGCCCGCCGGGTCGCCGTACAGCGCCGCCAACTGCCAAGGCTCGGCATCCCCTTCCAGCGCCTCGGCCATCAGGCCGAGCCACGCCGGGGTGGCCGGGTCGTCGCGAAACACCCCGAACACGGTTTTCGCCTCTCCCCGCGCGCGGTCGAGGTCGCCTGCCTGGAGGGCTCTGCCACCGCGCGCGAAGGCCTCGAGGCCTCGCGGCAGATCACCGCGCTGGGCGTCGCCCGAGAGTCCGGCCGCCACCGCCTCGAGATCGGCGTAGTCGGCAGCTCCGAGCGGACGGCTCGGTCGTTGCAGCACCTCATGGACCCGTCGCAGCGCCACGGCGCCAACCAAGGGTCGGACGGCCCCAGGCGCCCCGGATGCCTGAGCGGTGGCCGGACGAACCGACCCCGGGGGCTCGCGTCGACCTTCGACCGGGGTCGGCGTGCGGCCGACCGGCTGAGGGTGGTCATCGGTGGGAGCTCCGTCGTCGACTTCGGCCGAGCTCGGCGCGACCGCTCCACTCGGCTCCACGGCCGCCGGCGCGGGCATGGCTTCCGGCGATCCTCCACCCTCCACAGGCGGTCGGCTCGTGAACCACCATCCCCCAAGCGCAACAACGACGAGGGCCACGCCGAGGAGCCCTGCTTTGACACCGCGCTCCCGACCGGCCGGGGATCGTAACTCCGAGCGCCCCGCTGCCCCGGGCAGAGCAATGGTGGGCGCGGCGGCGAGGATGCTCTGCGTGCCGCTGCGCGGCGTGATCGGCGCGCTGGCGGCGAGATCCCGAGCCTCCTCGCGCTCGGCGGCCGGTAGCCCCGCGAGCAGCGACTCGGCCAGCTCCTGCGCCGGCATCGGACGCTGTGCCGGGTCCTTCGCCAGACCCCGCTCGACGGCGCTCGCGAGGGCCGGCGGGACATCCTCGCAGACCTTCGTCAGCCGCGGGACCGGGGCCGACACGTGCTGGTGGAGCACGGACAGCGCCGTGTCGCCGCGATACGGCGGACGGCCGGCGAGCAGTTCCCAGGCGAGCACCGCCAGCGCGTAGGCGTCCGACGCTCGCGACGCCGACTCCCCTCGCGCGAGCTCGGGAGCCATGTAGTCGGGCGTTCCGATGACTTGGCCGGTTGCGGTCAGTCGGGTGGCGGATTCGGCCAATCGCGCGATGCCGAAATCCGACAGCAGTGCTCGCTGTCCGGATCCGAGGAGCACGTTGGCGGGCTTGATGTCGCGGTGGAGGATTCCGGCTCCGTGCGCCGCGTCGAGCGCACTTGCGATCTGCAGCACCCACGCCACTGCCCGAGGACGCGAAGGGATCCCCCGCTGCAACAGCCCGGCGAGGCTGCCGCCCGCAACCACCGGCATGACGACGTACGGCACGCGCCCGTGTTGGCCGACATCGTAGATCGGCACGATGTGCGGATGGTCGAGACCCGCCGCCAGGCGCGCCTCCCGCAGGAATCGTTCGCGCACATCGGATTCGGTCGCGAAGGCGGCCCGCATCGTCTTGATCGCGACCTCACGGCCGAGCACTTCGTCACGGGCACGCCACACCTCGGCCATGCCACCTCGCCCGAGCAACGACTCGAGGCGGTACCTCCCCACTTCCATTCCCGCCGTGAATACGATCACGTCGCCCTCGGACCCGCTCATCTTGGATGAAACCCCGAAGACTGCGGTTTCCTGCGTTTGTAGCTGGACGCCCCGAGCCCGCCCCGAACCGTCGCGTTCGAGAGCCTGTGGTACGACACGGGGCAGTTTCCGTGGGCGAACGGCTAGCCGGCCGAACCGACTGCTGAAACGCGGTTGCGACCGGACCGCTTCGACGTGTACAGAGCCTCGTCCGCGGCACGGTAGAGATCGTCGACGCTGTTCAGGCTCCGCTGATAGCCCGCCACGCCGAAGGAACAAGTCACCGAGATCTGGAACCCGGCGTACTCGAGGCGCAGCCCCTCGAGGATTTCGCGGACCTTTTCTGCCAGCTGGGTGGCACCGGTGACGTCGGTCTCGGGGCAGAGGATCGCAAACTCCTCACCCCCCACACGAGCAAAAACCTGCTCCGAACGCAGATGCTCGGCGACCCGCGTGGCGATCTGCTTGAGCACGTAGTCCCCGCACAGGTGCCCGTATTCGTCATTGAGCAGCTTGAAGTGGTCGATGTCGAAGAGGATCAGTGACAGCGGCCGCCCGTAGCGACGAGCGCGCGTGACCTCGCGCTCTACCTCTTCGGCGTACTTGCGTTGGTTGTAGATCTCGGTCAGACCATCGCGCATCACCAGGTTGTAGATCGCCTGGTGGTAGGCGTGCTCGACGTCGCGCTCGTGCAGGAACTTGAAGTGCACCGCGCCGACCTGGAAGCGATCGCCACTGCGCAACTGCCGCTCCCCACGCACGATCTCGTCGTTGACGAAGGTGCCGTTGGTGCTGCCGAGGTCTTCGACCACCACTTGCGAGCCCAGGTGCTCGACCCGTGCGTGGGTCCGCGAGATCGACAGCACCTCGGGCAAGCTGATCTCACACGACGGCGACCGACCGATCTCGATCACCGCCCCCGGCCCGAGCCGGAACCGGTTGCCGAGTTGTTTGTTCTCGGGATGGGCGATCAGGATCACGTTGGCTTCGAAGTCCCCAGGCCGCGCCAACGGGCGTCGACGGCCAGTGGCCGTGCCCTCGAAGCTCTGTGTCATCCCGCTGTCGGTACGCGGCGAGACCTCGATGCTGTCGGTACTCGCGTCCCCGCGGGTGTCTCTGGTTGCCACCATCGCGACTCCAAACCTTCAGCGAGACTACCACTTGCACCGTCGGCGGGGCAATCGGCAGGCTTTCGCGGGTATCGCACGCCGAGTTGGTCTTGCTCCCGTGAAGCCCTCACCCTCCAACCTTCGGTCGGCAACCATCGCTGCTGCTGGCGCTCGACCCCGCGATCGTGCCGTTCGATCAGCCTCAGCGAAGTACGTCCATTCCCTGAGACCGGCCGGCGTCTCTTCGGCTCGCGCCCTCACGCGGGCGCAAGCCAGGCGCAGCTCGGCGCAGGGCCGGGGAACGGGCTGTTCCGTTGTAACCTCTCCGCGTGCGGAACCGACCATCGCGACGGACATGGCCGCTTGCTGCAGGTGGCTTGGTTCTCGTGGCGGGGTGCGTTCCCACCGGCAGCCTCCGAGAACCCGGCGGGAATGCCCCGGCTCCGCGCATCGCCTTCTCCGAGGTGGCCCAAGCGAACGGGCTCACCTTCGAGCACGTCCACGGCGGCAGCGGTCGACGCTACTTCGTCGAAACCATGGGCTCCGGCGGAGCCGTTCTCGATTTCGACCGGGATGGCTGGTACGACATCTACCTGCTTCAAGGCCAGCCACTCCCAGGCTTCGAGGCAAAGAGCGCGCTCGAGAGCCGGCTCTTCCGAAACCGACGCAACGGCACCTTTGTCGACGTCACCGCAGGCTCAGGGCTGTCGAGCCCAGGGTACGGCATGGGTGCGTGTGCCGCCGATCTCGATGCGGACGGCTGGGTCGATGTCTACGTGACGGCCTTCGGCCCCGATCGCCTCTATCGCAACCGCGGCGATGGCAGCTTCGAGGACTGGACAGAGCGGGCCGGCATCGACAACACGCTGTGGGGTGCCGGTTGCGCCATCGCGGACTACGATGGGGATGGCTGCCTCGACATCTACGTCGCCAACTACCTTGACTCGACGATCGAGAATCATCGCAGTTGCGGGTCGGCCAACCTGCCCGTGTACTGCCATCCCGATGCCTATCCGGGGGTGCCGGATCGTCTGTATCGCAACACCTGCGACGGGAGTTTCACCGAGGTCTCCGCGGAGGCCGGCATCGCCGTCAGCGATCCCAGCGAGAGTAAAGGGTTGGGTGTGGTGTGGCTCGACTTTGACGACGATGGCGATCAGGACATCTACGTTGCCAATGACTCGACCCGCAACTTCCTGTTCCGCAACCGCGGCGACGGAACCTTCGAGGAAGTCGGCTCACTCCTCGGCGTAGCCTACGACGAGCTCGGGCGCACCCAGGCCGGCATGGGACTCGCCGCCGCCGACTTTGACCTCGACGGAGCCATCGACCTGTTTGTGACCAACCTGGACTTCGAGACGAACACCTTCTACCGCAACCTCGGTGGAGGCCTCTTCGAGGACCAAACTGTGGCAGCCGGGCTCGCCGGCCCGAGCTTGACCAGAGTCGGCTTCGGAGCCAACGCCGCCGATTTCGACAACGACGGGGACGTCGACCTCTTCGTGGCCAACGGCCACATCCTCGACAACATCGCTTCGATCAACGCCAGCTTGGCCTACGCTCAAGCCGACCAGCTCTCCATCAACGATGGATCGGGTCGATTCGAGGTGCTGGTGCCCGCCGCTGGCCCGCTCACCGAACCGACCGTGGCTCGCGGTTCGGCAGTCGTCGATGTCGACAACGACGGCGACCGCGACCTGCTCGTAACGAGCTCGAACGGCCCGGTGCGGCTGTTGCGCAACGACACATCACAAGGCCGTTCCCTCACCGTACGGCTCCTTGCGCCGACCGGTGGCGACGCGATCGGCGCTGGTGTCGAGCTCAGCTACGGAGGCCGCACGCAGACGGCTGAGGTTCGATCGGGCTCGTCCTACCTGATGAGCGAAGATCCCCGGCTTCACTTTGGGCTCGGGGCGATGGTGGGCTCTTCCCTCGCGATGCTGGTCCGTTGGCCCTCCGGCGAATCGACGGGATTCACCATTCCCGAGCCCGCCACCTCCTCGACCATCTGCATCGAGCAAGATCAGGGCGTCATCCCCTGCCCCCGCCCTTGGACCCCATGAGATCCGCAAGCACGACGCAGAAACTGGCGGCCTTGGTTCTGGTTGCGCTGTTGGTCGGCTGCCAGGGCGAAGATCCCGCTGCCTCCGAGGTCGCGGCGGTCCCTGGGCGCGCCGGCGCCACCCCGGAGTCCAACGCCATGCTCGCCCGGCTCGAGGCCTTGCGTGCCGCCGGCCGCAGTCGCGAAGCGCTCACCATCGCCGCCGACTATCTCGCCCGCCACCCGAGTGCGCCACGGGTGAACTACGGCTTGGGTGTCCTGCACGGGACTCTCGACGATCACCAAGCTGCTATGGCCTCGTTTCGGGCCGAGCTCGCCCTCGACGCCGATCACTTCGGGAGCCATGAGGGAGTCGCGGCGGCGGCGATGCGAATCGGCGACTTCGAGACTGCCCTTCGGCACCTCGAGCGCTGTCTCGCCCTCCAACCGGAAGACGACGAGGTCGGTTTTCAGCTCGGCCGCATGCTGTCGGCCCTCGCACGATTCGACGAGGCTGAGCCCTACTTGGCTCGCGCCGCGGCCGCTCGGGATGACGCCGCCTCGTGGGCCGAATACGGCCTTCTTTCGAGGCGCCTGGGAAAGACCGACGAGGCGATCAGCGCCTTCAAACGGGCGCTGGCGCGAGACCTCGCAGACCGAGTCGCGCTGCTCAATCTCGGCCAGCTCATCGCCCGGCGGGGCCGCCCGGGCGATCTTGCGCTCGGCCAGGCATTGCTGGAGCGACACCGCGCAGCAGTGGCCTCATTCGACCGCCTCGACCAGGCCGAACGCAGCAGTCGAGTGGCCGGGGCCACGCCGGCGAACTTCCTCGGCCTTGCCCGGATCCACACCGAGCGCGGAGACCTCGAGCGAGCAGCTGCCGCCTACCGGAGGGCTTTGGCCATGGCGCCCGAGCTCCATGTCGCGTCGGCCGGCCTCGCCGACGTGTTGCTGCGCCAGGGTGACGCAGCGGCGGCAACACCCCTGGCGGTCGCGGTCCTGATGGCGCGGCCCAACGACACCGACGCCGCGGTCCTGCTGGCGCGGGTCAGAATTGCCAAGGGTCTGTTCGAGGAAGCGTCCGCTCTTCTGGATTCAACCGGTGCCCACCGGGTACTCAGAGAAGAGCATCACGTCGCGCTGATCGCCGATCTGCTTCGAAAGGGCGCAACGGTCCAGGCTCACCAATGGCTGAGAGCGGTTCCGCCTGGGATGGCCGCGAAACCTGCCATGCTCCGCGTGCGAGGCGAGCTGGCGCTGCTCACCAGCGATTGGACCGCGGCTCGCTCGCTCTTTGCGTCCCTCGCCGAGGCTCGACCCGACGACGCCGAGGTGGCCTTCCTGCTAGGCGTCTCGGCCTTTCTCGGGACAGATGCCGAACAGTCCCACCCAGCGTGGTCGAGAGCCCGAGAGCTGTTTGCCGCTGAGCTCTTCGTCGCCGGACCCGACGCGATCGTCGATCGTTTCCCCAGAATCGCGACCGCTTCGCTCCGCGACGCATGGCGACGCGCCGCCGGCGAGTACCCCTCGGATTCTCTGAGCTAGTCGATCTCGAAGCGCTGAAGCTCCACTGGCACCAACTGGCATCCGGTAGTGGTGCCGTCCTCGACGATGTTCAGAGTGAAGGCGTCCGATGCTCCACCAAAGCCATCGACCACGACGAAGTAGTCGGTACCGGCGGTTGCGGTGAACGGCCCAACCACCTCAGCAGTTCCGCTGCCCCCCGAGTCGTCTCCGCCGACACAACCGCCGACGGGATCGCCACAGTTGGTCACGACCCACAGGGCCAGGTCGTTCGCGGTCGGATCCAAGGTCACGGTCGCATCACAGGTCACGTCGGTCCTGACGACGTAGGCGATGTCCGGCCCAATGCCCGACGAGGCGTTGAAGCCTCCGCAGGCAGCACCAAAGGTCATGTCATCCACCAGCCCGACGGTTGTGTCCGCGTCGTTGAAGGGGAGCGTGCTCACCTCGAGCGAGGCCGAGCCACAGGTGTCGCCTGGAGCAAGAACGTTCGGGGCGGGGGACGCTTTGGCCCGAGCCGCCGCGGTGTAGGCCGCTTGCTCTTCTGCAGTCAACGAGCTCCAAATCGCCTTGAGGTCTGCAGGCGCCTCGGCGGCAAAGGCACTCGGGGCCACCAACACACAGCCAACAAGCAGAACACGAGCGAACTTCAAAGACATGAAGAGCCTCCCTCTCAAGGAAACGCGCGGACCGGACGTAGCCCGAAGCCAAGTGAATTCGCGTACCCTATCAGGCCCACGGATCATTCGTTCGCCCACCGCGGCTTTCGCCGCGTCACCTCCCCGAGCGCAGCAGACCGACCTGGCGTTCGATCTCGCCCGAAGCCGTCCCACCGCGTGAGCGCCGCCGGTCGACCGCAGCCCGGGGATCGAGCCAGCGGCTGATGGCGTCGTCGGGGAACGCCGGATGGCGACTGCGCAACTCTTCGAGGGTGAGCTGATCGAATCGCCTCCCCTTCCGTTCGAGGTCGGCGGCGAGCTGGGCGACGACCTCGTGGGCCTCACGGAACGGCACGCCGCTCGCCGCCAGCGCATCGGCGAGCTCGGTGGCAAGCGCAGGGTCTCCCGCGAGCTCCGCTTCGAACCGATCGGCGGCGAAGGTGAGATCGCGCATCACGCCGGTCAACACCGACACCGAGGCCAAGGTGGTCCGCACCGCATCGAACAAGGCCCGGCGATCCTCCTGCAGGTCGCGGTTGTAGGCGAGCGGAAGATTCTTGGTCAGAACCAGGAGTGTCACCGCGTCGCCGATGACGCGCGCCGCTTTGCCGCGAATCAGCTCCGCTGCGTCAGGATTGCGCTTCTGCGGCATGATGCTCGAGCCGGTCGCCCAGCCGTCGCCGAGACGCACGAAGCGGAACTCGCTCGACGACCAGATCACCAGCTCCTCGGCGACGCGAGAGAGGTGCCCGGCGAGGATTGCGCAGGCGGCAGCCGCCTCCTGCTCGTGATCGCGGGCGGACACCGCGTCCATGGCGTTTTCGACCACACCGGCAAACCCCAACAGAGCCGCACTGCGATCGCGGTCGATCGGATGGGGTGACCCCGCCATCGCCGCGGCGCCGAGCGGTGAGCGATCGACCCGGCTGAGGGCGCCCTGGAGACGTTCGCGATCGCGCTGGAAGGCCCAGGCGTGGGCCAGCAGGTGGTGCCCGAGCAGGATCG
>CAZRFU010000052.1:24073-38980 GCA_964599475.1 uncultured Thermoanaerobaculia bacterium
CTGGCCCCGCTGCAAATGGGTGTATCCCGGCATCAGGATCTGGCCATCGCGTTCGACCCGGTCGACGAACGAGGCGACCAGCTCCCCCACCGCCTGGTCGAGCAAGAGCAGGCGGCGCTTGAGCCACAAGCGCACGTCGGTTGCCACCTGATCGTTGCGCGAGCGCGCCGTGTGGAGCTTGCCGGCGACCTCGCCGACCAGCTCGTGGAGCCGGGCCTCGACCGCCATGTGGATGTCCTCGAGCTCGGGGCCGGGGCGAAAGGTACCGTCCGCGAGCTCGGCGCCGACCACCGCGAGGCCTTCGAGCAGACGCTCGACCTCGGCGGTGGTCAGCAACCCTACTTCTCCCAACATCCGCACGTGGGCGCGCGACCCTTCGACATCTTCGGTCGCCATCTCGAGATCGACATCGAGCGACGAGCCGTAGTGGCGCATCAGCTCGTCGACACCACCCTCGAACCGCCCACGCAGTCGACTCATTCGCCCTCCGAGATCCGCCGCGCGCCCAAGGTCCGCAGGCGCAGCGCCCGCAACCGGATGAAGCCCGTCGCGTCTTTCTGATCGTACACGTCGTCGGCCTCGAAGGTCACCGTCTTTTCGTCATAGAGCGTGTGGGTGAACGACCGGCGGCCTTCCACCAGACAGTGGCCCTTGTACAGCTTGAGCCGAGCCTCACCGTTGACGCGCTTCTGGACGCTGTCCATGAAGCTCTGCAGCGCCTCGCGTTCGGGGGTGAACCAGCTGCCGTTGTAGACCATCTCGGCGTAGCGTGGGCACAGCTCGTCGCGAAGATGATGAACCTCACGATCGAGGGTGATCGATTCCACCGCACGGTGGGCGTGGTGCAGCATCGTCACACCGGGGGTTTCGTACACTCCGCGGCTCTTCATCCCGAGGAAGCGGTTTTCGACGATGTCGACCCGGCCGATGCCATGGCGGCCGCCGATCTCGTTGGCCTTCTCGACCAGGGCCACCGGCCCGAGCTTCTCGCCGTTGATCGACACCGGGTTGCCGCGTTCGAACCCGATGGTGACGTACTCCGGCTGATCCGGCGCCTGCTCGGGATCGACGGTCATCTGGAACATACCCTCGGGAGGAGCCGCCCAGGGGTCTTCGAGCACCCCACCCTCGTACGAGATGTGCATCAGATTGCCGTCCATCGAATACGCCGGCTTGGGCGAGGTCGGCAGCTTGATCCCGTGTTGTTGGGCGTAGGCGACCAGATCCGAACGACCCTTCATGCCCCATTCGCGCCAGGGCGCGATGATCTTGATATCGGGCTTGAGGGCGTAGGCGGCGAGCTCGAAGCGCACCTGATCGTTGCCCTTGCCGGTGGCGCCGTGCGCGACCGTCCCCGCGCCGACCTTCTCCGCCGCCCTCACCATGCCCCGAGCCAGCACCGGCCGTGCGAGCGCTGTCCCCATCAGGTAGTACCACTCGTAGGTGGCATTCGCCCGCAGCGCCCCGAAGATGCACTCGGTGACGAACTCTTCGCGCAAATCCTCGACGATCACCTCGGAGGCCCCGGTCCGCAAGGCGTTCTCCCGCACCTTCTCGACCTCGTCGATGCCCTGCCCGACGTCACCGGTGTAGGTGATCACCTCGGCGTTGTAGGTTGCTTTGATCCAATGCAGGATCACGGAGGTGTCGAGACCTCCGGAATAGGCCAGTACCACTTTCATCCCGGTCCCTCCACGAGGCGGCGAATCGCCGCCTCGACCATCGCGCCACCGTTGGATTCGGTGGTCGCCAGAAAAATCGTGTCGTCCCCGGCAATCGAACCGAGAACCCCCACCAAGTGCGCCCGATCGAGAAACTCTGCGACGGTACTGGCGGTGCCCGGGACCGTACGGAGCACCACCAGATTGCCGCTCGAGCCGACGTCGACCAGGAACTCCCGAATGAACCGCTGCGCCGCCGCCACCTGATCACCATCGGCCTCGATCGCCACTGCCCCAGACCGCGGCAGCACGTAGCGCTGGCGCCCATCGGGCAGGGTGCGCTTCTCGACGCCGAGGGCGGTCAAATCGCGCGAGATCGTCGCCTGCGTGATCGGATGCCCGGCCGCCGCGAGCTTCTCGATCAAGGTCGCCTGATCGCCGATCTCCTCCTTGGAGAGCAGTCGACGCAGCAGGGCACGGCGGCGGGCGGTCGTACGCATGACGACGGAGAATATCCGGATATCCGGTTGGCGTCAAGGGTTCGTGGAAGGGACCGGGGACCAGGGACCGGGGACCAGGGACCGGGGACCGGGGACCAGGGACCGGGGACCAGGGAACGGAGACCGGCCGGAGACAGGGGTGCTGGGTACTGGGAGAGCGGAGATCGGGCAGCGTGGTTCCCCGCAACGCGGCCGAGCACGTTGCGGCAGCGGCACCCCTGCCCTTTGACACAACGGTGACAGACCGCCCCAGCCGTCGCGGTGATCTGACCATAGGCTGACCCCCGAAATCGGCTGCGCCACCGAAAATGCTCCATGCACCCTCCGTGGTGCCCTTCGGGGAATCAAGTCGGGTCCCTGGTCCCGGGTCCCTGGTCCCCGGTCCCTGGTACCCATCTTTCGGAGAGACCCATGAGCGCCGGACACCACCATCACCACCATCCCGAATTCAAGGACATCAACTGGCTCAAGCCGGGATCGGTCGGCATGATCGGCGTGCACCTCGCGGCGCTGATGGTGTTCTTCGTCCCGTTCGCCTGGAAGTGGGTCGCGCTGTGCTTCGCGCTCTACTTCGTGCGGATGTTCGGCATCACCGGCGGTTATCACCGCTATTTCTCACATCGTTCGTTCAAGACCGGCCGCACCTTCCAGTTCCTGCTGGCACTCTTTGGGATCACCTCGATGCAGAAGGGCCCGCTGTGGTGGGGAGCCGTCCACCGGCACCATCACCAGCACAGCGACGAAGAACCGGACTACCACTCGCCGTCCTGGAAGGGTTTCTTCTGGGCCCACCTCGGCTGGGTGCTCGGCCCGGATGCCAACGACGTCGACCAACGGCGCATCGCCGACTTCGCGAAGTACCCGGAGTTGCGCTGGTTGGATCGCTGGCATGCAGTGCCCGGAGTGGCGCTCGCGGTGCTGTTGTTCTTCCTCGGCGGCCTGCCGGCGCTCGCGTGGGGCTTCTTCGCCTCGACCGTCCTAGTTTGGCACTGCACCTTCGCGATCAACAGCCTGACCCACATGATGGGCTCGCGGCGGTACCCAACCAAGGACAACAGCCGCAACAGCCTGATCCTGGCGCTGCTGACCCTCGGCGAGGGTTGGCACAACAACCACCACTACTACAAGGCGTCGACCCGCCAGGGCTTCTTCTGGTGGGAAATCGACATCACCTACTACATCCTGAAGGCTCTGTCGGTCGTTGGTGTCGTGTGCGAGCTCAAGGAGCCCCCGAAACACTTGCTCGAGACCGGCTCACTCAAGCGGGAAGGTCCGCCCGAGGCCGAGGTGGTCGGGATCGATTCGGCGGCGGCGTAGCCGTTGCCATGCGCCCCTCGTGGTGCATCCCGGCGTACGCAAGTGAGGAGGGACCAGGGACCGGGTACCGGGGTCTCGTCGGAGCGCGGGTCGGTTCCGTCCGAGTGGGTCCGACTCCCTCGGGCCCCTGGTCCCCGGTCCCGGGTCCCCAGTACCCGATACCCAATACCCAGTACCCATCTTCCGACCAGATATCCTTACCACGTGCGTGTGCTGGCAATAGATACCGGTTCCCCGACGGCGAGCGTGGCGGTGAAGAATGCCGACCGGCTCGCAGTGCGAACGCAGCCCCAGCGCGAATCGGCTGCTCCGCTGCTGCAGCTGATCGATGAGGCTCTCGCGGAGGTCGGCTGCCGCCTGCACGACCTCGACGCGATGGTGGCCCTGCAGGGGCCCGGCAGCTTCACCGGCTTGCGGGTTGGCTTGGCGTTGATCCTCGGCTTGCACCAGGGTTCGCGAATCCCGGCTGGAGCGGTGTCGACCCTCGAAGTACTGGCAGCAGCCGCACCGCGGCAGCAGCCCTGTGTAGCGTGTGTCGATGCCCTGCGCGGCCACTGGTTCGTGCAGCGCTTCGAGGACGGTCGGGCCTGCTCGGGCCCGGAACGTGTCGCGCTCGAAGCCCTGCGCGACTGGGCACCGACCGTGTGGATCGGAGCAGGGGTCGCTACGACCGATCTCCCCGGCGAGCGTATCGAACCGCCTCCGCTCGCTCCGATCGCCGCGGCTCTGGTCAGCGCCGAGCGGGTGCTCCTCGACCCCGCCACCCTGACTCGGCCGCTCTACCTCCAGGATCCAGCCCTGACGGCACCTGCGACGCCCAAAAGGGTAGGAGCATGAGCCCCCACATCGAGCTCGCCACGTCAGCGGATCTCGATGCCCTGTGCGAGCTCGAGCAGGCGGCCTTCACAGCCGCGGCGTGGAGCCGCGCGGGAATCGCCGGAGCCCTCGGGCATCCGAATGGCCTCGCCTTGGTCGCTCGCGAGTCGCAGCAGGGCGAGCTCTTGGGAGCCATCCAGTGGTTGCAGGTCGCCGACGAGGCCGAGCTGCTGCGACTCGCGGTCCGGCCCGCGGCGCGACGCGCGGGCGTGGCCACCCTCCTCCTCGATCGTTCCTTCGGCGATCTTCGGCAACGCGGGGTCGGCCAGGTGTTCCTGGAGGTCCGAGCCGACAATGAAGCGGCCAGGGCCCTCTACCGGCGCAGGGGTTGGGCGGATGCAGGCGTCCGCACCGGCTACTACGACGACGGAATCGACGCCGTCTTGATGTCGCAGGCGCTCCCGGTGGCTTGCCCCGAATCCTCCCGCCGTGTACCATCCTCATAGAGATCGAGTTGATGCCAGTGCGGACGCAACACCCCACCTTCCGAGCACAGTTCACTGGGGGGTCGGCGCAACGCCGTGTCGCCTTCCCTCGACATCACCACACGGCGGAAGGAGAATCGGCATGCCGATGAGGGAGCAGCTGAAGGCGGAGCTGATCGAAACCGACGCAGACTTCCGGAGCCTCCACGACCAGCATCAGGCTCTCGAGCACGAGCTCGAGTCCTTGGCCCAGAAGGTGCTGTTGTCGGAGGAGGTCGAGCTGGAAGAAAAGCGCATCAAGCGCGAGAAGCTGCGGCTCAAGGATCAGATGGAGATGATGCTGCGGGATCGACTCGCGGCTCTCGCACCAGCCACCGGCTAAACCCACCTTTCCGCTTCGTCGGTCACTGCGCGACGGCGCCACCGACGCGGAAACCGCGGCCGGGACCTGATCCCGGCCGTTTTCGTTCGAGGCCCCTGATGAGATTTGCACGAGACGCCTGGCCCTTCGTCATCCCTTTCGTCTTCCTGAGCGCGGTGCTTGCCGCCGTGGGACGCCGACTCGGCGCTGCCCTTGCCGGCGTGCTGGGGATCGCCACGCTGCTGTTCTTCCGTGACCCCGAACGCCGCGCCGGCGGGGGCCCGGACCTCCTGGTGGCGCCGGCCGACGGGCTGATCACCCGCATCGACGAGGTCGAGGCTCCGTCCGTTGGTCCCGGTCGCTACCGCCGGGTAGTGACCTTCCTGTCGGTGTTCGACGTGCACATCCAGCGTGTGCCGACCGACGGCGAAGTGGTCTCCTCGGTGCTGACGCGTGGCCCCAAGCTCGCCGCCTTCGCCAAAGAGGCCGACAAGAACGAGGCCCACGAGGTGGTGATCGAACGCCACCACGATGGTGATCGCATCGCCGTTCGTCAGCTGGTCGGCCTGATCGCACGCCGCATCGTGTGTTGGCTCGATCGCGGCGAGCGCGTCATCCGCGGACAGCACCTCGGGCTGATCAAGTTCGGTTCCCGGGTCGACCTGATCGTGCCTCTCGACTACGAGATCCTGGTGGCCAAGGGCGACCGGGTGCGAGGTGGCGAAACCCCGATGGCACGGGCCCGGCCGGCGCGTTGATGGCCGCGCCGAAGGCCCCCGAGCGACTGCGGCGCGGCGCGGCACTGCTGCCGAGCCTGTTCACCGTCGGCAACATCACCCTCGGCTTCTGGGCGGTGATGCTGGGGTTGCAGAACGAGTTTCGGACTGCGGCCCTCGCCGTCTTTGCGGCCGCAGTGGTCGACACTCTCGACGGCAAGATCGCGCGCATGACCGGAACCGAAAGCGACTTCGGCCGCGAGCTCGATTCGTTGGCCGACGTGCTCACCTTCGGCATGGCGCCGGCCCTGCTGGCGTGGTTGTGGGGTCTCGAGGCCTTCGGACGCCTCGGCTGGCTGGTACCGCTGCTGTTCCTGGTGTGTTGCGCCAGCAGGTTGGCACGGTTCAACGTCCAGTCGCGAGTGGTCGATCCGCGCGCCTTTGTCGGCCTCCCGACCCCCGCGGCCGCCGGCACCGTCGTCGCCTTTCTGTTCTTCTCGCCGGATCCGAGCTGGCACCTGTGGATCGAATCCGCCATGCTGGGAATCCTGGTGCTCGCCGGCCTGCTGATGGTGTCGACCTTCCGCTACCCGAGTCTCAAAGGCCTCGATGTCAAGTCGCGCCGTTCCTACCGGGCGGTCCTGCCGATCGCCGGCCTGATCGCGCTCGCGATCTGGCGCGCCGACCTCTTCTTTCCCATCGTCACGGCTGCCTACACCCTCTTCGGCCCCGCAGCCTGGGCCGTGACCTGGTTGCGGCGCCGCACCAACCGACCGGAAGCCTCTCCCCGATGAGCACCTTTGCCCTGTTTCGGCCCAATGATCTGCTCGCCACCGAACTGCGCGAGCAGCTCGATCGACGCCCTGAGCTCTGGCGCGAGCTGCGCTTGCTCGCCGCCGACGACGACGAGGTCGGGCAGCTGGCCGAGCTCGCCGGCGGCGCGACCTTCGTCCGGCCCGCCGATGCCGAGGGCCTGCGCGGAGTCGACCTGTTGTTCAGCTGCGCTCCGTGGGAGGCAACCGCTCCCCTGGCCGGGGCGCTCGTACCCAACGGCACCGTCGTGATGCTGGGCGAGCGCGCCCCCGACGCCATCGAGGTCGTCGCCGGTGTCAACGACGAGGTCGCCACCCGCGGCGGGGTCCTCGCCACCCCACCGCCCGAGCTCATCCACCTCGCGCTACTGCTGGGGCCGTTGCGCCGATTCGATCTTGCCGAGGCCGTGGCCACGACGATGTTGCCGGTGTCGAGCCGGGGTCGCACCTGTCTCGACGCGATGCTCGATCAGACCCGCGACATCCTGTCGTTCCGCGGTGTGGGTCACCAGGCGGAGCTTCAGGGCCAACGGGCGTTCAACCTGCGCCAGGGCGATCCGGGCAGCAGCGCCGACGCGACGATCCTGCGACGCATCCTCGGCTGCGAGGTCGGGCTCGCCGTCCAGCGCCTCGAGGCCGGGGTTTTCCACAGCGTCGCGACCAGCCTCCACGTCCGCTTCCACGACGATCCGGATCCCGAAGACGTCATCGAGGCTCTCGCCGAAGGGCCGTTCCTGCAGATCGACCGCGAGATCGAGCACCTGGGTCCGGTCGATGTGGCCGGCCACGAGGAGGTGCTCGTGTCCCTGCCGGTCGCCGATCCGGATCGCCCCGGAGCGTTCTGGATCTGGTCGGTGATGGACAACCTCACCCGGGGCGGCGCCTCCAACGCGCTCGCAATCGCCGAGCGGCTCGTCGCATCGTGACGTGGCGGTCGCTGGTGGCGGCGGTGGCATTGGGCGCCTGCCGCGCCGACGCCACCAGCCCTCCGCCCGCGGTCAATCACCAGGACGATGCAGCGGCGCTGCTCGAGGCACTGCAGGATCAGCGAGCCTCGGCCGGGCTCGAGCACCTGGACTCCCACCCGGTCCTGAGTGCACTGGCTGAAGAACGAGCCCGCAGTCTGGCCGCGCGTGGAGCCTCGGCGGAAGACGTCACCGCGGTGACGAACCTCCTCCATCGACGCGGTTACCGGCCGTGGATGTGGCGGGAAGCGACCGTCTGTTGCGACGTTCCGGCCGCAGCGATGGCTCGGGTCGAGCTGCAGCGCGACTTGATCGAAGGCCGCTGGGAGCACGCAGCGGCCGCGTGCGCCGACGGCCCCCACGGCCGCTTGTGCCTGGTTGTCGTGGCTCTTCCCCGTTTGACCATCGAACGCGAGCGCACCGCCTGGTACTCCAGCGATCGCGAAGCGATCCGGACAGCAGTCTTGGAGGCGGTCAACCAAGCTCGCACACGACGCGGTTTGGGTCCCCTCGTGCACGACGCGCAGCTGGCCGAAGCGGCGCAACGCCACGCCGAAGCCATGGCGAGCCGGAACTTCTACGCCCACCTCGACCCCGAGGGTCGACGCCCGTCGGATCGCGCCCGCGCCGCCGGCTTCGAGTACCGCGAGATTGCCGAAAATCTCGCCGAGGGGCAGTTCACCGCCGAAGAGGTCGTCGGCAGGTGGCTCGACTCGAGCGATCACCGCCGCAACGTCTTGCGCAAGAGCTCCACCCACCACGGCCTGGGCCTTGCTACCGCCGAACGCGACGGCCGGGTCGAGGTCTACTGGTGTCAGTTGATCGGGGCGCCGAGGTAGGGGGGACGGGGACCAGGGATCGGGGATCGGGGATCGGGGATCGGGGACCACGGTCGGTCACTCCGACAGTGCCCGGTACCCGGACCGACTCGGTACCTGGTCCCTGGTCCCTGGTCCCTGAGCAAAAAGGCGGTGCGGGCCGTGGCCCGCACCGCCTTTTGCTCTACGACGCCTTGGCTTCCCGAATCGCCGCCGACAGGGCCGGAAGGACCTCGTGGAGGTCCCCGACGATGCCGTACTGAGCGACCGAAAAGATCGGCGCGCCCGGATCCTTGTTGATCGCGACGACACAGCCCGAGCCCTTCATCCCGACGAGATGCTGGATCGCGCCGGAGATGCCGACCGCAACGTAAAGCCGCGGAGCCACGGTCTGGCCGCTCGATCCGATCTGGCGATCGCGGGGCAACCAGCCGTTGTCGATCACCGGGCGGCTGGCGCCGATGTCGGCCCCAAGGGCCGCGGCGAGCTCTTCGACCACCCCCATCTTGTCGGCGCCGCCCACACCGCGGCCCGCAGCGACGACGACCTCGGACTTCGAGAGGTCGACGGTGTCGCCGCCCACACGCTCGGTTCTCAGGATCGTCCGTTGCGGGTCGACGACGGCAACCGCCACATCGACGACCGCCCCCGTCCCGCCAACCAGAGCGTCAGGGTTGAAGGCACCCGGTTGCACCGTGGCGAACACCACCCCGTGACCGCTGGTGCGAACCGTAGCGTGCAACTTGCCGCCCAGGACCGGGCGCTTCCAGCGCAGCTCGCCGCCCTGGCTCACCGCTCCCAGCACCGCCGGCACGAACGCGGCACCGAGTGAAGCCACCAGCCGCGGAGCGTAGTCCATCGTCTGGTAGGAGTGCCCAAACAGTACCAGGCTCGGGTTCGATGTGGAGATGATTCCCCCGAGGACTCCACACCACATTCCAGGCGTGTAGGCGGCGAGACTCTCGTGATCGGCGACGAGCACCCGCGCCACCGCCGCCTTCGCCGCGATCTCCTCGGCTGCTTGCCGCACGCCCTGCCCCAGAACGACGACCTCGACCTCGGCATCACCGGATTCGGCCGCCAGGGTCTGCGCCGCGGCGACGAGCTCCCAACCCCCACGCCCGACCTTCCCCTCGCGGGGCTGGACCACTGCCATCACTCTGCCGCTCATCACAGCACCCTCGCTTCGTTCTGCAGCCGCTCGACCAAGGTCTTGGCCGCCGCTTTGGCATCACCCTCGATGATCTGCGCGCCGCCGCCGGTCTGGGGAAATCCAACCGACACAATCTGAACCCGTGACCCCGCCGCTCCAACCGCAGACGCGTCGAGCCCGAGATCTGCCGGCGACACGACGTCGATCGGCTTCTTCTTCGCCGCCATGATCCCCTTGAGTGAAGCGTAGCGCGGGTGGTTGATCCCGGCCTGGACCTCGAGCACCGCCGGCAGCGCCAGCTTCAGCACCTCGTTGGTGCCGCTTTCCATCTCGCGCACGACCTCGACCGCTGCTCCTCCGTCGACCAGCTCGATGCCCATCAGCAGCCAGGCATGTGGCCAGCCGAGGAAGGCAGCGATGATCGATCCGGTGGCGCCGTAGCTCGCGTCGTCACTCTGCGAGCCGGTGATCACCACCTGGCAACCCTCGCGCCGAATCGCCTCGGCCAGCGCCCGGCCGGTGGCAAGCGCGTCGCCTCCGGCAAAGGCCTCGTCTGCGAGGTGGATCGACCGGGCCGCGCCGATGGCCATCGCCTTGCGCAGGGATTCGGCTACTCGCGCCGGGCCGAGGCCGATTGTGACGACCTCGCCGCCGGTCGCCTCGGCGAGGCGCAGGCCGGCCTCGAGCGCGTATTCGTCACTTTCGTTGATCTTGAACGGAACGTCGTCCTCTTCGATCCACAGGCCGTCCTTGCGAACTCGCAAACGCGCCTCGGTATCGGGGACCTGCTTGATGCAGACCGCGATCTTCATGCTCTCCTCCTCGGCGGTCGGACCTGCCGACGCGCGATAGGGACATCGGGTGTGAATTGCCCGAGAAACCGGGCAACTTCGAGGTTATCACGCAGACGGCGGAGGGTCTTCGACACCGCGCCGCGGCAACTCGATCGGCGCGGACGCGGTCGCGCTCGCCCGATACAGCGTGGCGACTCTGCCCACCGTCGCAACCAACATCGATCCGGTATCCTCGAGCACCCGAGCCAGCTCGGCACTGCGCTCCTCGCGATCCGGGGACAAGCGGACCTTGACCAGCTCGTGACGATCGAGCTCGCGGCCGAGCTCGGCAACCCAGGCCTCGGTCAGACCGGTCCGCCCGATCGCCAGCGATGGCTCGAGCGCGTGCGCACGAGCGCGCAGGAACCGTTTCTGATAACCCTTGAGCGTCACGAGCTCTCCTTCAACCTTCCGAGCACCGAAAGCGTACATGATTCCACCATGGGCAGGCGTCTGATCCCGATCGCGATGTGGTGGTGGTGTGTGCTGGCGAGCGCGGTCCCGGCTGTCGAGCCGCCGGAGACCGGGCGGTCCAGCCTCCCCGGCGCTCCGCTGGCGAGCCACTGGGAGATCCCCCCCGGCGATCCGGCATTGGCGTCCGGTTTCACCACCCTGCTCCACGATCCGCGCGGGCTGATCTACCTCGCCGGTCCGGGCGGCGTGGTCGAGCTCGATGGGCGCGAGTGGCGCAACTTTCCCCTCCCCGGCGGTGAGCCGGCTCGGCGCCTGGCGCTCGACCAGGGCGGGCGTCTGTGGGTGGCCGGCACCCGTTTCGTCGGGTACCTCGCCCCGGCCGCAGGGGAGAGACTGGCGCTGCTTCCGCTCGAGGATCCCGACCGTAGTGGCGGGGAGGGGATCCTGGCGATCCTGCCGTCGGCCGACGCAGCCGTGACCTTCGTCCGGCGCGATGGGCTGCAGCGCTGGCGCGCCGGCCACACCACCGCCATCCCGACCGCAGAGAGGTGGATGGCCGCGGGCTCGCATCCGAGCGGCGGGGTCCTGCTCTCGACCACGCATCTGGTCCTGATGGTGGGTGAGCGCCTCGAGCCCGCAGCGCTGCTGCCCAACGGGATCCAAGCGGCAGGGGTGGCGACGCTGTCCCACGGGCAGATCGTCGTGATCGAGCCCGGCCGATTGTGGCGCTGGGAGCGCGGCAGCGGCTGGGCACCCTTCGGCCCCGACAGCCCGTACCCCAGCGAGATCACTGCCTGGGGAGCGTTGCGCGATGGCGGTCTTGCTCTGGGCTTCGCCGACGGGCGGCTCGCAGTGCTCGAAGCCGACGGGCTGGTGCGACAGCAGGTCGAGCCCCTCGGCGATCGCCATCACGCCGCCGTGCGCGCCCTGGCCGAAGATCCCGAGGGGGGGCTGTGGGCACTCCACGAGGACGGGCTGGAGCGGCTCGAGATCCACATGCCGATCACCCGCTGGGACGAGGCCGCCGGTCTTCACGGCGCGGTCTCGTCGGTCCTCCCCGCGCCCTCTGCGGTCTACGTGGCCACCAGCCGTGGCGTCTTCCGCTTCCGCGCCGATGCCGCCGCGGGCGCCGATCGTTTCGAACCGGTGGGTGCTGCCCTCGGCCCCTGCTCGGATCTCGCCGCCCTCGGTGTCGACCTGATCGCCGCCTGCACATCCGGCACCTGGCTGGTGCGCAATGGCGCGACGCACCGTTTGGGCGATCCGGCATCGGTGCTGATCGCCGACCCTGACCGGCCTGGGGCGCTGTGGCTCGGGGGCGATCACGGCATCAGCCGGGCGGCGCGAGACGAGCTTGGAGAATGGCGCATCGAGGCTCTCGAGCGACCCACCGTGCACGTCCGCACGCTGGCCGCGGCGACGGACGGCACGTTGCTCGCAGCCGGCGCAGAAGGCATCCTGGCGGTCGATCCCAGCTTACGCCGGGAACCGCGGGTGCTCGAAGATCTGCGGCCAGACTTTGCGATCCAGCTCTTCTCCACCCGGCGCCACGGCGTGCTCGCCAACGGGCTCCAAGGCCTGTTCCGGCTCGATCCGGCGACCTTCCATTTCGACCGCCTGCTCCTGCGCCCCGGCGAGGAATCGCAGTGGATCGGCCCTCTCGTCGAGGACGCGGAAGGCACCTTGTGGTTCGTCGCCAGCGAGGGCTTGTACCGGCTCTCCAAAGGCCATACTCCGACGCTGCACCTCCCCGCCAGCGGCCGCTTCGATCCCGCCGGGGTGACCACCCTCGTGCCGACGGGAAGAACCCTGTGGATCGGCTCGACGCGGGGCCTGCTGCGCCTGTGGACCGTAGCGGCGCTCAGCCCACGAGTTGCCCCACGCGTGCTGCTGCGTCGGGTCGACGACCTGTCACGGCGAAGGACGGTCTCGGAAGGCGTCTTCGCGGACCGCAGCGGCCGCGTGGCGTCCTCACAGGTCGACACGACCCTCCTCGGGCCGGGACCGATATCGCTGCGGTTCGAGGTGGCTTCACCCCGCTGGGATTCGCGCAACGAGCTGCGCTACCGCTTCCGTCTGATCGGCGCACGAGACTCGGGCTGGAGCGCCTGGGGCACCGAAGCGGTCAGGGAAATCCTGGAGCTGAGCGCCGGTCACTACCGCTTCGAAGCCCAGGCTCGCGACGCGGCGGGCCTCGAGAGCGAACCGGTGACCTGGGCCTTCGAGGTACTGCCTCGCTGGTTCGAGACCTGGTGGGCGAAGCTCGGGACTCTCGTCGCCGGGATCCTGGGGCTTGCCGCCACCATCGCCGGCACCGCGCGCTGGGCCCGCACCCGCGCCTTCGAGGAGGCCCAGGCCGAACGCCGACGCCGCGAGCTGGCGGACGCGCGGGCCCTCCACCAGTCGATGATCCCACTCACTCCTCCGTCGATCGAGGGGCTCGATCTTGCGGTCGAGCACCGCACCGCCTCGGAGGTCGGTGGCGACTACTGGGACATCTTTCCTCAAAGCGATGGGCGGATCTTCCTGGCGATCGGCGACGCGACCGGCCACGGGCTCGCGGCCGGTCTGATGGTAGCCGCCACCCGCACCGCCCTTCTGACCGTCGACGCCCCCGACCTGCCAAGCGTGCTGCGCCGGCTCGACCGAGTGCTGCGACGGGTCGCCGCCGACCGCCGCCACCACATGGCGCTGTCGTTGCTCGAGCTCGCGCCGACCGCGCGGGGTTGGAGAGTCGAGCTCGCCGGAGCCGGCATCCCGCCCGGCTTCGTCCTGCGCCACGACGGCACCATCGAGGAGCTCTCCTGCCCCGGCCTCCCCCTCGGCTCGGGCATGCCGCGCCCTCATCGCAGCGTCTCGACCGAGCTGCGCCGCGACGATCTGTTGCTGCTTTTCACCGACGGCCTGTTCGAGCGCTTCGATCGTGCCGGGGAGCAACTCGGCTGGGACGGTCTCACCGCTCTGCTCCACGACATCGCCCAGCGGCTCCGTCTGGCCCGCCCGCGCCTCGACGCGCGCACCCTGCTGGCCTTGATCCTCGGCGAATGGGAAGCAAAGTTCGCCGGAACCGGGCTCGGTTGGTCCGGGGCCGGGGATGAGGACGACGTGACGGTGGTGATGGTACGCTGCACGCGCCACGAGGAGGGTGCACCATGAGCGCGAATACTTCGCCCCACCAGGTCGTCGGACTCGACCGCCTGATCGAACGACTCGACCACGCGGTCGCGGCCGCAGATGTCGAGACGCTGTGCGCCGGGGTTCGGGAGGTTCTCCACGATGAGCTGTCTGCCGGCCGCTTGCGCCTCTCCGAAGCCCTCGCGCGCCCGGTCGAGGGCTCCTACGCGCGCCGCCTCCTCCACGCCTGTCCGCGCGGAAGCTACACCGTGCTGGCGATGGTCTGGGGCCCGGGCCAGGGGACGCTGTTGCACGACCACGGCGGGATGTGGTGCGTCGAAGGGGTCCTGAGCGGCGAAATCGAGGTCACTCAGTACGACCAGCGAGAAGAGCACGGTGAGCGAGCGCGGTTCGTTCCTGAGGGCACCCTGCGGGCCAACGTCGGCGACGCGGGTAGCCTGATACCGCCGTTCGAGTACCACACCATCGCCAACTCGGCGGCTGAGGGCAGCGCCATCACCATCCACGTCTACGGCGGCGAGCTGCTCGAGTGCCACGTGTTCCGTCCACTCGAGCACGAGCCCGAGTGGTACGTGCGCGAGTTGCGTCACCTCTCCTACACCGACTGATGCCGCCGGCCGGGAACGGCAGTCAGCCCCGGGCCATCGAGCTCTTCTGCGGCATCGGCGGGTTTGCCGTAGCCGCCCGTCATCGCCTCCACGTCACCCTGGCGCTCGACGTCGACCGAGGCGCCCTCGAGGTCTACCGCGAGAACTTCCCCGACCACCCGCTGCGCGCGGCTCTGCTCGAAAGTGTGCGGCCGGAGGAGCTCCCGGACGCCGAGCTGTGGTGGGCCTCTCCTCCGTGCCAGCCCTTCACCTCCCGGGGTCGACAGCGCGATCTCGACGACCCGCGAGCCGCCGGCCTGGTGGCGCTGCTCGG
>CAZRFU010000053.1:0-7097 GCA_964599475.1 uncultured Thermoanaerobaculia bacterium
TATTCCGGGGTCGCCAAGTCTCCCCTTGACTTCCTGGCCTTCTCATGGAAGGTACTCGAGACCCGCCTCACCCGGAGAGCCGATCCAGCAACACCGCCAGAGCGTGGTGAAAACGGGCCACCGACGCGATGTGCACACGCTCGTGGGGAGAGTGTGGGTTCTCGATGATCGGGCCGATCGACACCATGTCCATCCCCGGGCACTTGGCGCCGATCACGCCACACTCGAGCCCGGCATGGCACGCCCCGACCTCGGGCTCGTGGCCGAGCTCCGCCGCCAACACCGCCTTGGTCTGGGCCAGCAGCGCCGAGCTCGGGTCGGGAGCCCAGCCCGGGTAACCGCGAGTTTCCTCGACCGCCGCGCCGGCCAGGGCGGCCATCGCGCGGACCCGAGCGCAGAAGGCGTCGAGGGCCGAGCCGACCGACGATCGGCTCGCCAGGAACACCTCGGCCGAACCCTCCTCGGTGGCGACCTTGGCCAAGTTGGTCGAAGTCTCGACCAACCCCGGCAAGGTGCGGCTCATCGCCAACACGCCGTAGGGAACGGTCAGCACCAACCGCAGCAACGTCGCGCTCGAGCCCGTCGTCAGCGGCGCAGTGTCGGCACCACCGGAACTTGGCTTCAGCTCGAAGGCAACGGCCGGATCCGTAGGAGCCAGCTCGTGCCTGATCGCTTCGCTCTCGAGCGCAAAGGCCTGCTCTACCGTCGCTCGATCGGCCTCGCGCACGGCGACGGTGGCAAAGGCCTCGCGGGGGATCGCGTTGTGACTTTGGCCGCCGGCGAAACGCACCAGACGCAGGCGGCCGTAAACCGCCTGATCGAGGGCGCCAAGCGCGCGCGCCAGCAGCCCGATGGCGTTGCCGCGCCCTTTGTGGATGTCCATGCCGGAGTGGCCGCCGACCAATCCCGCGATCTTGAGGTCGATCAACAACTCTCCCGGCTCGAGCGGTGAACGTTCGATCGGCAGCGTGATCCGACTGCCCCGTGCTCCCGCGCACCCGATCGTGATCACCCCTTCCTCCTCAGAGTCGAGGTTGATCAGACGGCGTCCACGCACGATCGCACCATCGAGGTCCATCACCCCTTGCAAGCCGGTCTCTTCGTCGAGCGTGAAGAGCAGCTCGAGGGGCCCGTGAGGGCCAGGGGGCGCGTCGATCCAGGCCAACATCACGGCAGCGCCGATGCCGTTGTCGGCGCCCAGCGTCGTGCCGGTGGCGCCCAGCCAGTCCCCATCGCGGCGCGGCTGGATTGGATCGCGGTCGAAGTCGTGCTCGACGTCGGACTCCTTGACCGTGACCATGTCGAGGTGTCCTTGCAGCACAACCGTCGGCGCGAGCTCTCGCCCGGGCGACGCCGGTACATCAACGCAGAAATTCCCGCGGGCGTCGAAGCGCGGCTCCAAGCCACGGGACCGCGCCACCGCCACCACGTAGTCGACGGCGGCCTGCTCTCGTTTGGAGGGGCGAGGAATCGCCAACAAACGGTCGAAGTGCCCAAACACCTCGCGGGGCTCGAGCGAGGAAACGAAGGTCGCGCCCATGATCGGTCCTCCTAGCCCTCTGCGGGGGCTGATCGTTGAGCAAGGATTATGGCCCAGCCCGCCTGGCCCAACCACCAGGTGTCAGCCCCTCGAGCAACGACGCTTCCGCCCGCAGCCGACTCACCCCTGAGCGATTTCCGTCACTTTCTTCTCGAGATACCGTCGTTCGGCCGGGTTGCGGCACAACGCCAGAGCCTGCCAAAACGCCTCCGTCGCTTCGGCCAGCCGGCCGAGGCGATGGAGCAGGTTGGCCTTGGAGGAGAACAGCAGATGGTAGGCGGCGAGCTCGCCCCGCTCCTCGAGTCGTTCGATCCACGCCAGGCCGAGCTCCGGTCCGTGGGCGAAGCCGGCGGCGACCGCGGCATTGAGCTCGATCACGGGGGTCGGCTGCAGCCGCAGCAGCGCGTGGTAGAGCAGGTGGATCTCGGCCCAGTCGGTGGCCTCGGGGCTGCTCGCCTCGGCGTGGACTGCCGCGATCGCGGCCTGCAGCCGGTACGGCCCCGGAGGGCTTTCGCCCAGGGCTCGGGTGACCAGGGCAATGCCCTCTCGGATCTCGCCGCGGTCCCACAGGCCCCGGTCCTGATCGGGCAAGGGGACGATCATGCCGTCCGCCAGGCGGGCACCGCGCCGCGCGTGGGTCAGCACCATCAACGCCAGCAGACCCCGCGCCTCGGCCTCATCCGGGAGCAGCTCGACCATCAGCCGCGCCAGGCGGATCGCCTCGGCGGCCAGATCGAGCCGCATGCCGGCACGGTCGCTGGCGGCCAGGTAGCCCTCGTTGAAGATCAGGTAGAGAACCCCGAGCACGGTTGCGAGCCGTTCCGGCCACACCTCGCGGGAAGGGATCTCGAACGGGATCCGGGCTTCGCGGATCTTGCGCTTGGCCCGCACCAGACGCTGGGCGGTGGCAGCCTCCGCTTCGAGGTAGGCACGAGCGATCTCGGGCGTCGAAAGACCACCGAGGGTCTTGAGGGCGAGCGCCGTCTGGGCCTCTGGAGCAAGGGCCGGGTGACAACACACGAACAGCAGGCGCAGGCGGTCGTCCTCGATCCCCCAGGGATCCGCCGGCGCAGGATCGACCTCGACCTCGGGCAGATCGTCACCCATCGGCACCAGTCGATCGCGGCGAAGCTGATCGAGCACGATACGTTTGCCGACGGTCATCAACCATGCCGCCGGGCGATCCGGAATGCCGTCACGCGCCCACGCGACCAGAGCTCGAGTCGCCGCGTCCTGCAGCGCATCCTCGGCGCGGTCGAGATCGCAGGCAAGACGGGCCAGGCTCGCCAGCAGCCGTGGCCCGTCCTGCCCGAGAGTCTGCTCGACCACCGTTCCGACGGTGGCCGATGCGCTCACTGCGGCATCGCTACGTCGTTGATCGGCCGCACCTCGACGATGGCACCGGCGCCACAACCGGGCATCTTGCGCGCCCACGCGAGGGCTTCGTCGAGGCTCGGCACGTCGATGACGTAGTAGCCGCCGAGCTGCTCTTTGGTCTCGACGAACGGGCCATCCGTCATCGTCACCCCGGAGTTGGTGAATCGCAGCGTGGTGGCGGTGCTACTGGGCTTGAGCTCCTCGCCGCCAACCATCGCACCGGCCGCAGCCAGCGCTTCACCGAACGCCGCGTGCTCGGCGTAGATCCGCGACATGTCCTCGGGGCTCATGTCGGCCCAGGCAGCTTCTTCACCGTAGATCAACAGGATGTACTTCATGGTCGAGATCCTCCAGCCCGTGGTTGTTCGAAGGCGGGCACTCTATCGACGCGGGAGTGGGGATGAAATCGACAGGAAGGGACCGGGGACCGGGGACCAGGGATCGGGGACCGGGTGAAGATGCTCCGGCGGGTCCCGGGTCCCTGATCCCTCCCTACTCCCCAGCCCCCTCGCCGCCCTCACCCGCGGGCGCGTCCCCCTCCACCACTTCCGCATCGCGCACGGCCGCGATCTTGGCCTGGAGCTCGGCCACCCAGGCGGCGTCGAAGCGCAGCAGCGCCTCGCGACCGGGGGCAGGCCCCCACCACTGGTCGCCGACCTGGTGGAGTCGCAGGCCTTCGACGCGGTCGCCCTCCTTGTTGGTCAAGGTCAGCGCCACCGCCGAAGTCTCGCCGACAGACACCGCTCCCGGGTCTGCCACCTCCACCGCCCGGGCCGAGGTAATGGCGTAGAGCAGATCCGACACCGCTGCGTAGCCGATTTGTTCCGTCCCGCGCAGCCAATCGCTGCCGTTCTCTGCCCGCGTGACGGTCACATCCGGTCCGCCGCTGCCGAGATCGACCCGCTCGACGTCGAAAGAGCGGGTCGCGGTCCAGGCGCGCGAGCGCCATTCGGCCGGCGTCCGGGCCAGATGGGTGGCGAGGTCTGCCGTGGTTTCGACCACCTGGCCGTCGACACTGGCCCAGAAACGACCACCTTCCGGGCCCGTGGCCGAGCCCCAGGCGATCCGAATCGGCGTCTCCTGCCCTTCGACCACGACCTCGAGCTCTGCCTGCGGCGGGTCGAGCCCCAGCTCCGCGAGCACCGTCGGCTCGTCGACGAAGCGCTCGGCGCGGGCCGACGAGAGCGTCGCAAACAGGGCATTGACGTGATCCTCGTCGGCGCGATCGACGACCGGGGCTTCGACCCAGAACTGGTCGCCCCGCTCGGCCAGCAACACACCCTGCGATCCCAGTCGCAGACTCGCCACCTCGGTGCGCAGCACCGGCACCAATTGCCGGTCGCGCCAGTCTCCGGCGGGCTTGTCGAGATCGGCGGCGATCGCCGCATCCACCAGGAAGAGGTCATCGCTGCCCCCACGGGCGACGACGACACCCTCGCCGACCGGAGCCGCATCGCCGACCTCGAGAGCAACCTCGGCTCCGGCCGCGGTCGTGAGCACGAAACGCCGCACCGGTGTGGCCAGTCCGAAGTCGGCGCGGGCGGCCCCGTCGAGCCGGCGGCGGCTCTCGAGGTCGATCAGCCGCTGGACCAAGCCTTCGACCACGTTGCGGTCGGCGCGGGCCTCGAGTGGGGCTTCGATCCGCCAGGTCGGGGCATCCGCTTCGCCCTGACGCACCAAAGAGACCTTCTGCTCGCCGGTCTCGACGCTCACGCCGACGACGTCCTTGGTCTCGAGGCCCTGCAGCACCTTCTTCTCCGCCTTGGCGCGCTCCTCCGTCGACGGCAGGTCCCGCTCGACGAACCAGATGAAGGCACCGAGGCCCACGGCGACGAGCGCCAGGATCACCAGGGTTCTGGTCTTCATCGACGGCGCCTCCGCCGCTGCACCAGGATCCCCGCCGCGATGGCCGCCAGCGGCATCCCCGCCAACACCATCCAGCGGGCGGTCGACATCTGGGCGGCGGTCATGGTCAGGCGCACCTGCTCCGGCGTTTTGGTCTCGATCCCGAGCTGGTTCTCGCGTTCGAGCATCCAGTTCAGCACGTTGGCAAACAAGCTGCCGTTGTTGGCGTTGGCGAGGTAACCGTTGGTGACGAAGTCGCTGTCGCCGACCACCAGCAGTCGACCCTTCGGAGCCGCCTCCGGCGACGCTGCCGCCGTCGGTTCGCCCTCAGACGCAGGCGGGACCGCGGGGGCCTGGTCGGTTCCGACTTCGGCGGCCACCGCGAGCCCCACCGGCCCTTGCAGATCGGTCGGGTCAAGGCCCACCGAAGGCAAGGCGGCAAGGTCGCGCTCACCCCACCCGGCGGCGGACGTGCGCATCAGGATCGTGCCGTTGCCGCCGGCGGCTGGAACCACCGAGCGCGCCACCGGCAGAAGGACCGATGCCCGCGCCGCCTCGAACGACGCCACCGCCGGATGGTCACCCCACGAGCTCGCGAAGATCGTCTGCGGCCCGAAGAAGGGCAGCGGGTTGTTGGGATCGAGCACGAGATCGTTGCCGACCTCGATCCCATGGCCGAGCAGCCAACTCCGGAGCGTTTCGTCGGCGAGTTGGGTCGCCGCATCGAGCGCGGGGTCGAGCAGCCACACCATGCGCCCACCGCGTTCGAGGTAACGGTCGAAGGCCTCGAGCTCGGGCGCCGCAAAACCCACCTTGGGTCCAGGCACGATCACCAGCGCGGCATCGGCCGGCACGTCGGCCGCACCCAGACTCGTCCACTCCTCGATGTCGAGGTTGTCTCCTCCGAGGAGGCGGGCGATCTCCGAGAGGCCTGCGTCGCCGCGTTCGTCGAGACCGGCTTCTCCGTGCCCGGTGGTCACCAACACCTTGGGCTTCTCTGCCGAGATCAGCTCGACGATCGCCTGGGTGATCTCGCGCTCGCCGTTGAAGGCTTTCATCCGTGGCGCTTCGCCGAACTGGGCGCCGGAGTAGTCGTATTCGGCGAGGTCGGCGGTTTCGACCAGGCGCTTGTCGCTGCCGTCGGCGCGCGCCACGACCACGACGTCGGCCCGCTGCAGCCCAAAGCGCTCGACCAACAGCTTGGCCTCGACCGGGTTGCGGAAGGAATCGAGCTCGCGCACCGTGATCCGCGGGTTGGCGGCAGCGTAGCGGGCGAGCAGCTCCCGCAGCGCGTCGAAGACCTCGTCCTGCGGATCCATGACCGTGATGATCTCGAGGTCCTGATCGACCGAGGCGAGCACGTTGGTGGTCTTTTCGGAGAGGCTGTAGAGCTTCGCGGTGGTCCAGTCGAAGCGCTCGTGGTGGCGATAGGAGAGGTAGTTGACGGCGGCGAGGATCGCCACCACCAACACGACGCCGATGCCCAGGGCCCCACCTTGGGCGAGGTTCTTCTTGATGTTCGAATCACTCATGGCTCACCGTCCCGCCTTGGCATCGAGGGTGCGGGTGGTCAGGAACAGGAACAGCGCACTGGCAGTGAGGTAGAACACCAGCGGCCGCGTGTCGACCACCCCACGCGAGAAGTCGTCCATGTGTTGGTAGAGGTTGGTGTACGACACCACCGCCTTGAGCATCTCGTGGTTGACCAACATGTCGAGGAAGGCCGGGATGAACAACACGAACAGCAGCGCAAATGCGATCACCGCGGCCACGATTTGATTGCGCGAGGTCGCCGAGGCGAACAGGCCGGCGGCGAGGAACAGGGCACCAATACCGAAGATCCCGAGGTAACTCGAGGCGATCGGCCCCCAGTCGATGTCGACCTGCTTGGCGACGATCGCGACGTAGATCACCGTCGGCACCCACAGGAAGGCGTAGAACACCAGAGCGCCGAGGTACTTGCCGAGCACCACCTGGGTCGAGCTGACGGGGGCGGTGAGCAGCACCTCGATGGTGCCGCTCTTCTGCTCTTCGGAGAGCAGGCGCATCGTGATCACCGGTGCGACGAACATCAGCGCCAACCAGAAGAACAAGGTCTCGCCGAAGAAGAAGTCGAGCGGCGTGGTGCCGGCGGGGGCGCGGGGATCGTTGAGGTAGCTCAGGATGGTGATGAAGCCGATGCCCTGGAAGAACAGGAAGCCGGTCAAGACCACCCAGCCGAGGGGCGAGAAGAAGTACGAGCGCAATTCGCGCCCCATGATCGCGAGCAGACCTTTCATGCCGACACCTCCGCAACCTCGGCCGCAGGTTCCGCCTCGACCACCGTGTCGCGGGT
>CAZRFU010000053.1:7107-38647 GCA_964599475.1 uncultured Thermoanaerobaculia bacterium
CCCGGCGCGCGTCGCAGCGGCCGACCCGGAGGTTGTCGCGGGTCGTCAGGCGCACGAATACATCCTCGAGCGACACCCGCTCCTCGTGCAGCTCGACCAAGGTCCAGCCGCGCTCGACCGCCACCCGAAACACCTCGGCCCGCAACGCCTCACCGGCACCATCGACCTCGAGGGTGAATCGACCGCTGTGAGCACCGTCGACCACCACTCGGCCAACCCCGGCGAGCCGCCCGAGCCACTCCGGCGCCTCCTCGGCACCCACCGTCACCGTCACCGCAATCCGCGCCCGCCCCTGCGAGCGCGCCCGCAACTCCGCCGGCGTGCCTTCGGCGACCAGCTTGCCGCGATCGATGATCATCACCCGCTGGCACAAGAGCTCGACCTCGGGCAGGATGTGGGTCGACAGCAACAGGGTGCGCTCACGGCCGAGGTCGCGGATCAGATCGCGAATCGCGACGATCTGACGCGGGTCGAGACCCACGGTCGGCTCATCGAGGATCAGCACCTTCGGGCCGTGGAGGATTGCCGCCGCGAGGCCAACACGCTGGCGGTAGCCTTTCGACAAGGTCTCGATCACCTGGCGGCGGACGTCGGCGAGCAGGCACCGCTCGATCGCCGCGTCGATTGCCGGGCGTGCGGCCGCACGCGCCATTCCGGCGAGCTTGGCGCGCCACGCGAGGTACTCCTCCACCCGCATTTCGGGGTAGAGCGCGACGTTCTCGGGGAGGTACCCGAGATCGCGTTTGGCCGCGATCGGCTCGCTGGCGATGTCCTTGCCGCCCACCAGCACCCGACCGGAGGTCGGAGGCAAAAAGCCGGTGAGCATGCGGATGGTGGTGGTCTTGCCCGCCCCGTTTGGCCCCAGCATCCCGACGATCTCGCCGTCACCTAAGGTGAAGGAGATGTCGCGGACGGCGCTGAAGTCCCCGAAACGGCGCGAAATGCGTTGCGCTTCGATCATTCCCCGTCTCCTCTCGCGTGTGATCCGTCGTCAAACACAGCTCACGCCAGCGCGCCAGTTTGGCGCGGCTGGTGTTTGAGGGCGAGAGAAGCAGGAATCGTGCCTAGGCCTTCCGCCTGACCGCCTCGATCTCTCGCTCACGCCGTGCCTCGACTCGTGCGCGATCGATGCGGTACTCCTCTTCTGCTTGCTCGCGGGCAGCGTAGTCCAGCTTGGCCAACCGCTGGCGGTGCAGGATCTCGAGCTGCGCGAGCTCCGCCTCGGCCTTGGACCTGGCCTCGGCGATCGCCGCGCGGCCGGCATCGTCGAGCGAGTCTGCCCGGGGCGGTTCGATCCCCGCTGCCGCCATCCGCTCCAAGGCCAGCTCGTAGGCAGACTTCATCGCGATCTCCTCAATGGTGGTCGCCCCAGACCTTCTCGCCCGCCTCGATGGCCAGCTTGAAGCGCGCCTCGGGCAACGGCAGCGGACAGGTGGCGTAGGGGGTGAAGACACATGGGGGGTTGTAGGAACGATTGAAATCGACCACGACGGTGTCACCGACCGGCGGCTCGGTGTAGACGAAGCGGCCGCCACCGTAGGTGGTCTTGCCGTTGGTGGTGTCACCGAAGACCAGGAACAGCGACCCATCCTCCCCACCGGGCTGGGCGTCGATGCGAATCGTTTGCCCGTCACGCTCGAACACAACCGCACCCGGCGATGGAGTGTCCTCGACCGTCCCGAGTACCGTCGGCACCGGTAGAGACTTCGGCGGATCGTAGCGCTCGAAACGAGCCTCGATTCGCCACGACGGGTCGAGCGGGAAACGGTCGATCCCTTCGAAGCTCGACAACAGCGGCGCGGCGGTGTCCTTGAGACGCACCGCGAACTGCCCGCCGCGGTCGAGCACCGTGGCGCGCAGCGTCCCGATCGACAGCACCGTCGCCGGCCCGGGGTTGTCAGCGATGACCTCGACAGGCTCGGTCACCGCCACCCCGCCGATCAGCACTTCGGCTGTGGGATCGGGAACGAAGCGGACCGAGCCCGGCTGCGCATCACTCGCCGGGGTCAGCGTCAACACGCCAACGCGATCCGGCGCGGTCCCGTCGGGCAGCTGAATCGAGGCCTCCGGCCCGGCACCGACGACGTTGTCCCCCGGCTCGATCCACTCGAGGCCAACCAACGACAACCACCCATCGGGCTGGCGCAGCCGCTCGATCCGCCCGCGATGCCACTGCTCCACTCCGTCTTGCCAGACCGCTTCGTCGAACACGTGTGCCTCTCCGTTGCCCTTGGGCTCGCCACCACAGCTCGTGAGCGTCCACACAGCGAGGGTTGCGATCAAGAGCGGCTCGGTTCTCATGGCACGATGATGCCACAGCCTGACGTTTCGTTTCGCCGCCTGGTACCGCGGGCACGCTCGGCCTTCGCTCGCTCCCGTCCGACCAACCCGGACCGGATCCGGGCGCGACTTCGCTGCCCTCATTCCTGCGCGGCCGAGCCGCTGGCGCGACGGTACACCTCGATCAGCTGGTCGGCAACAATGGTGGGGGCATGCCGAAGCGCCAGAGCGTCGCGGCCGGCGGCGATCCGGCGGGAAGCCTCGACCCGATCACGACTGAGCCGTTGGACCGCCTCGACCCACTCGGCCGGGGCATGCGCGGGCCACCACCCGGCCGGATCGAGCCCAGCCCCAGCGATCGGCGTGGCCACGACCACGACCCCTCGCGCCCATGCCTCGAGGATCTTCATCCGCACGCCCGAGGCGACGCGCAGCGGTACCACTACGATGCCGTTGCTCGGAAACGCGACGGCGGGATCGTGCGGCGGCTCGTGGCCGACCACCCCTTCGGCCTCGACCTGGCCACCGAAGCAGTGCAGCAGCGCCTGCGGCCGGGCCCTGCGGATCTCGGGCCATACCGCGTTGACGAACCACCTGGCGCCGTCGAGATTCGGCCCCCACCCCCGTCCGACGAGCAAGGCCAGGGCGGGATCACCAGCCAGCCGTGGCCCCGGCTCGAGAAGCGACGGGAACGGCGCGGCGACGACCTCGACGGCCCGCCCGCTCAGCTCCTCGAGTCGCGTCGCGTCCTGCGCAGTGAGAGCCGTGGCGATGGTGCTGCCGGCAACGCCCTCACGTTCGGCACGGGCCAAGGCCCGGGCCTCGCGGCGGTACCACCACCGCACCAGGGGAGAGCGCGAAAGACGCGCCCGTTCGAGCCACAGCGCGTGCTCGACGTTCTGGGCGCGCAGCACCGTGGCGGCGGTTACCGGTGCCTGAGGCCAGGCTTGCAGTTGCTCGACGTGGACCACTTCGGCGTGGGCCGCTCCCCGCGCCGCCGCGCGGGCGACCGCAGCGACGCGGTGCCTCGCCATCGTCGCCGCCTCGCCACGCAGTCGTCGCACCAGCACTGCGGCGAGACCAGCTGGGCGTCCCGCCAGGTCGAGCGCCACGCCCTCGGGCGGCGCGGTCCTCGGACCCACCGCCGGACAGACGACCTGGACTCGACAGCCGCGCTGCACCAGGCCCTCGATCGTGAGGGCCTGGAGCAGGCGACCACCGTCGACGGTCGGCCATGGAGCCTTGGTCGAGATCCACAGCACCTTCATGCCGTGGATCGTACCGCTCGCACCAATCGGTGCGACCTCAGCCGGCAGCGATGAGCTCGGTGCCGGAGAAGAAGTAGGCAGCCTCGATCGCCGCGTTCTCGAGGGAGTCGGATCCGTGAATCGCGTTGGCCTCGATCGAGGTGCCGTAGATCTTGCGAATCGTGCCCTCGGCCGCCTTGGCGACGTCGGTCGCGCCCATGACCTCACGCAGATGCAGTACGGCGTTGTCGCGCTCGAGCACCACCGGCACACACGGGCCGCTGGTCATGAACTCGACCAGCGAACCGAAGAAGGGGCGCTCGCGGTGGACCGCGTAGAAGCCCTCGGCCTGAGCGGTGCTCAGCCGCAGCTTGCGCAGCGCGACGATGCGGAAACCCTCACGCTCGAGGTGGGCCAAGATGTTGCCGGTGTTGCCGGCGGCGACGCTGTCGGGCTTGATGATGGTCAGAGTACGTTGCATGGGAGATCTCCTAGTGAGCAAAGCGTGCAGCGAGCCAGACCACCGGCCGGTGGCACCGTGTTCGTCGACTGCAGCAGGAAAGGACGCCGAGAAACCGGCGCCCTTTCGATTCTACTCTCCCCCGCCCCGATCGGGTGGCGGCGCCCAGCAGCCGCCAGCAGTCGGTCATGCACCCTCCGTGGTGCATGAGGAGCTCCTAGGGAGCCTGGGTCACGTCGAAGACGCAGGTTCCCGGCAGGGTGACGGCATACCGACCTCCGGCCTTGAAGGTCGCCGAGAAGAAGGCGAAATCCTGATCCGCCGCCGGCTCGACCTCGATCACTCCGAAGGTCGGGACGAAGGGCAGACTCGAGAGTGTGGTGGCGAGATTGAGCGATCCGCCGACCACGATGGCGGACACGTCGACCGTGCCCCAATCGATGCCCGCCTCGTCGTACACCGTCAGCGAGAAGGTCGTGCGCGGCGTCGGAGCGAAGATCGTGTCCGGATTTTCGATGGTGAAGTTCAGGAACGTGCTGTCGAAGGCTCCGCCGAGACCGAATCGCAGGTGGACCAGATCACAGCGATCGTCGAAGGGCTCGAGCAGACCGCCGCTGGCAAAGTCATCCGCCGGCTCGACGTAGAAGTAGTCCGCAGCAAACCCGAAGGCCGACGCTGGAGCCGGACCTTCGACGATCACGTAGCCCCGAGCGAGCCCACTCGCCGAAGGCAAACCCCAATCACGAAGGTTGCTGGTGCGGGTCTGCGCGGGGGCCAGTGTCCACACCTGGGCCGTCATGACCGGGGCGGCCAGGGCCGAGGGCTGGCTGACCACGGTCACGGTCACGCTTTCGGTCTCGCCTAGGGAGAGGTTGCGCACCGCAAGCAGGGTCGTCCTGCCACTCGGATCGGCAGTGTTGACCTCGAAGTAGGGCAGGATGAAGCGGTAGCCGCGAACGGCAACTTTGTCGGGCTCGTGCTGCCAGCCCGGACGCGCCACGAGGTTGCGCTCGCCAATGACGCGAGCGACCTCGCCGGTTTCGGGCAGGAGTTGGGCGGTCGCTGGCAGGGCCATCGCGAAGGCCACGAAGCTGGTGGCAATGAAGCAGCGAGTGGTCACGGTATCGTCCTCCTCAGTCGGCGGAAGTTCGTCCGCCACTCGGGATGGCGCCATGACGGGCGCAGACGGCTCACCCACCCACGGCGTCGTCGCGCAGCCCGCCTCGGCTGAGGCTCGAACGCGCCGCAGCCAGCCGTGCAATCGGCACTCGGTAGGGCGAGCACGAGACGTAGTCGAGCCCCACCCGGTCAAAGAACTCGATCGACGCCGGATCGCCGCCGTGTTCCCCACAAATCCCGATCTTGAGTGTCGCCTTGGCGCGACGCCCCTTCTCCACCGCCATCTCCACCAGGGCCCCGACCCCATCGACGTCGAGTGAGGCGAACGGATCGCCGGGCAGGATCCCGGCGGCGACGTAGTCCGGCAGGAAAGTGCCGGCATCGTCTCGCGAGTAGCCGAAGGTCATCTGGGTGAGGTCGTTGGTGCCGAAGGAGAAAAAGTCGGCGTGGCGAGCGATCCGGTCGGCCACGACACAGGCACGCGGCACCTCGATCATGGTCCCGATATGCACGTCGAGCGCGCATCCGGCCGCCTTCAGGACCCGCTGCACCACGAGGTCGAGCTGCCGGCGCGATTCCGCGATCTCGGTCTCGAGACCGACCAGCGGCACCATGATCTCCGCGTGCACCCGAATGCCGGCGCGATGACAGGCAACTGCCGCCCGGGTGATCGCCTCGGCCTGCATCTCGGTGATCGCCGGGCTGGTGAGCCCGAGCCGGCACCCTCGATGCCCGAGCATCGGGTTGGCCTCCGCGAGCTGTGCCACGCGAGCCATCACCTGTTCGACCGTGATCCCCATCTGCGTCGCGAGCTGGGCCACCGGCTCCGGGTCGTGGGGAAGGAACTCGTGCAGCGGCGGATCGAGCAGCCGGATCGTCACCGGCAAGCCGTCCATCGCGCGGAAGATCCCTTCGAAATCGCCCTGCTGCATCGGCAACAGCTGCGCCAGCGCGATCGCTCGCGCAGCTTCGTCCTCCGCCAGGATCATTTGCCGCACCCAGCCGATTCGTTCCTCCGCGAAAAACATGTGCTCGGTCCGGCACAGTCCGATCCCTTCCGCTCCGAGCGCGCGAGCCACGGCAGCATCGTGCGGGGTGTCGGCGTTGGTGCGAACACGCAGGCGACGGGCGGCATCGGCCCATTCGAGCAGCCGCCGGTAGCTGTGGACCGCGGCGGTCTCCTGCCCACCTTCGAGGATCGTTCGCAACACCACCGCCTCACGTGGCGACAGTCGGCCCGCGAAGACCTCACCGCTGGTGCCGTCGAGCGCCAGCCAATCGCCCTCCCGCAGCGTGGCGGACCCCGCTCGCACGATGCCCGCCTCCTCGTCGACGACGAGGTCGCCGGCGCCGGCGACACAGGGTTTCCCGAGCCCGCGAGCTACCACGGCCGCATGACTGGTCATGCCGCCGCGGGCGGTCACGATCCCCACTGCTGCGGCCATGCCGACGATGTCCTCGGGCGACGTCTCCGCCCGCACCAACACCACCGGACCTTCCTTGGCCATCTCGGCGGCGCGATCGGACTCGAGCGCCACACGCCCACAGGCAGCCCCCGGGCCGGCAGGAAGGCCACGCGCCACCAGTCGCCCGGACGCAAGCGCTTCCGCCTTGTCCGCCGGATCGAAGTCGGGAGCAAGCAGTTGCGAAAGCTGGTCCGGGGTCACGCGGGCCAGTGCCGTCGCCTGATCGATCAGCCCCTCCTCGACCATCTCGACCGCGATCCGCACCGCCGCAGCGCCCGTCCGCTTGCCGGTGCGGGTCTGGAGCATGAACAGTCGCCCGCCCTCGATGGTGAACTCCAGGTCGAGCATGTCGTGGAAGTGCGCCTCGAGCGCAGCCGCGGTACGCTCGAGCTCGGCCGCCGCAGTCGGAAAACTCGCGGCCAACCCGGATGCTCGGGGGCCGGCGAGCACCGGCTCGGGGGTGCGGATGCCGGCAACGACGTCCTCGCCCTGGGCATTGCGCAGGAACTCGCCGTAGAGCCGGTGCTCTCCGGTCGAGGGATTGCGGGTGAACGCCACTCCGGTCGCGCAGTCCTCGCCGCGGTTGCCGAAAACCATGGCCTGCACGTTGACCGCGGTGCCGAGCGACTCGGGGATGTCGTGCAGCCTGCGATACTCGCGCGCGCGCCGATTGCCCCAGGAGCCGAACACCGCGCCGATCGCGCCCCATAGCTGCTCACGAGGATCGTCGGGCACCTGGACGCCGGCCGCTCGGATTGCTGCCTCGTCCTGCTCCACCACTCGCCACAACGACTCGATCGAGAGCTCGCGGTCGGTGGCCACTCCCTGTGCCGACCGAGCGTCCTCGAGAGCCTGTTCGAACAGGCGGTCGTCGACACCGAGGACGACATCGCCGTACATCGTCAACAGCCGGCGGTAGCAGTCGAGCAGGAACCGAGCATCGGCGCCGGCGGCGATGCCCGCCTCGACCGACGCGCGACTGAGGCCGAGGTTGAGCACCGTGTCCATCATCCCCGGCATCGAGATTGGGGCACCCGAGCGAACCGACAGCAGCAGCGGGTCGCGGGGATCGCCGAAGCGGCGGCCGGTCACCCGCTCGAGCCACGCCACCGCCTCCTCGACCTGCTCGGCCAGCCCGGCCGGATAGCTGCCCTGGTCACCGAAGGCCCGGCAGACCTCGGTGGTGACGACAAAGCCGGGCGGGACCGGCAGACGCAATCGCGCCATTTCTGAGAGTCCGGCACCCTTCCCGCCGAGGAGCGCCTTGTCGATGGTGGTCGGAGCCTCTCCGGCTCCGAAGACGTGAACCAGGCGCTCTCGTGCAGGCATCGGCGTCTCCCTCGTCGTGGTGCCTGCATCCTACCGAAAGCGAGGCGCCGCGCCGCCGCACGAGGGTGTGGGACTGCGGCCCAAGCGCGCGACTCCGTGCGGCTGCCATGAGGGAGCAAGCCGGCTCGCTGCCGGGCAAGGTGACGATCACCCTGCGGGCCGGTTCGAGTCCCTGAACCAGGCGAGCCAATCGTCGACATCGACGTCGGGCTCGCCCTTGGGTTCGGCCAGAGTGGTTGGCGCCCGGCGCGGAGGACCAAGCCACTCACGCACCCCCATGACCTTGGCGCCGAGATCTCGACACGCCTCACGCAGGGCACGGTCGTCGGTAACGACGCGCCACTCTCGGGCCTTCCGGGCCACCGTCCGCCGCACCACCTCATCGGCTGCACGTCCCGTGGCCCACCGCACCTCGACTCCGCCCAATCGATCGGGAATCGCAGGCTCCGCAGCTCCATCGAAGACCAGCACGACCTGCCGACGCCCGCCGGCCCAGGCAAAAACCGTGCGCCACACCAGGGCTCGATCACGCGCCCCGGCGGCTCCTGCCAGCACACCGCCGACGTTACTGCCGTCGATTATCCAAGGCATGGGCCGGTACCGCTGGCCCTCCGAGCCGGTACCCGGCACCTGAAGGAAGCATGGCCGGAGCCATGCTCAGATCGAGTACCCGGTACAAGCGTCTGCATTTCAAACCGCGCCCCACCGAGAGCGTCGGCCAACGGCTACGACGATCCTTCGCGCTTGAGCCCGAACCACGACAGTACGGTGTCGAGCAAACCGGGTCCGGGAGGTGGGGCATTCGGGTCGGTCACCTTGCCACTCTTCGAGTCCTTGACCCGAGCCACTCCAGCCACCGCTTCCGGGTGGCCGGGCTGGCGCGTGAGCACCTCCTCGAAGCGGGTCAGCGCCTCGTCGAAACGACCGGCCTCCTCCAGGACCTGGGCATGGCGCAACATCCACGGCGTCTGCGAGAAGTCGAGCTCGATCGCCTTGGCCCAACTCTCGATCGAGTGCTTGAGCCAGTTGGGGTTCTTCGACTGCGCCTCCGCCAACAAGGCGAAGGACTCGGCCTCGGGCTCGAGGCGAGTCGCCTCCTTCAGGAGCTCGACCGCGAAGTGGAAGTCGGCACTGCGCATGCAGCCCTGCGCGCGAGCGAAGAGGGCCGCGGCCTGAGCGTGCCGTTCCGCCTTGACCTCGGCATCGGTGCGCGGGACGTTGGCGGTGTCGATTTGTTCGAGCAGATCGTACCGCGAGCGGCGATCCGGGTTGCTCAGCACCAAGTAGGCCTCGGTCGCTCGTTCGAACAACAGCTCCAAGGTCCCCCGCAGATCTTCCAGGCCCTTCCTCTCGGCGTGCTGGGGCAGGACGACCCGCGCGAGGTCCTCGTAGGCGTCGGCAATCGCCGCGGTGCCGACCGAAGGATCGATACCGAGGAGCGCGTAGTGGTGACTGGAGCCGAAGCTCGCGAGCAGGATCGCCAACCGTTCCCGGTGTTGGTCGACCGGTAGGTCGAGTGGCTTGCGGTCGAGGCTTCCCTTGATCCGCTCCGCAAACGCAGCCAACACCTCACGGCTCACCAACGAGTCCACCGACAAACCTCCCGCTTCGATCCGCAGTCGCTGGCCGGAGTCTACTACGGCGGCATTTTCATCCCCCGGTTGGGGGAGGAGGTCGCGGCGGTGCTGATGCACCCTGGGGTGCGGCCCGGTTGGCAAAACATAGAAACCATCCGAGGACGAGCTTCAAAGGTGCCGGGTACTCGTCGGAGCGCCACAGGGTACCCATCGCAACGCCACAGGCATTCTCCGGGCGCCCGGGGGGCACTCAGCCGGGGCCGGCGGGGGGTTGGCCGTGGGCTGAGGCGAGAGACGTAGCGATCACGGCAGCCAGCTTGGGGCCGACGACGTCGCGCAGCTCGGCTTCAGACGCCGCCGCAACACCCTTGACCGAACCGAAATGCCGCAGCAGCTCGCGCCGGCGTTTCGGGCCGATTCCGGGCAGGTCGTCGAGGCGCGAGCGTAGCGTGCTGCGCTGGCGCTGAGTGCGCGAACGTGTCAGGGCGAAGCGGTGTGCCTCGTCGCGGACCATCTGCAAAAGTTGTAGGCCGGGGTCGCGCCGCGACAGGCGCAGCGGCTGCGCGGTCGACGGCGTGTAGATCTCTTCCTCTTGTTTGGCCAGACCAAGCGTCGGCGTCTCCTCGACGCCGAGCTCAGCGAGGGCGGCCAGCGCTGCGTTGAGCTGGCCGCGGCCACCGTCGATCAGGATCAGATCGGGCATCACGCCGGTCTCCTCCAGCACGCGCCGGTAGCGCCGCTCCACCGCCTGGCGCAGGCTGGCAAAGTCATCGGGGCCCTCGAGCCCCCGGATCGAGAAGGTGCGGTAGTCCTTCTTGAGCATCCGGCCCTCCTCCCACACCACCATCGATGCCACCGTCTCGCCACCCTGCAGGTGCGAGATGTCGAAGCCTTCGATGCGACGCGGCGGGGCGTCGAGCTCGAGGTGCGTTGCGAGGGATTCGACTCCGCCGAGCCAGGCCTTCTCGCCGCGGAAGCGCCGAGCGTGGGCCTGGCGTGCATTCTTGGTGGCAAGCTCGACGCGATGCGCCTTGGGCCCGCGCGACGGCAGCAGCACGTAGATCCGCCGCCCCGAGCGCTCCGAGAGCCAGGCTTCGAGCGCCTCCTGCCCTTCGATCGGGAACGGCAGGTGCAGCTCGCGCGGCACGAACGTGGTGCGTTCGTAGAACTGCGGGAGCAGCTCAGAAAGCAAGCGATCTTCGGCCACGGCGCCGGCACCCTCCCAGAACAGCTCGCGCCGATCGAGCACTTTGCCGTCGCGCATCACCAGCACCACCACGGCCGCATTGCCACCCGCGACGTACACGCCAAAGACGTCGACATCCTCGCCGCGCAGCGACTCGAGCTTGTGTGGACCCTCCATCGCCTCGATCTCGGCGCGCAGGTCCCGCAGCGCTGCCGCCCGCTCGAACTCGAGCGCCTCCGCGGCCGCCTGCATCGACTCCTCGAGACGCCGCAGCAGCGGTTCGGTGCGACCCTGGAGGAACCAGGTCGCCTGCTCCACGGCCTCGCGGTACGCCGCCGCGGTGGTCAACCGTTCGACACACGGACCAAGGCACCGTTTCATGTCCCAGTACAGGCACGGGCGCTCGAGCGAACCGTCGATCGGGATGCGGCAGACGCGGACACCGAAGAGCTTCTGCACCAGCTTGATCGCCCGTCTCGCTCGACCCGCAGGCAGGTACGGGCCGAAATAGGTCGCCCCGTCGTTGCGCACCCGCCGGGTGAAGACCAACTTCGGCCAGGGTTCGGCGGTAATCTTGAGGTACGGATAAGTCTTGTCGTCGCGCAGCAACACGTTGTAGCGCGGCCGGGCCCGTTTGATCCAGTTGTTCTCGAGCAGCAGCGCTTCGGCTTCGGTGTCGGTCACCACCCACTCGAGATCGCGCGCCTCGGCCAACATCGTGCGGATCCGTGTGTCCCACGGATCGCGCAGATAACTCGCACCGCGCTTGCGCAGCGACTTCGCCTTGCCGACGTACAGCGCCTCGCGTGCGGCGCCGCGGTAGACGTAGATCCCGGGCCGGTCCGGGAGCTCGCGGATCCGCGCGACGACATCGTCGTGAAGGAGGTCGCTCACGGTCCTACCGAACCCATTTCGTCAGTGTAGCAGGGGCCCCGGAACCGGGGACCAGGGGACCGGGTATCGGGTATTGGGTATTGGGTATTGGGGCCGAGGGAGCGGCACTACCGGAGCCGCTCCAACTTTCCCTTGCGCCGTATCAGGTTCTTGTAGTCCCACTGGATCTCGCGAGCCTTGGCGAGCCAGCGCGCCAAGTTCACCACGTCGACCTGCTCGACCGCCGTATAGCGGGCTTCGGCGGCCTTGAACGTCCCCTCGGGCGCAAGCTCCGGCTCGTCGAACGACTGGCCGCTCCAGAACAACAAGCGCACGCAGCGCTTGAGCTTCGAGTAACCCACCGTGGGATTGCCATCGAGGAACCACACCGGGTGCCGATGCCAGATCTTGTTCTCCGCCTCCGGCAGGTGACGGTCGATCTCCGCCGCCAGCAGCTCACAGATCGCGCGATCGGCGAGGTCGAGAGAGAGGTGGTAGGTGTGGGTGTCGGGATGCATGGCGGGAGGGTAGCAGAGGAGGGGTTGGGGGTTAGGTCCCGGGCCGAGGCACCGCCACACTCCGACCATGCGACGAGCGACGGCTGAGAATCCGGTGACGATCGACGAGGATCTCGTCGAGCTCGACTCGATGATCAACCTCCGCCCGTCCTTCGGCAACCGATCCCGTGGAGTCGACGATCCAGCGACCCGCCCCGCGATCTTTGGGCTAGTCGAGAGGGTGGTGAGCCGATGACCAACTCGGTGTTGCACCCCCACCTGTCAGCGAAACAAGGCAACGGTGAGCTGTCTGGCGGCCTCGCGAAGGGTCTCGCGGGCCTTGGCAACCATCACCGGTGGTCGTTGGACCAAGACCAGGTAGTACCCGTCGGGAAGGGAAATCGCGTGGATGTGGGCCTTCTCGCGCTCGAGGTGAATGATCTCCACTTCCCCCGCCTGGTGCTCCTTGACCAGTGCCCCCAGTTGTCGCAGGTAGATGCCAAGGTAGGCGCCGACCACCTTCATCTGGTAGGGGGTGTAGTCGGAGCATGCGAGGTCGACGGTTTCGCCGTCGCCGTCGAGGAACAGCACGCCCACCGAACCTTCGTTGTGGGCGAGCAGATTGGCGAGGATGTACTGGAACGGCACGTCAGCTCGCGGCCTCGGCTTGCGTCGCAGCAGCGGCGGTCGCCTGGTCGACGACGATGTCACCGGCCTCCCAGGCCTTGAGGAAGGCCGTGACGACTTTGGCGTCGAAGCGGGTCCCCGTCAGCTTGGTCACCGTCTGCACGCCGTATTCGGGGGTGTGGGCGGTCTGGTACGGGCGCGTGGTGGTGATGGCATCGAAGGTGTCGGCAACGCCGACGATGCGCGCCAGCAGCGGGATCTCTTCGCCCCGCAGACCGTCCGGATAGCCACGCCCGTTCCAGGCCTCGTGGTGCCAGCGCACGATCGGCAGCATCTCGCGCAGCTGCTCGATCGGGCCGAGGATCTCCGCTCCGATCACCGTGTGGAGCTTCATCTGGTCGTATTCGGCCGCGGTCAGGACGCCGCCCTTCTTGAGCACCCGGTCCTCGATGCCGATCTTGCCGACGTCGTGCAGCACGGCACCAATCCAGATCCGGTCCTGGAGCTCCTCCGAAACCCCGAGGTGGCGAGCGATGGTACGCGAGTAGCGCGCGACCCGCTCCGAGTGACCACGGGTGTAGGGATCCTTGGCGTCGATGGCGGCGGCAAAGGCGCGGATCGAGCTGACGAACAGCTCCCGGTTGGCCGACGCCGCGCGCTGGAGCTGATCGACCGAGCTGGCGATCTGGCCACTCATCTGGTTGAAGGTACGGGCGAGATCGTCGACCTCGCGGCCGACCGACGCCACCTCGACCCGCTGGCCGTAGCGTCCGGCGGCGATCGCGGTGCTCGAGGCCGCCAGCTGCTGGATCGGCGCCGCCAGACCCTTGGCGAAGATCGCGGCGGCAATCAACGCGAACAGCGCGAGGATCAGGGTCGACAATGCCGCCCCGGCCACCATGCGCCGCACCGCATCGAACGCGATCGCCACCGGCTTGTGGACCACCACCCCCCAGCCCGCCGCCTCGACCGGGCTGACCTGGCCCAACATGCGCCGTGCCGCTCCGTCGAGGGTGAGCGAATACTCGGCCGTCAAGTTCAGCGGCTTGGCGACGAAGTCGACGACCAGAGGTGCACCGCTGACAGCGAGCGCTTCGTCCTCCTGCGCGCCTTCGGACCACAAGACCTTGCCCGCTCGGTCGATGAGGAACACGCCGACCTCACCCCGCGCCTCGCGCTCGAACACCCGTTCCATCAGGTCGAAGCGCAGCAGCGCCTGGATCACCAGGGACGGTGGCCCTTCGGCACCGATCGGCACCGACAACACCGCCAACGGTTCGTTCGAATCCGCCCGCACCACGAAATCATGGGCCGGCGAGTCGAGCTCGAGGCTGCGGGCGAAGGCGCGGTCGAGCGCCAATCGGCTCTCCTCGGCCAGACGCCCGGGCCCGAGCACCGGCCCGGCGCCCTCGAGGTCGAGGACCCGCAGCGCGACCACCCGGTCGCTGTTCGACACGAGAAAGTCGGTCAGCAGCTGCTGCGCCCAGCTCTCCCGCATGCGCTCCTCGAACAGCTCGGGGCCCGGCGCGGTCAAAAGCGCTGCCCCGAGCTGCGACAGCTGCCGCCGCGTCCCGACCAGGTAGTCGTTGAGCTCGCGCGACAGCGACTCGGCCGATCGGGTCAGGTAGGCGAGCTCCTGCGTCTGCAGCGCCTCGCGGTTCTGCCACACCAACACACCCGTGCTGGTGGCCAACGGCAGGATGCCGGAGACGAACAGCACGGCAAAGATCAGATGGCGCAGCTGGATCCGGCGAGTCAGGCGCCGCCATCTGGACCCTGCTGGGGCTGCCGCTGGTAGTTGGCTCACGGGGCGCCTCCGAACACCACCACAGTATACCGGGGGTTTGGGGGTCGGGGGTCGGGCGCCGATCCCGGTATGATGGCTCCGGCTCTCAGGAGCCGCGCAGGCTCCTGAGCGAGCCCGGAGGTTTCCATGCGACTCTTCGCCTTTCAAGGCCTACGCTACGCCCGCTCGGCAAGCGAGGCGGGCGCCCTGGCGGCGCCACCCTATGACCAGATCCCGGTCGAGGCCGCTGCCGACTGGCACGCCTTGTCGCCGTACCACTTCACCCATCTGACCAGACCGGTGGCGGCCGACGAGGACGACGCCTATCGGCGCGCCGCCCGCCTGCACGCCGACTGGCTCGACGCCGGGGTGCTGACGCGCGACGAAGCCCCACGGCTGTACCTCTACCGCATCCGCCTGGCGGCGGGCGGTGAACGCCTCGGAGTGATGGGGCTCGTCGGCCAGGAGCCGGACGACAACGGCGTCATTCGCCCTCACGAGCAGACCTTGGCCAAGCCCCTCGCGGATCGCCTGGCGCTCCTCGAGGCGATGCGCGTCGACCTCGAGCCGATTCTCCTCCTGGTCGACGATGGTGGGCGTCTCGACCAGATGGTGCGCGATGACCTGGCCGGCGCCGCCGCGTTGGTCCGCCACACCGATGAGGCCGGACACGTCCACGAGCTGGCGGCGGTCGAGGATCCAGCGCGGATTGCCGCCTATCGAGACCTCGTGGCGGCCCCGACCAGTGCCATCGCCGACGGCCACCATCGCTACAAGGTCTCACAGCGCTTCGCAGCCAACCACCCCGACGCCCCACCTGCTGCCCGCACCAAGCTGTCGGTGGTCACCAGCCTGGCAGCCGCGGGCCTGACCATCGATCCGATTCACCGCGCCCTGCTCGACCCCGCAGGCCTCGACGCGGCCCGTGACTTGGCGATCGAAATCCTGCCCGGCTCGGCCCGCGATGGCGCGACCTTTGCGCAGAAGGTCGCCGAGGCGCCACAGCCTGCCATCGGCGTCTGGTGTGCTCATCGCGAGCCGGAGATCTGGCGTTTTGCGGCCGGAGGGGGGCCCCGTCAGTTGGCTGTGGGAATCCTCCAGCTCGATGTCATCGCGGCAATGGGCCACGGCCCCGAGTCCGCCAGTGACGGCACCGTGCTCTACCGCTCCAACCCCGACGCCCTTGCCGGTCTGCTGCGCGAAGGCAAAGCCGGCGTGGGCTTCTTTCTGCCACCGATGTCGCCTGCCGAATTTGGCGAAGCGATCTCCAAAGGTGAGATGTTGCCCCCAAAGTCAACCCGGTTCCTGCCCAAGGTCGTCTCGGGGCTGGTGTGGGCGGCACACGACAGCGAGCTGGGTTGAGGCAACGGCACCGCGAGGTGCAACGAGAACGGGCCCTGGCACCAAGGTAGCGGGTACCAGGTACGCTCGGAGCGCCGGACGGCCCTTCGTCCTCGACCCCTAACACCCAACCCCTAACACCCAACCGCTCTTGCCGGCACGCGATCCCCTGAGTCATACCCCCACCATCGACGTCGTCATCCCCGCCCTTGACGAGGAGGCGTCGATCGGGCTCGTGCTCGAGGCGCTGCCGCGCCCACGGGTGAGGCGGGTGGTGGTGGCGGACAACGCTTCGCGAGACCGCACCGCTGAGATCGCGCTCGCTGCCGGAGCCGAGGTGGTGGCAGCGACGCGCCGAGGGTATGGGAGCGCTTGCCTGGCAGGCCTCGCCCACCTGCGCGCGTACGACCCACCCGACATCGTCGTGTTCGTCGACGCCGACTTCTCCGACCATCCCGACGAGCTGCCTCGGCTGGTGGCGCCGATCCTGGCCGGCGATGCGGATCTCGTCATCGGATCCCGGGTGCTCGGCACGCGCGAGCGGGGAGCGTTGTTGCCCCAAGCCCGCGCCGGCAACGTCGTCGCCTGCCTGCTGATCCGCCTGCTCTACGGTCACCGCTACACCGATCTCGGTCCCTTCCGCGCGATCCGTTGGGACGCCCTCGAACGGCTCGAGATGCAGGATCCGAACTTCGGCTGGACCGCCGAGATGCAGGTCAAAGCGTTGCGCCGCGGCCTGCGCGTCACCGAAGTGCCGGTGTCGTACCGCAAACGCGTCGGCGTCTCGAAGATCACGGGCACCATCAAGGGCACTGTGCTCGCCGGCTACAAGATTCTCACCACCGTCGCGAGGTACTCATGGCAGCGCTGAACCGCACCGTGGTGGAAGTGCCGGTCGAAGTCCGCTACGCCGAAACCGACCAGATGGGGGTGGTGCATCATCGCCATCACATCGTCTGGTTCGAGCTCGCCCGCACCCGCCTATGCGCCGAAACCGGTGTCACCTACCCGGAGATCGAAGCGCTGGGCTACTTCCTCATGCTCTCGGACGTGCACGTGCGCTACCGCTCGGCGGTGCGCTACGGCGACACCGCCCAGGTGCGCTGCTGGGTGGCCGAGCTGTCGAGCCGATCCCTTCGCTTCGCCTACGAGATCCGTGTCGGCGAGCGCCTGGCCGCCACCGGAGAAACAGCCCACGTGTGGGTACGGCGCGAGGATATGAAGCCGGTGCGCCTACCCGAGCCGCTGCGAGAAGGCTTCGTGCGGGTTGCCGGGGACGCCGTGCGGCCGCCGCTGGCGTAGGGGGAGGAAGGTACCGGGTACATGGGACCGGGGACCCGAGACCAGGGACCCGGAATCAGGGACTCGGACAACGCACAGCGGGCAACGGGCGACGGGCTGTCGCTATCATGCCGCTATGGCGCGGCGTTTTCCCCGGCTTGGCTTCTGGACCCTATCGACGGCGTTCTGGTCGGCCTTTGGGCTGTTGCTGGCGACCAGCGCCTGGACCGACCTTGCCCGTCGGGGCACCGTGGTCCCCTGGGGACCGCTCGCACGCGTCTACTGGCTTGGGTTTCTCCCCTGGGTACCCTTCACGGCGCTGATCTTCGCGGTGGTCAGACGGTGGCAGCCGCAGCGTGACCACTGGCGGCGCGTTGGCCTCGCCTGGTCGGCGACCGCAGGCATCATTCTGCTCGTCTACGTACCGATCGACGGCCTGCTCTCGCAGTGGTACTCAGGGCGCTCATTCGAGTGGTCCGCCGCCATCTCGGCAGTGCCCGCGCAGGCAATCCTGCTCGACCTGGGCCTCGTCGTCGGCGTCTTCGCAGCCGCCCACCAGCGGCTGACCGCACAACGGGCGGCACGACGTTCCCACGAGCTGCAGGCGCTGGCCCTGCAGAACGCGACCCTCAGCGCCCAGCTCGCAGCGGCGCGCTTGGCGATGCTCCAGGCGCAGCTCGAGCCGCACTTCCTCTTCAACGCCCTCAACACCGTCTCCGCGCTGATCCGCAAGGAGCGACCCGATCAAGCCCAGGAAGCGCTGTCGCGCCTGAGCACGTTGTTGCGCTACGCCACCTCCGCCCCCGACAGAGAGCAGAGCACCGTCGGCGAGGAGCTCGAGTTCGCCGAGAACTACCTCGCTTTTCAGCACCTGCGATTCGGCGACCGGCTCGTTGTCGCGGTCGACGCTGATGCCGCTCTCGACACCGAGCCCACGTTACCGCTGCTGCTCCAACCTCTGATCGAAAATGCAGTGGCCCACGGGGTCGAGCGCCACGAAGGCACCAGCACCGTCAGCATCACTCTCTCCCGCCCAAGCCCCGCCATGATTCGCTTCGAGGTGCACAACCGACCCGGGCTCAGGCACGAAGCCGGAACCAACCCCGGCCTCGGCGTCGGCCTCGCCAACCTGCGACGGCGCCTCCACGCGAGGTACGGGGAGCGCTTCACCCTAGGCCAACAGCACGGTCCCCATGGCTACTCGATCCACGTCGAGGTTCCTTGCAATGGTTGAGACGGCGTGGCGCGCGGTGATCGCCGACGATGAACCGCTGGCCCGGGAAAACCTCCGGCTGCTGCTGGCAAACCGCACCCGTTGGAGGCTCGTGGGTGAAGCCTGCAGCGGACCGGCCGTGCTCGAGCGCTGCGCCACGGATCCCCCGGATGTGTTGTTCCTCGACATTCGCATGCCCGGTCTCGACGGGGTTGCGACCGCGTGGATCCTCGACCGTATGGTCCCTGCACCGCTGGTGGTCTTCATCACCGCCTCGAGCCACCACGCGGTCGAGGCCTTCGAGGTCGCTGCGGTCGACTACCTCGTCAAACCACTGACCAGCGAGCGCTTCGATCGCGCGCTGCAGCGACTGGAAGAGCTGTTGTCGGCACGACACCGCGCGCCCGATCGCACCCCTGCGGCGACTGTGCCCCCCGCCATCCCGACGCTGGTCGTCCGCTCGCTCTCGCGGACCCGACTGGTACCTGGAGGAGACGTGGTGTGGGCCACCAGCGAGGGGAACTACGTGCGGCTCTACCTCGCGAGCGGCCAGTGCCTGCTCCATCGCTGCACCCTGGCCGCGCTGGAGCAGGAGCTCGGATCCGACCAGTTCATCCGGGTCCACCGAGGTGCCCTGATCAACCGTACCTGTGCGGTCGAGGTGCGTACCCCGCGCTCTGGGCCAACCGTCGTCGTCCTACGCGACGGCGCCGAGGTCGAGGTCAGCCAACGTCTGACTACTTCAGTGCTCGACCGCCTCGGAGTGCGTTCCCCACCCCGCGAGGCGCGCTCGTCCCGAACCTGACGGCGCTCGTCCCCCGCAGAGACACGGGGGCCACAGGGCATCGTAGTGCTCAGTGGTTCGGCACGCTGCCGCAACCGATCCCGCCAGGAGCACCCTATGACAGGAGCATCACGTTCCACCCTTGCCCGCGTCGGCCTCGTCATCGTCGCCGCGATCGGCGCCTCCACCCCACCCACTATCGCCCAGTCGGCTTCGAACACCGGCAGCGTCGCCGAGCACTACCGACGCATCGACTTCGGCCGCCGGCTCGACCAGGTTGGTACCCTGATGGCGGACGACATGCGCTTCGTCGATCCCACCGCCGAGGTCTTCGGCATGGACATCGCCGCCGGCATTCGAGGCCGCGACGCCATCATCGCCGCCGAGGCGAGCTGGGAGCTGACCACCATCGAGTTCCAGGAGCGCTACGGCTTTTCCACCAGCCGCTGGGACGTGGTCGCCGGGCCGATGATGGTCGACGGCGGAAAGCCCTTCCCCTTCGTGCAGGTGTTGAAGATCGTCGACGGTCGGGTTCACGAGCGCGTCGACTACGCCGACTACGGCGGGTTCACCACTGCCGTCGCCGAGGGTCGCGCCAAGGCTGATGTCGCTCTCACGGCGGCGGTCGCCGAGCGCTATATCGCAGCCTACGTGCTCGATCCCCCTGGTATGGCGGCCGAGCTCGCCGACGACGCTCGGCTCTACGATCCCATCGGCCATGACCAGGATCCGAGCCAAACCCCGGACGAGGTTCGCGGCCGCGAGCAGATTCGCGACTGGTTCGCCAGGTCGACCAAAACGGTCGAAACCTTCGAGCTCGAAATCGAGGGACGGCTGTTCTCGCGTAACCACGCGGTGTTCACCACCTGGGCCAAGGGCTCCGTGCGTACCCGTGACACCCAGCAGCGCCCGAAGTCCGTGACGATGTTGGTGCCACTGGTGATCGCGCTCGAGATCCGCGACGGCAAGATCGTCCGCCACGACGACTACTGGGATGTCGACAGCTTCCGGGAGCAACTGGAGCGCGGGCGCAGGGCGGAGTAACCAGAAGCAATTCCGAGCGTTGTCAAAGGGAACGCTTCGGAGGATCCATGCTGACGCAACTCGATCGCTGGCACGCCCTGGTCTACACCAGTCCGCGGATCTACCGGCTGGTCCTTGCGACCCGTATCCTGCTGGCGGCGGGCTTCATCCCCACCGGCCTGGTCAAGCTGCTGGGCCGGCGGTTCACCTCGATCCCCACCTCCGACCCGGTCGGCGCACTGTTCGAGGCCTTCTACCAGGCCGGGCTCTACTGGCAATTCATCGGCGCGAGCCAAATCGTTGCGGGGGCACTGCTGCTGATCCCGGCGACCGCAACTCTGGGCGCCCTGCTGTTCGTGCCGATCATCGCCAACATCTTCGTCATCACCGTGGCTCTCGACTTTCACGGCACGCCCCTGGTCACCGGGCCGATGTTGCTCGGCACGCTGGGCCTGCTCGCCTGGGATTGGCCTCGAATCCGCGGAGTCTTCACGACGCGCCGCTCCGAGCAGCTGCCGGCGCCTCCTCGTCTGGCGATCGTCGAGGTGTGGATCTACAGCCTCGGGGCCACCTGTCTCCTGCTCTTCTTCGCCGTCGTGCGCGGCTTCGCCCTGCCGACACAGGCCGTACCGTTGCTGGTCGCCGTCGGGGCCTGCTCCGCCGTCGCCGCCGGAGCGACGTTTGTTCGGCTCAGGCCCGCGAGCCGAGCTCACGCCGCAGCCACACCTGAGCGAGATCCCAGTCACGGCGAATCGTCCGCTCGTTGACGCCCAGCGCCTCGGCCATCTCGTCGAAGGTCAAGCCCGCAAAGACCTTGAGCTCGACCACCCGGCGCGCGCGCTCACTGCGCCGACCGAGGTCGTCGAGGAGCTCGTCGACCCGGATCAGCTCCTCGAGGTCGGCAGACTCCTCCGGGAGCCACTCGCCGAGCTCGACCTCGACCCACTCGCCACCTCGCTTCGCAGCCAGACGCCGACGTGCGGCGTCGACCAAGACCCGCCGCATCGCTGCCGCAGCGACCGCGAAGAAGGCCTGCCGATCCGCCGCATCGACCTTGCGCTCGTTCAGCAAGCGCAGATAGGCCTCGTGGAGCAGGGCCGTCGGCGTGAGTGTGAGCTGGTGGCGTTCCTCGGCCACCAGGCCGCGAGCCAAGGACCGCAGCTGACCGTAGAGCTCGTCGACCACTCCTGCCAGGGCCTGGGAATCGCCCTCGCGCCACCGCTCCAGCCATGCCGTCACTGCTCCGCTCACGACCCCACCTCGAGGCGCAATGCCAGCTCGGCGCGACGACGCACTCCATCCTCGAGGTAGGGATGGCCGCTTGGGAGGCGCACCTGGTCGATCTCCTGGGATCGTTCGACCGCTGCGAGCGCTCCTGAAAAGTCACCCTGCGCCTCGAGCACGTGCGAAAGGCCCCAGTAGCCGGTCGACACTCGTGGATGATCGGCACCGAGCCGCCGCTCCCAGACCGCAATCGCCTGGCGGTAGAGCCGCTCGGCTTCCCCCAGCTCCCCGATCTCGAGCAACGCCGCCGCAAGGTTGTTGGCAGTGGTGGCGACCAGGGCGTGGTCGTCGCCGAGCAGACGCTGTCGAATCTCGAGCCCTCGGCGCAGGTCTGGAATGCCCGCTGCCGCCGCGGCTCCGCCGGCCGAGGCGCGCAGCACGCCGAGGTTGTTGAACGCCTGGGCGGTTGCAAGGTGGTCGAGGCCGAGCCGCGAGATCCGGGTTTCGAGTGCACGCAGCTGCAGCTTCTCGGCCTCGGCAAGGTCCTCGGCCCGACCGCGTGCCTGGAGCAAGGTGGCGAGGTTGGTCTCGCTGTCGGCAGTCTCCAGGCCGTCGGCACCCAAGGAACGGCGCCGCTGTTCGAGGGCGGCGCGAAAGTGCCCCTCGGCCTCGTCCCAGCGTCCGGCCTCCTGGAGCGCGGTGCCAAGGGCGTCGAGCGCCTCGGCGCGGATTTCCGGAGCGGCCCCCGCGCCGAGCAGACCCACGACCTCCGTCGCCAGCTCGACGGCGCGGCCGGCCTCGCCGAGGTGGCTGGAAGCCTGCGCCAGGCGCAGCAGCAACTGCGCTCGCAGCGCCGGATCAGCGCTCGTCCGGGCTCGCACCGCGGCGTCACTCGACTTCAGAAACTCGCCGAGAGTGGTTGCCGTGCTGAGCTCGCCCGGGCCCGCCCACGGGTCGGCCGCGAACAGCGAAACCAGCAGGCGGGTCACCTCCTGCGCGAGATCACGCTCGCGCTCGGCTCGATCGCGTTCGCGCACGACCAACACCCCCGCCGCCATCAACCCGATCGTGGCCAGTGCCACGACCGCGCTGGCTGCGCGATGGCGGCCGACGAGCTTGCGCAGGCGATAGGACCACGAGTCCGCCCGGGCCTGAATGGGCCAGCCGGTGCGATAGCGACGGACGTCCTCGGCGAGCTGCTCGGCCGAACCGTAGCGGCGCGACGGCTCCCGCTGCAGTGCCGTGGCGACGATCGTCGTGAGCTCGCCGCGAAGGCGCTGACGCAACTCGCGCGGCGTGGTCGACCGGGCGAGCGCGACGTGATCGGCGCGAGTCTCGTCGAGCGCTGCGAGGAGCGACGCCAGCTCCGGCGGGTCGTCGCCGAGCACCGCCGCGAGCAGCGCCTCCGGGCTCGATTCTCGGGCGGCGAAAGGGCGGGTGCCGGCCAGCAGCTCACACAACAGGATGCCCAGGGCCCACACGTCGGTGGCGATCCCAGGCTCGTCGCCGGCCAGCTGCTCGGGGCTCGCGTACTCGAGGGTCAGCACCGGCCGCTCGGGCCGGGTCAGCGGCGCTTCGTCGCCCCGTTGAAGAAGCTTGGCGATCCCGAAGTCGAGCAGCCGAACTTCCGCCGCACTGGTCAGGAGCACGTTGGACGGCTTCAGGTCGCGGTGCACGACGAGCTGCCCGTGGGCGAAGGCAACGGCACGGCAGACTTCCTCGAAGACCTCGAGGCGACGTTCGATCGACAACCCCAGCCGGTCGCACCCGAGCGTCAGCGGCTCACCCTCGACGTACTCGAGCACCAAGTACAGGCGCCCGTCCGCGTCCGTGCCGCTGTCGAGCAGTCTCGCAATCGAACGGTGGGTCAATCGCGCCAGGAGCCGGTGCTCGAGTCGAAAGCGCGCCTCGACATTGCCCTCGACCAGCCCTGGGCGCAGCCGCTTGATCGCGACCTGCCGCCGCACTCCCGCCTCTTCGCGACTGGCGAGCCACACCTCCCCCATCCCACCGCGGCCGATCAGGCGTTCGATCCGATAGGCGCCGACCTCCACCCCTTCCGACACGGAGCCGGCGCGACCGCCGGACCGCCGCTCGACCCAGGTCAGCGGCAGCCGCTCTCGAGGCTCGAGAAGCGAAGTCAGCTCGGCCGCGAGATCGGGCTCGAGCGCGCGCAGCTCACGCTCACGCTCTTGTGGCTCGAGCCCGCTCAGACGCTCGTGCCAGTCCGCGATCGTGTCCCAACTCGGTACCGTGCCGCCTTGCCGCTCCATCGCGATGTCCGGATCCGCGCCCTTCCTCGCGCCACTTCATCGGCCGCGGCCAGAGCCCGGCTCTAAGACCTGGAGGATAGTGGAATGTCGTTTCGATTCGCCGCCTTCGCCTTGGCTGCCACCCTGGTGACCACACCTGCAAGTGGCCAGAACGCGCTCACCAACCCCAACTTCGACACCGACGTTGCCGGATGGGGTACGGTGCCCTTCGGCACCGGAGGATCCGTCGTCGAATGTGAGTGGGACGGCACCACCGACATCGACGGCAACCCGACATCGGGAGCGCTCGAGTGTCACAACGTTTGGCCAACCGCTTCCGACGGCGCTGGAGGATTCCAGTGCCACGGCGTCGGCGGCTCGACCGACTACGACGTCATCGCTTCGGCGCTGATCGCCTCGGGCCAACCTGTCACCGGCGGCGCATCGATCATGCTGCAGTGGTGGTCGGACCCCGGCTGCACCACCCCGGTCCCCGGTGACATGGTGCTCCCATTCCCCTCGTCCGCCGGATGGTCGCAAGTCGTCGAAACCGTCACCACCCCGGCGACTGCCGCCAGCGTGCGCTTCGGCCTGGTGGTGGCCAAGGACAGTGGCCCCGACGGCTTCGTCGTGCACTTCGATGACGTCCGCTTTGGGCCCACCGGAACGGTTCCGGTCGAGCTGGAGATGTTCAGCGTGGAGTAGCGGGGCTGTTGATCGAGTCGATGGCGAGGCGGACGAAGGCCGCCACCCCCGTCGCCAGCGCCGACTCGTCGACGAAGAAGCGCGGCGAGTGGTTGCTGGCGGCGGCAGCCACCGCCTCGCGTGGTGTCACACCGAGGCTGATGAACAAGCCGGGGACCCGCTGGGCGTAGAACGAGAAGTCCTCGGCTCCGGTGATCTTCGGCACCACGTCGACCCGGCCGGGGGCCACGCGCTCGAGCGTCGGCACCATACGGGCTGCGAGCTCGGCGTCGTTGACGGTGACCGGGTAGCCACGCTCGATCGTCACCTTCGCGGTGGCGCCGTGGGCGGCTGCGGTGTGGGTCGCGAGGCGCTCGAGCCGACTGTGGATTTCGTCCTGCATCGTCGCGTCGAAGGTGCGGATGGTCCCGACCAGCCGGGCCCGATCCGGAATGATGTTGTTGCGCACGCCGGCCTCGAACTGGCCGACCGACACCACCGCAGGCTCGTGGGTGATGTCGACCTGCCGCGAGACCAGGGTTTGAATCGCCCCGACGAGCTCGGCCCCGATCACGATCGGATCAATCCCGGCCCAGGGTTTCGAGCCATGAGCCTGCCGGCCTTCGACGAAGATCTCGAAGCGATCCGACGCCGCGAGCATCGGACCGGGTCGGTAGCCGATCCGGCCGCTCTCGTAGCCCGCGAAGACGTGGATCCCGAACACCAGGTCGACCGCAGGAGCGTCGAGCACCCCCTCGGCGATCATCTGCTCCGCTCCGGCCGGCTGTTCGCCGGGTGGCGCCCCCTCTTCGGCGGGCTGGAAGATCAACACCACCGTGCCCGCCAGCTGCTCGCGGATCCCCACCAACACCTTGGCCGCGCCGAGCAACATCGCCATGTGCGCGTCATGGCCACAGGCGTGCATCACCGGCACGACCCTGCCCTCGTATTCGCCGGTCGCACGACTCGCAAAGGGCAAGTCGACCTCTTCGGCGACCGGCAACGCATCCATGTCGGCGCGCAAGGCGATCACCGGGCCGGGTTTGCCACCGGTGATGACCGCCTTGATGCCGTGGCGCGCGATGCCGGTTTGCGGTTCGAGACCCATCGCTCGCAGGGCGTCGGCAACGTACGCCGCGGTCGCCTCCTCGCGGTTCGAAAGCTCAGGGTGTTGGTGCAGGTGCCGGCGCCACGCGATGACCTCGGGCTCGACTGCACGGATCGCCGCGTCGAGGGCGGCTGAGTCAGGGGTGGCGACGGCGAAGCTCGACCAGGCGAACCCAGCGAGGAAGAGGAGAATTGGGGCCTTGGTGCGCATCCGGCGATTGTACGACCTCACGACCGTCCCACGGTGCACCTCCCGTTCCCGCCTCCCCCTGTCCCTCGCGCCTCGCCGTCAACCGAGCCCGAGTGCTCGCTTCAGCCCAAACCACCACTGGCGCACCTTCCAGAACCGACTCGCCTCCATCGCCGCGATCCTCGCTTCGAGGTCGGCCAGCCGCGCGCGTTCCACCGCAAGCTCGTAGTCGCGACACGACACCACGAACTGGGCGTCGCCGAGGAGTTGCTCGAGGCCTTGGCGCTCGGCCAGGGCGGTTGCCAGCCCCAACTCGAGACCCTCGACGAGGCTCGTGAAGCGTCCCAACTCGAACCGAGCGCACCGAAGAGACACGAACAGCTGGGAGCTGGCCAGTGCATCGCAATGCCCGACGTAGTCGACACCGCGCTCCGTTGTACCCACCAACGCCAGGACATCACCCGCCCGGAGCTCGCCTTCGAGCTCGGCCTCGATCGCGAAGCCAACCGGTCTGTTCGCGTCGAGACCGAGCAGGCGCGCAACGTCGGGCCTCACCTGGCATGGAACGGCCGAGCCGGCCAGCCGACCAGCTACCAGCAGATCGACTTGCGGCGGCGATGCTGAAGACCCGAGGTCGGCCGCCCATCCCGAGACGCGCAGCCGCGGTCCTTCGACCCGACGAGCCCCTTCAAGAAACACCTGCGGTTCGAGCGGCACGTCGATGTGAGCGAGTGCCTCCTCCCCCGCCGCCGACACCAGCCACAAGTCCTGGTAGGTCCAGGCACCTCGGGCGACCCGTCGTCGCCCCCAGTTCGGGCCGAGCACCTCGTCGACGGTGCGCTCCACGAACGCCGGCGTGACCCACGCGGAGCCGTAGTCCGCGAGCTCGAGGCGTTCGCCGAGGTCGCTCATGGCCTCGAAATACAACCCCGAATCGGGCATCTCGCGACCCGGCAACATCAGGCTCTGGTCGTGGGTGGTGATGGCGAGCAAGCCCTGCGGCGACAGCAACGCGGCCAGCCTCGCAAGCCAGCGGCCGAAGCTGCGTTCGGGCAGGTGCGAAAACAGCGATCCGACGAAGATCAGGTCGAACGGACCGTCGAGCTCGAGGTCTTCGGGACTGGTCGCCGACACGGCTCCCGTGACGCCGAAGCGCGACCGCTGGAACTCGACCGCATCGGGCAGGATGTCGCACACCGTAATCGCTGCCGCCTCGTGCCCGCGCACGAGAAAGCGCGTCGAACGACCGTAGCCGCCGGCGAAGTCGAGGATCCGCAACGGGTGCTCGATCCTCGCCAGCTGCTGCCACTGATCGCGCAGTGCCAACACCAGCCGCGCCGCACTCCAGCCCGAGCGAAAGTAGGAGACCAGTGCGCCGTCGCGGTGCTCGAGCTGATCGCGCAACAGGTAGGCGTACATGTTGTCCGCCGGGTGGATGTCGAGCACCAGACCCTCGCTGCCGCCACAACCGAGGGTGAGAAAGGCCTCCACCAGCTCGTTGCGCTCGCTGGTCGCATAGGCCAAAGCCATTTCTCCGCTCATCGCAACCCCAACCGCTTGCGCTTCTCCCACAAGGCCTTGCGCGAGATCCCCAGCAGCTCGGCCGCTCGCCCCTGGTGCCCCGCGGTGTGTGCCAAGGCGCGGCGGATCTCGTCGCGCTCGACGTCGCGCAAAGTCCGGGGTGCGGGCCAACGGTCGGCTTCGCGCGGCGCCTCGACGACCAGAGGCCCGGGCTCGGATTGGAGGATCAGCGCCTGCTCGAGGCGATTGCGCAGCTCGCGCAGATTGCCGGGCCAGCTGTAGGCGCGCATCCAGCGTTCGCTCGCCGGACTGAGGCCAGGCCACTTGCGACCGAGTCGCCGGGCGACATCGGGACCGACGAGCTCGAACAGCGCATCGAAGTCGCGATGGCGATCGCGCAGCGGCGGCAGGTGGAAAGAGACCACGGCGAGGCGGTAGTAGAGATCGGCGCGGAAGGCTCCAGCCTCGACGCGCTGCTGGAGGTCCTCGCTGCCGACGGCGAGAAAGCGCACGTTGCTGGAACGCTCGCGCCCGCCGAGCGGCGTCCAGCTGCGTTCCGCCAAGAGGCGCAGCAACTTCGGTTGCAGCTCGAGGGGCAAGGCTTCGACCGGGTCGAAGAGCAGGGTGCCGACCCCGGCTCGCGCGACCCGACCGTCGTGGTCGCGTTCGGCACCGGAAAACGCCCCCCGGCGCCAGCCGAAAAGCTCGCCTTCGAACAGGGCGGCTGGCGTCGCCGAAGGATCGACCTCCACCAGCGGCTCCTCGACCCGTGGGCTCTCTGCGTGGATCGCCCGCGCCAGGTGGCTGCGCCCGGTGCCGGGCTCACCCAGGATCAGGATCGTCGCGTCGGTGGCGGCGGCGCGGTCGATCCCCTTGACGGCGCTGCGCAAGTCCGGCAGCAAGACGTGGATGGTCTCGAAGTCGCTGTGCACGCCGCCCGGCCTACGGGGCCGGCTGCGCCGGCATCAGCTCGGCGGTGATGTCCGGGGCGTCACCCCAAAGTCGCTCGAGGCCGTAGAACTCGCGCTGCTCGGCATCGAATACGTGCACGACGAAGTCGCCGTAGTCCATCAGGATCCAGCGCGCCTCACGCTCACCCTCGACGTGCAACGGCCGGACCTGGTGGGCCCGCAGGGTTTCGTCGATAGCGTCCGCGATCGCGGCCACCTGTCGTTCGTTGGTGCCGTGGCAGATCACGAAGTAGTCGGCGAAGCGGGTCACCTTGGTGAGGTCGAGGACCCGCAGATCTTCGGCTTTGCGCGACACGGCAGCCGCGACCGCTTCGCGGACGCGATCACGGATCTCGAGCTCGACCGGGTCGGCAGAGGAGGTGGACAGTTTGGCGCGACGACTCTTCATCGGTAGAGCGAATACTTGCGGAGGAAGTCTAACACCGGCTTGGGCACCAGCTCCGAGACGGACTCATCGCCGGCTTCGAGTGCCCGACGCACCTGGGTCGAGGAGATGTCGACCTGGCGATGGCGGACGGTGCGGATCCGGTCGGCGGCGATCGCCGCGGCTGCCGGGGAGTCCGCGACCTGCGAGGGCTCCCAGCCCGGCCGCGCCAGCAACACCAGTGTCGCGAGCTCGGAGAGCTCCTTCCAGCGGTGCCAGAGGTGCAGCTCAGCGAGCGAGTCCGCCCCGAGTAAGAGGTGGAGCTCGGCATCGGCATACCGGCCGCGAAAGATCTCGAGGGTTTCGACCGTGTAGGCGCGCCGTTCGGGGGTGAGCTCGATCGGATCGACCACCAGATCGGGATCCCCGAGCAGCGCGAGCTCCACCATGGTGTAGCGCGCCAGCGCCGGGGCCAGCTCGCGGGCGGTCTTGTGGGGTGGCGCCGCGGTCGGCACGTAGATCACCCGGTCGAGACCGAGCTCCTTCTTCGCCGCACGGACCGGGCGCAGATGTCCCCAATGGATCGGGTCGAAGGTTCCGCCGAAAACACCTAGTTTCACGTTTTCACCGCTTTGAGCGTGGTCCTGAGAGTATTGCGCAAACGCGCGATGCCGTCACCGGTAGCACTGCTGATCTCGAGCAGCGGCACTTCGCGCTCGCGCGCCAACGCCGCGAGCTCCTCGCGCCGCTCCGCGGTGGCGGCATCGAGCTTCGAGCCCACCAACAAGCGTTCGCGTTCGAGCAGATTGGGGTCGAACTCGTGCAGCTCCTTTTCGACCGTTTCGAAGTCTGCCCGGGCCGATCCTTCAGCCGAGAGATCGACCAGATGCACCAACACCCGGCAGCGTTCGACATGGCGCAGGAATTTGTGCCCGAGTCCTGCCCCTTGCGCCGCGCCCTCGATCAGTCCCGGCAAGTCGGCAACGACGAACGGATCCTCGATCGAGTCGCCCCCGCCGACGACGCCGAGGTTCGGAATTAGGGTGGTGAAGGGGTAGTCCGCGATCTTCGGACGTGCCGCCGACAACACGCTGATCAGAGTCGACTTGCCGGCGTTGGGCAGACCCACGAGGCCGACGTCGGCGAGCAGCTTGAGCTCGAGAGCAAGCCGCCGTTCCTCACCTTCCTCACCCGGGTCGTGGCGTCGCGGCGCCTGGTTGGTGGCGGTGGCAAAGCGCGCGTTGCCGCGACCGCCGCGACCACCGCGTGCCGCCACCAGACGCTCACCGTGCGCGACGAGCTCGCCCAAGGTTTCGCCGCTCGCAGCATCACGAACCACCGTGCCGACCGGGACGCGAATCTCGAGGTCCGCCCCACTCTTGCCGGTGCGGTTGGAGCCTTCGCCGTGCCCCCCGCGCTCGGCCGGGTAACTCGACTGGAACTTCAGGTGATAGAGGGTGTTGAGGTTTTCGTCGCCGACCAGGATCACGCTGCCGCCATGGCCACCGTCACCGCCGGAGGGGCCACCGCGCGGAACGTACTTCTCGCGCCGGAAGGCCATGCAGCCGTTGCCGCCACGACCACCGCGAACGTCGATCTCTGCTTCGTCGAGGAATACCATCGCGCTCGGCCTTCAAACGCAGAACGCGGCCGGACCGAGTCCGACCGCGCTCGCAAGACCCGCGTCGCCGGGGGGGAAAAAGCTCACTCGCCCGGACGAACGTGGACGTAGAGGCCGCCCGTGTGGCCCTTCTGCTGGAACTCCACCACCCCGTCGACTTTGGCGAAGAGGGTGTCGTCCTTGCCGAGCCCGACGTTGGTGCCGGGGCGGTAGCGGGTGCCACGCTGACGAACCAGGATGCTGCCAGCGCTGACCGTCTGGCCGCCGAAGCGCTTCACGCCGAGATGCTTGGGCTTGGAATCGCGACCGTTGCGCGACGAGCCCTGACCTTTCTTATGCGCCATCGTCTTCTCCTCAGAGCTCGATGTCTTGAATGCGAACGCGCAGGTAATCCTGACGGTGACCGTTGGTGCGACGGTACCCCTTGCGCTTCTTCTTCTTGAAGATCCGGACCTTGGGGCCGCGCATCTCGTCGACGACGATACCGCTGACCCGGGCGCCCGGGACGGTCGGCGCACCAACCTTGGTGCCCTCGACCGGCTGCAACTCGACGTCGATCACGTCACCGCGACCGACGCGGTACTGCTTACCGCCCGTTTGAATCACTGCGTACATGGTTCGAGGCTCCTGCTGGCTTGCCGACAGCTGCCGGCTCGCGGTGGTGCGTGCGTCGGGATCGTTCGGGGCCTGCGAGAAGGCGCACCAAACCCGCCGAAGAACGCGGATACTACCACGCCCGGCGCAATTGGGTCAACGGGCACGACTTCCGTCCTTCACGGTCTGCCTTGCTGGGCGCACCCAATGTGACTACAATGACCACATGCGGGGCCCGCACACCGCCGTCGGTTCACGAGAGCTGAAAACCCGGCTCGGCACGTACCTGCGCCAGGTTCGACAAGGCGCCACTTTCGTCATCACCGACCGCGGCATCCCCGTCGCGACCCTGGAGCCGATCGCGCCGGCCTCCGACGACCTGCGTAGCGCCCTCGCCGGGCTCGTCGCGCGAGGGGTGCTCGGCGGCGCGGTGGGCGAGCGACCACCCTTGGCTCCGTTCGAGCCGGTCGCCGTCCAGCGCTCGGCGAGCGAGGCGATCCTCGAGGACCGCGAGGACCGGTTCTGATCGTCTACTACGACGCGAGTGCCCTGGTGAAGCGCTACGTCGCCGAGGAGGGCAGCGCGCTGGTCCGCGCGCACCTGGAAACGGCCATTGCCGCCACCGCACGCCTGAGCCAGGTTGAAGTCGCATCGGCAGTAGCGCGACGCGCACGGGAGGGAGCACCGGGTCCGGCCGATCACCAACGCGTCGTCGAGGCGCTGCAGGCGGACTTCGAGGCCTTCTACGTGGTCGAGCTCGACGAAACGGTGGCGCGCCGAGCCGGGCAGCTGGCGCGCCGGTTTCCCCTGCGAGCGAGCGATGCGATCCAGCTGGCCTCGGCTCTGCGGCTCGCGGCCGAGCTGCGCTTCCCCGTCACCTTCGCCGCGTTCGACGACCGGCTCTGCGCCGCGGCCGCCGCCGA
>CAZRFU010000054.1:0-18870 GCA_964599475.1 uncultured Thermoanaerobaculia bacterium
CCGGAGCGCCAAGGCGTGAGGTCGTGTGCGAAGCGGCGTCGCGCGTCGCGCAGTCTCGAGCGACACGGCGACCTCCCACGATCCGGCGCGCGCGCGTGCAGCGAGGCGGCTTAGACCGAAACCACTGAGCCGAGCGAAGCGGAGCGCACGACCTCACGACCAAGCGCAGGCGAGCCACTGACGGTGCGGTTCTCGAGCTTCGGGTACCACTGTCGTGCGCGATCAGGCCGGAAAATCACTCAGTGCCAATCACGCACCACGAGCCCCGGAATCACCACGAAGCGTTTGACGTTTGCGGTCGCGACCTCGGCGCCGAGTCCGAGGGCGACCGACGCCACCACCAAGTCCATGTCGTCGACGGGAGTGCCGGCCTGGTAGACCGCAGCCTTGGTGAGACCGAACTGTTGGGCCGCGTTCTCGCCCCAGTCGGCCCACTCGACCACCGCGCGCAAGCGCTGGTACTCCTCCTCGAGCAGGACTCGCCGCCGCGACCCGGGCTCCAAGCGCGCCAGCCCGAACGCGATCTCGGCAGCCACCGGGCTGCACAGCACGACCTGCGATGGTTTCAAGGCCTCGAGCCGGTCCAGCGCGTCCGGTCGCCGATGCATCACCGCCGACACCGCGCTGGTGTCGAGCACCACCTTCACCAGGGCGCCCTCTCTCCCGACCGGCGCTGCGCGACCAGGCTCGACTCCCAATCCTTTGCGCCGTCACGCAGGAGCGCCAGGTCGTCGGCCCCCAGGCGGTCAGCCGCAAAAAAACCCGCCGGCCACTCGCGTTCGGCGTCGAGGAATCGTTGGCACGACTCGACCACCAAGCGGTTGCGGCTCACACCCATGCGGGCTGCCGCCGCGTCGAGGCGTTGGAGTAGGTCATCTGGAAGGTACACACTGGTATTGACCATCCAACCTCCACCACCAAGATACCAGAACATACCAGGATCGACACGTCGGATCTCCCGGCGGAGTGCCGATAGGGGCCGCTACGCCGACGCCCGCTCTTTGATCGCGTCGGCGACATTCTTCGGCACGCGCAGCTTCACCCTGCCGTCGAGCAAGAACGCCTCGGCACCAAACCGGCCGAGGATGGCGCCGGCGGTAGTCGGTTGCACCTTCGACCATGGCACCCGAATCGGCGGATGGAAGGGAAAGAGGCGCATCACCCGCAGCGTCAGCCCGGCTTCACTCGCGCCGAGGGACAGGACACCACCGCGATAGGAAGCCCCGCCGATCATGGCAAACCACGGTGTTGGCAGCAGCACGTCGCGATCGAGCTCACTGCGCTCGATGCGGAAATCCAGCAGTGGGCGGTAGCCGCTGACCACAGCCAGCAGCCCACAGATCAGGCTCCAGAACGCTCCGAAGACGATCGGGAAGGCGATACAAATCGCCACCACCAAAACGGTCTGAGACGGACTCGCTGGTTCCATGGTGAAAGTCCCCTCGCGAGTGGGAGAATACCCCGTCAATGGCATCACTCAGGGTTTCTTCGGTGCGCTGGCGCGCCGGACTCGCGGTCGTTGGTCTCGGCCTCGCGTCGCCGGCACTCTCCAACCTGACGCACCCGCCGGACCCGACCTTCGAGCTCGTTTCGCCCAATGGGGTGTGGTCCGTTGTGGTCCGCCTGGAGACAGTGCACCTCCAGGGCCCTTCGGATCACATCACCGAATACTCGCTACCGTGGGTGCCGGCGTCTGTGGTCCTGACCAACGACGGGGAATTGTTCGTGTTCGACAGCTGGGGACGGCGTGAAAACGAGCAGGGGGTTCGGTTCTACGATGCCTCCGGCCACCTGCGCTGGCATCGGGAAGTCACCGAGCTGCTCGATGCCGACCAGCTCCACGCGGCGCGGCCACCCGGCGTCACCTCACATCCGGCCATGCTCTGGCACAACGGCAGGCCCGAGCTCGATGCGGCGACCTCGACCGTAACCGTCGTCCTGCGAGATGGCAACCGGCTCGCGATCTCCCCCGCTGGAACCACCCGTTCGATTCCACAGCCGGTCGAAGGCCTCACCTTCGACGAGCTCGCCGGGCGGCGCCAGAGTTTTCTTCACTTCGGACTCCCGATCCCGGCCCATCTCGATGACTTGATTCTGGTGGAGCGCCGGATGTTCGATCTCCAACCATCGGTGCGTCTGGCGTTCTCCCTCCAGTGGCACACGAGCCTCGCCTGGGAGCCCAACGGGTCGAGTGTGGTGGCGGATCAGGTTCTCACGCTCGAGTGCGGGAATGCGGACGAGACGGACTGTTCCGGCAGCAGGTACCGTTGCCAGGCCGCACTGGCCCACGCATGGTGGTCAAAGTTGCTCTCGGGTCTGCCGATCGATGTCCGCGACCTGCAAGCGTGGGCGCAGAGCACTGCCGGGGCCGGCATGCGACCATGCCCCGGGGAGCTCTTCACGATCGCTGCCGCCGCTTCCGTCTACCCCGAGCTCGGCGACGCCGTGCAGTTCCTCGATCACGCTGCGGCGGGCATGGCGGAGGATCCTCGCCGGCACGAAGTCCTGTCAACATGGCGCCAGCGTCTCGTCCACTTCGGCGCCGCCGCAGGAGCCGATATTGCCGCGCTCAAGGTGTGCCTCGATCATCACCTGGCCTTCGAACCAGCGACCGCCGCGCCGGAAGCCCGGCTGAAGCCGAGCGGACCAGAGCGACGGAGCGACCCGGGTCGCGTGGTTCTCGGAATGCTCTGACCCCTTGGGAGGGGAATCTCGATGATCTCCGCAAGCGGTCATGAGGGTCTTGGTCGACACGTCGCTATGGATCGACTCTGAAACGACCACAACCTGCGCCCCCCTCGGTTCTCCCGATACCCAATACCCAATACCCACCTCTCCACCTGCGCCACCACCACGCAGATCCACCTCGGCGCCAAGGGCTTGTGGTACTCTTTTTCGGGTGTTTTCGTTACCCTTTCGGAGGAACCTACGATGATGATTCGCTCCCTTTCGGCTGCCGCCGTGGCGACCTCGCTGCTGGCCGGTGCCGCCTTCGCTCAACCCACCAACGCTCCCATCGACGTCACCGTCGTGGGGCGTCCGTCGACTGCCTTCAGCAAGAAGCCGGTCAACACCACCGAGGACCTGCTCACCGGCCTCACCGCCAACCACGCCGACCTGGTGGCGATCCTCGAGGACGTCAAGGCCAACACCGGCGCCACCTGGGACAGCACCGGGCTGGTCGACGGCATCATCAATTCGGTCCGCCAGGGTAACGTCAAGGAAACCATGTTGCCGGTCGGCATGGAGCTCGACTGGATGGCTTCGCGCAAGTACCGCAAGCCGCGGGTGTTGTGGAACGTCCGTTGGAAGGGCAAGGAAGCCCTCGACTCCTGGGTCGTCGAAACCCAGCAGGACAACATGATCTACACCTTCGTCATCCCCAAGAAGTGCATGAACCTGTCGATGAGCACCAAGGATGACACTTTGAAGCCGCGTCTGGCGGTGTTGCCGCCGAGCTGCACCATCGACGCCAACTGGTCGCTGCCGTCCAACGACGTCACCGTCTCGCTCGAAGCCAAGGGCGCCGACAGTGTGGTGCTGAGCGGCCTCGAAGGCGAGGGGCCGAGCTGGACCTTCCAGGCTCCCTCCGAGGGCACCCACACCTTCTCGGCCACGGTCAAGAACGTCGCCGGCGAAGCGACCTGCTCCGACTCAGTGACCGTCACCTGGCCGTCGCCGAGCTGCTCGCTGTCGGCCACTCTGACCGACGAGCGCAGCGGCGCCGGTGAGATCCGCGCGGCGGGTGACTACGACGAGATCACTCTCTTCACCGCGCTGCCGAACGGCGCCGCCGGCTCCGCTCCCAAGGCGGCCGGTGACCGAGCCTGGACCTACGATCCGCGCGACGACGGTCGCCAGGCCGGCGTCTACACCATCTCGGGCGACGTCAAGAACCGCTTCGGCAAGACCGCTCAGTGCACCCCGGCCTCGTACGAGGTGCCCAAGCTCGAGAAGTGGATCGTGCGTGGCTTCTTCGGTCGCTACGACGGCGACGACGAGTCGGTGTTGGTCAACACCCCGACTCTGCGCGAGAAGAGCTGGGTCGACGCCGGCAAGGTGTTCGGAGCCTCGGTCGAGTACAAGCCCACCGACAAGCTCGGCATCGAGCTCGGCGTGATGTTCGCCGATCAGGACGCCCACTGGGAGTTCGACACCGAAACCGTGTGGCTGATGGACGAGCAGAGCCTCGACACCCGCATCTTCACCCTCGGGGTCAACTGGCATCTGCTCGATCCCACCGCCGCCGCCGATCTCTTCGTCGGTCCCTACGTCGCCTTCGCCTCGTACGACACCCTCGAGTTCCGCGACGGTTCTCTCGGCCGTACGATCGACTACGACAACGAAACCACCTTCGGCGCCCAGCTGGGCCTCGGGGTGCCGTTCGGCGATTCGCCGGTGTCGTTCCAGGCGGCGATCCGTTACATCGCGCTGGACGCCGACGACGAGAACTTCGATCTCGGAATCGACCCGCTGATCGGTACGGTGGGAATCGGCTTCCGCTTCTGATCCCGAGCTCCCTCGCGGAGAAACGATAGGCCGGTTGCGCAAGCAGCCGGCCTCGTTGCTTTTCCGACGTCGGAAGCAAAAGCGACCCTGAGTCACGCGCGGCGGTAGCGCGACGCGAGCCGGGCTTCGGAGCTGGGCTCAGGTGCTCCAGGCCGCGCGCAGGCGCCCGAGGAGCCGGTTCAGGACGTGTCGGCGCCCGAGGAAGGGAACCACAGGCTTGCGCCGCTCTCCGAGCTCACAGCGCAGATGAAACGCCGGAGCGAACGTGGGGTCGATCGCGAGCGCCCGATCGAGCGACCGTACCGCCCTGGCCTTGTGACCGGCGAGCACCAGCGTCCGCGCGTAGTTGTAGTGGACCTCGGGTTGGTAGAACTCGCGCTCTGCGACTTGTTGGCACAGTGCGAGGCCGTCGGCTACGGCCCGGCGCCGCAAGGCCGACGCGTAGCCGAGATACGAGGCCGCAATCGCAGCATCGGCAGAACCGGTCGGCGTTCGTTCAGCGAACACCGCAGTCAGGATCGTCAGGCCCGCATCCCAGTTGCCGACCCGGCAGTGTTCGATACCCAGCTGGAGACGAACGTCGCCACTGGGATGAGTCTCTGCGGTAGCGGGTCGAGCCATGGCGGGCCTCCAGTGGAATGAACGATCCAAACGATTGGCGTCGACTTGCATTCTAGCATGTGGCTATGGGAGGGATATGCCCGGAACCGGCGACTGGCGGCCCAGCACCGAAGAAGGCCCCTTCGTAGTAGGGTCCGCAACGATGACGACCCCGGCACCCACCGACTCGACGGCGCCGGAGTCGCTTCGTCGCGGCCTGCTCGCCGGTTTCGGCGCCTTTGCGGTGTGGGGGCTGGCCCCGGTGTACTGGAAGCTGCTCGATCACGTCGACAGCCTCGAGACAGTGTGCCACCGAACGGTGTGGAGCGCGGTGTTCATGCTGGTGATCGTCGTCGCTCGAGGGCAGAGCGGACAGGTTCGATCCGCCTTCGCCGACCCCCGGACACTGCTGCGCCTGGCCTGTTCGGCGCTGCTGATTGCGGGCAACTGGTTTCTCTACATCTATTCGGTGGTCAACGATCGCATTCTCGAGGCGAGCCTGGGCTACTTCACCAACCCAATCGTCAGCGTCCTGCTCGGCATGACCTTTCTCGGGGAGACGCTGACCCGAAGACGCCGGTGGGCGGTGGCGCTTGCAGCCTTGGCCGTGGTGATTCTCACGGTTCGCGCCGGCTCCGTTCCGTGGATCGCCGTGCTCCTCGCCTCCTCCTTTGGCCTCTACGGGTTGCTGCGCAAGACCGTCGGTGTCGGCGGCGGCGTGGGACTGACGGTCGAGGCCATCCTGCTGTCGCCACTGTGCCTGGCCTTTCTCGGCTGGCGCGGCTTCGAAGGCAGCGGCGCCTTCACGCTGGGGCAGCCGCGCGATGCAGTCCTGCTGGCGCTGACCGGCGTCGTCACCGCCGTGCCGCTGTGGTGGTTTGCCGACGCCGCGCGGCGCCTGCCGCTGTCGACGGTGGGGATGTTGCAGTACCTCGCCCCGTCGCTGCAGTTCCTGCTGGCGGTGTTGGTCTACCGCGAGCCCTTCGACACGGTACGGCTGCTGGCCTTCTCCCTGATCTGGGCGGCCTGCCTGCTGTTCTCGTGGCCCAGCCAGAAGCCGACGATCCCGGTACGATTGCAGCCATGAAGCAGCGCCTGCAGATCGCCGCCGTCGCGCTGATCGCCAGCGGCCTGGTGTGGTGGTCGCTCGCCTCGCCGCTACGCGGGCGCTGGGTCGGTGAGTTCGATGGCTCGGTGAGCGGGACGGTGGAGTTTCGCATCGGCGTGCGCGGCACTTCCGCTCGTGGCACCATGAACGGCCAGACCTCCTCCGGCGAGCCCTTCCGAGCCGACCTCGAAGGCCAGGTCGGCGGCGGCAGGCTGCGCGCCACGTTCGTCGGCAGCAGTCGCGGCGGACCCCTCGGCATCCAGTTTCGCGGCATCCTCGAAAGTGACCTCGACCCGGCCGGGCGCGAGCCCGCGGCGGGCACGTGGCGCTGCGCCCTCGAGCGCGCAGGACAGGTCATCGGCGAACCACTCGAAGGGACTTTCGAGGTTCGGCGACGGCGCAACCAGGCGCCCGAGGGATGAAGGGTCGAGCGCCGCTCATCGACCGGGGACCAGGGACAGGGACCCGCGATCCGGGCGAGTACCCGGTACCTTGCCTTGGTGGCCGTTCCGAGCTGGCTTCAATCTTCATGAGACCAGGGCGCACCACAGCGGGTGGCACCGCAACTGCTGGCAGGCTGCTGAAATACTCCCTCGGCCGCGATCCAACGAGTTTCGTGCGCCGCGCTGCAGCATCTCGCCTGCCCGAGCACGCTCGGGCTCGAGGAGCGATGCCTTCGCTTGGCTACGCAACTCGTTGTCTCCCTGCGGGATGCGGCGGCGCACTGCGTCCTGCCGCGTCGCCGCTCCTCGACGATGGCACCGCATCGCCTGCGTCGCGGCTCCTTGCATGACGCAGCGCGGCGCTCGCATCGCGGCACAAGGCGTTTTTCACCAGCCTGCTAGCAGGCTGCTGAGAAACGCCTTGTGCCGAGGGAGTATTGCAGCAGCCTGCTAGGATCCAGGGGCACATGAGAATCCTGGTGATCGTCGTGGTGGCCCTGGTGCTCGCGGCAAGCGGCTTGGGCCTGTGGTGGTTCCAACGCGAGCCTCCCCGAGACCAACCTCCCGTCACCGCCGCGGCCGCGCCCATCGTCGAAGCCACCCGTGTCGTGAGCCTGGGCCGGATCCAGCCGGCGACGACGATCCGTGTCGCCGGCCCGGCGCGCCCGAGTGTGGTCGTCGGCAGGCTGCTGGTCGAACAGGGCTCGAAGGTCACAGCCGGCCAAGAGATAGCACACATGGACAGTGTCGGCACTGAAGAAGCCGAGGTCCAGGTGTGGCGGGCGGAGGTCTCGAACGCCGAGCAGGAGCTGGCTCGGGCGCGCAATCTGCTGCGTCAGGGGGTGACCTCGCGCGCCGTCTTCGACCAGGCCCAGAGCCGTCGCGACACCGCAGCGGCCCGGCTCGAACAAGCTCAGGCCGAGCTCGCGCGATCACACGTCCGCGCGCCGATCGATGGTGTGGTGCTGGAAGTCTTTGCTCGCGACGGTGAGCGCGTCGGGGCCGAGGGCATCGTCGAGATCGCCAACACCTCGACGATGTTGGCGGTGGCAGAGGTTCCGGAGAGCCAGATCGACTTGATTCGACTGGGACAACCTGCCTGGATCTCGACACCTTCCGTGGGCTCGAAGCTGACCGGGAGAGTCGCGCAGATCGGGCGCAAGGTCCGGCAGCAGGAAGTGGTCAGTGCCGACCCCTCCGCCGACCTCGACGCCCGTATCATCGAGGTCGAGGTCACGCTCGACGACCCCGAGGCGGTGGCGGCCCTCACCAACCTGCGGGTCGAGGTCGAGATCGACGTGCGGCGCGACGCGACGTCTGAGCCTTCGAATCCTGCCGACACGCTCGCCGGCGAAGGCTGAAGGCGGCGATGGCCGTTTCGCTCGCCTGGCGCCAGCTGCGACACGATCCCTGGCGACTCCTGGTGGCCGTGCTAGGGGTTGCCTTTGCCGTACTCCTGATGCTGATGCAGCTCGGCTTTCGTCGCGCGATGCTCGAAAGTGCGGTGCGCTACCAGGAGCGACTGGACTACGATCTGGTGTTGCTGTCGCGCCAGTCGGTCTTCATCGGCATCACTCACCCCTTCCCGCGTCGACGTCTCTACCAGGCAGCCGGACTCGCGGGTGTCGAGTGGGTCGCCCCACTCTACGCCTACCAGCAACACTTCGAGAATCCCTGGCAACACAACACCCGCAACCTGCTGATCGTGGGCACCGATCCGCGTCGAGTGGTGCTGCGCACGCCGGGCGCCGCCGATCACTTGGCCAAGCTCACCCGACCTGATGCGATCCTCTTCGATCGGCTGTCGCGACTCGAGTTCGGGCCGATCGCCGAGAGCTTCGATCGGGGCGAAAAAGTGACGACGGAGATCGCCGGCAAACAGGTCGAGGTCGTCGGCCTGTTCGAGCTCGGCAGCTCGTTCGGCATCGACGGTAACGTGTTGACCTCCGAAGAAGGCTTCCTGCGCCTCTTCCCCCATCGCTCGCAGGGATCGATCGACCTCGGCCTGATCAAGTTGACCCCGGGAACGGATCCCGAGCCGTTGCGGGCCACGCTCGAGGCGCACCTCGAGCGTGACGTCGAGGTGCTCACCCGCGAAGGCTTCGCGCGGCGCGAGATCGGCTACTGGGAGGGGACGACACCGATCGGTTACGTCTTCGGTTTCGGTCTGGTGATGGGCTTCGCCGTCGGGGCGATCATCGTCTACCAAATCCTCTTTGCGAGCGTTTCCGACCATCTCTCCGAATACGCGACGCTCAAGGCGCTGGGATACTCGGACGGCGCCGTCGGCGGCATCGTCCTGCAGCAGGCGGTGCTCTTGGCGGCCATGGGTTTCGTGCCGGGTGTCGTCTTCACCCAGCTGGCCTACACGGTCGCCGGCCAAGCCCTGAGAATGCCGGTCGAGCTCAGCGCCGGCCGCAGTGCTGCGGTGCTGATCCTGACGATTGCGATGTGCAGCCTCGCCGCCACCATGGCGCTGCGGAAGGTCCGCCAAGCCGACCCGGCGGAGCTGTTTTGACCGAATCCTTGATCAGTGCCCGCGGGCTCAGTCACCACTACGGCGAGCACGGCCGGGGAGCCGGCCCGGGACGCGAGGTCCTCAAGCACCTCGACTTCGACGTCGCCGCCGGTGAGATCGTCCTGTTGACCGGACCTTCGGGATCGGGCAAGACCACACTCCTGACCTTGGTGGGCGCCCTTCGGGCCGTCCAGACCGGTACCCTCGAAGTCCTAGGGCACCAGCTCGCCGGCGCCAACTCCACCACCCGGGTAGCCTTGCGCCGCGGAATCGGCTACATCTTCCAGGCGCACAACCTGATCGCCTCCCTCACCGCGGTCGAGAACGTGATGGTACCCCTGGCGCTCGACCGCAACCTCTCGCCTACCGATCGACGCACCCGCGCGACGGCGATGCTGAAGGCCGTCGAGCTCGACGGCCACCTGAATGCGTTGCCTGCCACACTCTCGGGTGGACAACGCCAGCGAGTGGCGATCGCGCGGGCACTCGTCACCAACCCGCGGCTGATCCTCGCCGACGAGCCCACCGCCTCCCTCGACCGCACCACCGGCCGGTCGATCACCGAGTTGCTGAGAGCGTGCGCTCAGCGCCAGCGCGCCACCGTGCTGCTGGTCACCCATGATCATCGCATCCTCGACATCGCCGACCGCGTCCTCCACCTCGAGGACGGCGAGCTTTCCTCCTACGCCGCGGCCGTCGCAGCCAACACCGAGCACCTGCTGACGAGCCTCGGGCGAACCTATCGATCGGGAGAGCTGGCGTCGCAGCTGGAGCAGCTTCCAGCCAGCCGTTTCGGCCCGTTTCTGGCCGAGCTCACCGAGGAGGTGCGCAACTTCCTCGACGTCATCCAGCTCGCGGAGAGCGATACGTTCGAACGCATGTTGCGCCAGGTCCTCGATGGTCTGACCAAACGCATCGGTTCCCTGCTGGGTGCGGAACGGGCAACCCTCTTCCTCGTCGACCACCGACGCAGCGAGCTGTGGTCCCTCTACGCGGGCAGCACCGACGACGCCGCTCCCCTGCGCCTGGTGGTGCAGTTGGGCAAGGGCATCGCCGGCAAGGTTGCGATGAGCGGCCAACCCCGCAGCGTCTCGGACGCCTACACCGATCCCGACTTTGATCCGTCCTACGATCGTCGCTCGGGCTTTCGCACCCGCAACCTGCTGTGCCTGCCGATCGCCAATCGTGAGGGCCGAGTCCTGGCCGTTGCGCAGTTGCTCAACAAGTCCGACGGCGCCTTCACGAGGGACGACGAATCGGAGTTGGCGGAGCTGGGGCTGGCCCTCGGGCCAATCCTCGAGAGCTGGCTCGAGATGGCATCACGGCGCGGTCCGGGTGACCTGCGGTGAGCGCCCTGCTCGAGTCGATCGCCGCGAGCCTCAGCCGCCGCAGCGCTGCTACGGTCGCCGTGCTCGACGGCCGGCCCTGGCTCGGCCGCGAGCTCCTCGCGGGGATCGCCGCCGCCGCCGACCAGCTGCGCCGCGCTGGCGTTTCGCCGCGAGATCGAGTCGTTCTCGCACTCCCGAACGGGTCCGAGCTCGTCTGCTCCTTCCTCGGCCTGCTCCACCTCGGAGCCGTGGCGGTCCCGATTGCGCCGGAGTCCGGCGCCGAAAGGATCCGTCGCTTTGCCGAGCGGTCGCGAGCCCGATTGATCGTTGCTCCGGCCAGCCGCCTCGCCGCCCTTGAATCGCTCGGCGGGGCAGCCATCTCCATCGCCCCGGACCCCACCGCCCGACTCGAGCCGGGTCGTTCCTCCAGTGATGCCGAGCTGGCACTGATCCAGTTCACCTCGGGGAGCACCGGTGAGCCCAAGGGTGTGGCGATCAGCCACGCTCAGCTCGCGGACAACATCGGGCAGATGGTCACCGGCTTCGAGCTCGGCTGCGACGACGTGCTGTCGAGCTGGCTGCCGGTCCACCACGACATGGGGCTGATCCTGATGACCCTCACCCCCTTGGTCGTGGGTATACCCTTCCAGCTCGCTCCGGCAGGTATCACCGGCATCCGGCGGTGGATCGAAACGCTCGCCACAACCCGCGCCACCTTCACTGCCGCGCCCGACTTCGCCTACCGGCTCGCGCTGCGACTGAGCCCGGCCCACGCCTCGTTCGACCTCGGAGCCCTGCGGTACGCGCTCAACGCCGCGGAACCCGTGAGAGCCTCGACCATAGCCGCGTTCGAGGAGCGCTTCGGGCTCGAGCGCATCGTACAACCGGGCTACGGTCTCGCCGAAGCCACGGTTGGGGTCACCGCCCGAGCACCGGGCGCGCCACTGCTCGTCGATGCCAAAGGTGAGGTAGCGCTCGGCCGGGGCTTTCCGGGGACCGAGCTCGGCATCCGCGACGATCGTGGCGGCGCAGCCGACCGCGGGACCGTCGGCGAGGTCGTGGTCCGAAGCCCAGCCCTCGCCGAGGGCTACGTGGACGACCCGGCCGCGTCGGCCCTCACCTGGGAGCCGGGCGGATGGCTGCGCACTGGAGACCTCGGATACCTCGACGGCGACGATCAGCTGTACGTGGTGGGACGGCGCAAGGACGTGCTGTCGGTCGGCGGCCAGACCATCGCTCCGCGCGAGCTCGAAGAATTGGTCGATCGCCTCGACGGTGTGCGCCGATCGGCTGCCGTTGGTCTGCCGGGTCCGCGAGGTGAAGGTGAGCTGATCGGCATCTTCGTCGAGGGCGCCGGCTCACACCGCGGGCGCGAGGAGCAGTTGGTGCGAGTCGTCAACCGGACCGTGCGCGAGCACCTCGGATTCTCACCCGGCACGGTGGTCGTGCTGCGGCCCGGGAGCATCCCGCACACGGCCAATGCGAAGATCCAGCGTCAAGACTTGGTGCAGCTCCACTCGAGCGGCGAGCTGCATCAGCGAGGACTGGTGACGTGGCCGTGAAACAGCACTTCCGAGCCTTGGCCCTGGCGGCGGGCCTGCTCCTGCCGATCCTCTCGTCCCTCGCGCCGATCATCGTCGGCGACGAGATGCTGTATCTGCGGGATCTCGCCTCGATCCACCTGCCGCTCGAAATCGAGCGCAGTCGCCTCGTCGCGGCCGGGGAAACTCCCTTCATCGCCACCGCCCGCGCCGGCGGCCAGGCCCTGCTCGGCAACCTCAACGCGAGTCCGCTCTACCCCACGAGAGTGCTGAGTACCTGGCTCGGGCCCGATCGCGGCTTGATGGCTCATTTCTGGCTGCACCTGCTCCTGGCCGGCCCCCTGTTCGCGTGGTTTGCCGGCCAGCGTGGCCTCGATAGCCACGCCCGCTGGCTCGCCGCAGCGGTGTGGGTCGCCGGCGGGTGGACGATGTCGCACTTCGCCTTCGCCAACCTGGTGCCGTTCGTGGCCCTGGCGCCGGCGTGGCTGGGATCCGTGCGACTGGCACTGGCCGGGCGGCCCGGCGGCCTGTCCGCGACCGCCGTCGCCACCAGCCTCCTGGCCCTGGCCGGCGACCCCATCGTCGCCGCTGTGATCGTGCTCGCCGGAGTGATCTTGGAGGTCGCCTACGACCGCCGGCAACCCCGACCGATCGAACGCCCGCTGCTCGCTGCGGCCGCAATCCTGGCCGGAGTCCTCCTGGCCGCCCCGCAGTGGCTCGAGACCTGGCGTGCGATGGAAGCCTCCTCGCGCGGTTCGGCCGGCTTTTCGACCGGTTCGAGACTGCTCGCGAGCTTCGATCCCCGTCAGGCTCTCGACCTGGTGGTGCCGTTCGTCTTCGGTCGGCCCGACCTGGTCGGTGGAGGTGGATTCTGGGGATTCGCCTACCACCAGGGGTTCCCGCCGTTCTTCTTCACCCTGTTCCCAGGGGTCCTCGCGCTCGGTTTGGTGATCGCCGGAATGGCGGCAACGCCGCGACGCGAGTGGCTGCTCGGGGCAACCGGACTCTTCCTCGCGCTCGGGGCCTTCAATCCGATCGTCGTGGTCCTCGCTCGGCTGCCGATCTTCGACGCCGCCCGCTTCCCGATCAAGGCCTGGCTGCTGGTGTCGGTCTTCGTTGCGCTCGCTGCCGGGCGAGGGCTCTCGGCGCGACGGGGCTTGCCCCTGGTCGGTGGATGGGCCGTCCTGCTCGTGCTGGTGTGGCTCGGGCTGGCCGGCGCGGGTCTGGGGCGCGCGGTGGTCGGAAGCCTCGCTCCCCCCGGGGCCACCGCAGAGTTCCTCGACGGCGAACGACTGCGAATCGCCGGCACGGCGTTCCTGGCTGCGATCGCGGGCTTGGGGAGTACCGCGCTGCTGTGGCTGCTGCGGCGCCGATCCTCCCACTGGGTCGTGCTGTTGCTCCTCTGGCACGTCGGCACCCAACTCATTCTCCTCGCCCCGACTTTCCCAACCCTGCCGCGCGAGGTCCTCGCCGAGCCGTCCCCACTGCTCGCCCACCTCCCCGCCGGATCGCGGGTCGTCCAGGGCGACTCCCAGGAGCTCTTCGGCACCCCCGCCTCGATCGCGGCGCCGACTCCCGATGGCCACGCGCGCTGGCTGTTCATCCGTGGGGCGCGACAGCTCTATCCCCTGTCGGGGGTGCGGCACGGCCTGCGCTACGAGCTCGACCTGACCCCCGAGGGACTCGGGTCGTGGATGACTCTGCTGGCCGAAGATGCGGTCAAGAACGCCCCGGACGCGGTTCGCGTGCGACTCCTCCGGTCCTGGGGAGTCGAGTACCTGCTGCTGTCACGCCCGCTCGAAGGTGAGGTCCCGGCACGACCCGTCACCACCGACATGGCGTACGGGGCCGGCACCACTCTCTACGCCATCGACGAACCGACCTCGGAGGTCAGCGTCGTCGCCGAGAGTCTTCTCGCGCGCGATCCGCGCCACGCGATCGAGCTTCTCGCCGCAGCCGACTTCGACCCGCGCCGCAGCGTGGTCCTCGCCGGCGCTGCGTCGCCCATCCCCTCGACGCCGGGCGCCGAACCGGGTGTGATGGCGAGCCTGGCGCAACTCGTGGTCGAGCCGAATCGGCTGGCGGTGACCGTCGCGACGCCACAGCCGGCATTCCTCCTCTGGCAGCGCGCCTGGCTTCCCCACTACCGCGCCACCATCGACGGCGTCGGGGTCGACATCGAGATCGCCAACCTGCATCGCATCGCGGTCGCCGTCCCGGCGGGACGGCACGAGGTCGAGATCGCCGTCGATGCAGGGCCGTGGCGGCGCTCGTGGTGGCTTGCCGGTGTCGGCCTGGTGCTTGCCCTTGCGGTTGCGGTCAGGGGCCGTTTGGCCGGTAGCTCCGATGCTGCGCCACCCGCTGCGACCTGACCCGGCTCCGCAGGTACCTGGTCCCCGGCACCTTCCTCACATCGACAGCGAGCCCTTGCGAAAGTCGGTCCGCCCGAGGTGGACGTTGAGCAGCACCGGCGAGCCGGTGGCTGCGTGCGCCTTGGCTTGCTCGAGTGCCGGCTGCAGTTCCTCGATCCTGGTCACCAACAGCCCGACCGCGCCCAGCCCGGCGGCGGCCAAATGGTAGTCGGTGCGGGCGAGCGTGCAGCCGACATCGTCGCCGAGCAGGTCGACCTGGTCGCGGGCGATCTGCATCCACGCCGCGTCGTTGCCAACGACGGCGATCACCCCCAGCCGGTGGCGCGCAAAGGTGTCGAACTCGGAAAGCGAAAAGCCCACTGATCCGTCGCCGTAGAGCAACCACACCTCGGTGGCCGGTTGGGCGACCTTGGTGGCGAGCGCAAAGCCGGCGCCGACACCGAGCGTGCCGAACGGCCCAGGGTCGAGCCACCGCAGAGGTCCACGTGGGCGAACGGTGTACGAAGCGGTGGCGACGAAGTCACCGCCGTCGGCGACCAGGACGCTGTCGTCAGCGAGGGCGGCGTCGAGCGCTCGGCACACCGCCAAAGGGTTGAGCCCACCTTCGGCAGGCTGCGCTGCGTCGGTGTCGATCTTCTGCTCGCGGGTGAGATCGCGGGCCCGCAGACGCTCGCGCCACGCGGGCCACTCGCGTCCGCTGTGTTGCGTCGCGAGCTCGGCAAGGAACTGCGCCGGATCTCCCAGTGCCGGGACGTTCGGCCGGCGGTTGCGGTGCAGATCGCCACGGCTGCGGTTGACCGAGATCAATATGGCCCGCTTCGAGATCTGACGGCCGTAGTCGAGACGAAAGTCACACGGCACGCCGGCCAGGAGCACGACATCCGCCTCCTTGAGCGCCTCCTTGCGCGAGTGGCGATACTGCAGCGGGTCCTCGGGGCCGAGCAGCCCTCGCGCCATGCCGGAGAGCCACACCGGCACCCCCAGGGTCCGCAGCGAGGCAGCAACCGCGGCCGCGCCGGCGGCGTCCGCAACCACCTGGCTGCCGATCACCGCGACCGGTCGCTCGGCACCGCGCAAGGCGTCGACGGCAGCACGCACGGCCCCCGCCTCGGCGAGCTCGACGCGAGGTCGGCGCGGCGTAGCGAGCTCGGCGGTCGCAGCGCCCCCGAACACGCTGGCGACATGCCCCTCGAGGTACCAGCCGAGGAGCTTCGCCCCGAGGTCCTTGCCACCTCCTCCGCCTCCGGCGGAGTACCACGATTCGACCAACTCCTGCGGGTAGAGCAGGTCGACCGGGACCTCCAGGAAAACCGGACCGGGGACCCCGCGCTGCGCCGCTTCGAAGGCCTTGGCGATCAACTCGGGAAGGTCGCGGACCTTGGCCGCGCTCGCGGACCACTTGACATGGGGTCGGATCAGCTCGAGCTGGTCGATGTCCTGCAGCGATCCCCGATCGCGCAACACCGTCGCCGTCGCACCGCCGATCAAGACCAGCGGCGACTGCGCCAGCGCGGCGTTCTTGACCGCGGTGATGGTGTTGGTCACGCCCGGTCCGGCGGTGACGATCGCCACACCCGGGAGCCCCGTGACCCGTGACGTGGCATCGGCGGCAAACGCCGCATTGACCTCATGGCGCACGTCGACGACGCGGATGCCGAGCTGTTTGGCCCCCACCAGGATCGGCGAGATGTGCCCGCCGCAGAGGGTGAAGACCGTCTCGACACCGTGGGCCGCAAGCGCCCGGGCCACCAACATCCCCCCGTGGGGTGCACCTGTGCTCATGGACTCGCTCCCTTGCGTCGGGCGAGGGGGTGTTCCCTCGCGATCACACAGTCGAAGTAGCCCTCGAGCACCACGGTGGCGCCAACGGTGGCCACGCAGCGAACTCGGCGTCGCCGCCCCGCTTCCTCCTCCACCGTTGCCCGCGCGATCACCAGGTCGCCGACCGCCACCGGCGCCGGAAACGTGACCTCGCTCGCGAGCAGCACGACCAACGGATCGTTGACCGCGAGCATCGCAGCGTAGTCGGCGACCCCGAAGGTGAATCCGCCATGAACCAGTCCTTCGGCGTCCACCCCGGCCTCGCCTGGGGCCGGCCACTCGACCTCGGCACCACCCGGTTCGAGACGCCGCGGGCGTCCACACCAGCGGGCATCGACTCCCAGGTGGGTCGCAGGGCTCGGGCTCATGCCTCGCCCATGTGGGGATAGGCGTGGTGCCGCGGAGGCACGAAGTTCTCCTTGATTGCGCGCTGCGAGGTCCAGCGCAGCAGGTTGACCGCCGAGCCCGCCTTGTCGTTGGTCCCCGAGGCGCGGCCGCCGCCGAAGGGCTGCTGGCCGACCACCGCCCCCGTGGGCTTGTCGTTCAGGTAGAAGTTCCCGGCGGCGTGGCGCAAACGGTTGGCGAGCTTGACCAATTGACGCCGATCACGCCCGAAGATAGCTCCCGTCAGGGCGTAGGGCGTCGAGCTGTCGCACAGCTCGAGCGCCTGGTCGAGGCGGTCGTCGGCGTAAACGAACACCGAAAGCACAGGCCCGAAGAGCTCCTCCTTCATGGTGCGGAAGTGCGGATCCGTGGCACGGATCACGGTGGGCTCGACGAAGTAGCCGGTGCTGTCGTCGACTCCCCCGCCGAAGACCACTTCGGCATCGGCACTGGCGCGTGCTTCGGCGATCGCGTCGGCCTGGGTCTTGAACGAGGCCCGATCGATCACCGCACACATGAAGTTGCGGAAGTCGAGCGGCGAGCCCATCCGCACCTCGGCGAGACGCTCGCCCAGAAGCTTCTGCACCGCCGGCCACAACGAAGCCGGGACGTAGGCCCGCGACGCCGCGGAGCACTTCTGGCCCTGGTACTCGAAGGCGCCGCGCAGCAACGCCGTCACCAGCGCCTCGACCTCGGCAGAGGCGTCGGCGAAGATGAAGTCCTTGCCACCGGTTTCTCCGACCAGCCGCGGGTAGGAGCGGTAGGCGCCGACGTTCGAGCCGACCGTGGCCCACATGCCGTTGAACACCCCGGTGGACCCGGTGAAGTGGATTCCCGCCAACTCCGGCCGGGCCAAGACCGGATCGCCGACGGCACTGCCCCGGCCCGGGAGGAAGTTGATCACTCCGGGGGGAAGTCCGGCCTCTTCCAGCAACTTGACGATGTAGTACCCCGAGAGGATCGCCGTCGACGCCGGCTTCCACAACACCACGTTGCCCATCAGGGCCGGTGCGGTGGGCAGATTCCCCGCGATCGAGGTGAAGTTGAACGGGGTGACCGCAAAGACGAAGCCCTCGAGCGAACGGTACTCGACGCGGTCCCAGATTCCCGGCGCTGACCGCGGCTGGTCGGCGTAGATCTGCTGCTGGTAGAAGGGATTGAAGCGCCAGAAGTCGATCAGCTCACACGCCGAGTCGATCTCGGCCTGGAACACGTTCTTGCTCTGATTGAGCATGGTCGCTGCGTTGAGGGTATCGCGCCACGGGCCGGCCAGGAGCTCGGCCGCCTTGAGGAACACTGCCGCGCGTTCCTCCCACGGCAGCTCGGACCATTCACGCCAGGCCTCCTGACTCGCCGTCACCGCCTCCGCAACCTCCTGCGCACCAACCTGGTGGTACCGCGCCAGGACGTGGCGATGATCGTGCGGGCACACGGCTTCGGCCACGTCCCCGGTGCGGACCTCCCGCCCGCCGATGATCGCCGGTACCTCGATCACCTCCGCCAACATCGAATCGAGGCGATGCTTGAGTGATGCTCGTTCGGCTGACCCGGGCGCGTACGCACGGACCTCTTCGTTGCGCGGGGGTGGCACCGCGACGATCCCATTCGGCATGAGCTCCTCCTCGAGCAGTATTGGTGGGGTTTGAAATCCGACGCGCGGCGTCGTAGCCGGCCGCGACGATTGTACATGGGCAACAGCAGCGGTCACCGCAGGTGATATTTTCCCACCTCGGTCATGGACTCGCTCGCTTCGGTCGCACAGTTGGCACGGGTACTCAAGGGGCCCTTGAACTTCCTGTGCCCCGAGCCCGAGGAGATCTTCCGTCTCGTCCCCAATGCCGACTTGATCCTGCCGTTGCCTCAGCGGATCTACCTGGGGGACGAAAGCGCCACGCCGATCGTCGGTTTTCCGGTGCTGGCAAGCGACGGGCTCGAGGAGCTCAACAAGGCTCTGCAGGCTTACCTCCAGGCGGAAGAGATCGCGCAACTCGCGGTGATCAACCGCCAGAGCGGCGATCGCCGCGAGGTCGAGGCGTTGTGGGAGCGCTATCGAGCCCTGCTCCAGCGCATCACGGAGAACATGACCTCGTCGTCCTACGGCCGGCAGTTCCCGGGGATCTTTTGGCTCGGCCACTCCCTCGAGGTCGCGCGCTGGCTCAAGGAAACGCCCAAGCGGATGGTGCGCCTCGACGCAGCCACCGGCAAGGCCCACGGGGGGTCGATCAAGTACCAGATCCTCTTCCGGT
>CAZRFU010000054.1:18880-36939 GCA_964599475.1 uncultured Thermoanaerobaculia bacterium
GACCGCGTCGTGGCGATGACCTACGACGTTTCGCATCGACTCGCTTCGGAAACCGACGAGGCCGAGCAAGACATCTTCCCCGCCTTGCTCGCACGCATGCGCGACAACGTGCTGATCTTCAGCGAGGACCACATCAGCCCGGATCTCGCCGAGCTCGGCCCGTACTTCGCCCACTACCTCTCGCTCGATGCCAAAGACTACACCTTCCGCCTCGCTCGACTGCATGATTGGCACGGCCACGCCCTCAGGCGCGAGAGCCAGCTGCAGGCCGCCGTTCGTCACCTGCTGGGAGCGCGGACGCCCGAGCCGCGGGAGCTGCTCAAGCGCCCCGGCTACCTCTCCTTCCTGGCGACCCTGCCGACCTACGACTCGAACGAGCTGTTGGGTCCGCAGCAGGTGAGCGTGTGGGAGAGCCTCCTGGTCAAGCTCAAGGAGTACGAGCTCTTCCACGGCTTGAGGCGGCTCCTCGTGCAGGTACAGCGCGAACCCTCGAGCGGCCGCCTGGCGTTTCGGGAGCGCAGCCTCAACCGCACCTGGGCAGGTCCGTCGTGGGTCGAGGTCTCGCCCACCACCCGCCCACTCGATTTCGCCAGCCCCTGGGTGGTCGACCCTCAAGTCGACCGCTTCGGCCTGATCTACGATCTCACCGAGTTCTCCCAAATCGTCTCGCGCCTGCGCCGTTCCGGCAGTGAGGCGCAGGATCGCTCCTTTCGGGCGATGTTCTCCTTCCAGCGCCGCGTCAACACCATCGCCCGGATCCACCGCCTGAAGCTCGAGAAGTACCTCGGCGACGGGGCCTTCTACTCCGCCCGCGAGGCCGGAAGAATCCTGGCGACGGCGGTGTTGATCCAGCGCGCGTATCAAGAAGCGCTGGCAGAAGGGTTCCCCTTCGACCAGGGCATGCGGATCGGCCTGAACTACGGGCATTACCGGCTGCTGCCGATCGAGGGCGACCGGCCCGGGGCGCCCGACCGCTACGAGTTTTTCGGCCACGGCGTCGTCGAGCTGTCGCGTTTGACCACCGGCAAGGCGACGCGGGAGATCCAGGAGATCCAAACCCTGCTGGTGACCCGCGGTTACTCCGAGGACCTGGTGCGGCGCTTCTTCGCCCCACTGATCGATTCTCGCGCCGACCTCATCGACAAAGGCGAGCAGGCCCGCCGATTCCACGCCTACCTCAACGCCAACGGCCATCTCGTCAACGAAGGCATCGTCGGCACCGGCGCCTTCCTCGACCGCCTCTCGCGCGAGCCCGGAATCGGCCGCCCCCAGCGTGCCACCTCGGGAGCCAACTCCTACATCGTGGCGGCGGTGCGGGACGGCGACCGCGAGGTCGCAGTCGCGTTCCGCAAGCTCGGGGTGGTCGCCCTCAAGGGTCTCGATCCGCTGGCCGTCTACGAAATCCGCGATGGGGGCGAATGGCAGCCGGCCGATCTGCGACCACTGCCGCTCGAGTCGGGATCGCTGCTCGAGACCATCGATCGCGACTACACCCGTCGAGTCACTGGAGGCTGACGATGCCCACCGCGGTCGAACGCACCGATCTTCCCGGCCTGCCGCCACCTCGGCGCGGCAAGGTTCGCGACGTCTACGATCTCGGCGAGTTGGTGTTGTTCGTCGCCTGTGACCGCATTTCGGCCTACGACCACGTGCTGTCGCCGGCGATCCCGGGCAAGGGAAAGATCCTGCATCAGCTGTCGTGCTGGTGGTTCGAGCGCATCGCCGATCTGGTCCCGAACCACCTCGTCGCCACCCGGGTCGACGAGATGCCCGCCGAGATCCAGCGCCACCGTGCGATGCTGGAGGGGCGCACCGCGCTGGTGCGCAAGGCCGAAGTGATCCCGTTCGAGTGTGTGGCCCGCGGCTACCTGGCCGGCAGCGGCTGGAAGGAATACCAAGCGGCCGGCACCGTCTGCGGCGAGCGGCTCTCCCCCGGGTTGCGCCGCGCCGAACGCCTCGCCGATCCGATCTTCACGCCGGCCACCAAAGCCGACACCGGTCACGACGAAAACGTCTCCTTCGAGGTGATGGCCCGCGCCCTCGGCGGCGAGCTTGCCGGACGCATGCGCGACATCACCCTGGGGGTCTACCGCCGTGCCCACCACATCGCAGCGGCTCGTGGGCTGCTGCTCGCCGATACCAAGTTCGAGATCGGCTGGATCGATCGACGCCTGCACCTGGTCGACGAGGTCTTGACCCCCGACTCCTCGCGATTCTGGGACGCCGCGTCCTGGCAGCCCGGGCGCGAGCCAGTGTCCTTCGACAAGCAACCCGTGCGGGATTGGCTCGACGCTTCGGGCTGGGATCACCTGTCTGCCCCTCCGCCCCTGCCGACCTCCGTAGTCCACGCTACCCTGGAGCGCTACCGGGAGGCCTTTCGACGCATCACCGGGCTGGAAGTGGAGTTGTAGCGGACCGCGAGCGCGGTGGCCATCTCCTTCAGCGACGCCGACGTCGGCGGCGGCGTCGCCCCGGCGCGGAGCTCGGCTCGTCGCTGTCGTCCCGCGCCCCGAGCTGCCGGGCATTCTGCTCGGTCTCCCGCCACAGGTCGAGCAGCTCCTGGCCCTCGCCGGTCGCATCGACCAGGATCTGGACCAGAGCGAGAGCATCGGCGAAGGAGGGATGGCGCACCGAACGCAGCCGCACCTTGGCCGGAAGGTCCGGCTCACACATGCGCTGGAAGGTCACGAGCGCATCGATCATACGCTCGGAGCGCGCCTTCGAGAGGGCGAAGCGCAACGCGAACGGCGCCGTCTCTTCGATCACGATCGCGCGCACCTCGCCGCGCGACAGGGGCCGACCGATGCGGCGCTCCCTCTGGTCGCGGCGGGCGTAGATCTGCGGCACCAGGATTGCCGCCAGGAGGGTGGCGTCGGAAAGCTCGTCACCGCCGGCGACGGCACGGTCGATCGCCGGCAGCAGCCGCGAGAAGTCCGAGCCGACGCGGCCTGCGAGCATCGCGTGGATCTCGGGGACGAGAACATCGAGCAAGCCCAGCTCGAGCATCCACTGCGCAGACGCCCCTGACCGGCGACACCGCAACAACGACAGCAGCTCCTCGGTCAGTCGTGCGGGAGACGCCTTGCTCAGCTCGAGGCGATGGCGGCCGATCGCCTCCTGAGTGGCCGGGTCGATGCCGAAGCCCAGGCGACCGGCGAACTCACAGGCCCGCATCATGCGCACCGGGTCTTCGAGGAAGCGGACGTCGGGGTCGCCGATCACCCGCACGATCTTGGAGTCGAGATCGTCGAGACCGCCGGTGTAGTCGACCACCGAAAAGTCCGAGATGTCGTAGAACAGCGCGTTGATGGTGAAGTCGCGCCGGAAGGCATCCTGCTCCGGTGTGCCGAAGGTGTTGTCCGACGTCACCAGGAGCTCGCCTTCGTCACGGTCCTGCTCGTCCGGATCAGGCTCGCGCCGGAACGTCGACACTTCGACCACGTCACCCGAGAACAGGACGTGCACCAGGCGAAAGCGCCGGCCGATGATGCGCGAGTTGCGAAACACCCGTCGCACTTCGTTGGGCCGGGCATTGGTGCCGACGTCGTAGTCTTTGGGCGTGCGCCCGAGCATCAAGTCGCGCACACTCCCTCCCACCATATAGGCGAGGAAGCCTGCTTGATGAAGCCGATACAGAACCTTCAGCGCGTTCGGATCGATGTCGCGCCGAGAGATCGGGTGTTCGCTTCGTTCTCGGATGACCGGCTCGCGGGGAGCCGTCGCAGTGGCCAGCACCGGCGGATCATACCCGAGGGCGTCCCTCGCCTGCTGGGCGACGAGGTGGTGGAACCGATCGTGGTCGAACCCCGGCCACTCCAGAAAGTCCAAGAGCCGACGCCAGTCCTTGGCTCGGCCCAAATCGAGCGCCAGCGCGGCGAGATGCTCGGGCGGCAGGATCGGTATCTTCTGCGAGCCCAGTTGGTGGAGGATGGCCGTCCGGATTCCGTCCTCCGCCAGGGCGTCGGGACCAAGCAGCTGCACCGGGACCCCATGCAACTCGACGATCGCACCCTGCGCAGGCACGATCACGAAGACATCCAAATCCTCGGTCTCAGACGCCTCGAGGTACGCCGCGGCAGCAACCGCTCCCCCAATCGCATAGGCCTCGACCAGCCTCGGCCAGTCGAGAGACCTCGCTGATCGCTTCGACGAATCCCACCGGCAAACCTCCGAGCCGTCTCTGATGAGCGTATCCCGGCCGAACCCCGAACCCCTACCCCCGATCCCTGAGGCCCAATACCTCACGCAACTCTTCGCGGCCGAGCCGCTCGACCAGGTCTCCGGCACCATCTTCCGGCAGCAGATCGGCGGCGAGCTCGGCCTTGCGCGCGATGATGTGGTCGATGCGTTCCTCGACAGTGTCCTCGGTGACGAAGGTGAAGACCTGCACGCCGCGCTGCTGGCCGATGCGGTGCACGCGATCGGTGGCCTGGTCTTCTTTGGCGCGATGCCACCAGCGGTCGTAGTGGATCACCACCGAGGCCGCCGTCAGGTCGATGCCGACCCCGCCTGCCCCAAGGCTCGCAAGGAAAACCCGACAGCCGGGATCCTCCTGGAAGCGCCGCACCGGCCGGGCGCGGTCGCGCGTGGCGCCCCGGATCTCGGCAAAAGCGATGCCGCGGCTCGCCAGATGGGCGCCGATGCGATCGAGCATCCGCAAGTACTGGCTGAACACGACGACCTTCAGGCCACTGGCCATCGCCTCGTCGAGGATCTCGAGCAGCAGCTCCCACTTGCCCGACGATCGATCGGTGGGCGGTGAGCCTTCGGGATCGAGGAGATCCGGGTGATCGCAGAGCATCTTCAACCGCTGCAGCAGCGCGAAGACGTGGAGGTAGCGAATCGGGCCGGACCCGCCGAGCTCACGGAAGAGCTCGGGGTCGCTCGCGAGCAACGCCTGATAGAGACCACGCTGTTCGACAGTCAAGCGACAGGTGCGACGGTCCTCGATCTTGGGCGGCAATCCCTCGAGAACCTCTGCCTTGGTGCGGCGCACCACCAGCGGCCGCACCAGCCGGGCCAAAGCGGCCCGAGCGCCGGCATCGCCTGCCGCGATCGGCTCGCCGTAGAGACGATCGAACGCGGCCGGCGGCGGGAGATATCCAGGCGCGACCAGGCTCAGCAGCGACGCCAGATCCGAAACGCTGTTTTCGATCGGCGTACCGGTCAGGCCGATCGCGACTCGCGCCGGGATCTTCGCGAGCTCGCGATGGGTCTGTGAGCTCGGATTCTTGAGCACGTGGGCTTCGTCGAAGATGATGAGATCGAATCCCGGCCGACTTGCCTCTTCCGCTTCCGCCTTCGAAACCGCCGCCAGCTGCTCGGCGTCGTTGCGGGCGACGCCGTAGCTGAGGAGCACGATCCCTGCCGCGCGACTGCGGGCCGCGCCCGCACGTTCGATCACCGGCACCTCGGGGAGCAGCTTGCCGATCTTGGACGCCCAGTGCGGCACTACCGAGGCCGGCGCCACGATCAGGATCCGCGGCCTGGGGCGCGCGCCGGCCCACACCGCGGCGACCAGTGCCAGCGCCTGGTGGGTCTTGCCGAGGCCCATGTCGTCGGCGAGCAGGCCTCCCACGCCGTACCGCCACAGGTTCCACAGCCAGCGATAGCCTTCGGCCTGGAAGTCGTACAGCGACAGACCGAGCACCTCCGCATCCGGCGGGCCGGTTTCCGCGGTCAGCGTCGAAAGCCGCTCGAACGCGGCGATCGCCTCGGGCTCTCCCGCCAGCTCGAGTTGCTCCGGCATCTGGTGGACGAGACGACAGGCCTCGATCGGTGTCAGGTGCACGGCGCCGTCAGGGCGCCAGGAAAGCCGATCGAGCCAGCCCCATTCCGCAGCCGTCGGGTCGATCACGGTCCTGCCGAGAAGCATCAATCCTTCGTCGGCCCGGCGGGCCCGGGCCACCGCCGGCGCCTCGACCCAGTCGGCACCAACTCCGAGGGTGATCCGCGCTGCGAGCCCGCCGTCGATCAGCTCGAGCTCGAGCCGTGCGCGGTCGGGAGGCTGCGGTGGTTGATCCAACAGCACCGGCCGCAGCACCAGCGGCCAGCTCGCGAGCTCCTCGGCGAAGCGGGCGAGGAAACGGCCGGCTTCGGCAGCCGGGACGACGGTAGGGCGGTCGAGCGGGAAGCCGAGCGCCGATCCGAGTGGAGTCGAGTCGAAGAGGGTCTGGGGAGCCGCCTCGGCGACCCGGAACGGTCGCGAGCAGACCTCGACCGGGAACACCTCCCGGCGGCCATGGACCACACACAGGCGTCCCTTGATCGCACCGATGTCGTCGCTGATGACCTCTGCGGTGTCGCCATCGTCGAGCACGACCACCGGCCGAAACTCGAGCGCGCCATCTACCACCTGCAACCGCAACCGCGCGCTGGCCCTCGCCGCCGCCACCGGAAGTCCCCAGGCCGCGAGGAGGCCCGGGCAGCGATGCTCCAGCCGGTCCACCGCCGCACCGAGCAATGCGAGCCAGACTTCGCCGCCGTCGAGCGCGACCACCACCCGCAGATTGCCGTCACCAACCTCGGCGCGCACGGCGGCGCGGCCACACTCCACCTCGTCGAACAGCCATGCGGCCAGCCACCAGGTGGGCGCGTCCTCCTGCTGCAGCTGGTACGTCTTGCGCCCCAGGCGCAGCAGCTCGCGTTCGTCGGCGGTCAGGGCCAGGTCTCGCAGGCGCCGCATCGCCACCGGGCGCTGTTCCCGCACCCAGTCCGCCCAGCCCGATGTCGGCAGCGCCCTGAGCAGCGGCAGATCACCCTTCCAGCCGGCGAGCACCTGACCCTCGACCACCAGCTCGAGGGCCCCAGATTGCGTCGGCCGGCTCAGCGCCCGACCTGCGCCGGCCCCTTCGAGCACCTCGGAGATCTGCCGCCACGGCGAAGCCTCGAACCGCAGACCCGGCCACAGAGGCGCTTGCGCTCCGCCACGACCCACGAGCTCGAGGATCAGCGCCGCGCGGTGCACACACAAAGCCGACGATGCTCCGGGTGTACACGAGCAACGGCTCGAGTCGAGCGCCTCGGCTCGTCCGACCAAGGTCGTTTCGAAGCTGCGCCCGTTGGGAGCGATCACTCGCGCCGTCATCGCGCCACGAAACCAGGTGAGCTGCTCGACCCGGCCGCCCTCCAGGAGCCGGGCGGCCTGGGCCATCAGCGACTTGGGAGCTTTGGGTGCAAGCCAGGCGGGAATCATGGCCGGCAGAGTGTAGCGATTCGGGATCCGGCGGAGGGTACACCGCAGGTTCGGGTGTTGGCCGCGGGAGGGCCCAGGATGCGCCGAGCGTTCTGGTGTACGGGCCGCGGGAGCGCCCCAGGGTGCGCGTTGCGCGCGCACCTCCTCGTGGTGCTGCCGCCGGAGGAAGGCGACGCGATCAGGCGCTAGCCATCGCCGTCGACGACCCGGGCGTGAACTTTGACGATCCCCTCCGCCTGCCACTTGCCTTGCCGAAACTCGGGCCTGGTTCGAAGGTTGCCGATCACGTTGGAGGTCACGGTGAACTTCTGTGCCTTCCACGGGCGGCGGTCTATCCGACCATCCGCGTAGTACACCAGGACTTCCGCGTTCTGCGTGGCGAGGAGCTTGCGCTTGAAGTCCTCAGGACCCGGCGGATCCAGGGTGATCGGCAGGATCTCTCCAGTCCTCTGGGTTGTTCGCGCCTTCTCTCCCCCAGCGCGCCGTCCGAGGTTGTCGTAACGAGTGTGGCAGGGCTGGCAAAGGATCAGGATGGCCTTCTCGACCGGTTCATGCTCGCTGCGGAAACGCGCCTCGAACTCGCCCAGTTCCAGGCTCACAACCTCATCCGCCGAGCGACGAGCGAGCAGCTCCGCGATGATCTGGTTGCGGCCACGACCGTGGATGTGCGCCGCCTCCAGGGTTCCCCCGTCGCCACAGTGCTCGCACGCGCCCACCGTCGCCTTGTGGCTCTTGGTGATCTGTTGGACGAGGTTGCGCAAGCGCGGTCCGACGTAGCGCTTGAATTCGTCCGCAGTGCCGGTGAACGTTGCCATCAATCCTCCCGATCCCACGTCACCGTGGCGTCTGTTCCCAGCTTAAAGACACGGCTTTGTGCCGGAAAAGCGACGACTGCAGGCAAAGAAGCTACGGGTTCATGGATACTCGCGGAGGTGGGTTTCCTGTTGCCGCAGAGAGGCAGCGATACTTCTCGTCGTCCGGACCATCCCCTCGAGGTCTCTATGCAGAAAGTCGAAGACGGAGCGCACCCGTTCTCGGGCCTTGCGGAGGCCATCTGAATCAGATGGGTGGTCCTTCATGGCTTCCCGGTACGCACCCAGGCCGGACTGAGCTTGCTCGATGGATCCGGCGAGATCATCCAGGTTTCGGCAGGTGGGACCTAGCTGGGAAAGCAGGAAGCTCCGCAGTTCCGGCGCCGGAACCAAAGTGAGAATCGCACGGCTCAGATCCTCAAGTGCCGCGTCGTGGGCGGAGGCGACAAGCCGCGAGCGAGAGCCCATGCGATCCGCGTTTAGGTCGAACCGGGCGGCGAGTCTTGCCTGGACACTCGAAAGGCCTCCCTTGGGCTTGCGCAAGCCGGGCCGACTAAGGGCCTTGAGATCTTGAGCGGCTCTCTGGACGTGGCTGTTCACCGAGCGCATTTCTTCGGCCATTTCACCGGCGAGGGCACGCACTTTCACCATGTTGGTTGTTGCTGCATCGAACGCAGCACTGGCGCTGGCGATGGGAGCGTCTGGGGCAGCGATAAGCGCCTGTCTCGAACTGGCACGACGTGTTTCAACGTGCTGAATGAGCCTGGACAAGCCGAACCTTGCGCGGGCGGTGAACTCCCTCATGTCTTGGAATGTCGCGTAGTAGACGCCGAGGTCGCCAATGCGCTGTCGAAAGTTCTCGACTTCCTGCGGCACTGTCGCAGCGTTCCGAAAATAGAACATTATCTGGGGCTGGCGAGTAAGTCGGTAGCGCTCATAGGCTCGATCGAACTCTTCGATCGTCCCTGAGGCAGCCCGTGGGGTGGGTTGCCCGAGGCGCTCGCCGAACATTCCAAGAAACACCTCGTAGTCATCCCCCACTTGCGTATTTACCACTGCCTGAGGATCGCTGCCGATGGCGGGAAAGGTATCGTCCTCCCACATGATGACCCGAAGTCGGAGGGAAAAGTAGTCGGACCAGATGTGGTTGATCTCCTCCGCGAGATGCCGAATTGCCTGGCGTTCTTCCCGGAGGTCGCCAGGGGACGCGATGAGGATCCGTAGAATGTCCTGCGAGGTCAAACGAGGCACAGCTATGCCCATCAGCATTCACTCCTCGGAGTAGTCGTTATCAAGCCGCTCATGGGACGTGGTTCAGCCCTCCAGCAGCGCGAGAATGTCCTCGACGTGTTGGTGCTCACCTTCCGGGTACCAAAGAGGTGTGATGTGGGCATCGGCTAGGCGCTGTTCGATGGCGTCTTCCCTGTCCCGATCGTCGGGACAGGGTAGGAGTGCGTAGTGGTGTGGCAGATTGTCCGAGCCCTCGCCCTGAGCCACCTTCATGAAGGTCTGTATCGTTCGGTCGGCCGATAGACTGCAGCCGAGGAAGAGGAAGCTGTAGCTCAGGTACAGCCGCTTGAGGTGCTTGGGTAGCTGCTGTTCGAAGTGAATATCCCCGTCGCCGCCGTAGGCGGCGTCGTACTCGGCGCGGGTGAGCACCCGCTCGGTTGCGTTGTCGAGGTTTCCATGGAGTTTGAGCAGATAGCGCTCGCCGGCAGGTATTGCTCTGAAGAACGCGCCAACTTGGCCCCGCCCGTTGACCTTCTCCGTAAACGGGCGGTCCTCACTCTTGTAGGCGGTTTCGAGAACACGGTCGAAGTTGGTCGTAATGCAGCAGTTGTCGAAGAGTCGCGGCAGCCATCTCACCGCACCCTCGATTTCGTCGGGAGTCTTGAAATCTCGCTCGAAGTCGCGGTTGAATCGGGGCTCACCCAGCTTTGACACTAGGTCGTCGGTCACGCCTTCGTAGTCGCCACGGTCGAGGCGGCCTTTTATAGCGGCCCGATCGAGCCTCGCAGCCTCGGACAACCCCAGGAGGTACTCTCGCCATTCCGGGCAGCCCGCACTCTTCGACATCCCGGCACCAACGAACGGAACTACGAAGCCCCTGCCGCATGCCCTCGTGAGTTCCTCAAACGTCCGGACGTTCCGAGGGAACCGGTCGGCATTCAGGATCCTCGCCCTAACGCCCTGGTCAAACCGACTCGCCTCCTGCTCGTAGAGATTGCGGTCGCCGAAATAGAACGCCCTGCTCGGCTTCGCGAGCGGTATCTCTTCTCCCCCTCTGCGACAGACGACCTGGATTTCGTCGGACTCCTCGTCGTCCACCACTTGGTCAAAGCGGCGGTTCTTGCCAATACCCGCGAGCTCCTCGAGCGTGGCTTCGTGATCGAACGGAATTGGTGCTCGTGTCGTCATGTCAAGGTCTCGCGGGCCAGATCGGCGACAACCGCTGACAGTAGGTCGCTCCCAGCTCGCTGCGCGTCGACGACCTGGTCTTGCAGCAGGTCGACGAGCTTCATTAGGTCGTCCACCTTCGCTACGATCTCTCGCTGTTCATGGAGCGGTGGGAGCGGAAGTTCGACAGTCTTGAGTCGTCCGGCACTTAGGCCGATGTTGCCCGCTGTCGTAGCGCACATTGCCTCAATGGCCCTCCGGGTGGGTTCTGCGTTCATTGCGAAGCAGACGTAACGCGGGCAGTGTGCGCTATCGACCCGAAACCGGATCAGCTTGTCAGGGTTGACCTGAACGCGCCCCGCTCCCCCGCGGTAGTAGGAGAACCGCCCTACATAGTGGAGGTTTCCGTTAAATCGGCAAGCCAAAAGGTCGCCGGGGGCCAAACGAAATCTCTCGACCTCGTCGTCGGTCAGGTCGACGAACTTGAAGTCCTCCTCATCGACGAAGAAGTCTCCGCGAGACGTACCTGCGCTAATCCTGAGAATCTCGGTGGCCGTGCTGTCCGAGGTCGGGCCCTTCGACACGCCGTTCAGCGAGGCCTCGGCCAGTATCGTCCCCAGCGCGCCGACCGGCGGCTCCGCTTCCCTGCGCGCGAGTTTGCCTTGGACGGCGAGGGTGAGGATGGTCTTGCGCAGGTCGGCGGGGGTGATGTCGTAGGACTTGTGGAAGAGGAACTCGAGGTTGGCCGGGGTGGGGGCGTCGGCGAAGCGGGCCAGGGAGGCGCGGGCGAGGGCGGCGTGGCGGGTCTCGCGCTCCTGCTGTTGTTGCTCCAGCCGATCACACAACGCCATCAACTCGTCCACCTTCGCCACGATGCGCTTCTGCTCGGCGAGGGGTGGGAGGGGGATCGTCTGCGCCTTCAAGGCCTGAGCATTGACCGCAGCCTGATTGATCCAGCGCGTGCAGATTCGAGCGAAGTGCCCGCTGTTGCGGAGAAGAGTCAAATAGAAGACAAGGAAGCCAGGCAAGACGCCCTCTCTCAGGCGCACTCGCGTGATGTGGTTACTAAACCCGTAGTTGTAGTCGCGATCGACCAGGCAGGATTTGCCGACGAGCTCCTGGCTGTTTGTATTGTTGAACAGCACGTCCCCTCTTCTGAGAGTGGCCTTCTTGGGATCGACCATTCGCGGGTCGATCCGAACCAAGAGGTCGAAGTTGAGGTTACCCGTGGTCGAGACATTGTGGGTCCGCAGGTGAACGTACCCATCCTCCTGTTGGTGGCTCTTCGAACAGGCGAATCCAGGTGTAATGGAGGTTGCAAGCGATTCGATCGTCCGAAGCTCCCATCCAGCCGGTACCGCCCCTCCCATGGCGGGTTCGCCCGAGAAGGCTCCGGCGAAGGCCAAGCGAAGGACGAGTTCGCGCATTCTCGCCACGGCATCCGGTACCCCGGCGAGTTCGTCGAAATGCTGGAAGAACGTCTCCGCGTTCATGCGTTGGGTCGCCCTTTCAGGGCTTGGGGTGTTGGGCGACATTCCAACCCAGGGCGTTGCCCTGGGCTCACGTAGGCCGCGCCTTCGGCGCTTCGGAGCGCGCCGGTTTTGGTCTTGCCCAGACCGGCCACCTTGCCCGTGCAGCGGTCGCCGCTCGCGTTCGAAGACACGAGGCTGAGCGGGACATCGCCGGCCAATTCCGGCGCCCCGAAGGGGCACCCTAAGGGAGCCCAGGGCAACGCCCTGGGTATGGGGAACGACGCGGGTGAAGCCTCAATCCCACCCGGCCTGGAGCCCTGAAAGGGCGACCCAATGGCCCGGATTCTCGCCGGCGCATCGGGCGCGTCGGCGAATCGGTCGAACCTTTCGAAGAACGTGTTGACGTTCATACGTTGGTTCGCCCTTTCAGGGCTCGGGTTCTTCGGCTTCGCTCAAACCCAGGGCGTTGCCCTGGGCTCACGTGGGCCGCGCCTTCGGCGCTTCGGATCCCGCCGGTTGTGGCGTCGTCCAAACCGGCAACCTCACCCAGGCGGTTGTTTCCGCTGGCGGTCGAAGGCGCCGGGCCGAGCGGGACACCGCCGGCGAATTCCGGCGCCCCGAAGGGGCAAACCAAGGGAGCCCAGGGCAACGCCCTGGGTTCAAAGGGCAACGCCTCGCTCAATCCCACAGATACCGTTCGTCGAAAGCGATCCGGTGCCGTTCCAGGAACCGCCGGTACTCCTCCTGGAAACTGATCTTGCGATGGTGCTCGCGCTGGTCGGCGATGTACCGCCGCACGGCTTCGACGTTGGACTCGGAGACGGCGAACGCACCGTAGCCGGCCTGCCAGGCGAAGACCCGGAACTCGGGACCTTGGGTCTTGATCCACTTGGATGAGGCCTTCTTGACATCCTCGACGACCTTGCTGACGGCGACGGTTCGCCCCAGGTCGAAGAGCAAGTGGACGTGGTCCTCCACAGAGTTGATGAGCACGGGAGCACAACCGAGGTTCTGGAGGACGGTTGCCATGTAGGCGTGGAGGCTCTCCCGGATCGCCTCGGAAATGGCCGGGTCGCGGTTCTTGGTGCTGAAGACCAGGTGCACGTGAAGACTGGCGAGGGATTGAGACATGATTTTGGCCGCCCTTCCAGGGCTGTGACAGATCTGCGGGGTCGAAACCCAGGGCGTTGCCGTGGGCTCCCTTCGGGTGCGCCTTCGGCGCTCACGGAGGTCACCGAGTCAGGGCCTCGTGTAGTTGTGCTTTCAACTCGGCGCGGGTTTTGGCGATCTTGTCGAGCAACTCCAGGTACTCCGGCAGCAGCGTGTCGACGTCACCCGGGCCGGTGTCGGCGCTGTGGGGGTTCTTGAGGTCGAGGTTGTAGCCGCCGTCCTTGATCGTGTCGATCGACACGCGCCAGGCCTGTTCGTTTTGGACTCTCGCCTGGAATCCGTCCGACTCTTGACCCCACCAGGCGCGTTCGGCCTCGAACTCCTCGATCCGGATCGGTTTGCCCTTGTTGTAGCTCTTGGCGCCGGGCGGATAGGGGTGCTCGTAGTACCAGACGGCTTGGGTGGGTGCACCTTTGGTGAAGAAGAGCAGGTTGGTGCGGATGCCGGTGTATGGGTTGAAGACGCCGTTGGGCAAGCGAACGATGGTGTGGAGGTTGCAGTCCGCGAGCAACGCTTCTTTGATCCGGGTCTTGACGCCTTCGCCGAAGAGGGTGCCGTCCGGCAGCACCAGCCCGGCGCGGCCGCCGGGTTTGAGCAGCTTCATGATCAGGACCAGGAACAGGTCGGCGGTTTCGCGGGTGCGAAAGTCGGCGGGAAAGTTCGCCTCGATGCCATCCTCTTCCATGCCGCCGAAGGGCGGGTTGGTGACGATCACGTCGACCCGTTCCTTCGGACCCCAATCTCGCAGCGGGCGGGCCAGGGTGTTGTCGTGGCGCACGTTGCTCGGCTCGTCGATGCCGTGCAGCAGCAGGTTGGTCATGCACAGGACGTGCGGAAGGTGTTTCTTCTCGATCCCGGCGAAGCACTCCTGGATGGCGCGTTCGTGCTCTTCAGTTTTCGCCTGCTTACGCAGATGTTCGATCGCACAGACGAGGAAGCCGCCGGTGCCGCAGGCGGGGTCGAGGATGGTTTCGCCGAGGCGCGGATCGACCTGTTCGACGATGAACTGGGTGACGGCACGCGGGGTGTAGAACTCGCCGGCGTTGCCGGCCGACTGCAGATCCTTGAGCAGCTTCTCGTAGATGTCGCCGAACATGTGGCGATCGTCGGAAGCGTTGAAGTCGATGCCGTTGATCTTGTTGATCACCTGGCGCATCAACGTGCCGTTCTTCATGTAGTTGTTGGCGTCTTCGAACGCCATGCGGATGAGCGCGGAGATCTTGTCGCCGCCGCCGGAGAGGGTCTTGAGCTTGGGCAGAAGGGTGTTGTTGACGAAGTCGAGCAGCGCATCGCCGGTGATGCCCTCCTCGTCCTTGGCCCAGTTGCACCAGCGCAGGTGTGGCGGCAGCGGCGAGCGGTAGTGGTCGCGGATCAGGTCCAACTCGCGCTCGCGGTCGTCGAAGATCTTGAGGAAGAACATCCACCCGAGTTGTTCGAGGCGCTGGGCGTCGCCGTAGGTGCCGGCGTCCTTGCGCATGATGTCCTGGATGGTCTTGACCAGATTGGAGACGTTCGGCATGGGTCAGGCGGCGTCCTCGTAGAGAGGTCGTGTTCGAGGAAAGCGTCACCATTGGAGCTGTAGGCAAACGGCAGGTCGAGAGCCTCGGCATAGGCGAGCGCCTGCTGCATTCCAGCCCCGACCGCGTGGGTGTTGTCCTTGGCCTCGACCACCGCGAGCGGCAGGTTCGGCTTGTAGAGCAGGATGTAGTCCGCCTTGTTGGCCTTGCCCCTCGCCGTCGTCTTGCCGCGCACGATCACCCGGCCCCGGGTGAAGTAGTGCTCCTCCAGCAGCTGCGTCATCACGTTCCACTTCGACCCGTTCGGACCGGTGATCGCCGGCGTGATGAACTTGGTGCGGATGTCCGTTTCGGTGAGGTTCTTCTTATCCACCTAGCCGGAACTCCCACGGCACGCAGCGCAGGCGACCGGCCGAGGGTCGCCGATCGAGAGTCCAGGTCCGGGCAGCGGCACCGTCATCTCAGCGGGCATCGCGCGGCAGTCTACCGCAGCTCGCTATCCGGCCCGTTCGACGACTCGGAAGGCGGCTCTCATGCGATCGAGGGCCGACGGCGAAAGACCAACCTCGGCCGCCACCCCTCGCCACCCCGATACCGCCGTGGTGACTTCCTCGGCGATTTCCGATGCGCGTCTTGCGTGGACGCGAAACACGGACGCCACCGACAGCGCCAAGTTGAGGTCGAGGGCGTTGTCGGTCTCGGAAATGTTGAGCGCCAACCCGGTCCCGTGGGGATTTGGATTGACGTCGTAGGCCGGAGCGAGTGCCCAGCCGGACGGCTGGAGCATGAAGCCGTGGTTGCGCAGATGGTCGTCGGTGTTCGACACCGCGATGAAGAACACGATACGACGCCAGAGCTGCTCGAGATCGGCTGCGGTGGTCGAGCCGGCGCGCATCAGCAGCTCCGCGAGCTCGAGGTAGCTGACCCCGTCGTCGGCACCTTCTCCATCGACTCGGTCCAGCAGGGTCATCGCCGAGGCAAAGTGAAGGCGTCCACCGCCGTCGGGGCGGTCAAAGCGTCGGCTGAGGTAGGTGTGATGGCGCCGCGGACTGCCAAAGCGGCGGATCTGGGCTTCAGGGACGATCACGCCCGCCCGAGCCGCCAACTCGTGCGTGACCAACTCCCACGCTCCCACGTCGTCGTCATCCTGCCGACTCGGGAACTTGGCGATCCACAGCCGGTCGAGGTCGTCGCGCACACTGGCCTTCGGGCGTGCGCCGCCGAGGGAGCCACCTGGGGCGACCAACATCCGCAGCCACCGGGAATACTCGGGGTCCTCTTCAACGCCTTGCCGCTCGAGTTGCAGACTCGCATGTTCGAGCTCGCGAAGCGACGTCCAGGGAGGTGATGCCCTGTCGTCGGTGTCGTCGACAAAGCGCCCCCCCATCCGGAAGCGCAGCCCCCCGATGCGATGCCGGTCGTGGACTCCCAGCAGATAGTCCGATTCGAGCAGCGTGCGTTCAGGGCGGCCCTCGGAGCGAGCCTGCTGGGCTTCCCTGCGCCGCATCAGGACGCGACCCCAGCGATCCGGTGCAGAATCGAGACACAACCCGAAGTTGTCACGACCTCGAGCCGGGTATTGCGGTCCGCGGTAGAGCGCAAGGGTGGGATCGATCTGCTGGCGCGCGGGGGATGCAAGCCACTCCTGGTCGTACTCGAACGCAAAGACCTCCTTACCGCGACTCTTGGTTGCAGTCAGGTGCCCCATCAGCACGGGGCCACCGAGCCCTACCCAGTCGGCGACGACTTCGACGACGCGTTGGCTGCTCACGGCGTAGCCTTGGTCTTGCGCGCGCGGCGCCGCGTTGGCAGACCGGCATCCTGCAACTTGCGACCAAGCTCGTCATCACGACCGACGAGCGCCAGATCCGCGTGGAGGCCCAGGCTGTGCAGCACGTTGGCATAGGAGCCCAGAGTCACCGCCGAGTCGCCGCGCTCGACTGCTCGCAGCGTAGGACGCGACAGGCCCGCGCGCTCGGCGAGTAACTCCATCGAAAGACCGCGCCGGAGTCGCGCCAGACGAAGGTTCTGCCCGAGCTCTTGGAGGAGTCGGTTCACGGCTGGATGGGGCGGCGCGCTCTTGCCCGGCATAATGCTCGCCATTATTGCCGCTAACGCAAGATTCGGCAACTTTAGCTTCCGTTACGCGCAAGGACGACCGATGGGTGTCAAACACCCGCGGAGACGACTTCGTCGATTCGAGCCCGAAGCTCGGCCGGCAGCCGCGCAAGGCCCTGCTCGACCTCGCGGCGCCGCGTCTTCCGGGTGGCGAGGGCCCGCCAGGCGATGGCCAGGTCACCGGGGCGGTCTTCGAGCAGGACTTCGAACAGTGCGGTGGCCTGCATCAGGTCCTTGTTGGCCTTGGTTGCCTGGGAGACGGGCCGTTGGCCGACGGTCCAGAGCTTGTGCCAGGCGCTGCGGGCCGGGTCGGGGACGTTGAGCAACACAGCCGACGGACCGATCGCCACGGTCTGCACCGCCCCCTCGATCAGGTAGTCGAGGAACGGCAGCGGCTGAGCCGCGACGCCGAGATGCGGCAAGAGCACTGGGGTCGACGTGGCGCGGTGGCCCTTGGACGGGGTCAAGAAGTCGACCCGCAGCTGCCGACCACGCACCTTGAACGACGTGCTCGGCTGGCGCGGATCGAGCTCCGGCACCGGCAGAAAACCAAGCGGGGAGTCGACCAGGGCCTTGCCGAGGTCCGCCGCGGGGGGGTCGGGCACGAGCGCCAGCGCCAGAGTCCGGTCGTGCGCAGCGTCGACATCTTCCGTGCGGGCCATGTGATCCGGAAGTCTGATCCCCAGCATGGTCGCCTGCGCGGCGAAGGCGACGGTGCCGACCAGCACTCCTCCCTGCCCGAAGAAGCCGCCTTCAGCGAGTATTTCCAGCACGCGGATCACCGCTGCGCTTTCACGCCAGGCTCCGCCGGCGCCGAGCATCGCGCAGAGCTCCTGCTGGCGTCGGCGATCGGCGCTGAGGCCGTCGCGGGCGGCTTCGAGCCGCTCGACCCAGGCTCCCAGCTCGGCCGACTCAGGCCCCAGGTAGTGCTGGTGGTTGCGCCCTCCCCAAGTCCGCTGCAGATAGAGATACCGCCTGCCTCTGATCTCCTTCGAGACGATCGTGCCACCGCGCAGCCCGAGATCCGCACGCATGGCGGCATCCGTGAGTGCCAGCTGCAGCAACTCCGCGTGCAGCGCCTGAACGGCCGGAGGGAGGCGGCTCCACGACATCGACGGAGATTATACGCGCAGTATGTCTACCGCGCGGATAACTCGCGCCTCGGCCGTCCCGGAGAACCGACCACAGGCGAACGCGCTCGATGATGCCACGCCAGCCCGCCATTCCACTCGCCCGATCGTGGCCGACGGCGGCTCTGTCGGCATCACACCATGGACTTGGCGGTCGAGCTCGGTCAGCGACTCCGAGCGGCGAAACCTGGCTCGGTCGGCCCGGAGCGAGCGAAACCGGAGCGTACCTGTGCTGTACGTGAGGATTT
>CAZRFU010000055.1:0-1702 GCA_964599475.1 uncultured Thermoanaerobaculia bacterium
AGCGGATGGCTTACCTGCTGGGTCAGGGGGTCAAGGAAGGCCTGGTCGCAAAGGTGCTGCACTGGCCGGGGCTGCACTTTGCTCGGGCTGCGATGTTCGGCCGAGTGATCAAAGGCGTCTGGTACGACCGAATGAAGGCCCGAGAGCTGAGGAAACAGGGCAAGAAGCCCCGCCGCAAGGACTGGACCCGCCAGACCGAGCTCAAGCTCGCACCTCTGCCCTGCTGGTCCGATCTGTCGGGAGCCGAGCAGCAGGCCAAGGTCCGCGAAATGGCCCAGGCGATCGAAGCCGCGGCCAAGACTGAGCGGGGCGACCGCCCACCGCTCGGCGCCAAGGCAATCGAGGCCCAGAACCCACTCTCGACGCCCAAGACGCCGCGGGTCTCGACTTCCGCGCCGCTGGTCCATGCCGAAGGTGAGACCTTCATCCGCCTCAGGCACGCCTACCGCGTGTTCAAGGCCGCCTTCCGCCAGGCCGCCGAGTTGCTCAAACAAGGCATCCCTATCGAAAAGATCCCCTTCCCCATCGGCTGCTTCCCACCGCGCCACCCAATGATCCGGGCGAGACCCTCACCGGCATCGTAGCCGCCGCTCGAGCCCAAACCAGCCGAATCGGCCCTCGACCGACCCACAAGCCATCAACGCAACGCCGACCAGCAGGTCGCCACGGCGAAAGTGCGCCTTGTCATCGCAGAGTAGCCCCCATTCGGCCTCCGATCGCCTCCCAGCACCCGCCGATCCCCCGCCGATCGGGCCGATCTCGGCGCCTCCTCGCCTGAAGAAGCAGGCACCGCCACCGTCATCCGACACGTCGCAAAAAGTGCTCTGACGCCCCAGGGAGGAGGTGGGGGGGGGGACGGAGTTTCTGCGGACCACAGGATCTGGATTCGATCCGCACCTGGTACAACCACGTCCGTCCCCACCAGCATCTCGACGGCCTCACCCCGGCTCACGCCTGGTCCGGCACGCGACCGAATCCCAGGAAGCAGCCGATCTTCGTCGACGAATGGGACGGGCTGCTCGCGGGCTACTGGTTTCCGCCGTGATCCGCTACCGCCTACTCACCCGATCAGCCGACGAGGGCAGCTGCGAGACGCTGTCCGCACCCGAGGTGTGCCGAGCCCGTCCGCCGCCGCCATCGCGGGCACGAAATCGGCGTCTCGACGACGATTCCTCGCCCCGATCGCGATCTTCCGAACGGGTCACCGGCCCGAGATCGGCAGAACTCGCGAAAAACGGGCCACGAAATCGGTGCCCGAAGTATTCGCGGACAAACGGACAGGACAAATCGCAAAAAGCGGGCGACGAAATCGGTGCCCAAGGTATTCGCGGACAAACGGACAGGACAACTCAATACCCTTCCCACACCCGAGGCGTCCAGGACTCGTCCTGACAGCAACGAACCTCAGCCACCCCAAACTCGTGCAAGATGGCCTCGGTTTGGGCGCGAAGTACCGGTGGTGGAACGTACGAGCGCGTACCGGTGCCTACGTCGACGAGGTACTGGCGCGGAAGACACGTCTCGGCGCGCGATTCGCCATTGGAGCACTCAATGATCCGGCAAAGACCCTCTCCGGACAATTCCCAGTTCTCCCACTCGTGAAGACCAAGGGCAAGTGGACTCCTGTCCCTGCAGACCACAGCATCTCCCGGGTCGAAGTCCGACTGCCCAAGGCTGAGGTAGACATGCATGCAGTCCTCGG
>CAZRFU010000055.1:1712-22035 GCA_964599475.1 uncultured Thermoanaerobaculia bacterium
CGGCTCCGAGCGGAGGACACCCCGAAGCACGGTTGTCAGCCGAAGCCCATCCCGCCGAACCAGGGTGTCTTGAGGGTAGTAGCTCAGCCACGGCAGCGCCGTTAGAGGGTGCTTCAAGTACCAACCTCCGCCGAGGTGTTCGAACCGCCCAGCGTGTACTACGGCTCCGAGGATAGTAGCGGCGAGCGCCATACCGAGAGCGGCACGCAGACACCCCCGCTTGGTCACTTGACGCCCCGGCCGCCGTGCCGCTCTACTCTAGCCTGGCGGCGGGCCAAGAAGGCGTCGTATTCTCTCACCTTCCTCTCGCGCTCAGAACGCTCGTCCGGCGTCAGGACGAAATTTCTATGGAGAATCCTGATCTTCTCCGAGTAATCCCTCACGCTCGGGACCAGCGGTACTCCGGCGAACATCTCGAGGAACATCGGCGGTTTGGCGACTGCGAATCGCCAAATGGTCCCAGTCAGGCTGCCGAACTCAGCCGAGTCACACCTCTCTCCGCGATACCGCCCGCAAGCGGCAACGAGGAATCGGTACACCTCCCTCGCAGCTTCGAGCACCAAATGCGGTCGTTCCCACGTGAAGTCAGGTTTGTGGCCCTGAGCGCCGTGACCGACATCGATCAAGACGGGGATCGGCCCCTGGTGATACGCCCCGAACCCGCGGACGAGCTCTCCGTCTTGGTGCGCGTAGGTGTCTTCAAGGGCGTGCAAGAACTCCCCGAGCGTACGGGCATTCAGCGAGCCCACGCCGATGCCCTCGAAGGCACGGTCCCTGAGCTCGGAAATGCGGTCCCAGGAAACAAAGTGGAAGGCGCGCATCATGTCGCCATTGGGAAGGGGTGGGCCGCCCTGCACAATTGCCGATCGGCCGTCTAGATCGAGCCTGAAGGTCTCTACTCCTATCGCTGTCGCTTCCTCGAATGTGAATCCAGCGTGGAGGGCCAAATACGCCGTGAGGTAGTTGTGGACATCCTCCTCATACAACCCCAGCGGATCCCCACGATCCACGGGCCCGTTTCCGCCAAACACGTACATGCTCGGCCCGTCGACGTAGCCCAGCGGATCGGCGCTGACGAATCGGCCCATGTCGGGCGCGTAGTAGCGGTTGCGGAAGTAGACGAGGCCGGTCTCGCCGTCGAGCTCGCGACCATGGAACGCGAAGCGGTTGCCGACTGCCGACGCCTCCACCTCTCGTGGGTCCGGTGCCTCCCAGACGATCTGATCCGCAGCTCCAATCTCCACTCCCAGCACGAAGCTCTGCGCCAGGCCGAGACCGGCGAGGTCGAGTGCTTCGGTGCCGATCGAAAGCTGGTACGCGCCAGGCACCAGTGCCGCCTCGGTGCGCAGGGTGTAGCGATCCTCGAGCAGCTCCCAGGCCGGTGTCACACCGGTCACCGCGATCGCCGCGGCCGCCGACCCGAGATCCCCTTCTTCGCTGAGCATCAGCTCGAGGCGCCCGGCTCGCACCACCACTCGTTCGACCCGCGGGGCGGTGGCATCCTGCACCACCACATCGCCTGCCGGCCACTCGAACGTCCACGTGCCGGCCCCAGGCGGGACATTGCCGAAGAAGTCGCGCAGCGCCGCCGGTTCGACGGTCAGCGTGAGGCTGGTGCTCTCGACCGGCTCCTCGGCGAGGGTGAGGACGACTCGCCGACCGCGCTGGGGCCCGTCGTCGATCGGCTGGGTGACCGACGCGATCGAGAGCGGCAACTCGCCCACCGCCCCTGCCACGCGCAGGGCCCCACCTTGCCATGCCGCCCCCAGCGCCTCAGCCGACACCTCTTCCGAGACTTCGAGCCAGATCTGACCGCCCACCACGCGCACCTGCTCGACTCGGGGCGGGGTGAGATCGACGAAGACCTTCCGGTCCCCGTAGGGACCGTGCTCATAGCGTTCGAGGACCCGGCCATCCTCCCCGAGGACGACCGCAACGTTGCCCGAAGAGTCGTAGACTGGCGTCCACTCGGTGTCGAGCTGGCCGTCACCGGTCAGGTCCGCCTCGACCCGCACCAGCTCGTCGATCCCGAGCCCGTAGGTCCGGCGCTCGGCCAGCTGCCCGCCGACGTACTCTTCGACCGGCCGCCAGCCGCTCCACGCGGTCTGGCGTGTCTCACCTCCAACCGTGCGGCTGACCCGCCGGTTGAAGGCGTCATAGGTGTAGCTCGCGACCAGCTCGCCTGCAGTCCCTCGCACTTCGGTCAGGCGATCGCGGAAGTCGTAGATCAACGTTTGCCCGATGCGACCGACGAGGTTGCCGTTCGCGTCCCAGGACAGTGCCTCATCACCTACCGCCCCCGGACGGTTGCGTCCCGAGCCGTCGACCGGCAGCGCTGTGGCGGCCTCGATCGCCGCTCGAGCCTCTCGGCGTTCGACGAGATTCTCGGCGGAGTCGTAGCTGAAGCCATACCGCTCTTCGCTGCCCGCAAGGAGGCTGACGGGTGCCGCGCTGTTGTTCGGCACCTGCTCTGCAGGCGACGCAACACGGGCTGCCGCAACCAGCCGTCCCGCCGGATCGTTGGCGAGGGCAAGGCCACGACCGTTCAAGTCCGTGCGCGACATCGCACTCTTGAGCCCACGCGGGCTCCACGCGATCTGCTCTCCGAACGCGCCGAAGCCGCCTGCCGTCACACTCATCGATGTCGGTCGCCGGGCCTGATCGTAGCCGGTCGATCCGACGGCGCCATTGCCCCAACTGCGACCCGACACCAGGCCCGGCCCCTGGTACGTGTAGCTCATCGCCTCACCAACTGCCGTCGGTCGATTGAGCGCGTCGTATGAGACCGGAAGCTCATGACCCGAAGGATACGCCAGGGCTACGGGATTGCCGAGCTCGTCGAGGGTGTACGAGATCCGTCGGCCGGAAGTGGTCTCGGCAACCAGCCGCGAGAGCGAGTCGTACTCGAGCGCGGACGTCACGCCGCCGGACGTAGCCGACGTCAGACGGCCGAGACCGTCGTAGCCGAAGCTCTCGCTGTTCGGCCCCACCAGGGCCTCTCCCTCAGCCGGCGTCACCGAACGAGCCGATAGACGATTCATGGGGTCGAAACTCTGCGCGATCGTCCGCCCAAGAGGATCGAGGATCGACACCACATTGCCGGCCGCATCGTGACCGAAGGTCTTGCTGGTGGCATCCGGGTAGTGCACCGCGCTCACGCGGTGGAGATCGTCGTACTCCCAGCGGGTCTCGTTGCCCAACGCGTCGCGATAGGCCGTCGTGCGCGAGTCCTCATCGTACTCATATTCGATCCGGATTCCGGCAGGACGGGTGATGCTCGTCACTCGATCGAGACCATCGAAGGTCTGGGTGGTTTCGAAGCCCTCCGCATCCTCCACCCGTATCGCATTCCCGCGAGCGTCGTAGGCACTACGCGTCGTGTTCCCCAACTGATCGCGCATCTCCACACCGCGGCCAAGCGCGTCGTACGAGGTGGACATCGACACTGTCGCCGTGCCGCCTTCCGGCAGGACCTCGATGATCCGCACTTCGGTTGCCAGCCCCGCAGCATTGAGGGTCAGCTCGGTCCGGTTCCCGGCCGGGTCGAGTGTCGCCACGCGGCGATGTGCCCCGTCGTATTCGAAGCTCGTCACCCGGTTCTTCGGATCGATTCGGCGGATGACGTTGCCCACCGCGTCGTGCTCAGTACGTGCGACGACCTCGATAGGAGCAGCGTCGCCCGGCCCCCACCACGAGCTCGCCTCTTCGATCGCTCTGCCGGCTGCGTCATAGGTCGTGCGCGAGCTGGCCAGCAAGACCTCTCCCGCATCTGTGGTGGAGGTGCCGGTTGGACTGCCGGCATTGTCGTAGGCGGTCCGCGTGACCGTGCCAATGGCATCCGTCGTCCGTGCCACGCGGCCGTAACCATCGTAGCCCACGGTCGTCAGGTAGCCCCGGGGGTTCATCCGCGACACCACCGATCCTTCGAGGTCGTAGCTGAGGTACTCGGTCGCGGCAAATGCCGAGCCATGCGCCCCGGTTACAGACACTGGAAGGTTGCGCGGACCGTACGCGGTAGAGGTCACGTGGCCCTCCGGATCTGAGCTGGTGGTCCGGTTGAAGTTGGCGTCGTACTCGAAGCTCGTCGAAACCAAAGATCCACCTGGTTCGACTTCGCGAGAGGCCGATGTCGCCTCCCCGAGGATGCCGTACGTGGTGGTGGTACGCGTAAAGGAGGAGCCGTCACCGTAGGGGATGCGAGCTTCGATTCGTTGGCCGGCCGCGTCGTAGAGGAACGCTGTGGAGTGGCCAAGCGCCGGCGCACCGTCGCTCGATCCGGTCGTCGCCGACCTCACCTCGACCAGCCAGTCGAGCTCGTTGTAGAGGCTCTCGTGGCGGACCCCACGGGGATCGATGCTCGCCGTGACGTTGCCTCGTGTATCGGTCTCCAGCCGCGTCGACAAGCCAAGCCCCCCTGGGTCGATGGTTGTCAGCTCGAGGTAACCGCGCCCGATCCCCTCGGCGAAGTAGCGGTGTTCCGTCACCCGCCCGCGCCCGTCGGTGATCCGCAGGAGTCGTCCGCGGATGTCATATTCGTTGGTCGTGGTGCTAGCCGCAGGCGTTCCGACGGCCTCACGAGACACGATCGCCTGCCCCCACTCATCGCGGTCGATCTCGGTGATCGTTCCACGGGGAGAGACACTCCTGGTCACGCGGTTCGTCCGACTGTCGTACTCGAAGGTGGAGATCAAAGACGGCGACGAGCCGTTCGAACCACGAACATCCGGAACGACCGTGGAACGAAGCAGGTTCCCGGCAGCTCGACGGCCGGCGGAACGGTCGTATTCGAACTGCGCGGTCCGACCGAGCGGCATACTGGCTTGCAGCAAGAGTCCCTCGGCATCGTAGGTCGAGCTCGTCACCGCGGTCGCCCCAAGCTCGGTCGGGACGTGATACTGCAACGGCTGACCGGTTGCGTTGTGGAGGGCCCGCCAAGCGTTCTGGCGGCGGTCCGTGACGACCGTCTCCCGACCACTCCAGTCGTACGCGACTGACAGCGGGAAGCCACCCCAGGTCTGGGTGCCCACGGCCTCGTCGCGACCGCCCTCGTCATTGCCCCAGCCGATTTCGAGCCACGTCAGCCCGCGGCCCTCGCGCAGCGCGGTGAGGTTGTCGCGGCGAGCGAGGCGCGTGGCGAGGTCCCCGGAGCCCGCCGCTGCGTAGTCGAAGCCGGTGGTGATCCCGTCGGGGAATGACGAATGCCCGGTGGTGACCCGTGGCGAGCGCGCCGAGGTCAGCCTGCCGGCCGGGTCGTAACTGAAGGCTACCTCGCGACCGCCGAAGTCGGTGACCGTCGCCAGCCGCCCCTGGTCATCGTAGGTCAAGCGATAGCCACGATCGAGGTCATCGACGACATCGACCAGGCGCGACTTCGCGTCGTAGACGAAGCGGATCGTGTTACCACGCTCCTTGGTGGTCCTGAGCGGGTCTTCGATCGTCACGAGCCGACCGTGAGTGTCGAAGCGGAAGGTCGTGTGGTTGCTCTCGACTAGGCGATATCCGGCCGTGCTCTTGATCAATTCGGCAAATCGCCCGTCCGGCGCCTGGTATTGCCCGTCCCCGGTTCCGTCGGGACCACGATCCTCGAAGGTCTCCCGCCGACCGCGACCGTCGTAGAGCTCGACATCCCCATTCGGCAACTCACGCAGGCGGATGCGGTAGCCGTGATCCCACCCCGGCCCGAGCGGCCCCGAACCGACCGTCTGATTGCGGTAGCTGCGGGTGAACGCGAAGTCGATGCCGACACCCTTGACGAAGAGGTCGGTGACGTCATGCGTAAACTCACCCGAGTGCAGCAGCGTGCCCGGCGCTACTTCCCCCGAGCCGAGGCTGGGGTTGCGCAGCGGCTCTTGGCGCAGCGACGGTGAGATGTCCCAACGCACCGAGGGGATCTCGAGCAGGAGGTTGGCCAGCCGCGCCGAGGGCTCGGCGGGCGCTCCAACCGGGCGGTAGAGGGCACCGAGGGCACTGTTCGCGTCGGTGCCGACGGCGATGATGTCGCTCGAGAGCAGCTCCTTGGCCTGCGCGCCGACGCCCACCTCCGAGCGCACGCAGCGCTCGCACTGTTCGTTCTCCGCGGCGGTGCGCTGGTAGTCCTTGGCGGCGCGCAGGTCGGCGACGGCGACGACCTCGTCGGAGAGGTAGAGCTGGTAGCCCTCCTCCCAGGCGTTGCTCGCCTGGCGGCGCAGGACCAGGCTTTCGCTGCCCGCGAGTGCCGTCGGCGGCAAACCAGGCAACTGCGCCGGATCGCCGGCGCCATCGATCACCACCCCGCCGGGGCCACGGGCTTCGACGGCAAGCTTGAAGCTCAGGCCGGCCGCACCCGGCAGCGCAGCAGCCACTCGGAAGCTCGCCGCCAGGGGATCCTCGGTGCGGTTGGGCACGCCGAGTGGCGCGAGGGCATCGACATTGCGCCAGCGGCCATCGGCCGCCTGGGCAACCGCCGTCAGGCGAGGGCTGCCGACCGCCACCGCGGTCAGGCCACTGTCGAGCCCACCGGCCCACGCGAGGCCAAGCTCGGGGGCGAGCAGCACCGGGGCGTTGCGCACCCCGGCACCGAGCTCGATGGTTTCGACGATGCGGTCGTCGAGACCGTTGCGGTCGCTGTCGATCAGCTCGATGCGGGCGGCCGGAGTGGCTCCAGCACGACCGAAGGGGTCGACGACGTAGATCTTGCCGTCGAGGCCGGTGACGTAGACCAGACCTCGGACCCGATCGACGCCGAGGTTGGAAGCGAACGCGCCAGCCGGCAGCGGCACCCGCGCCACCATGTAACCGTCGCGCCGCTCGGTGAGATCAAAGACCAGCAGGCCGGCACGGCGATGGGCAACCAACACCGTGTCGAGCTCGCGCTCCTTGGCATCGAGGAAGCCGTTGCGGTCGTCATCGCGGGGGTAGTCGACCAACACCTCGAACGCCGCCACCTGGCGGCTGCCCGCGACATCGGCGCAGAGGTCGCCGAGAGAGGTGATCTCGCCGACGTCGTTGGGGTCGCTTTCGAGGACGACCACGCCGCGGAAACCAACCAGACCGGCGATCGAGAGCGGATGCGGATGTGCCCGGTCACCGCCTTCGGCATTCACCCCACGCGGATCGAACATCGGCTCGATGTCGAGCAGGGCTGCACCGAGGTCCGAGACCGGCTGGTCACACAGGGACAGCGACGCGGTCTCGTTTTCACCGTCCCAGCCCGTGTAGTAGCCGAGCACCGTCGAGGCATACGCGCCGCCGGGCTCGTTGTCACTGTGCCAGAAGCCGTTGACGTCGGCGACGGCAACGCCGACGCCGGCCAGCGAAACGTAGGCGATGCTGCGGCGGTTGCGCAGCAGCTCGATCCGGTCGCCCGGAAGAGCGGTGATCTCGAGCTGGTACTGGCCCGCCAAGCCGGCGTCGACGCGGACGAAACGACCGCGGCTGGCGTTGCGTAGCGTCACCGGCGCCTCGGGTGTGCCGTCCGGCCCAGCCACGCTCAGGCGCAGCTCACCGGTGCCCCCGATCGGCGTCGAAACGACCGAGAAGGAAACGGAAGCGGGTGTCGTCCCGGCCGCCCAGGAGGTGGTGTCGTCGTCCGAGAGCACGGTGACCCGGCGCGGCTGACCCTCGGGCAGCTGAGTGCCGGGGTCCGGAAGGAGCCGGTCGGAGATCATGGTCGAGCCCCGGAACGGGGCGTACTTCTCATCGCTGTCACCGATCTCGTGGGCGGTCGCGGCCGCGGCTGGATCGAGGGCGAGAGGGTCGAATGCCCACAGGACACCCGGCAGAGCGTTGCCGCCGCCCGCGATGATGACTCGGCCGTGAGGATCGGTGGCGACGCCGCGCACCGCGTCGCCGTAGGGCAACGGCCAGGTCACCGGCTCTCCACCGGACTCGACCACACTCCTCGGCGCGGCCGGGTTCGAGACGTCGACGATGGCGAGGCCTTGGCCGTCCGCGGCGAGGAACATCCACGCACCCATGCGGGCCATGTCGCGGACGTTGGGAATCCCCGCCATGGTGCCGAGGACGGTGCTCTTTTCGACCTCGAACGGCAGATCGAGGAGGCGATCCCACGACGTACCGCCACCGTCCACGAGGGTCGGCAGGAGACAGAGATGGAGGTCGGCGCTGGTATCCCAACTCGGCTCGGGCACGAGGCGGACCCGACTCCAGGTGCCAACCGGCTCGACCGTGGCGGCGACCCAGCCGCTTTCGCCGGGCGCGGCACAACCGGTCGACCGCACCCGAATTCCCGCTCCCCCACCACCAACGGCCTGGTTGAACACCAGCTCGATCGGCTCGGCCGCGGCGACCACTCCACCGATCGCCAACACCAGTCGGTCGCCGGGATCGACGCCGCCGCGGGTCAGCACGAAGCTGCCGTCGCTTGCGACCGTGTCCGATGTCGTGGACGCCGCTCCTTCGAGCGCGACGAGGCGCACTGCCCCGCCCGGGAACCCCGACCCGTCCTCGCCGGTCAGTGTGAGGGTGGACCCGATGAGCTCGGCACTCACCCCGGGCAGCACCTCGCGTTTGGGACCGTTCGAGACCTCGATCAGGGCGAAACGCAGGGGCGAGCCGGCGATCGGCAGCGGCGGTATGCCGTCCCTATAGAGGTCGGGATCGAGAGTCACCACGCCGCCGGGCGAGCTGGGTGGGGGCAGGATGTCGTCGAACAGACTCCAGCCGGTGGCGAGATCTTCGATGCGCAGCCGCGCCGACTGGCCAAGCCAGGTCGGGATCCACACCGCATCGTAGGCGAGCAGCCGCTCGATCGAGGCGTTGATCACCGTCAACATGCGGGTGTTTTCGTTGTGGATCGCGAGCTCGAGGCCACGCACGAACGGCACCGAAAGGAAACCCAACGGGAAGTCCGATTCGATCAGCTGGTACCGACCGGGCAAGGCCGATCCGGGCAGGAAGCCGCCCGCTTGTTTGGGTGCCGATCCAGCCTTGTCCACGACCGGCACGCGGGCGGGGCCCCACGGAGTTTCGATGGTCTCGAAGCCGTGGGATCCGGCCTTGTCGGGAGCCGCGTCGCCCAACCACGGGGCGGTGGTCGCCGCTCCCGAGCCGGGTATCCGCACCAGGCGGTCGACCGCCATCCACCCCTGGGTGTCGCCCGCCCGCATCAGTTGATTGAGTAGCAGCTCGCCGTCACCGGCCGGCAGGCCGTCATAGGTGATCTGCAGCGCCTTCTGGGCAACCGCACCACCGAGGTCGAGGACGAACTCGGTGAGCACGGTGAAGCCGGCCGGCGTTTCGGTCGGGCCCGAGCCGATCTCTGCCGGCGTCAGGGTGAGCAGCGTCGGCTCGAGGAAGGTGCCCTCTTCGACGGTGACCGTCAGCCCCTGCGCGGTGGTGAACTCGAGCGCCTCGTTGCCAACCCAGGCGCCACTCAAGTCGGCGATCTGGAAGGGTGTGAGGGTGAGGATAGTCTCGTTCTGGCCGGGCGGCACGATGTGGAGCACCAGGACATCGCTGAGGGTCGCCGGGATCGACAGCTGGAACGAACCGTCGGCGACGGCATCGACCGACTGGGTCGACGAGAGCGACGTGGTGTTCTCGACGAACACCAGAGACCCTGGAGGCACAGCTCCCGGACGACCCACGGCTCGCGCGATGCCGTTGGCATCGGGCGCGATCGCGTGGATCCGGCTGCGGTTGATCCCGGCCCCGGCCGCGTCGAAGCTCCGCACGGTGAAGGTCGAGGTGACAGTCCCTCCGAGGGCGTAACCCTGGAGGTCGCGCACGGTGCTGGCGAGGCGGATCTCGTAGCCATGTCCGGGCAGCAGGGTGGCCTGGGGGCTGATCGTCACCAAGTCGTCGCTGACCGAAACATTCGCCGCCACGGCCTGTCCCTGGTGGGTCAGGCGCACGCCGCCGTTGGTGATCGTGGCGGGATCGATCGCCTCGCTGAAGCGGATCGTCGGCTCGATGCCGGGGATTACGCCGGTGCTGCCGGCGGCGGGAGTGATCGACACCACCTCCGGACCGTTGACCCCGAGCTGCAGGTCGAGGTCGACCCGCGCATCGGCGGCCGGCATCGAGGTAGCTGCGGACGCCGTGTTGCCCGAGGTGACCCCGGTCGCGACGAGGTCGACGCTGCCGAGGAAACTCGGCAAGGCGTAGCGGCCGTCGGCGTTGGTCTGCTGCAGCCACTCCACCAAGCTGGCGGTGAGGAGGGCGTTTGCCGGCGCGGTATCCGCCTCGAGCACGACCCCGCGGAACCAGCCGATGTCGGCGGCCAGCTCGACGAAGACGTAGAGCCCGCCGTGCCGGACTCCGGGCAGCGCCAAGTCTTCGGGATCGATGTCGGCACTCGACCAGGTCGTTCCGGTCACGCCGGCGCTCGGCACCAGGGCCGCAATCACCCGCAGTGCCGGCGTTCCGGCGACGACCAGCTCCTGCAGCAACAACCCTCGCGCCTCGGCGTCAAAGCTTTGGTCGCTCGTGAGGCTCAGGCGGGCCGGCTGCTGCAGGGCTGCTCCACCGAGGCCGAGCTCGAGGATGCCGAGCAGGCCCGCGCCGGCCGGAACGGGAGCGGTGAGCGCCTCGAGCGGACGCCGTGCGAGCGACACGGCGATGGGCTCGGCGGCCGCCCCTACAGGCAACTCGACCCGATCTCCCTCGAGGGTGGCCACCACCCCGCCGGCAGGGCCGATCACGTCCCCGCGCACGGTGGTCGCTTCGGCATGGCGTACCAGGAGATCCTCGCGACCACCGGCGATCAGGGTCGCCGAGGCCACCTCGGATGGAGCGATTGCGAACTGCGAGCGCGGTGTTCCGTTCGGCTCGTGGTAGAGCACCAGGTCGGTGGTCCACGGGGCCTCGCGGCGGGTGCCGCCGTCGATCAGATCGAGCTCCTCGCTCACCTGGAGCTCGAGCACCAAGCCACTCGCGACCGGCGCCGAGGGGGTCCAGCTGACAGTGGCAAGCGCCGCCTGCCCAGGGTAGACCGCGGGCGGATCGAAGGTGAGGTCGGCGGAGATCACCAGCGCGGGGTCCGGGGTCGGCGACGAGGCCAGGGGCTGTCCGGCCAGTGGCGCTGTCGGAGCGTCCGCGCCGGTGTCGGCCACGACCACGGCGAAGGCGCCGTCGGTGGTGATCTCGAAGGTCACCAAGCCGTCGGCCGCGGTCACGGGCTCGAGTGCAAACCACTGCAGGGTGGCGAGGTCCAAGGCGGCGAGCCAGAGCTGCTCGGCAGGCCCGGCGGTCACCGGGAGCTCGACGGTGACCGGTGCGGTCAACGCGGCCCCACCGAGGTCGAGCCACATCGCACCGCGCGGCGACCAGCCAAACGGCAGGAGCGCCGGCAGCGCTTGCTCGCCTTGCAGCGCGAGCTCGGCGGTGGTGGTTGCTGCAAGCGCCCCTGCGGGAACGGACACGGACGCTGCGCCTGCTTCGAGTGCACCTCCAGCGGTACCAATCGAGCTCCCGGCACCGATCGGCTCGAGCCGCGGGTCGAGCACTTCCGTCCCGGCGCCGCTGTCGGCGACAGCGATGCGCCACGCCGGAGCCCGCCCTTCGGCCGTGAAGACCAGGTGATGGGTGCCGGCAGGCACCGCTATCTGGAACCGGCCGTCCGCCCCGGTCACCTGCTGCGGCAAGGGGTCCGAGAGAACCACGCCGTTGCTCGCGACCACCGAAACCCGGGCGCCGACGAGCGGCCGACCGGTCGCTGCGTCCAACACGCCGCCGGCGACGAAGGCGTCAGGCGGCGCCGCAGCGTCGGCGAAAGTCCGCCGGTAGGCGAACGCGAGCGGGTTGCCCGCGAGGTCGCGGGCCGTCAGGTTGACGACCAGCTCGAGCGCACCGGACATCGGCGCAGCCAGGGTTGCGGTCAGGCCGAGGCCGCCGGAGGCGATCTGGAGATCGCGGGCGAGATCACCACCCGCGTCGCGCAGCACCACGGCTCCGGGCTGGAGCAGGGACACTGCGTCCATCGCTTCGCTGAAGCTGACCGTCACGCTCGAGCCGTTGCGACCGGCGGCGGTGACGGAGGGAGCATCGCAGTCGTGGATGACGTTGATCTGCGTCGCGGCCGAACGATCGCCCTCGGCGTCGATTGCGACTACGGTGAGGTGGTTGAGGGCACTCGGCACGAGGGGCACGTCGACGGCAAAGGCTCCGCCTGAGCCGGCGGTCGCCTCGGCGAGGCCGGCGCCGCCGCCGACCTCGATGCGGGTCGAGGCCGCCGCCGTCCCGGTCAGCGTCAGCGGGTCCGCGCACACGCGTGCGGCGGGCATTGGTGTCACCACCGGGGCACCGGGGGCGGCGGCGTCGAGCACCTGGTAGCCGAGGTCCGTGACCGGGAGCGGATTGCCGGCGAGATCCTCGATCGCACCGGTCAGCTGGAGGGTGAGCGCCGCACCGCCGGGCAGTGGCGAGGAGGGGATGATTCTGAGCTGCTCGGCGGCGTGCTCGACGGCAATCGGCAGCACCCCTCCGGGGGTCGCGGTCAACACCACCGAGCCCGCTGGAGGAGCGGCGAGGGCCTCGCTGAAGCTCAGCTCGAACCAGGCGGAGGTGGCGATCCCGGTGCTGTCGCCGGCGGGATCGGCCCCGAGCAGCCGCGGCGCGACGCTGTCGCGGACGACCTCCATCACCGCCACGCCGTGGCGATCCTCGGCGTCGACTGCGCGGGCAACGATGCGATTGGTGCCCTCGTCGAGCTCGACGCCGGTAGCCTCGAACGACGCGCCAGTGAGCGACGCTGCCACACCGTTGACGGTGACCGTCAGCGCCGACGCGCCGTCGGCGGTACCCGCGATCGTGGTCGACGCCGTTCGCAGACGAGCGCCCGGAGTAGGGGTGGTGATCGCCACAGCGGGAGCCAGTGGGTCGTGCAGCACCGTTGCGGTGCGCACCGAGCTGTGCCCGAGCGAGTCGATTGCGACCACTTCGAGGCTGTTGGTCCCAGGCGTGAGAGGCACGGTCGCCGAGAAGGCGCTTCCGGCGAGGGAGGCGGGCACACCGGCTACGGTCACGCCGGCCAGATGCGGGTCGGCCGCGGTGCCGGCAACCTGGACGTCGGCTGCCGACGTCACCGATCCTGGGCCCGGAGTCGTGACCGCGAGGATCGGCGCCAGGGTGTCGACAACCACCGCACGGGTGGCCGACGTGACATTGCCGGCGCGATCGACGGCGCTGATGGTGATGGTGCTCGAGCCCTCGACCACCGGCACCCCGGTCGCGGCGAAGCTCCCACCGCTGATCACGGCAACCTGCCCGTTGGCCGTGACCTCGAGGAGGGTTGCATCACCGGCGGTCCCGGTAACGGCCACGGTGTTGGTCGCCGCAAGAAAACCGTCTGCCGGGCTGGTGACGGCGAGCGTCGGCGCCACGGTGTCGCGGACCACCGCCAGACTCTGGCTGGTTTCGTTGCCGACGCCATCCAAGGCAACCACGGCAATCGGGTTCGTCCCTTCCGAGAGTGCCACGGGCGCGGAGACGAACTGATCACCCTCGAGACCCGCAGGGTGTCCGGCGACTCGCACCTCGACGGCGCCCACCGCTGAACCGGTGACGACCACCGCGCCGTCGCGGGTGACGAGCTCGGGCTCAGGCGCTGCGATCACGATCACCGGAGGGGTGGTGTCGATCGCGAAGCTGCGGGAGAGCGCCACCTCGTTGCCGACGGTGTCGCGGGCCACGACCTCGAGCAGGTGGCTGCCTTCGGTCGCGACCGATGCGCCGGAGACAAAAGGGCCGCCGTCGAGAGTGATCACCACCGACTCGATCCCCGACGGGTCGGTCGCCGAGACCTCGATCACCACGGCAGTTGCGAACGCCGCCTGATCGACGAGGCTCCCGCCATTGGCGGTCATCGTGACCTCGGGCGCCACGGTGTCCTGAGCGGCCGCCGGAACCCACGAGCAGAGGCCGAGCAGCCCCATCCAAAGCGAAACAACCGAGACGCGCATCAGTTCGACTCCTCGAGCGAAAGAGCAATCGGCGCAGCCGAGCCGTCGAGCTCGATCGCCTGAGGGGCGCTGGTGGCGCCCGGATTGGAAAGGTCGATCACCGGATCGTCGGCGGTGAAGGTGGCACCGCCCAGCAGGTGGATTTGGTCGAAGCGGTAGGTGCCGCGCAGCGCCGCTGCACCGAGAACAGCACCGGCGCCGTCCAGGATCAGCTGGCCGGTGTCGGTCACCTCGAGCACACGATAGGTGCCGAGGTCGCCGCCGCCGGAATCCTCGAGCTCGACGAATACCCCGAGCCAATCGTCGACCAAGGTGCGGTCGGCGGTGACGAGGAGGTCGGCGTCGGCGTCACCGGTAGGAACCGTCAGCAGGATCGACGCCGTGCCGAGGCTCGGCAGCGGGGTCGGAGGGGCGTTGCGGGTCAGGCCGTACCAGAAGCGCGTCAAGATCAGCTCGCCGGCCGTGTTGCCGGGCTGGTGCACCAGCACCGTGCCCGGAGCGGTCCACTGCTGGTAGTTCCACCAACAGTCGGCCCGACCGCCGCCGTTGGCGGTCACCCGATCGAACAACGAGAACGTCGTCGGCGTCTCGAGGTAGAGCGCGATGCGGCCGCCGCCACCGGCGCCGACGGTGCGGGAACCGTCACAAGCACGCCCGAGGCCACCGTTGGCCGCGATCGTGCCGCCGCCCGACAGCGAACCGGCGACGATCGAAATCGAGCCACCGGCGCCGGTGGCGGTGTCGGCGTTGTCGTTGACGCCGCCGTTGGCCCGAATGGTGCCGTCGACGATGAGCGCAGCCGTGTCGATGCTGATCGTCCCGGCGCCGCGCTGGCCGCCGCAGCAGGTGTCGTTGTCGAAGGCAGCGCCACCGCCGGGGAGGCCGGGAGCGTACACGCTGCCGTACGCCGGTCCGCCCGAGCCTTGGACGTCCCAACCGATGCCGGGAGCCCCGTGACTGCCGCCGGCGTCAGGCGCCGAGGAGGGCGACGCCCACCAGGGAGCGACGCCCAACGGCTCCGCGGCGCTGACACCACCGGCGTAGCCGACACTGTCGACGGACAGCACTGCCCCACTCTCGACGCGCATCGTGCCCTCGAGCGACAGTGCAAGATGGCTGCCCCGTGCCGGAGTTGCCGTCGTTCCGGTCGTCAGGCGCAGCTCGGTGCCGACGAAACGTGGCGGCAGCCGTGCCGCACCACTCGTGCGCAACTCGCCTGTGGAGAGCAGCGGGTCGGTCGTGTCGAGGCCGGCGCCCTGCAGCAGGGCGATATGGCGGAAGTGGTACTCGCCGGCCCAGGTCGCCACCTGCCCTGCCACCGCGGCCGCGCCGGCCAGCCGGGCGCGGCCACCGTCGTCGAGGGCCACGACCTCGAAGACCCCGAGGTCGGCGCCGTCCGCGCCGAAGACCCGCATCCACGCCCCGAGCCATCGCGGCCGGAACGGCTGCGCCGCAGCGATCCACAGATCGTCGTCGATCGCCTCGACCGACGCAGCGGCACCTTCTCCGAGCGCGGGCAGCGGAGTTGGCCTGCCACGTCGATCACTGGACCCGTGTTTGCCGCTCATCACGAACAGGTCACCCAGCTCGAAGGCTCGCGGCTTGACGAACACCGTGCCGGGAGAAGCGTACTCGAGGGGGTTCCACCAGCAGTCGGTTCGTGCGCCACCTTCGGCCTTCACCTGGGTTTCCACCACGAAGCCGTCGAGCCAGTCGACGTGGAGGGCGACGCGCCCACCACCCCCGACACCGGTGGTGCGAGACCCGTCGCACGCGCGATCGGTGCCACCACTGGCGTTGATCAGGCCCGTCCCGAAGAGTCGCCCGGCCTCCATCCGGATCGTTCCGCCGGCACCAGTGGGATTTTCGCCGTTGTTGCCCGAGATGCCGGTGACGTCGATGGTGCCACGCAGGTCGACCTCGTCAGCCCTGATCGTGATGACGCCCGAGCCCGCCAGCCCGGTGCAACAGGCGTCGTTGTCGGCCCCACCGCCGCCGCCGGGGAGCGTCGGCCAGTAGACGCTGTCGAACACCTCCCCACTCTCTCCCGGCACGTCCCACCCGATGCCGATGCCACCGTGGGCGCCGCCCGCGTCCGCGGAGGCTCCGACAACCCAACTGGGAGCGCCGCCGAGTCCCCCGGCCAGCCCGCCGGGGTACCCCACGCCACGAGCCGAGAGCGCAGCTCCGGCCTCGACCGTCAAGGTCCCGGCGATCTCGAGGTTGATCTCGGATCCACTCGAGGGCGTGGCCACCGAATTGGCAGTGAGCCTCACATGTCCGGCCTGAAGGTCGGTCGGCAGCCGCACAGCGCCCGCGAGCGTCACCTGTCCATCGACGCGGATCGGGTCGACCACCGAAAGACCGGCGCCATTGCGCAGTTGCACGTGATCGAAGCGGTACTCGCCGCGATAGGCCGCGACACCGGCGAGATTCCCGGCGTTGGCGAGCTCGAGAGCGGCCCCAACGGCAGTCACGCGGTAGGAGCCGAGACTCTCGCCCTGTCCGTCGAGCAGAGTGACCCAGGTGCCGAGCCAACGAGGGTGGAACACACCTTCGCCGACGAGCCGACCGATCGACCCTGTGGTCTCCCACTGCACGACCTGACCTTGACCCAACTCGGGCAGAGGTGTGGGCCGCCCAAGACGCTCGGCCGAGCCGTGACGGCCCGAGTCGATGTGAAGGTCGCCGAAGGTCGAGGACTGGTGGCGGACGAACAGGGTTCCGGGCGAGGCGTACTCGAGGGGGTTCCACCAGCAGTCGGTCCGCGCGCCACCCCACACCTGCACCTGCGAGGTCAGGTCGATACCGGAGAGGTCGCCGACCCAGATGCCAACTCGACCACCACCACCAACACCGGTGTTGCGGCTGGCATCGCAGGATCGATCGGTGCCGCCGTTGGCGTAGATCTTCCCCGTCCCCCACAGGGCGTCGGCCTCGATCCACACCGTCCCGCCGGCTCCGGTCGGGCTGTGCTCATTGTTGCCGGAAAGGCCCGAGACATCGATGTCGCCTCCAAGGACCAACGAGCCGGCGTCGATCTCGATCACACCACCGCCGGCAAACCCCGAACAACAGGTGTCCTCGTCACCGGCACCACCCCCGCCGCTGAGCGTCGGGCGGTACACGCTGTCGTAGACCTCACCGCTCTCACCAGTAAGGGTCCAGCCGATCCCCACGCCACCGTGGGAACCTCCCGCATCGGCGCTCGGGGAGTCGACCCACTCCGGACCGATCCCGGATCCGGAAACTGGTCCACCGCCATAGCCGCGACCGCGAGCATCCAACCGGGCGCCAGGCTCGATCGTCAACGTATCCTCGACCTCGAGACGGTAGCCGTTGCCGACCGCCGGCGTGGCGACCGTCCCGGCCACGAGCCGCAGGGATCCGGCAGCCAGCAGAGCCGGAACTCGTACCGCTCCCGTCAGGCGCACCTCGCCGGTCGCGCTGAGCGGATCCTCCGCGGCCAAACCTGCGCCGTTGCGCAGATGAATCGCATCGAAGCGGTAGACACCTCGATAGCGGGCCGCGCCGACGATCGTTCCAGCGCCTTCGAGGCGCAACGTCGTTTCCGTGTGATCAACCACACGATGGGTGCCCAGCAGCTCACCGGTTGCGGATTCGAGCTCGACCCAAGCGCCCAGCCAACGTGGCCGGAACGGCCCGTCTGCTGTGAGCTCGCCGTCCGGACCGACCGCCGCCCAACCGGTGATGGCACCGCTACCGAGGCCGGGAAGCGGGGTCGGGCGGCCACGGCGTTCGGCGTTGCCGTGGCGACCGCTGTCGACGTGGAGCTCGCCGTAGGTGGAGCCTGCACGGTGGACGTAGATCGTCCCCGGTGAGGCGTATTCGACTGGGTTCCACCAGCAGTCGGTTCGAGCTCCACCGAGTGCTTCGACTCGGGCGCTGACATCGAAGCTTCCCAGATCGTCGACGTAGAGCGCAACACGTCCACCGCCGCCGGACCCGGTGTTGCGGCTGGCGTCGCAGGCCCGATCGGTGCCGCCGTTGGCGAGGATCTTGCCTTCGCCCGAGATTGCCCCCAAGTCGAGGACGACCGTTCCACCGGCACCGGTCGGGTTGTCGCCGTTGTTGCCGGAGAGGCTCGAGACATCGAGCTCGCCGTGGAGCTCCAGAGCCCCGGCCACAATCTCGAGCACACCGCCGCCCGCCAGGCCGTTGCAGCAGGCGTCCTGATCGCCGGCCCCACCGCCGCCGGGAAGGGTCGGACGGTAGACGCTGTCGAACACCTCGCCGTGTTCCCCGGCGGTATCCCAGCCGATCCCGAGGCCGCCGTGCGCTCCACCGGCATCAGGTCCAGGGGCGTCGACCCACGGGGGCGAAACGCCGGCCTGGCCCGTGGCGCCGCCCTCGTGGCCCCGGCTGCGCAGGTCGATCCGAGCGCCGGTTTCGATCGTCACCGTGTCCGAGACCTCGAGTGCGATGTGCGAGCCGAAGGCCGGGGTCGCCACCGCGCCGGCAGCGAGCCGGAACCGCTCGGCGTGCAAGCGTGCCGGCAGTTTGACGGTGTCGGCGCCGACTACCTCCCCGGCGACGACGATCGGATCCTCAGCGCGCAGACCGGCGCCGTTGCGGATCGCCAGGCGGTCGAAGCGGTATTCCCCACGGTACGACGCAATGTCGGCCAAGCCAACCGCATCGGCGAGGATCAGCTCGTTGCCGACGACCTCCACGACCTCGAACGCGCCGAGCTCGTTGCCGCTCGAGTCGACGAGGGTAACCCAGGCCCCGAGCCAGCGAGGTCGGAACGGCTGTGCCCCGGTCAGCCGAGCGCTGTTCGCTTGCTCGACCCAGGCGACGACCTCTCCCTCGCCCAGCGCGGGAAGTGGCGTTGCCTGCGCGGTTCTCGGCGCCGGGCCGTGGCGGCCGTTGTCGAGGTGGAGGTCGCCGTAGGTCGAGCTCGCGGTCTTGACGAAGACCGTGCCCGGAGAAGCGTACTCGTGCGGATTCCACCAGCAGTCGGTGCGGGCCCCGCCCAGCGCCTGAGCCTGCGCTGTCGGATCGAAACCGGCGAGCTGGTCGACCAAGAGCGCGATCCGACCGCCGCCACCAACACCGGTGGTGCGGCCGGTGTCGCAGGCTCGATCCGTCCCGCCGTTGGCTGCGATGAGGCCCTTGCCGCGGAGCGTCGTCGCGGCGACCAGTACGGTCCCGCCGGCCCCGGTGGGGTTGTCGTGGTTGTTGCCGGAGGCCGCCGAGGCCCGCACCTCGCCCTCGATCGACACGATCGGGGCGTCGATCCTGACGACACCACCGCCGGCCCAGCCGCCGCAGCATGTCCCTTCATCGGCCGCCCCACCGCCACCACCGAGCGATGGTGCGTAGACGCTGTCGAAGACCTCGCCGCTTTCGCCGGCGGTGTTCCAGCCGATGCCGAGGCCACCATGGGCGCCACCGGCGTCGGCGATTGGGCCGAAGACCCAAGCCGGCGCACCCCCACGTTCAGAGGCCGTCGCGGCGCCTGGGTAGCCCTTGCCCTCCGCGTCGATACGGCCGCCACACTGCACGCGGACTTCCTCGGTCGCCGAGATTGCGGCCAGCTCACCGGCCGGCTTCACGATGGCGCCGTTGAGGAGGACGAGGCGGGTTGGCGCAATTGGCGAGGTCAGGGTGAACGTGCCCGCCCCGAGGACGACTTCGGTGCCGTCGACCGCCGCGTCGAGGTTCTGCGTTCCGGTGCGCACCGCAGTGGTCGGAACCGTGAGGTGGACCTCGGCAAAGCCCAGGCCGAAGGCGTAGTCCCGAGCCTCAGCGCGGAGCACGAACGTCTGACCCGGCAGCGCCGAGGTCGGCACGGTCCATGACAGCGTCTGGTTGACGTTGGGGCTGTTCAGGCCGGTCGCCTGGTTGACGACGACGTCATCGACCAGCAGACGCCAGCTGGTGATCGCCTCGTTGTCGCTCATCACGAACGGCACCGACACGCCTTGACCCGCGACGACGAAGTCGCCGTTGCTCGGGCAGCTGGCGTTGGCGACCACGGTCGGCGCGAACGGATCGGCGAGCGGCACGACCATCACCTCGACCTCGTCGACCCAACGACGCCCGGAACCGTCGATGAGCTCGACGACGACCGGCATCGGTGTCGGCTCGGCAACCGGCGGCACGACGAAACTCGCCGACCATGGACTCGTGGTGCGAGTCGTGGTCTGGCCGTTGAAGCGGAAGCGCAGCTCCTTGGTCCCCAACGGGCTGTCGAAGGTTGCGGTGACGGCGAGGGTCTCCCCGGAGGCGACGGCTGCACCGGACTCCGGTGCGGTGACACTGACGGTCGGCACGAAGGCGTCGAAGAAGGAGGCAGCCGGCGCCACGTCGATCGTCGCGAGGATCGGGTCGAGTGACCGCACCAGAGCAGCCGAACCCACCGTCACGCTGTCGAAGCGCAGCAGGCCGCGATACTC
>CAZRFU010000055.1:22045-24014 GCA_964599475.1 uncultured Thermoanaerobaculia bacterium
GTGGAGCTCGAGCTCGGGGCCGAGGTGGGCGTTTGCGAGCACCGTCCAGGTCTGCTCGAGGTCCCCGTCGAAGGCCACCTCGTGGCCGTAGAGACCGGCCACGAAGTAGCCGAGCGGGTCGCTGAAGCTGTCGGCATCGACGGCGTCGACCAAACCGAAGCCCACGGCCGGGATTTCGGTCACCTGGGTCGAGGTCCGCCCGCGATCATCGATGACGAGGTCACCGAGGAGTTGCTCGTCACGGCGGGTGAAGAGGGTCCCGGCAGCACCGGTCGCAGCGGCGTTCGTGCCGGTGCCGCCGCCGACATCGGTCCGCGCGAGGAAGGCAGGATCGATCGAGGACGCGTAGATCGCCACCCGGCCCCCACCACCACCGGCACCGGCCGGAGCGTGGCCACCGCGTGCCGAAACTGCGCCGGCGCCTGAGAGGCCGGTCGCGTCGAGACGGATCGAACCGCCCGCGCCGCCGCCATTGCCACCGGTGTGGGCGGCCCCATCGGCACGGATCACGCCGTCGACCACCGCGTCACCGAGCACCTTCAGCGCCACGCGACCACCACCGGCAGCCCCGCCGCCACCACCCGGGAGGCGAGGATCGAAGATGCCACCCGGGGTTACGGCGTTGGCGGCAAAGCGTCCGCCACGACCGCCGTGGGTACCGCCCTGCGAGGCCGGAATGGGCGCGCCGAGGCTGTAGGTCGCCGAGAACCCACGGCCGCCGGCGTCGACAGCGCCGCCGCAGGCGACGAAGAGGTCGCCGGTGACGGTGAGATCGAGGGCGCCGATGCCGGCGAGAGTCTGCGCCGGACCGGCGTGCGACAGGGTGGCGCCGTCGAGCACGACCAGGTCGCGGAAGGTGTGAGCGCCGGCAATCTCGAGTCGCCCGCCGCTGACGACCACTACTTCACCGTCGTGGCTGAGATCGGTTGCGGAGATCGAGGTGTTGGCCGTGAAGACGGAACCCTCGACCACCCGGACCGGCAGAACCTGCTCCGCCGTGCGGCCGTTGAAGCTGCGGGCCACGATACGCACCGCCACGATGGTGCCGTCGACGACGTCGGGGGGGAGGGCGAACGACAGTTGGTACGGCGCCGAGAAGTCGGTCGACGTGGGCTCGGTCGCCGTGCCGACGAAAACTTCGACCTTCTCAACTCCTTCGTCGTGGGTCGCCGAAGCGTGCACCACGAAGCCTGTGCCCGGAGCCGCCATCGCGCCGCCGGTCGGGCAGAGGATCGCCACCTCGGGCGGATCGCCGGGCGCCAGCGGTCGGATGCGGATCGGATGGTCGATCGCGGTGCGGTTGCCGGTGGTGTCGTAAGCCGTCACCAGCAGCATCAGATCCTGCTCGACCTCAACCACCGGTGCCGGAACACTCCAGGTCCACGGTGCGGTCAGCAGCGTCTCGGAGCGGTCGCCGAAGAGAAGCTCGACGCGACCAACGGCGCGGTCGTCCGACACTGCGATCGCGATCGGGATGTTTTCACCTGCGGCAAAGACCTGAGCCGAGGTGGGTGCAGTAACCGCAACCACCGGCGGCACCTGGTCCCGCAGGTCCACCGAGGAGTGGGCGTCGACCACCAGGTTGCCGATCTCCCAGCCGTCCGGGATCACCAGCTTCGCGCCGTTGAGGACGTGGACCTCGTCGAACTTGTAGATCCCAAGGTACTCGTCGCCATCGGCGACGTGTCCAGCAGCGCCTTCGAGCAGGAACCTGCGCCGCTCGGGAGCCTGGTCGAGGATTCGGTAGTCGACCCCCTCGACCCGCACCCACATGCCGCGCAGACCCAAACTGGGAAGGGCGGCGGCATCGGCCGGCTCGATCCACAAGTCCGCTCCCGACTGGATCGCGCCGAACGCCAAGCCGGTGCCGAGGGTCGGCAGCGGCGTCGGCGGTACCGGTTGCCGCGGCGTGCTGTCGTCCTCCAAACCCGAGTCGATCCGCAGCGACCCATAGGTCGACTCCGCTGTC
>CAZRFU010000055.1:24114-26277 GCA_964599475.1 uncultured Thermoanaerobaculia bacterium
CATTCGACGTCTGCGAGCCCGCGTACCCCAAGCCCGTCACGTCTAGGCGCGCGCCCGCCTCGACCGTCAGACGGCCAGCCAACTCGAACTGCAACAAACCGTCGGTCGCAGGACGCACCACTGCCCCGGCCTTGACCACCGCATCGACGCCACGGATCACACCACTGACCGAGGTCTCTCCCTCGAACACCTGCGTCGTCAGCTCGATCGGATCACTCGCTACCATCCCGGCGCCGTTGAGCACTTCTACCGTGTCGAAGCGGTAGTGCCCGGTGTAGGTCGCCGCCTGGCCCACAAGAGCTCCAGCATCGCGCAACAACACCCGCCCCGCCGGGTCGAGATCGACCACCTCGAACACTCCGAGCGAGGCGCCCGCCGCGTCGAGCAGCTCCATCCACGCGCCACGCCACCGTGGACGCAGGATCGCGTTGCCAGTCACCCACAGATCCGAGACTTCGGCGACGGACGCGGTCACCGCACCCGATCCCAAGGTCGGCAGCGGCGTCGGCGGTACCGGTTGCCGTGGCGTGCCGTCGTCCTCCAAACCCGAGTCGATCCGCAGCGACCCATAGGTCGACTCCGCTGTCTTCACATACACCGTGCCCGGGCCACCCCAGTTAGGTGTCGGCTCGCAGTTCGTCCCACCCCACGCTCGCACCTGGCCACCCACATCGAATCCGGAAACATCATCCACAACCAGTGCGATCCGCCCACCTCCACCGCTGGGGTAGTTCCAGTACGCACCCCCACATCCGATACCGTTGCCACCGTTGGCGCGAATCGCTCCGCCGCCTGACAGAGCCCCAGCCATGATCGCAATCGAACCGGCTCCCCCGGGACTCCAGTTCCCGCCTGCCCCATCAGCAACTACTTCACCGTCCACAACAACTTCGCTCGCCTGGATCGTGATCACTCCACCGCCCGGACGGCCAGGATTCGACCACCCACCGCCTCCGCCACCAAGACCAGGCCAGTAAGCACTGCCGTACACCTCCCCCGGTGTCGGCCCGCTCCCACTATCCATTCCCCCGTGGCTGCCTCCTCGGTTGCTCCCTGCGCCGGTCACCCATTCCGGGGCGCCACCGCGTGCATTCGACGTCTGCGAGCCCGCGTACCCCAAGCCCGTCACGTCTAGGCGCGCGCCGCACTGCACGCCCAGCTGCCCCGGCACCTCAAGCTCAACGAGTCCACCAACCACGGCACCCTGCAGCAGCCGAATGGCTGGCGCCTGTAGCCTCTGGGTCAGCACGTAGGTCCCCGGCCCAAAGGTGATCGGCTCGGTCGAAACGCCGTCGTTGGGGAGATCCTCCACGCTGGCGATAATCAAGCCGGTCGCTACCTGGACAGTAGTAGCGAAGGTGGTGGTCTGGCCGGCGAAGTCGCGAGCTCGCAGCTCGAGGGCTTTCACTCCGGCGGCGTCGTTGAGTACGCTCCAACGCAGAATTCCGGTCGCGGCCGCCTCGCCGACCGGGCTCAGCTCGTCGACCTCGGCACCGTCGATCAGCAGACGGACGCTCTCCACGGCCACATCGTCCGCCGCAGCAAACGCCACGTCGAACACCTGTCCCGGTGCGACGAAGTCGCCTTCACGCAGACACGTGGCCTCGATCGTCGGTGGCTCGGTGTTGGCGTGGGGTACGACTTCGATCGGATGGTGGACCATCTGCTCGTTACCGTGTATGTCCAAGGCGCGGACCACGATGTCGAGATCCTCGACCTGCTCGACGACCGGAGCCGGCACCGACCACTGCCAGGGGGCCGCCGTGTCGACGAAGCTCCACGGGCCGAGCTCGAAGGTGACCCGGCTCACGCCGTGGACGTCGGTGACCGTCGCGGCGATGTCCACCGTTTCGCCGGCTTCAAAGCTCGAGCCGGACGCCGGGCTCGTGACCGTCACCGCAGGCGCCACCGTGTCGGTGGTCCAGAAGGTGGTTTCCACCGGGGTCGACATGACGTTGCCCGCCAGGTCGGTCACACCAACGACCCGCACGCGGTACTGGCGATCGGTCTCGAGGGTGCCCATCAGCGGCGACAGGCGTACCAGGCGTCCACCGCTGGTCTGTACCCAGGTGGTCGACACGCCGGCGCCGGTTTCGAGGTCGGTCAGCTGCATCGCGGCACCGTTGAGGGACGCCGCGGCAATCGGCTCCGAGAAAGTGATCG
>CAZRFU010000055.1:26287-36632 GCA_964599475.1 uncultured Thermoanaerobaculia bacterium
CGCAATCGGCTCGACCACCGACACCTGCTTCTGGCCGTTGCGCGGCAAGACGTCGATCACTGTCGGCGCGATGTAGTCGCGGGTGTAGAAGACCGAGCGGCTGCGGCCCGAGTCGGCCCGGCCGGCGAGGTCCTCGACGCCCTGGACGATGACCTCGTAGCCGGTGGCGCTGGCGAGTTGCTGGTTGGGGGTCAGCGTCAGCACCGTGTCCCCTTCGGACCACGAGCGAGTAAACCCGACCCAACCGCCGGCGAGCGACCGGAACCACACCCAGTTGTTGTTCCAGCGCTCTTTCCAGATCGGCTCGCTGAAGCGAATCACCACCTGAAGGGTTTGCTCCAGGTCGCGACTGCCGGAAGCCGGCTCGATCGAGACCACCGTGGGAGACTCATCGTCGAGCACGAGGTCGCCGAAGTCGTCGACCTCGCCGTTGGCGGAGAGACTGCCGTAGCGGGTCATCGCACCCAGGCCGAGGTGCTCTTGCAGGATCAGCGTGTAGTTGCCCATCGGCACCCCGGCGAGCTCGAAAGCGCCGGTCTGATCGACGAAGGCCCGTAGCGTTCGGCCACTGACGAGCAAGACCACCGGCGAGCCCACCGCCGGCGTTTGCCCATCGGACAGGAGCACTCGGCCGCGCACCCAGCCCGAGCTCTCGAGCCGCACCGCAAGCTCGAGGATCTGCCCTTCCGCGGTCAACGAACCAGAAGCCGAGCCCCGCAGCTGGTTCGCGGGGTTGCGCGCCGACGCAGAAAAATTCCCCTGGCCCACGTCGTCGACGGCGAATCGACCGTCGGCGCTGGTCGAGCCGCTATGCGATGAGTTGCCGTAGCTGCCGCTGGAGTAAACCGAAACATCCGCTCCGGGAACCAGGTTGTCGAAACTGTCGCGGACCTCGACCACCAGACTCCCACGCGGCCACATCCGCACGTCGACCTCGATCTCGTCCTGACCGTTCGGCAGCCGGCCGCGGACGAAACCGCGGTGTTTGCCACCGTTCTCCGAAGCCCACAGGTCGAACCACTGCTCGGCGATGATGCCGGAGAAGCTGTAGGGATTGGTCAACGAACCGCCGAGCACGTAACCGCCTTGCATCGCGACGACGTTGGCGTGCTCGAATGGACCGTCGGGCATACCAACGGGATTGCGCGCGATGCCGAAGACCCGGCCACTGTGCTCGAGGGTGATGTCGACCGTGACGACCTCGTCCTCTTCGCGAATCTCACCCGAGCCCCACGCGCGGCGGCGCCCGGCGGGCTCCTTGGCGAAGAGATCGAATGGGCCTTCGGGGATACCCTGGAACTCGAAGAAGCTCAGAGCATCGGTCGAGCTGTAGGTCACGAACGGCAGCAGCGACCGCGCCAAGAGCCGCACTGTGGCGCCCGGCACCCCATTCACCACACCCGGCTCGAGCAGGTGCCCCTGCACGTCCCCTCGCACCTCGAGCTCCAGGCTGCCATCGACGACTTCGCCGTTGGTGCCGATCGCGAGGTCGCGAACGCGGCCGGACCGCCCCGTGTGTGGATCGAAGACCCAAACTTGGTAGATCTCGAGCGGCAACAATGTGAAGCGGAAGCGCCCATCTTCGTCGCTGGTGATGCTGTCGACGTAGCGCCCGTGCCAGTTCTGTAGCGTCACCCGAGCGGTCGGCACCACACTCCCGTCGACCGGGCTGGTGACCACGCCCTCGATCTCGCCGGTCGGCTCGAGGGTCACCGGCAGGAATAGCTCTTCGCCTTCGGCGGTGAGCTCACCGGCCACTGAGCCACCGAGACCTCCGAGCGCCGGAGCCTGCGCGGTCACAGTGACCGCACCCTTGAAGATGTTGGTGAAGACGTAGAAGCCCTCGCCGTCGGCGTTCTGAGTGAGGGTCCGGCGCGGCCAGGCGCCCTCGCGCAGGGTCACGATCGCCCCCGGGACCGGGTTGCCAAAGCTGTCCTCGATCCAGCCGGCGACGGCCCCTTGCTGGCTGAGTGTCAGCTCGACATCGAGCTCCTGGCCGAAGCGGTTGAAGGTCACCCACACCTGCGCGGTGCGATGCACCAGGCCGTCGTCAAAGGTCGCTTCGATCGGGAACCGATCTCGCGAGGGCGGAACCAGAGGGAAGGTGAAGCCACCCGCCTCGTCCGTCACGAGGTCGTACACCGCGAAGTTGGGATGGCGCAGGTCCACACGCACACCCGGCACCGGAGTTGCGCCATCGATGCCGAGCACCACGCCTCGAATCTCACCGTTGCGCTCGAACACCACCTCGTGGTGGTCGACCTGCCCCTGGTCGATCAGCTCGCCGCGCACGGTCTTGTCGCCGTAGAAGGCATTGCGAATCGACAAGACATAGGGACCCACCAGGACGTTGGGAATCTCGAATCGCCCCTGTTCGTCGGTGTCGATCAAGTGCTCGTCCTTGTCCAGGATCACGACCCCACCCCACACGGCCGTGGTGCGGTAGAAGACCTGTGAGCGCACGCCGACAGGGTCACCGGTACCTGCGTCGGCGAGAACCTGACCGGTGATGCTCCCGGTCTCGAAGCGAATCGTCACCGACGGGGTGTCACCCTGGAAGCGGATCGTCGCGGGGGCGGTGCCACCCAAATTGCCTTTGATTGCATGCACATCGTAGCCGCCCGGTGGAAGCCCAACGAATGCGAAGCGCCCCTGGATGTTGCTGGTGGCTTCATAACTCCAGGTGTCGCCGGCAGCCAGGTGCACGGTGGCACCTGCCACCGGACTCCCGTTCAGACCCAAGACCTGGCCGGTGATCCCGCTCTCGAGCTGGCGGGCGGCATCGAAGACGAGATCGCGGCGAACGAGCCCGTCCGCGCTGACTTCCACCCCTGCGGTAACCAACTCGCCCGTCTCCGGATGGGCAGCGGAGATCGATGTCGTCCCTGCCACCACTCCTTCGAAGAAGTAGTGCCCATTGACGTCCGTCGCCTGGTGCAACGGGGTACCCTGCACCCACACTACGGCACCTGCCACCGGAGTCATGCTGCCCGCGAGATCACGGGCGTGGACGTAGCCTTCGACAGCGCCGAATTCGCTGACCAGTCGCACCGTGATGTCGTGATGGCGATCCGCCTCGAGCGTCAAGACCAGCCGCGCCCCTTCGAGCCCGGTGAAGCCGTCGAAGGCATCCAGCTCGAAGACGCCCGCGGGAACCAGGCCGAAATCGAATCGGCCGTCAGCCGCAGTCCGCTGGACCCCCACCATCGAACCCTCGTGGTACACGGCTACCCAGGCCCCGGACACCGGCGCCTCGTCGCGCGGCGAAACAACGATTCCCGCGAGCGTCGCACTTGCCGAGCTCGGGGGTCGCCGCAGAATCACCAGGTCGCGTTCGACCACCGTGGCGGCGTGCGGCAGCTCCAGTGTCGCGAGCACGTGATTGCCGAGACCGTCGCGAGCCAGGGCTGTAACCGTCCCGACAGCAAGCTCGCCGACTTCGAACGACCCGTCGGGCCCCACGGCCGCAGTCCTTCCATCGCCCAGTGCCATGGTCTGCACGGCAATCGTCGCGCCCTCTGGAATCGAGCCGTCCTCGTAGCGGACGGTGCCTCGGAGGGTGGCCCGGCCGATCATGAGAATGTCCATCGTCTGGGTCTGACCGAGGAGACGGGTTCGGCCGCGGGCCTCCCCCAGCAAACCGGATTCTGGATCCCTGCCGCGGACCAGGAAGCCGCCCCCACACACATCGCGCACGTAGTCGACGCGATAGCGGCCTTCCGAATTGGTTCTCACCCGCGCCGTGATGTGCGGTCGGCACTCCCCTGAGCCATCCTCGACATCGCTCTGCCACAGCAACACCTCGGCGAAAGGAACGGGCTCTCCATTGCCGTTGATGAGGAGGCCCTCGAGCGCGATGCCCGGCGTCCCGAGCTCCTTGATGACGTCGACGGTTTGCTGGTGGATCCTCGCCCCGTCCTCGGACCACACGTCATCGACCGTCAGAATGTCTTCCAGGTAGGGCGAGATCGGATTCTCGAACGTCACCGAGACGATCCGCGTGTTCGACATCCCGTTGAACAGGTTGATCAACGGGTTGTAGCCTGAATCGAGCGAATTTCTCTCGCGTTCGACCAGGCCCCCGTTGGAAGTCCTGCCGGACATGACGAAGCGTTCCGCGACGGTCCCCTGCTGCTGGTAGGTGCCCGGATCGCGGTAGGCAAGAGCTCGGACGTCCACCGAACGACTGAAGAGGATTGTCAGAACGTGTCCCCACTGCCCGCGGGTCGCCTCGAGGGTGGCGCTCTGCACCTCGAAGGAGCGCTCGGCCACGCTGTGGTGCGTCGCAGCAATGGTCCGGTCGATCACGCCGTCGCCATCGTCGTCGACCCCGAGGTCGACCCCGGCGCCCACCGCCAACCTCGCCGTCGCGCTCGGGCCGAGCCCGGGAGCCCAGGTCAGTCGTTCGAGGCCTTGGTTTCCGCGCCGAAGCACGTGCAGGGCACCGCTGCAACTCCCCCCGCGGATCTCGACGCCGTACCCTGCCTCGGGGCGGTTCGCGACAAGAGCCAGCTGGTCACCGGTGCCGATGTCGAACAGGTCTGCAAAAGGGAAGGTCCGGAGCCGATCGGCTTGCCGGCCATGACCGGAGAGCCGGCCGCCACCGGCCGTCTCCAGCGACAGGGCCGTGCAGTCTTCGGCCAACACCAGGTCGACGTCACTCACGGTCTGCGCGACCTGAAAGAACCGCTCGGCGGTCAGTGTCGGCGACTGCCCGGCAGCTTCCGTGCGCAACACGTCCGCCATCGCCGCCCCGACCGAAGCCCCTCGGCGAGTGCTGCGCCGAAGCTGATCCCAACCCCAACTGCGGTACCGAGCACCGGTCCACTCGGTGGCGAGCTCCGCCACGGCGTCGAACATCGAGTCTCCGAGCTCGACGTGACGACCGGCCTGCCCCAACCAGTAGACGTGCTCGTGGACCTCCGCCATCGGGAGATCCGGAAGCTGGGCCGCCGCGATCTGGCTGGCAGGCGCAGAGGCCAACGAATGCCCCAGGCCAATCAGCGACAAAGCCTCACGTCGCAGCGCTTCCGGCAATGTTGCGCTCGACTCCGGCAGGATGATCGAGGTTGGCGACAGGGGAATACCTCCGTCTCCGATCGAGATCGTCAGGTCGAACACCGGCGTGATGCCGCTGACCGTGCGCACCGAGGTAGCGATCACCTTGCCCGTCCGCCGCGACCGCAGCCGGAAAAACACCGACTCCGACTCGCCCGGCGCCAGCTCTTCGATCGAAGGGTTGGGGTCGCTGAGCAGCTCGACCCCCGACAAGCCACCGGCGGGCAGGCGCACTTGAATCAACGAACGTGGGGCATTGCCGGTGTTGGTCAAGGTCAGGCCGAGCTCGTACTCTTCATCCGCCCTCACCACCTCCGGATGGTGGATGCTGACGCCGAGGCTCGGGTCCCGAACCAGGACCGCACCGCGAGCATTGCCCTCGATCCGGGTTGGCCCCGTCGGCAGGCCTTCGAGCACCCCGCTGAGCTCGAAGTCGACCACGTGGGTCCCCTCGCGCACACCCTCGACCTCGATCTCGGCTTGGCCCGATGCCTGAGCGACGATGAAGGTCAAGTCGTCGACGGTACCCAACACGCCATCGGGCCCGGGAACGCGAATTGGAATCGGCGCCGAGAAGGACACCGGCGGGTTGGTCTGGGCCCGTCGCAGTCCCGGCGGAAGTCGAACCGTTGCCGAGAGATCCCGGATCACCAGGGCATCGTTTTCGGGAGCACCATTCTGGGCGACGAGCACCACCGAAAAGAACTGGTTGAGCAGCCCGATGTCGGTCGGGAACAGGATCACCCCCGGAAGCACCCGCGGCTGCGAGGTGGAACAATCGCCTTCGACCGCCATGCATCCGCCCTGACGGATTTCGGGTCGGAAGTGTGCCGGAGCTCGCATCGCGAAGGGCACCATCCTCGGCGGCGAAAAGCGCTGCCGAGCGGTCTGACCGAAGGGACGCTCCGCCGGAACGCTCAGCACCGGCCGGTAGATTCCGCCGGCCGGGTCCCGATAGAACCCTGAAAGGACCGGAACGTTGTAGCTGATGCTCTCCGAGCCGACGCCGAAGGCAAAGGTGAAGTCGAAGGCGGAAGTGTTGCCATCGCCGATGACGATGCCTCGGGCACGCACCTCGTCGAGGCTCAGGGGGCGCGACGTCACGCTGGTGACGAGCACCTGGGTGACGAGCACCGAGGCCTCGCGCGGGGTCGCAAAGGCGACGACCGCCCCTTCTCGCTCGAGCCGGATGTTCTGCAGCCGATACTCCCCGCCCTGGCGCAGACGGGGAATCCGGAAGGGTTCGCCCGGACGCGCCTCGAGACGGAGGAAGCCGGAGATCTCCGGGCCGACCAGGTCGCCGACTGCCACGGTGCCGCTGTCGGCTCCATCGACGTGTGTCTCGATCACGGTGGGCGTCTCGAAGGGAACGGTCTGTGCCTCCGGGGAGACCGTGAATCGCGATCCGAGGATCGGCAGGCTCGCCGAGCCGAGCTCCGATGCCTCCGACGGTCCCGCCAGACCCGCGGCGGCCACTGTCAGCGCTGCAATAGCCCAAACAGCAGCTCGGCGGCTGGACCACACGGAGATCGACGGGGATCCGACTCGGCTCGAGAATGAAGGGCGCACTCGGGAACCTCCAGCGCGCCACGCGTAGACCCAGCGCGATGTTCTACTGCTTCGGGTGCCCACCCTACGGATGGGCTGGTTGTGCCTGGCAAGGCTTCGCGAGGCTACCGCGATGTCGAGACATCGTCAACCTTCCACCTGCGCACAAACTGCGCAGGTCGATGTCAACCTTTTCCCCTGGTTGTACTTCGGCGCACATCGCCGGACCAATCACCGCCTCGAGACGGCGGGCGCGATTCTCGGTAGACTTTGCTCATGCGCCAGATCCTCGCCCTATCGATCTCGATCCTCGCCCTGGCTTGTGCGCCGACCGCCCCCCCGCCGGCCCCGGAAGCTGCTGCCGAGCCGGCTGCCCCTGCGCCATCGGCCGAGCCCGCCGAGCCGACCTTCGCCGACGGCTTCGAGAGTGGCTCGACCGACCAGTGGGCGGAGGGTGCCGCGTCGACGGAGGCTGGCCCGGCAACGGCGCCCGAGGCCGCACCGGCCGAGGCGCCCGCGACCGACACCCCACAATGAGCGCTGGGGATGACGCACACGTGGTGGTGCTCGATCACCCGCTGGTGACGACCCGCCTGGCAACGCTGCGGGATCGCACCACACCGCCGGCGGTGTTTCGGGCGACGACGCGCCAGCTCGGCGAGTTGCTCGGCTGGGAAATGACGCGGGGCCTGCCGACGGTACGGCGCACGATCGAAACACCGCTCGAGACCATCGAGGCGGATGTCGTCGACGAATCGCAGGTGGTGTTGGTGTCGATCCTGCGCGCCGGCAACGGCTTGATCGACGGCATGCTCGACACGTTGCCCGGTGCACGCGTGGGCCACCTCGGACTGGCGCGTGACCCCAAGACCCTGACCGCGCTCGAGTACTACGCCAAGCTCCCCGAAGGTATGGACGGCTCGGATGTGCTGGTCGGGGATCCGATGCTCGCCACCGCCAACTCGGCAATCGCCTGCCTCGACTTCATCAAGCGCCACACGCGGCCGCGCTCCTTGCGCTTCGGCTGTGTGCTGGCAGCTCCAGAGGGCATCCGCGCCTTGCGGACCGCCCACCCAGATGTCGCGGTGTGGGCAACCGCCCTCGATCGCGAGCTCAACGATCACGGCTACATTCTTCCCGGTCTCGGCGATGCCGGCGACCGGCTCTACGGCACCCGCTGACTTCACCTCAGGAGAACACCATGCGATTCCTTCTCGCCGCCGTCCTGGCGGCCGCCCCCCTCGCCGCGCACGCGGACACCGTGATCCTTGGTGAGGCGCGCTCCGACGCCCCCGTCGTGGCGATCGCCGACCTCATCGAAAATCCCACCAAGTTCGCCGACCAGCGCATCCGAGTCGAAGGCCTGGTCACCGACGTCTGCCCGATGAAGGGCTGCTGGATGCAACTTGCCAGCGAAAAGGGCATGCAGGTGCGGGTCAAGGTCCAGGACGACGTCATCGTGATCCCGAAGCAGGCCACCGGCCATCAGGCCAGCGCCGAAGGCATCGTCAAGGTCCGTTCACTCGAGCGTCAGGAGTGGATCGACTGGCATAGCCACCTCGCCGAGGAGAAGGGCGAGAAGTTCGATGCCTCCGGAGTCGGGGAAGGCCCCTTCCAGATGGTGTCGCTCGACGGCCTCGGGATCGAGATCAGCATGCCGGAGACCAACTGAGATGCGCCGCTTCCTCGCACTCCTGCCCCTTGCGCTCATCGCCGCGCCGCTCGCCGCCGACACCGTGGTCACCGAGAAGCGCGTCCGCGACGCCTTCACCTACGGCGACAAGGAACAACCCAAGCTCGAGCAGACGGTCACCACCTGGTTCGGCGACGGACAACTCCGTCGGGACGAGGGTACGACCAGCTTCCTGCTCTCGGCCAAGGCCAACACCCTGACGATCCTCGACCATGAAGCGAAGACCGCCAGCGTCCTGCAGCTGCCGATCGACATGGAGCAGTACGTCCCCGAAGCGATGCGGCCGCAGCTGCGCCAGTTCCGCGACGCCATGAAGATCGAAAGCACGATCACCCCATCGGGAACCACCGAAAAGGTCGGCAACTGGGAGGCCGAACGGGTCGACATCACGCTCAGCGCAGCAGCGATGGGGATGAAGACTGAGCTGACGATGTGGATCGCCAAGGGCTTCGAGGTCGATCGCGAGCTCTTCGCGCTGGCCGCTCGCACCATGGCGGCCCTGCAACCGGCCGCCGGCGAGTTCGCCGAGAAGCTGATCGCTCTCGGGGGGTACCCGGTCCGCACCACCACCAAGATGTCGGGGATGGGGACCGAAACCACCACTCGCGAAGAGGTGGTGAGCCTCGAGACCAAGGAGGCACCCGCCGGCTGGTACCAAATCCCCGAGGGTTACAGCAACAAGCCCTTCAATCCGCTCGAAGGCGCCGGCCTGGGGCGGTAGTTGGAGGAAGGTATTGGGTATTGGGTATTGGGTATTGGGTAAGGTACCGAGTACTGGTACCCCTCTTCAAGTGCCCGATCCCGACACCTCTCTTCGAATACCCGATACCCAATACCTGATACCCCTCTTCGAGTCCCTGGTCCCGGGTCCCGAGTACCTCATTCACTCATAAACCATCCACAACGGCCCGGGGAACAACCACGACAGCCCTTCGCGCATGCGATCGCGCCAGTTCTCCCAGTTGTGCCCGTCGCGCACTTCGACGAAGCGTACGTCCATCCCCTTGGCCTGCAGCAGCGGCACCAACGAGCGGTTCTCGTAGATCAGCGACTCGTAGACCCCACACGAGACGAAGAGCTTGCTCGCGGGACGGCCGGGGTTGGCGCGGAATTCGTTCATGAAGGCGACGACCGGTTCGAACGCCGGGCCGCGCTCGCTCTTGCCGATGTCGGTGAAGGCAAACGACCCGGACAGCAGGCACAGGCGGTCGAAGACCCCCTGGTGACGCCAAGCGGTCGAGAGCGAAGCGACCCCGCCGAAGCTTGCGCCGAGCAGGCCTCGCGCCTCGGGCTTCTTGATCAGCGACAGCTCCCGCTCGAGCAACGGCACCAGGTCCTCGACGATGAACCGACCGTGCTCCGGGCTCGCGCCGTACTCGCGCAGACGATCCGACGACTGTGTCAAGGCGACCACCATCGGCGGGATCTCTAGCCGGTGGATGAGGTTGTCGAGTACGGTCTTGAGCTGCGCGTAGCGCAGGAAGTCGATGCCGTCGTGGACGACCAACAGCGGATACCGCCGAGTCGGTCGCATGCGCGCCGGCAGGTAGACGACGATCGGGCGATCACCGCCGAACACCGCGCTCGGCACCGACCAGTCCTGCAGCGTCCCTTCGCGAGTTTCGGAATGGGGGAAGGTCCATTCCGGGCGCGAGTAGCCCTCCGCCTCGGCCACCGAGTTGGCGCCGAACGGATCACGCGCCAGCCGCGGGTTGAGGGGATCCTGGATCCAGGTGCGGCGGGGGCCGTGGACGATCTCGAACTTGTACTCGATGCGCGAGCCCGGCGGCAGCTCCTCGACGATGTACCACAGATCGGTCTTGGCCAGGCGCTTGAGCGGCTGCGAGAACGGCAGGCCGTAGATCCAGTGGCGCAGGTTGACGGTGTCGACGTCCCCGCGGAAGACGAAGGTGACGTTGCGCCCCTCGACCAGCGGGAAGCGGTGCCGCTCGAGGAAGGCATCGACATCCCCCGGATCCAGCTGTTTGCGTCCGCGCAGCGTTTCGATCGCAAGCGTGCTCATGCGGCCAGGATCGCCTCCACAGC
>CAZRFU010000056.1:0-35730 GCA_964599475.1 uncultured Thermoanaerobaculia bacterium
ACGCCCAGAAACAAGTACACCGACAACAGCCCGAACACCGCGCTGGGGCTCCAGGTGGCAACCCAAGGGGGGATCGCGCCGGTGGTGCCGAGCGTGGTGAAGAAGGCGTAGGTGGCGACGAACGCCATCCCGAGGACCAGCGCGACACCGAGGCCATAGAGGGCACCCTTGCGCTCGAGGCGGAAGCCGAAGGGCAGGGCGACCAGCGCCATGACGAAGGCGGAGAAGGGGTAGGCCTTCTTGTCGTGGAGCTCGACCTCGAGCTCGAGGGCCTGCTCGCCGCGCTTCTCGAGCGCTTCGATGTGACGGCGCAGCTCGGAGGCACTCATCTGCTGCGGTTTGCGTTGATCGGCGGCAAAGTAGGCCGGCGGCTCGTTGACGGCCGCAAGCGAGATCGGCTGATCGAAGGTCTCGTAGCGGGTCACTCGTGAGCCTTCGAGCTCGCGCACCCAACCGTCATCGAGCAACCAGGTCGTACCGTCCCACGTCGCTTCGTTGGCTTGGATGCGGCGCCGCAGGTGTCGGGTCTCGTCGAACTGGAAGACCTCGAGCCCGGTCATGCGCTTGGCGCCGGGGTCGTATTGGAGGTAGTGGTACATCGTCGAACCATCGCTGCCGAAGATCCACTGGCGGCTCGGAATGAAAGTGCGTGGCACCGTGCGGCCGTTGATCTGATCCTTGAGCTCGGCGACCTTCTGGGTCGAAGCCGGCAGGATCTCGTCCTGGACCACCCCCGCCAGCAGGGTCAGCGCCAGGGCGGCGACCAGGGCCGGGATCGCGAGGCGGTAGAGGCTCACCCCGAGGGCCTTGAACGCCGTCACCTCGTTGGCTCGTGACATCACCGCAAAGGTGATCAAGGTCGCGACCAGCACCATGATCGGCAGGATCTCGTAGCTGATCTGTAGGGAGAGGTAGCGGTAGTACGCTGCGACGACGGCGCGCCCCGGCTTGTTCTGCAATACCTTGTCGGCGATTTCCGTCAGGTCGGCGATGACGTAGATCACCAGGCCGCTCAGCATCGTCGGGATGAACACGGCGATGAAGCGGCCGATGACGTAGCGATCGACGAGGTCGGGGAAGGGGAGGCGCAAGCGGGGCAGCCGCAGCACCACCGCGAGCTCGGGATCCTCCGACCCGGCAGTCGCCCGCCGCGGCGAGGTGGGCCGGGGAGCCGACGCCGGCTGGGGCGCGGCTTCGCCTCGTCGCGCCGGGAGCTGCAACGAACGAATCCAGCGGTCGAGCCGCTGAGCGACGAGACTCTTGTCGCGGTTGCGCCGAGCCAGAATCACCACCCCGGCGATTGCAAACAGGAGGTTCGGCAACCACATTGCCACCAGCGGCGCGAGATTCCCGGCGCGCGCGGCATCCTCGCCGTAGGAAATCAACACGTAGTAGACCAGGATCACGCCGATCGAAATGGCAAACCCCGACGAGCGGCCGCCGCGGCGGTTGTTGAAGCCGAGCGGCATGGCGAACAGCCCGAAGACCAGGCAGGCTGCGGGGATCGCGAACTTCTTGTGGACTTCGACCTCGGCCAGGCGCCGCAACTCCGGCGGCTGTTTCGCATCCGCCGCAAAGCCGCGGAGCTCCGCCAGGTTCATCAGTCGGACGGATTTCGAAACGGTGATCTGCTGCTCGAGGTTGGCGAGGTACCCCTCACGCAGAGGAACGTCGACGCGCGAGCGCTCGGTGATTTGGTAGCGGTCGGGGTTGGTCGGCGAAATCTCGTGGATCTGCGCACCCTCGAGCGTCATCAGCAGGCGATCGCCCTCCTCGTCCACATCGACTCGGCCCCGCGTCGCGACCACGAGCGACTGATCGGAGCCCTCCGGCGGAGCCACGAAGACGCCGCGCCAGTCGCTGCGATCGGCTGGTGGGATGTCGAAGACGTAGAAAGTGAAACCGTTGAGCTCGCGAAAGGTTCTGGGTTCGACGGAACGCGTCAGGGCATGCCCGTGTTTGATCTCTGCTCGCGACAAGGCCTGATTGCCGGCGGGCACCGCCCAGACCATCAGCACGACGTTGATCGCGGTCAGCAGCGCCGACAGGACCATGATCGGCCGGTACAACGAGAACAGCGACACACCGCAGGCACGTAAGGCGGTCAGCTCACTGTCGGCGGAAAGCCGACCGACGGCGATGAGGATGCCGAACAGCAGCGCCATCGGGATGGTCAGGACCAAGACGTTCGGCAACGTGTAGGCCAACATCAGGCCAACTTCGCTTGCCGGCAGGCTCAGCCGAATGATCAGCTCCGCCGAACGAAACAGGAACCGCAACAGCAGCAGAAAGGTGTACACGCCGAAGCCAAGCCCAATCGGGCCGATGGTCTCGGCGAGGATGTAGCGATCGATGCGGGTGAACACGGGGGGATTGTATGGAAGGAAGGGACCAGGGACCAGGGACTCTCTCGGAAGGGACCCGGGACCGGGGACCAGGGACTCGAAGAAGGTATCGACCGGGTACCGTCGGAAGGTATTGGGTATCGGGTATTGGGTATCGGGAAGACAAGGTACCAGGTGGCCTTGGGGGCTCTTTGAAGAGGATTCATGTAAACCAGCAAGGCTGGTATTGGGTATCGGGTATTGGGTATCGGGAAGACAAGGTACCAGGTAGCCTTGGGGGCTCTTTGAAGAGGATTCATGTAAACCAGCAAGGCTGGTTTACATAATCAACCTTATCGGACGCTGTGGACGGGCGTCGAAGCTGGCCGTTCCCGGGCCCCTGGGGTCCCCGGTCCCTTCTTCTCAGTCCTCGAAAAAGATCGTCCCGCGCTGCGGGGCCACGGGTGGCGTCTCGGCGCCCGAATCCGAACGCGTCGCTTCACCCTGGCCGCCCGACGCCGCCCTCAGGTCCTGCAAGATCTGCTCGAGCGCCTCGATCAGCTCGTCCTGTTCGACCTGGCTGCGGCGAAACTTGAGCGAGAGCCTGAAGCTCTTGTCCGGTGCCGCGAACTGGAAGACGAACGGCTTGCGACGAGCGCCGCCGCCGACCGCCCGCTGCTTCTGGCGACGCAGATCGTCGCGGCTGAGGCCCCGATTGGCGATCTGTTCGACGAGCTGGATCATCTCGTCTTCGCTCTTGGCCTTGAGCACTTCCAGCAACATCGACTTCGACGTGAGCCCGAGGGCTTGAACAGCGTCGCGCACCCGGGCCGGCATCTGCAATAGCGACAGTGCTTCGGTGACGACCACCCGCGACTTGCCGACGGCACTCGCGATCTGTTCGTGGGTGTACCCGTGGCGGCTCTGCAGCGCTTGGTAGCCCTCAGCCTCTTCGAACGGCGTCAGATCCTTGCGCTGGAGATTCTCGATCAGCGCGATCTCGAGGGCCTCGCTCTCGGAAACGTCGAGCTCGATCGCCGGCAGCTCGAGCAGCCCGGCCTCGAGGCCTGCGCGGTATCGCCGCTCACCCGAGATGATCACGAAGCGGCCCGGGTCTTCGGAGCGGCGGACCAGAATGGGCTCCAGCACACCCTTGCGCCGAATCGAATCGACGAGCTCGTCGAGATCTCCCATCGAGCCGCGCGGCTGACGGGGATCGGCGTCGATGATCGACACCGCCAGCATCCGTCCGACCGGCGTTTCGCTGCGCGCCGCGAGCTCCTCGACGAAGTGTTGGCCGTGGCGCATACGAACCCGACTGGGGAGCCCGCGCTTCTTTTCGAGTGCGCTCTCAGACACGGCTCACCACCTCTTCGGACAGTTTGTAGTACTCGTAGGCGCCGGACGACCGCGGCGCGAAGTCGAAGATCGACTCCTTGTAGGCGGGGCTCTCTTCGAGACGAACACTCTTGGTGATGATGGTCTTGAACGTCTTGCCGGCGAAGACCTTCTTGATCTCCTGCCGGATGTCCCGCGCCAGCAGGGTGCGCTTGTCGAACAAGGTGATCACAGCACCAAGGATCTGCAACTGGGGGTTGGCCCTCGCCTTGACCTTGTCGATGGTCTCGAGCAGATCGTCGGTGCCCTCGAGGGCGAAGTAGGACGCCTGGATGGGGATCATGACGTGGGTCGCGGCTACGAGGGCATTGACTGTGATCAAGCCCAGCGTCGGTGGCGTGTCGATGATGATGTAGTCGTAGTTGGCGTGCACCGGGTCCAGGATGTCCTTGAGCCGGAAGTGGCTGTCGATCTCCCCCACCAGCTGCGCCTCGAACTTCGCCAGGGCGATCGATGCGGGAGCGACGTCGAGCTTCGGCCGGTTGGTCGGCACCGTCGCACTGCCCAACCCCGACGCCGGTTCGACCAGGACGTCGTAGATCGAGCGCTCGATGGTCGTGACGTCGAGGAACGACATTGAGCTGTTGGCTTGCGGATCCAGGTCGACGATCAGGGTGCGAAGCCCCTTCATCGCGAGCGCTGAGGCGAGATTGATGACGGTGGTGGTCTTCCCCACTCCGCCTTTTTGGTTGGTGACGGCGATGATCATGGCGCGGGGAGCATATGGAGGCGTGACGGTCGGGTCAAACAATCGGGAAGATCGGGCCGAGATGCGAGGTCGATCTCTTGTTTTGGCGAGCAGGCTGGCGAAGGGTACCAGGTACCGGGTACCGGGTACTCAGAGGAAGGTACCAGGTACCAGGTACCGGGTACTCGAAGATGGGTATCGGGTATCGGGTATCGGGTATCGGGTATTCCGGATCGCTCTGGTACCTGAAGCCTGGTACCGAGGCGTTGTCGGCACGCCGACAATCCCTGCAAGGTATTGAAGTGGCGCTGCTTAGCGCAACAATCGGAAGGCCACGAACGCGGTCCCCAGTACCCGACACCCGATACCTGGCTCCCGATACCTGGCTCCCAACCGATCCGGCCCAGGCCCCGGTACCCAGTACCCGGTACCTCCCAACCAGTACCCGATACCCGATACCTCCCTACATCGTGTACCCGCCCGAATCGGACGGATCGAGCGATTCGAGGATCTTCCGCAGCCGTTCCTCCTCGGTCTCATCCTCGTCGAGCTTGATGCACTTGCCCTGGTCGATGACGGTGCGCGCAGCGAAGATGGGTGCGCCGAAGCGCGACGCGAGAGTGATTGCGTCGCTCGGCCGGGAGTCGACTTTGATCACACTTCCATCCGGACGCACGAGGCGCAGTTCCCCGATGAATGTGCTGTCTTGGATCGCCACGATGGCAACACTGTGCAGTTCCGCGCCGAGGTCCCGGATCACCTGGCCGAGCAGCTCGTGGGTCAGCGGGCGTGGGGGTGTTTCGCCTTGGAGCGCCCGAGACAGGGCAAAGGCCTCGAAAGGGCCAATCCATATCGGCAGCAGGTTGGCGGCGCCACTCTCCTCGAGGACGACTACGGGGGCTTTGGTGTCGGGATCGACGAGGAGGGCGCGAACTTCGAGGCGGACCAGGGTGGAGTCATCCATGACCCCATTGTCGGAGTTCGCGCATGTCGGGTCAAGCGCGAAGGCAGGTATCGGGAAGAAAGGTACCGGGTACCGGGTACTGTCGGAAGGTATCGGGTATCGGGTACTGGAGATCAGCGTGGCGAGGCCTGGGCGCCGACGGAGCTTTCTACGCGGCTGCCGACGAGGCTGTAGGGGTAGGCGGTCTCGATGCGCACATCGATCAGCTCACCGATGCGCGCGGGCTCGGCAGATAGGGCGAAGTTGACCGCGCGATGGCACGCCGTGCGGCCGGCCTGTTGCCCGCGCTCGTTGCCTGGGCCGGTGACCAAGACCTCCATCGTCGTGCCGACGAGAGCCTGATTGTGGCGCAGGCCGATCCCCTGCTGCAGATCGAAGAGCTCCTGGAGTCGCCGCGAGGCAACATCGTCCGGCACCTGCTCCACTGCCAGGCGGGGGGCTGCCGTATGGGGGCGTGGTGAGTACTTGAAGGCGTAGACCCATCCGTACTGCATCCTCTCGATGAGCTCGAGGGTCTGCTGGTGGTCGTCCTCCGTCTCTCCCGGGAAGCCGACGATGATGTCGGTCGAGAGCGTCACTCCCGGTTTCGCTTCGCGGAGACCTGCGACGACCTCTTCGTACAGCGCGACCTCGTAGCCGCGCCCCATCATCCGCAGCAGTCGGTTCGAGCCGGATTGAACCGGAAGGTGAACGTAGGGGCAGATCACCTCGTGGGCACCAACGGCTTCGATCATCCGCGCGGTGAAGTCGCGCGGATAGGAGGTCACGAAGCGCAGCCGACGCAGCCCCGGCAGACCGGCTACCTGGTGCAGCAGGTCGGCGAAGTCGAGATCCCCCCCGGGCTCGCGCCAGTGGTTGACCGTCTGGCCGAGGAGCTCGATCTCGACGAAGCCGTAGTCGAGAAGGAGTTGGACCTCGCGGAGAACGTCCGCGATGGGGCGGCAAATCTCGCTCCCCCGTGTCGTCGGGACGATGCAGAACGTACAGCGCTTGTTGCAGCCCTCGATGATCGTCACCATGCCCTTGTGGCTGGTGTCCCGAGACACCGCATCGATGTCGTAGATGCGCTCCTTGGGGAAGCCGGTGGCGACCACCCGCTCCCCGGCCGCCCGCTGAGCGAGGATCTCGCGCAGCTCAGCCACGCGACCCGGGCCGATCACGAAGTCGAGGTCCGGCAGCCGGGACATGGCCGCCTCCCCCTCCTGCTGCGCGACGCAACCGCAGAAGCCGATCATGAGATCGGGCTTGTCGCGCTTCATGGCGCGGAACTCGCCCAGACGCGAGTAGGCCTTGTGAGCAGCCTTCTCCCGCACGCTGCAGGAGTTCAGCAGCACGACGTCGGCCTCCTGCGGCTCCAGGGTCGGCAAGAGGCCTTGCTGCATCAGCTGGCCGGCCATTCGCTGGGTGTCGAGCTCGTTCATCTGGCAGCCCCAGGTCTCGATGAAGAAGCGGCGGGAGCGGGTGGGAGAGTCGATCATTGGGGAGGATGTGCTAGGGGTTCAGGGGGTGTTAGGGGTTGGGGCCGGAGCGTTCCGGCATTGGGCGTCGAGTATAGAGCCTCGAGCACCGCGTCCGGCTTCGACCGAGCTTGCGGCCAGTGACGGGGGGATCAGGGACCCGGGATCGGGTACTCGAAGGAGGAGTATCAGGTAGCGGGTGTTGCGGACTTGGGAGGAGCGGGGGTCTGGTCCCCGGTCCCTGGTCCCTGGTCCCTTCTTCTCCTGCTATCCTCCGCGCCCGATGAGCAAGGCCCGCCTGATCGATCTCGGCGAGTTCGGATCGCCCGGCCTACAGGGCACCCGGCGCGTGCAGGTGTGGGAGCCTGCAGCGAGCACTGCGGCGGCTGCGGGGCCATTGCCGGTGGTGGTGTTCCACGACGGCCAGAATCTTTTCCGCACCGAGGACTCCTTCCTCGGAGTCACCTGGGGTGTGCCGCACACAATGGACACCCTCGCCCGCGAGGGACAGCCGGCCCTAGCCGTGGGTATCTGGAATGGGGGCCGGCGCCGCCTGGCCGACTACTCCCCTCCTCGATCCCTCGGCGGCTCGGGCCGCGGCGAGGCCCATCTCGACCTCATCGAGCACCACATTCTCCCGGCGGTACGCAGCCGCTGGGCGGTGCGGTGCGACCCCGCCGGCGTCGCCCTGGTGGGATCGTCGCTGGGCGGGCTCTCCAGTCTCTGGGGTGCTTTGTCGCGGCCGACCGCGTTCGGACGCTGTGGGGCTTTTTCGCCATCGCTTGGCTTCGGCGGACGAGGCCTTTACGACCTCGTGCTCCAGGCGGACCTCGCCGGGGACACGCGCTTCTACCTCGATGCCGGCACTCGCGAGGTCAGCCGCCGTCGGCGTCGAGCCTGGACTCGTCGCAGCCCGTCCCAGCACTTCTTCGACTTGGTGTTGCACCTCGCCGGACTGCTGCAGCGGCGGGGGCTCGCGCGCGGGGTCCATTGGGCCGTCGTCAAGGACATCGGCGGCCGGCACACCGAGGCCGACTGGGCCCGCCGCCTGCCCGGAGCGCTGCGATTCCTCCTCGGAGGCCCACCTCCTCCCAAGACCGTTCGAGCCCGCCCAAAGCGGCGCCGCTAGGCTGACGCCTCTCCGAGTACCTGGTCCCCGGTCCCCGGTCCCTTCTTCCTACTCGTCGATGGTCTTGGGCTCGCCCACGATCCGAGTCGCCTCGACCGGTTCGCCGACGCTCCGCGGCGCTCCGGGATTCTCGAGCTCGTACGGCCTTTCGAGCGGCTCCTTTTCGATCGCTTCGCGCAGCCATCCCGGGTACACGCTCTCCTGACGGCCCAGATCGAGGAAGCTGGCGACCTCCCGCTCGGCTAGGCGCGCCTCGTCGCGGGCGGCGACCAGGCGGTCGAGCGCTCGGTCCCACTCGGGCTTGATGCGCGAGTCGCGGTACCAGGGATCACTCTCCGCGTAGAAGCGACGCCGCAGCTCCTCGGTACGGCCTTCGAGGTCGAGAATCTCGTCGACCAGCGCAGCCCACCGCTCGCGACGCTCTCGCACCTGCTGTCGCCACCAGGCCTCCGGATGGCCCCCGGGTGTTGCGGCCGCGGGCGTCGGGGGCAGGGGCTTGGCGCTGGCCTCTGTGAGCTCGCCGGTGGCGAACTCTTTCAGGTTCTTGTCGGTAATCGTGATCGTTCCCGGCCGCGGAAGCTCAGCCGCCCGTTGGGCCTTCGCCGCCCTCGACGCCGCGGCCAGGCTGCTGGCCTGGTCGCTGTCGCCGCCGGCGTCGATCACCACCACGGTTGGGTCGGCGGCGGGCGCCGACTCCCCGGCTGCGGCCCGGCTCTCGCGCGGAGTCGCCACGGCCTCCCGAGGTGGCGCGAGCGCCAGCTCAGGCTCGTCCGAGGCGGGAGGGCTGGCAGGCGGGGCCAGCAGCTCCGGAGGCTGCGGTGCCGGCGCCGAGGCGCAGCCGGCCAGCACGAGCAAGCTCACGATCGTGAAGGTGCGCATGCCCTCATGCTACGACAATTCTCGGGCTCTGACTGCCGAAGCGGCCAGCCGGTCGAGGGTGACGACCCCGGCGCGATCGACTGCGCCGAAGGAGAGGACACCGGTCGGGCACGACGAAACGCAGGCACTGCAGCGCACACACTGCGGATCCTCCATCGGCAGACCCTTGTTGGCGAAGGCCATGACGTCGATGCCCTGGTGGCAGACCGACGTGCAGACGTTGCAGGAGATGCACTTCTTCTTCTCGGCGAAGATCCGGAACCTCGAGAACCGAGCGTAGATGTGCATCAACGCCGCGAGTGGGCAGGCGAAGCGGCACCACATGCGCCCGGAGTACTTGAAGTACAACCCCACGCCGAGGATGCCGCCCAGCAGCACGTCGACGGTCCATTTCCAGGCCAGCGGGTTGACCAGCACGCCCGCGGAGCCCTTCCCTTCCAGGAGGAGATCGAAGTTGCGTGCGGCCGGCTCCCATCCCAACCAGCCGGCGACTCGCACCGCCAGCAGCGCCAGCGCAGCAGCTAGGATGACCTGGCCCAAAGCATTCAGACGATTCCACTTGGGCCCATGTGGCATCTTCTGGCGCTGCTGGTCTCCGAGCGTCTCGGCGAGCCCGCCGCACGAGCAGATCCAGCCGCAGTAGGCGCCCTTGCCCCAGCGCCACACCAGCACGGGGATCAGCACGAAGGTCTGGACGAAGGCGATCACCAGCCAGGCCGGCATCGGCTGCGCCGTGAAGACGTTGTAGACCATCAGGGGCCACGCCAGGATGAAGCCGTAGGCGCGCCAGTAGGCGCGGGGGTGTCCCCAGTCCGGCCACTGGCCTGCAACATCTTGTTCAGCAGGAATATAGCGCTCGAAGAGGGCGTTGCCGACGCTCTCCCCCAACCCGCTGCTGAAGGCTCCGTTGTAGCCCGCCCAGGGGAGGAAGAGCTCGGGGAGGAGGAACAGGGGAATCGCCTGAACCAAGAACAGCGTTGCTGTTTGCCAACGAACGTAGGCAGTTCGCCGACGCCTGATCCGCAACCATCCGAAGATCCCGATCGTCAGCGTGTACGCCAGGGTGTACCAGAAAGAACGCGACTTCATCGACACCGCAAGGGTGCCGATCAGGGTGGTGCGGTCGGCCACCTGGTTGGCAAACCACTCCCCCATCCCGCCGATCCGGGCCGGGACGTCGTTCGGGAACACCTGCGGGTCGGACCAGGACGGGAACGCCTTCGAGAGAAAACCGAAGCCCTTCCAGTCGTAGAGGAACACCATCGCGATCAGGAACAGTGCCAGGGCGATCCATCCGACCGGCCGAGTTTCGCCGTGGATCGCCACCCCGCAGCGGCGCAGCAGCTGGAGCGGCGGCTCACGGCCGATCAGCACCAGCACGCCGTCTGCGGGGACGTCGCGCGGTCCGCCGGCTGTGTCGAGCTCGACGCGATCCGTGAGAATCCGTCGCACTCGCGAGCCGAGCTCCACGGCGATCCGGCCGGGACCCGCCACGTCCGCGCTCAGCTGCTCGAGCGCCTCGACGTTCTCGGGCTTGGGACGCGACCACTGGCTGCCGCGATACGACAGCGTCACTGCGCCACCCGCGCGGGCGATCGCCACTGCGGCTTCGAGGGCCGAGTCTCCCCCACCAACGACCACCACGTCTTTGCCGCCATAGTCGGCGGGGTCGTGGAGGCGGTTGGTCACGTGATCGAGATCCTCGCCGGGAACCTCCAGCCGGCGAAAGTTGCCCGAGCGGCCGATGGCCAGGATCACCCGCAGGCCGACGACGGTGGCGCCGTCGGCGGTCTCGACCTCGAAGCGCCCGCCCCGTCGCGAGATCCCGGTGACCCGCCCGGGAGTGGCCTCGATCTGGTGGCGGGTGGCGGCGGCGTGAAGCTCGGCCAGCAGCTCCTCTTTGGTGGTGCCCGCCAGCTGCGGCTCGGCGTCGACGACCAGATCGCTCGGATAGGTGTAGATCGGCTTGCCCTTGGGGAAGTTGGCGATCGTCGCGAAGGCTTCGGCGGTCTCGAGGATGATGAATCTCAGCCCGCGACGCCGCGCTTCGATCGCCGCGGCCAGACCCGCAACCCCGCCGCCGACGATCACCAGGTCCCACGGCGAATCGGGTCCCGCACCTGAGCTCGCCCGCGCTTGCACGAACGCCGACTCCGCGCAGATCTGCCGTACCGCCCGCGCGCCGCTTTCGACCGCAAGCTTGAGCAGCGGGATTCCTGTCAGATCCCCGACGATGCGCAGCCCGGCGACATTGGTGACCCCGCCATCGCCAACCACCGGCAAGGGCTCGACGGTTCCGGCGGGCCACCGCCCGTGGAGCCATTGGTAGTAGCGCTGCAGCATCATCTCTCCTGTCGCCTGCACGGTACTACGGTGCAGCAGTCCGTTCTGGTTTGCCGTATCTGGCCCGCTCCCCACCACGTCCCTCGATACAATAGCGACGGACGGCGGTCCGCCGCCTCACACCACCCACTGCAACTGGAGACCTTCGATGAGCCACGACTTCCTGGACGATCGCCGCCACGCGCTGGAGGAGGCATTTTTCGCTCGTCACAACAAGGAGTTGGTCGAAAAGATGCGCCACCAAGCAGAGGCTGAGGAGGAACGCAGTCGCCTCGCGGCGGCGACGGGGATCTCGGACGAGTCCGTCCTCAACCGATTCCAGGAGCTCGGTCTCCATCCGAGCACCCTTTCGGCCCTTTCCCTGGTACCGCTGGTCCTGGTCGCCTGGGCTGACGGCAAGCTCGAGCCCAAGGAGCAGAAGGTGATTCTCGCCGCGGCCGAGGCCAATGGCATCGAGCCGGGCAGCGACGCTCACCAGAGCCTCCTGCAGTGGCTGCACGAGCTCCCGCCCGCCGGCCTGTACGAGGCTTGGAGCGACTACGTCCGAGCGCTCTGTCGCGACCTCGGCGCCGAAGGAACCCAACATCTGCGGACCGACATTCTCGGTCGCGCGCTGAAGGTCGCCAAGGCAGCCGGCGGCTGGTGGGACCTCGGTGCGGTCTCGCACGAGGAGGAAGGCGTGCTCGCGCGCCTCGAGAAGGCCTTCGAGTGAACGGGGCTGCGGCCGCGCCCTCGTTCGAAGTGACGGTCTTCTGCGGGTCTCGTCACGGGGCTGACCCGGCCTACGCCGACGCTGCCCGCGCGCTTGGCACCGAGCTGGCGCGACGGGGCTGGACGTTGGTCTACGGCGGCGCCCACGTTGGCCTGATGGGCGTCGCCGCCGATGCGGCGCTCGCGGCCGGGGGGCGAGTGGTCGGCATCATCCCGGGAGTCCTGGTCGATCTCGAGGTCGCCCATCGTGGTCTCACCGAGATCCACGTGGTCGACTCGATGGCCACGAGGAAACACCAGCTGCTCTGCCGTGCCGACGCCGTCGTGTGCCTCGCGGGCGGTCTCGGAACCCTCGACGAGCTGTTCGAGGCGCTCACCTGGAACCAGCTGAAGCTCCACCCTCGCCATCAACGACTGCCGATCGGGCTGATCGACACGCTCGGCGCTTGGCAGCCGGCCAAGACCGTGCTGGAGCAGTGTGTGGCGCGAGGGTTCGCCGATCCGGGCCATCTCGATGAGCTCATCATCGGCGCCGATCCGGTCACGGTGCTCGAACGGCTCGGTCATCGGGCCACACCACCGGTGGTAACCTAGGCCCATACGCAACCTTCGACGTGGAGCCAACCGATGTCCAATCCCCTCCTCGATCTCGTCACCTCGAGCCTCGACGCCAATACCATCGGCCAGCTTGCCCGCCAGATCGGCGCCTCGCCGCAGGCCACCTCGAAGGCGGCTTCGGCTGCCGTCCCCGCGCTGATCAACGCGATCAACCAGCAGGCGCAGAACCCCGCGGGCGCCGCCGGCCTGCTCTCGGCGCTCGACCGCGACCACGACGGCAGTGTGCTCGACGACCTGGGCGCCCTGCTCGGGGGCGGTGGCGGGGGTAAGGCTCTGGACGGGGCCGGCATCCTCGGCCACATCCTCGGTGGCAAGCGCGAGGCCGTCGAAAGTCGCATCGGCCAGGCAAGCGGGCTCGACCTCGGCTCGGTGTCCAAGCTGCTCGAGCTCCTGGCGCCCCTGATCATGGGTGCGCTCGGCCGCACCAAGGCCTCGGCGCCGGCCTCGGGAGGTGGCCTCTTCGACATCCTCGGCGGCGCCGCCAAGCAAACTCAACAAGGTGGCCTCGGCGGGATGCTGGGGTCGTTGCTGGACCAGGATGGAGACGGTGACCCAACCGACGATGTCGCCCGCCTCGGCGCGAGTGTCCTGGGTGGCCTCTTCGGCAAGAAATAGACGGTCGCAAGAAGCGACCGGGAGGACGACGATGGCGAAGGAAACCAAGCCCACCAAGAAGGCCAAGAAGCCTGCTGCGACCAAGGCGAAGAAGGCCGCCGTCGTCAAGGCTGCTGCACCCACCGCCACCAAAACTGTTGCCATCGACAAGGAGGTCGAGATTATGTCCGTAGCCAAGATCATCGAAATCAGCTCCGAATCCAAGAAGAGCTTCGAAGACGCGGTCAAGTCCGGCATCAAGAAGGCGAGCAAGAGCGTCAAGAACATCCAGGGCGCCTGGATCTCCGAGCAGAAGGTGATGATCGAAAAGGGTGAGGTGGTCGGCTACCGCGTCACCATGCGCCTGACCTTCGTGCTCGAATGAGCCGGCGTTCGGTCGCGGTCCTCGGGGCCGGACGGGTCGGTGCCGCCATCGCGCTGGATCTGGCGGCAACCGGCAAGTGGCAGGTGCGCGCTTGTGATGGCTTCGACGGCCCTCTGGCGGCGCTGGATCGGGCCGGCCTCGAGACTCGTCAGGTCGATCTCGCCACTGCAGCCGGCCTCGCCGAGGCTTTGGCCGGCTGCGAGGTTGCCGTTGGAGCAGTCCCCGGGTTCATGGGTTTTGGTGTCGCCAAGGGGGTTCTCGAAGCGGGTCGTCACCTGATCGACATCTCCTTCTTCCCCGAGGATCCCTTCCCACTCGACCAGGTGGCCAGGGAGCACGGGGTCGTGGCCGCCGTCGACTGTGGCGTGGCGCCCGGCGCAAGCCACCTGCTTGCCGGTCTCGCGAGCCGTCGCCTCGAACGCTTCGATCGATACCGCTGCCTGGTTGGGGGCCTGCCGTGGGTGCGCCGCCTGCCGTTCGAGTATTCGGCCCCGTTTTCTCCGATCGACGTGATCGAGGAGTACACGCGGCCGGCGCGCAGTGTTCGAGGTCGGCAGGTGGTGACGGTCCCGGCCCTCTCGGACATCGAGCTGGTCGACCTGCCGGGGGTCGGCACCCTCGAGGCCTTTGCGACCGACGGCCTGCGCTCGCTGCTCCGAGATCCTCTCGCCACGGACATGGAGGAAAAGACCCTCCGGTGGCCCGGCCACGCCGAACAGATGAAGCTTCTGCGCTCGCTCGGTCTCTTCGGGGAGGAGCCGGTGCGGTTGGCGGCGGGTTCCGTTGTCCCGCGCGAGCTCACCGCAGCGCTGCTCTTCGAACAGTGGCGACCCGAGCCCGGCGCCCCGGAGCTGACGGTGATGCGGGTCGAGGCCGAAGGCCTCGCCAACGGCCAGCCGACTCGCCTGGTGTGGGATCTGCTCGACTCCCCTGCCCCATCGCTCGGGGTCTCCTCGATGGCGCGGACTACCGGCTACACCTGCACCGCCGTCGCCGACCTGTTCGCCGAGGGTGGTCTGCCCGAAGCCGGGCTGTGGTTGCCGGAACGCATCGGGGCGACCAAAGGTGGCTGGGATCACGTCGCGCGGTATCTCGGTGAGCGGGGAGTGGTGATTCGGGAGACGAGGGACTAACGCGGCGACCACAACCAAAGTCGGAAGAAGATCCGGACTCCGAAGAAGATCTTTTCGTTCGGAGAAGCTCGGCGGGGTTGCCACAGTGCGTTGACCAGGCTTCGCGGTGGTTGTGGCGCTTCCCCCTCCCTCCCTGCTGGTGAAGGGCGACGAGCTGGATCGGGTCCAGCGAAGATCCGTGCCGCGGGTGCCGGCTGCGCCGCTTGCTCGGGTCGCCTTGCTGGGCGGATCTGGAAATCTCGGTGCGGTGATGGATCGCCTCATTCCACCGATCCGCGAGCCCCTCCGCAACCCACCCGCTTGCTGACCTGCAGTCGAGAGGGGATCAGGGACCCGGGACCCGGGATCCGCCGGAGAGCTGCGCCGAGGCGTTCACATGGAGGGGCCGTGGAAGCGCCCTTCGGTTGCGGAGCGACGCGCCGCCTCATCCGGGGCGCTGAGTAGGCCGAGCGACTTCGACGGGAGCCGGCTCACCAGCAGGGCCAGCAGACCGAGCGCGGCCGCTGCGACGCCGAAGCCTAGCTGTAGCCCGGGCGCGCGATAGACCAGCTCGATGCTCCCACTCCCCGGCTCGACCAGGCCCACGAACGCGTGGTTCACTGGCACCAGGTCGACCTTGCGCCCGTCCTCGCCGCGTGCGCTCCAGCCGGGCACGAATGGGATCGAGGTCGCGAGCAAGCAGGGCTCGCCATCGACCAGGATGTCCACCCGTCCTGGGTTCGTTTCCAGCCGGAGCCCGACCTCGCGGCCGGCCGCGATGCAGCTCAATGAGCTCGAAACCGCCACCCTCCGAGGATCCGTCATCGCAGCGATCCACGCCGACATGTTCTCGGGTGGCACGTGATCGATCGCGGTCGGCACGAAGACACGAGGCAGCGCCCCGGGGTTGCGCCACAGCGCGTGGATCCCATGGCGCCACGGTTCGTCGATCCGCTCGAGTCGTTGCTTCGGGGGTTGAGCGTAGTCGCTGACCACCACCCGCACACCCAGAAAATCGGGGAGCGGGTGCTCGACGTTGCCGAGGGGTGAGTACCACTCGGCAGTCGACGGCGCGAAGCCGAAGGCAGCCCCCAGCACCTGCACGAGTGCCTCCGACGCGAGCGGATCGTGCGGCCGAATGTCTGCCAGCTCATGCGGTGCCAGAACTGCCGGATACGCGGCATAGTTCTCGCCCACGATCCGCCATGGCTCTCCTCCCGACAGCTCTCGCCGAATGTCTTCGATGGCCTCATTGGCGGGATAGAAGAAATGCGGCTCGCCGCGTGGCAGGAACTGGCGCGAGACGCCCACAAGGTCGGCCGTCATCACTGCGGTGAGGGCCAATGCTGCCAGGCGCGGCGACCGGCCGGCCCCCAACGCCGCCCCGAGCACGCCGGTCGCCAACAAGCCGAAGCGAATCCCTCCCCCGCTGACCGCCAGCAGCAGTCCCAGCGCAACGACCGCAACCCCGAAGCGCTGCAGCCGCGGTCCACGGCTCCAGGCCTCGATCCCGAGCCCGACCACCAGCGCCAGCGCGAGGGAGACCAGCGGCAGAGCGCGAGTGGTGCTGGTCAATCCGAGGCCCGGCAGCTGCGAGACGAGCGCCGTCAAGGGACGAAACCCGCCGCCAACCAGCCAGCCCCACACGCCGAGGCCGGCCAGGACCAGCGCGCGTCGACGGGTGCGGCGAGCCATCAACAGAGCCGTTCGGAAACAACGCCCACGCGACCACGGCACCGCCGAGGCACCAGCTGACACCGCTCGCGAGCCGGGCCCACCGCCGAACGCCGAGCACCGCAGCCGCAGCCAGGCCACCGAAACCCGACACCAGCAACTGGAGGGCCACCACCATCTCGAGATGTGAGGGCAGGCCGGTTGTCGCTCTGGCCACCCAGGCAATCGGATCGAACACCCGGGCCTGCGGGTTGCATACGAGGCAGTTCCCTCCCCCAAACCGCTCGCCCCCACCATCAGCAGGGCTGCGAGCACCAGGTAGAAAAAGGCGGCGATCACGGCGAGGCAGCGGCCGGGCAGGCCTCGGGGTACGCGGCCTGCGGGCCCCGTGAGTCGTGCACAAGCAGCCGCCAGATGGCAGCCGCCCTACCGTCGGTGGTCAGCGGACTCCTCGTCGCCATGGCGACGTCCTTCCAGAGTGCAGCCACACAGGGATCCGCAATGGCCGAAGTGCCCGAATCGAGGGTTTCGCGATAGCCGTCTGGAAGCGCTCGTGCCAGGTGCCCCGGACGCCACGTGTCTTGGCGCTCGAACGGCAGCCGAGCCAACAGCGGATCCGTCAAACCGTTGCGGTCCACGACGTGCACGCCCGAGCCGGCGTACCAGGCGAGGATGCCGACGGCCTCGGCGACGGCGATCCTTCCTTTGCCATCCCACTGAGCCGAGATGTTCTTGACCAGCTCTCGGCGTGGAATTGGTCGATCTCGCCGGGCGAGCGTCAGGTTCGTCCACTTGCTCGACCAATCGACGAACGCGCGCGAGGACAGCAACAAGGCCCCAGCCAGCATGACTCTGGTCGCCGAAGGCGCAAGCTTCGTCGAGAGCATCCACAGCGTCGCCGCCGTGAACACGAAGGGCACCAGGAACAGCGTCACCGCCGCGCTGGCCGATGCCCACCACACCGGCACCAGTGCGAAGAACCACAAAGGATGGGTAAAGCCGATCACCCGTTCGTCGAGGTTGAAGAACGGGCCGTGCCCCTGGGTCAAGTGGTCGACGTGCCGCAGCGTGATGAAGGCGTCGTCGCACAACCAAGCGGTGCGCACCCACACGACCATCGCAAGAGCCAAGAAACCCAGCCGCGCCAATCGGTGTGCCAAGCCTCCCTGAAGCTCGAAGGGTGCCGCCCCGCCGGCGGGATCGCTCACCGTACTGCCTCGCGGCGTTGGTGCTCTCGAATCGCGGTGGCGATCGCTTGCGCGAGAGCTGAGCTGCCGAGGGTGTCCAGATGACAACACACGTCGACGTAGAGATCGCGCTGGTCGTGCTCGAACAGCATCGAGAGGTCGTAGAACGCAATTCCCTCGGCGGCCAGGCGCGCCCCTTCCTCGCGCAGGTAGGGGTAGCCTTCGGTCACCAACTTCAGGTACGGGCTGTCCTCCCGAAACGCGACCTCGCGCTCCTTGGCGGTCAGGGGTTTGCTTCCCGGAAGGTACTGGTTCGGCTGGAGGAAGTGGTAGTACCGCGCCCCATGACCGGCGGCGAGTGTCGCCATAGCCCGCGAGGAACGGCCCCAGAACGCGGCCAGCTTGCGATACATCTCGCCGTCGTCGGCGAACCCCATCGTGGGCCCGAAGCGCTGAAACGGTCGTTCGGCGCGGACGGCCTGGCGAACGGCGAGCTCGAGCTCCCCCACCCGCTTTTCGAATCCGCGGTCGACCACCGCCCACACCAGCAACAACGAGGGGCTGCGGCGCAGCAACGGGCGCTCGAGGGCCCTGGCCCAGGCGATGCGGCGTCCGCGGGTGAAGCGCAGGTCGCCGATCGTGCGCACGACCTCGGGATCGTCGTAGGTCCCGAGGCGCGCGGACCACTTGGCCGGATAGAAAGGATTGATGTCGCTTCGGACGTTGTCGTTGACGGCCAAAGCGATGTCGTTGAAGCCGTCGAGGTTGATGACGATGTCGAAGTGTTCGCCCTGGGCCAACATCCACGCGAGCGTCATCAGCTGCTGCGGCTGCTTGTATCCGCCGAGCGCGCCGACCCGCACCGCCACCGGCCGAGACGACTCCAGCCCCTCGACGAGCTCGGCGCGAGCCGCAAACGACATCACAAAGGCGACCGAGCCGCCGAACACACCCACCCTGACGGCGTCCTCCGGAACCGGCTCGGGCTCTCCCCATCCCGAAAACAACCCCTGCTCGTCGACCTCGAGCTCGCCGCGCTCGCGTCGACTCTCCTTCGCGTTGATCGCCGGGTCGGTGACGTAGCCGAGAAACGGGTGGATCACCTCGTTGCCGACCCCAGGTATCCGCCGGCGGACCGGCCCGGCGTCGGCCTGCTGCTCAGCTACCGCGGCGCGCTCAGCTGCAGTCGCCGAGTAGCCTTCGGACACGAGTCCGAGGCCCACCCACGCGACCAACTCAGCGGCCCCAAGGGCACAAACGAGCGTTGCGGCAACCAGCCCTCGCGAAGCCATCATGGAAAGTTATCAGGAGGAGATCCTGCGCGGGAGGAACCCCTCCCGCGCAGCGCCCACCGCCCTCACCCGCGACCGGGACGCCCCTCGCGGCGTTCGTCGCGGTGAGCCTGGATGCGCTCCCAGATCTCCAGCTGCTCGGGGGTGAGCAGGGCCTCGAAATCGGCTTCGAACTGCTCGACCTTGGCGTGGATCTGGTCGCGAACGCCTTCGATCTGGATCACGATGCCGCCAACCGTCGACGGATCGGCCGGGTTTGCATCGAGGGCGGCGCGCAGCGAATCGTGCAACGGCCCCATCGACTCGCGCAGGGGCTGGAGGTCCGCCCGCAGAGCCTCGCCGAGCGCCTTGGCTTCGGCGCGCTGCTCCTCGGTCAGATCGAGCAGGTCGGCGATGCGCTCTCCCATCCGGCCCATCAGGCCTTCGGCCATGTGGCCGCCGCCGGGGCCGAATCCCTTGCCGGGGCCAAGACCGCCCGGCCCGAAGCCGCGCTCTCCGCGACCGGGGCCTGGACCGGCGAGTGCAACTCCGGCGACGAGAACCGACAGTGCGAAGGTGGTGAAGGTCTTCATGGTGTGCTCCTTTGTGTTCGTCCGGCGACGTCTGGTGTCGCCTTCACTGAGTGAAACACCGACCTCTCGCGTTTCCTGCGGCCCGTCGTAGACTTCTCGGTTCTACCGCGCCGACGATCTCCGGCGCCGACCTTCGCACGAGGAGACACTCATGATCTCGACCGTTCTGCCGACCTACAACCGCGCGCCACTGACCTTCGTCGAAGGCCGAGGCTCGTGGCTGACCGAGGCGGACGGGCGACGATTCCTCGATCTCGGGGCCGGGATCGCGGTCAACTCCCTCGGCCACGCCAACCCCGAGCTCGCCGCCACGCTGTCCGCGCAGGCCTCCAGGCTCTGGCACGTCTCGAACCTCTACCAGATCCCCGAGCAACAGGCGCTGGCCGACATGCTGGTGGCGAACACCTTCGCCGACACGGTCTTCTTCACCAACTCGGGCACCGAAGCGACAGAGCTGATCATCAAGATGGTGCGCAAGCACTGGTCGAGCCAGGGGCAAGCCGAACGGATCGAGATCGTCACCTTCGAGGGTGCCTTCCACGGTCGTTCCACCGGCGCCATCGCCGCCTCCGGCGGGGAAAAGATGGTCAAGGGTTTCGGGCCGCTGCTGCCCGGCTTCCGCCAGGTGCCCTGGGGCGACCTCGATGCGCTTCGAGCGGCCGTCGGCGAGCACACCGCCGCGGTGCTGCTCGAGCCGATCCTCGGTGAGGGCGGGATCAAGGTATGGCCCGCGGGCGATCTCGCAGAAATCCGCGCGATCTGCACCGCGAGCGGCGCGCTCCTCGCATTGGACGAGATCCAGTGTGGCGTTGGCCGCACCGGCAAGCTCTTCGCCCACGAGTGGGCAGGGCTGGCGCCCGACGTGATGGCGGTCGCCAAAGGCATCGGCGGCGGCTTCCCCCTCGGTGCGGTGCTCGCCACCGAGGCGGTCGCGACGTGTATGGCGGCCGGCTCCCACGGTTCGACCTACGGCGGCAATCCCCTCGCTTGTGCGGTTGGCCACAGGGTCCTCGAGATCGTCACGGTGCCGGGTTTCCTCGCCGAGGTCGAGCGCAAGGGGCTACTCCTCCAGGAGCTCCTGGTCAATCTGGTGGCTGCACACCCCACCGTGTTCGAGGAGGTCCGTGGCGTCGGCCTGATGCTGGGCCTCAGATGCAAGGTGACCAACACCGAAGTGGTCAAGGCCGGCTACGAGCAGGAGCTGCTGGTCGTCCCAGCCGCCGACAACGTCATCCGCATCCTGCCGCCACTGACCATCACCGACGACGAGATCCGTGAAGGTGTCGCGCGTCTCGATCGCGCCGCTCGGCAGGTGGGGGCGGCTGGGGGGAATTGAGGGAAGGTATTGGGTATTGGGTATTGGGTATTGGGTATCCGATACCCGACGAGGCAGAGTATCTTCACCGCTTCAAGCGGTACAGGATCCCGGATCCGGATCCCTATTCCCACCTACAGCCCGGCAAACGGATCCTCTTCCCCCGCCACCTCTTCGCGCCGTGTCGCCCACGGTGGGAACGGAAACCGCAGCACCAGCGGCACCGGGATCGACGGCTGCGACAACACCATGGTGCCGGGCGTGAGCAACCGCGCCCGGGCGCGGGTCGCCGGTCCCATCCAGCCGTACTCGGCCCGTTCGGCCTCGGCCGCGTCGAGCCTGCCGGCGACGCGGATCGCCGCGTTTTCGATGACTTCCTGCGCGACTCGCGATGCCGTCTGTTGGGCGCCCACCAGCACGATCCCGAGGGACCGCCCACGTTGCGCGATGTCGATCAACATCTCCTTGAGCGGGCTGGTTCCTTCGCGCGGCGCGTACTTGTTGAGCTCGTCGAGCACCACCACCGACAGCGGCAAACGCCGCCCAGTGCGTTCCTTGTCGCGGAACGTCTCGGCCAGCAACGCGCCGACGACAAAGCGTTGGGCGAGCTCCGACAGCGACTGGATCGCGACCACCGTCACCCGCGCCCGCGCCCGGTCGAGGCGCCGGCTGGCCCCGGCGCGGACGAGGTGCCCCATCCGCTGCGAGGCGGCGTACAACCGGCGCATGAACGCCGACACCGTGCCGGCCTGCACCCGCCCACTCCAGCGCGGGTCGGGCTCGCCCCCGGCGGGATCGAGATGCGCCTCGAGCACCTCGACCAGATCCTGGAAGCTCGCCACCACACGTTCGTCGGCCTCCGGCACCACTGCCGAGCCGTGGCCACCCTCGGGCGGCTGGCGCACCACGAACGCACCCGGCTTGCCCTTGACCGGCGCCGCCCATCGCCGCAGCTGTGAGGTCACGCGGTCGACCACGAAGCTCAGCTGGTTGCGGGCGTCGTCGGCGTCGGTGAAGAGGAACCGTAGCAGCCCTTCCTCGACCAGCTCGATCGGGGTCCAGGAGAACACCTCGACACCTTCGAGACGCCCGCTGGTGTCGGGGTGCTCGTTCGACGTTACCCGCGGCGGCGCCCAGAAGCCGACCGAGTCGAACGGCCCGGGCTCGATCCCAAAGGCATCCCAACGATCCTCGACTCGGCGTTCGAACTGGGCGTTGGGCCGGTCGAGCCAGAGCAGATCTTCACCCTTGACGTTGAAGATCAACACCCGCAGATTTTCGGCCCCATCCCCCAGGAGATCTGGCCGACCGGCAAGCATGCGCAAGAAAAACAGCGCGAACGAGGTCTTGGTGGCGACGCCGCTGATCCCCGAGATCGACAGATGCGCGCCTTTGCGACCGTCGAAGAAGTCGAGATCGACTTCGACCGGTTCGCCGTCACGGCCGATCCCGATCGGCAATCGCCGCTCGACGCCATCGGCCGCGAGCGCGAGATCGCGGTCCTTCCCCACCGCCAGCCACACCTCGGCGCCGGGATCGGGGGCCACCCAGACCTCGGGGTCGACCCGGGTCACGCTCACCTGCGCGGTGCGGACACGTTCGACCGGCAGGATGCCCTCACCGGCGCGGAAGGCATCGGTCTCGAAGCTCGCGCCTTCCAGGATCGACTCGACCTCGGTGACGACGCCGAACATCGCGATCGAGCCCACCCCGGCGAGCTCACTCCTGACCACCACCAGATCGTCGAGCTGGAGCCAGGCATCGGGGGCGAGCACCACCCGAAACGACCGCGTCGATGCGTGCTCCGAGCCGATCACGCGGCCGACCGCTCTGCCTGCGCGGCCGGCAAGGCCTTCGATTACGCTGCCCACGCGACCTCACGGGCACGGCGCCACGCCAGCCCTGCGTCCCCGAGCAGGTGTTTGAGCCGACGCTCGAGCGCCGCGATCGGCACGAGGTTCTGAGGCGCTCGCGGGTCGACGTGCAGCGGCGGAGTCAATCGCGGCAGGATCGCCGCCGAGGCATCGGCGAGGGCGATCGCCGCGTCGCGACCAAGGCTCCCGGGGCATTCGACCCGCGCAATGCCGGACCAGGAGTGGCCGCCAGGGACGTCGGCCAGGCGCAGATACCACGACCACCTCGGGTACTTCGGCCCGACGAAGGCAAACAGCGGCGTGCGTTCCCCCGCGGCGAGCTTGCCGACCAACGCTGCTGCGGTCGGCGGAAGGTACGGCGTGTGCTGGGTTTTGATGAATCCCACCATCGCACCGTTGGCGAAGGTCCGCAGTGGACCGTCGACCAACACCAGGTCGGCATCGGGCAGCAGCTCGTCGGCGAGCTCGGCTTCGGCATGGCGCATCGCCACCTGGAGCTGCACGCCGAGCGCACTCGAGTCGGTCGCCGGCACGGTCACCAGCTCGGCACCGAGCCGACCCGCGGCAGCCTCCAGCTGCTCATCGGAGTCGCCACTCCCGAGGATCAGCTGACGTCGACACACCACCCGCGCCACCTCGGCGCGGCGCTCCCGCGGCCACCACGACACCGCCCCAACCGCCCAGACGCCGAGGACGCCGGGACGCGGCGACGCCTGCGCCTGACCGTCGATCGTCACGCGCGCTTCGATCCGGCGCACACCATCGACCAACACCACCCGCTCGAGTGCTTCCGCCGCCCCAGAGGGAGCGGCAAGGGCCCGCCAGCCGCCGGGCTCGGCACCGACCTCGACCGCCGGTGCCGACTCGGCGCCGCCCTCGAGCTCAGTTGGTGATCCGAAGTCGGGAGCCCACGGCTCGACCACCAACCGCGGCCGGCGCTCGGCCCTCAACAGACGGGCACCCGCAGGCGCTGACCAACCCGGATGGCGTAGCGCGGAGCACGCAGGTTGTTGAGCTGACCGAGCTCGCGCACCGAGGTGCAGCGGTTGCGTGCGGCGATGCGCGACAGCGTGTCACCCTGCGCCACGCGATAGGTCTTCCACTCGCGCGATCCGGTGCTGCGCGGCGTTGCCGCGCGCACCTTGGCGGCCGCGGCGGCGATCTCGTCGATCCGGGCCACCATCGCCGGATCATCGACGCAGCGGCGTTGCAGCTCGTCGACCAGCGGCTCGGGGATCCGCAGACTCGTGCCCTCGGGCAGACGCGCGGTCGCCTCGTGGCGCGGGTTCAGATTGCGCAACACCCGGAACCAACCGTCGTCGACGCCACCGGCGGAGCCGATGCAGATGGCGAGGTCCGACAGGCTCGCCGCCCGTGGCAGATCGACGGTGGCGACCAGGCCGCTGTCGTCGGCCGGCCACGCGAGCGAATACTCCTCGGGGTGCAGGAACAACCACGCCGCTGCCAGGATCCGCGGCACGTAGTCGCGGGTCTCGCGCGGCAGTTGCGAGTAGATCCGCGAATCCCAGAAGCTCGCACCGGGGTTGCGCGAGTGCAGGCCGCGCATGCGGCCCTCGCCGCCGTTGTACGCCGCCAGGGCCTTCTCGAGATCGTCGTTGAGCACGCCGAACTGCTCGTTGAGGTAGCCCACCGCGGCACGCGTCGCCGCCACCGGGTCGTAGCGCTGATCGAACCCGTCGACGGTCTTCAAGCCAAAGCGCGCGCCGGTGTAGCGCATGAACTGCAGCAGCCCGGCGGCACCAGCCCGCGAGGTGACGTGGACCTTGCCGCCCGACTCGGTCGCGATCATCGCGAACAACAACGCCTCGGGCAGGCCCGCATCCTCGTAGATCGGCGCGATTTCGGCCCGCAGGTAGTGGAAGTTGCGCCACGCCTCGATCAGCATCGGCCGGCGCCAAGTCAACCAATCCTGGATCTCGCCGAGGATCATCGGGTTGAGCTGGATCCGCTCGCGCAGGTCCGAGCCGCGCAGCAGCGCCGCCGTGCGCGAGACTTCCGGCACCACCTCGGTGAGGTCCGCCGCCTGCTCGCTGCCGATTTCCTCTTCGGTCCAGTCGACCTCACCACCCGCCTCGACGGGGTTGGTCGGCGCCGTCGCCGTGGCGGCAAGCTGTGCCGACAGCACTCGGCCCTGCTCGGCGAACAGATCGTCGAGCACACCGACGAACCGCGCCACGTCACACCCCGCGGTGCCGACGCACCGATCGGCACCCGCCCGGATCCGCGCCCGCGCCGCGTCGATCCTGCTGCCACCCTCCGTCAGCTCACCGCCGGTCAACAGCTCGAGGCCACTCTCGTAATCGCGGGCGGCTGCTTCGAGCTCGGCGTACAGCTCCACCACCGCCGCCGGCGGCTCAGGCGCAACCGGAGGCGCGACGGCCACGGTCGCGCTGGACTTGGGAGCGTTGGACGTGGAGCAGGCGACGAGGGTGGCGATCGAAACGATGGTGACGAGCTGGTGGGTCTTCCGCATAGTGCGCGAAAGCATGGCATGTTTGGCCGTCGAGCTCAATGGTGGGAGGCTTCGGGGAACCGCGGTGGGGCGCTCGGGTCGGAGGGGCTTGGGGCCGTTCGAGCAGGGGTACCAAGGTACCGGGTACTCGTCGGAGCGTGCTGCGTTCATAAGCCCGGCGTCGGGTCCATTCGCGCTGCTGGGGTCAGGGGCACTGCTGCCGCACGTAGGTCCGCGCCTGGGTTGCGGTGGTGAAGGTGGTGATCGTGCCCCCGAACTGGGCGGCCCACTGGATCCGCTGCGACTCCAGTGTCTCGGGCGGCACGCCACCCACGACCCACAGGCGCATACCGTTCTCGTCCTTGGCCGAGACCAGGCCGGATCCCCCGCCACCGACGTCGGTGACGTGGCAGGTCCTTGCGGATGCACCCGGGCCCGTCCCCTGAGAAGGCCCGGTCGTCGGCGGCGACGACCTCTGTGGCCCCGTGGCGGGCTCGGACCTGGCCTGCCCAATGGCCTGCGCCAGCCCGCTCAAGCCCCCGAGCGCCGCACGAGCGCCTTCTCTCGCGGCAGCCGACCTCGTCGCGTTGGCCTGCACGACGGCGTCACCGAGGGCGGTGCGAGCCCTGGCAATCGCGTCGCGCATGCACGCCGGGGCCCGCCCCGGCGCCGAGATCGCGTCGAGCTCCTGTTTGGCCCCGGCGTAGTTCCCAACCGACCGCATCGCCTCGGCCATGTCCACCCGCGCGAGCACGTCTTCCTGAAGTGCTGCTTGGTCGAACAGGGTCGCCTCGACGCTCGCCAGCCACGGATTGCCGGGATCAATCGTCGCCAGGGAGTCGGCCAGTGCACGTGCTTGCAGGTATCGGCAGGCCCGCATCGCCGCTTCGATCTGCCGGACCAGCGAGATCGCCTCGAGGCCCTTCTCCGACGCCGGCCTCGTCGGCGCCGGGGCCGAGCCCGGCGTGGTGCCGGACAACGTCTGGGGCGAGCCAGCGGACCAGCTGCCGCGGCCACCGCCGCAGCTCGCGGCCAGACGCTCCACGTCGACGCGCACTTCATCGACGAGCTGGGCGATTGCCGCCAGGCGATCTTGCGCCTCCACGACCCGTTGTTCGGCGGTCGCGAGTCGGCGCAACTGATCCCGGTCGGCCCGCGCTTGGTCCCAATCCGCTCGACCCTTCTCGATGGCGCTGGTCGCCTCTTCCTGTCGTCGACGAGCTGCGGCGATCTGCTTCTCGACCCGCTGGATGTCCGCGCGGGCCTCATCGAGCTCCCGTCGGGCGCTGTCGATGGCGCCCTGGATACTCGCCTCCCGCAGGAGGACCTGTTGCGACTGGTCGTCGAGGCGCGCGGCCAGTTGGTCGCGCCGCTCAGCCAGCCGCTCGGCCGAGCCCACCACCACCGTCTGAGCCTTCAGAGCCTCCTGCTTCAAGGCGTCGTAGCGCCCTTCGAGGCGCGCGAGCGCGTCGGCGTACCCGGCGCCGGAGGCGTCAGTCGCCCCGCCGCTCTGGCGAAAGTTGAACACCTCGATCCCGGCATCCCTCAGCTCGCCGCTCGGTGGGTAGTTGACGCGGTGTGGGTCCTGTTGGAGCCGCGCGAGCATTTCCGGCGAGGGTGTGTCGACTCCCAGGATCCTCGCCATCGTGGCTCGCGCCACCTCGACCTCGCGCACCAGCTCCTTCGATCGAGCGTCCTGCTGCACCACGTGCTCGAGAGCGGCACGGGCCCGCTCGAGCTCGCGGGCCTGGCCCTGTCCGCCCTGCCCGCGACTCTCGAGCTCCTGCAGACGCTTGCGAGCTGTGGCAAGCTCCGCCTCGGCCGCACGCTGTGCCGCTGCGGCTCCGTCACGGGCCGCCACCGCGGCGGCGCGATCGCGATTGGCCGCGTTCATCCGCTCCTCGGCACTTCCAATCGTCTGGTTCGCAGGGCTTGCCGCCAGCTCCACCTGGCGTTCGGCTTCGCGCGCCGCCAGATCCGCCGATCGTTCGTCTCGTTCGATCTCGAGCGCCGTGACCCGGGCACGTTCCTGCCCGAGCTCGCTGCAGGGATCCGAGGCCATGCCCGCATCGGCGAGCACGAGCGCGAGAATCCACGGCGTGCGGTGGCTCACGGCGTGACCTCGAACAGAGCTTCCGCGCGACCTTCGAGCCCGACGGTGCGCACCGTCACCACCAAGCGGTACACCCCAGGGCCAAGCCCAGCAGGGAGCACCACCGGCCACGAGGACGTGTAGTCGTCGGCGGTTCGAGGGAAAGTCTCCTCCAGGCGCTGGAGCAGCACGTCTCCCAGGAAGATCTCGCGCTGCTCCACTACCTCGAAGAAGCTTGCCGGCGGGATCCCTTCGAGCCGGTAGATCGCCACCAGCTCGACCTGCTCGCCGGCCGCTGCGCGGGGCGGCTGAACCGCCGCGGCATCGACCCGCAGGGCCGGCCGATGCACGGCAACCGGTTCTCGAGGAGTCGGGGCGGCTGCAGGCAGCGGCAGTGGGGCCACCGGAAGCGGGTCGGCTTCGATCGGGGCACACACCTCGAAGCGGATGTAGCGCTCCGCCTGGGCCAAACGAGAGAGCGGCAGGCTGTCTTTGCCGAAACTGCCGAAGCGGCGGAAACGAAAACGCAGCTCGACGCCTTCGTGCCGCAGATCGAGCGTGACGCCCTCTTCGTCGCCAGGGTGCAGCAGCCGCCAGCCGCTCGCCGTCAGCACCGTACCTACGGCGAGCTCCTTGCCGCGCATCACCGGCTCCAACCCCCGGCGATCGGAGACCAACAGCGTCCAGTACAGCTGACCGTCGAGGGGATCCTCGACCGCATACAGAGGGCTACTCGACCAGCCCTCGCCATCCCGGCCCTTCTTGATCTCGATCGGGATCCTCAGGGTACAACGAGCCCCAGCCCAAAGCCCGTTCGCTTCGGCGAGCGAGGTTCCCCACGACACTCCCGCTTGCAGCGCCATAAACCCAACGATCGCGGCCAGCCGACCGCCGATCTGCCCCCGGCGCGACTGCCCGAGTGTGATCACGCGATGCTCCCGATGGGCCCGGGCTCAGAGCAGCAAGCCCGACGACGGAGCGGCAGGAGGAGCCTTGGGCGGCTTCCTTCCTCCGGAGCAGGCAACGACCGAGACCACCAGCGAGATCGCAACGGCAACCAACAGCGGACGAGGAATTCGCATGGCACCTCCGTGTGACGGTCACGATGTCTGGTCCTTCGATTGTACCACGCGACCCGCCGTATCTCCGGAAGGTCGGCCGCGCGCAAGTTCGGTCGGCGCGCGCCGCAAGCATCGCTGTCCGTCCGCGAGCACGCCTCCCTGCGGGTTCCGAGGAATTGGCCCGATGGTAATATGCGCGGCACCAAACCCGTCGCGCTGGCCCTGGCCGACCACCGTAGGTGGCCGCTACGATCAAGGAGAGAACCATGACGCGCAAAGGACCTGCGTTGTTGACACTCGCTCACCTCGCTCTGGCGGCGGTCGTGGGCGCCACTGGTCCTGCTCCCATTCCGGTGGTGCTCGTCGCCATCGAGGGCGACTCCCCTGCCGGCTCCGGTGGCGATCCGATTTCGGTCCTCAATTCACCGTTTACGACCGGCACCGGCCAGGTCGGCTTCACCGGTGCACTCCAGCGGGCGAGCGGCACCGACAACTTCGTGTGGTTCGACGGCGGCTTCGTGTGGTTCAACAGCAACGCGGCCCCCGGCAACCTCCTCGCTGGAGCCGAAAGCACGATGGGTGTCGGCGACGCCGGGCAGTTCCTCTACAGCCCTGCGATCGATGGAGAGGACGGGGTGTGGACCCACAACGGCGCCCTTCTCGTTGCGGATCAAGCAGCCCCGGGTTTCCCCGCCGGGACCTTCATCAGCTTCAACAGCCGGCCGCAGATGGGTCCGGCGGGCCAGTCCTATTGGGTCGCCGGCTTCACCGACATCATTGGCGGGTCGACCCAGGGACGGGTGGTCTACCGCTCGAACGACTCGACTCCCGGTGCCACCACGGTGGTCCTGCGCTCCGACGATCTGGTGGGCGGCCTGCCGATCGACAGGCCGTCCGGAATCGGCTTCGACTACCAGTTCTCCGACAACGGCCTGCATCACATCCACGCCCTGGTGCTCGACACCGGGGCGACCACCAACGACGACATCGTCTACGTCGACGGCGCGATCGTTGCTCGGGAAGCCAGCCCGACCGGCAGCGGCGACAACTGGGACGACTTTGACGCGGTCAGCATCAACAACGACGGTGACTACATCTTCAGCGGCGACACCGACGGCGCGACGGCGACCGATGAGTTCATCGCCCACAACGCCACCATCGTGCTGCGCGAAGGGCAGGTCGTCGACGGCGTGACCCTCGGAACGTCCGTCCAGGCCGCAGCGATCAACGACCTCGGCCAGGCCGTGTTCATCTGGAACGACGGCGGAGGTGGCGAGCACTTGTTCTTCGCCTCCGACGCCTCGAACCTCGGCGGTGCCACGCGCCTGTTGTCGACCGGCGATCTGATCGACACCAACAACGACACCTTACCCAACTTCGAGGTCGTCGACTTCAACGCCTCGATCACGATTGGACCGGGGCTCGACCTCGCCGAGGACGGGTTCGTGTACGTCGAGGTCGACGTGATTGCTGTCGCGGGCGTCCTCGGGATTGACGTCGAGGCGATCATCCGCCTCGGCCTGCCGGTGCCCGACATCGCCGTCGCGCCCCCCTCCCACGACTACGGCGCGGTGATGCTCGGCGCCTCCGCTACCCAGACCTTTACCGTCTCGAACCTCGGCTTGGCGGACCTCACCGTGTCCGCCACGGCCATCGTCGGCGACGCCGACTTCCAGATCACCATGGGCGCCGGCGCCTTCGTGCTCGCACCCAACGCCACCCACGACATCGAGGTCGAGGTCACCACGGCCGCCCTCGGTTCGCGCACTGCCGAGCTGCAGATCGCGAGCGATGACCCCGATACACCACTGCTGACGGTCGCGCTCGCGGCCGAAGGTGTCCCCGTGCCGGTCCCGAACATCGTCGTCGACCCGGCCTCCTACGACTTCGGCCCGGTCGAGATCGGCACCGGGGCGACCTGGATCTTCACCGTCGACAACGACGGCGATGCCACCCTCGACGTCAGCGCGAGCGACATCACCGGGCTCGATTCGGCCGACTTCCAGATCATCGCCGGCGGCGGTGCCTTCAGCCTGATCCCCGGAGCCAGCCACCAGATCGAGGTCGAGTTCTCGCCGGGTTCGGTTGGTCCCAAGGTCGCCGCCCTCGAGCTCACCAGCAACGACCCGGACAGTCCCGTGCTCAGCGTGCCGCTGACCGGTGAGGGGACCTCCCTGCCCAACCCGCTCGAGATCCCGACGGCATCGACCTGGGCACTGCTCCTGCTCGTCGGCCTGCTGGCGGCACTCGGCCTCCGGGCACTCGGGACCCGAGCCGGCTAACCACGACACGACTCGCCTGACCGCGTCGCTTGCTCCGATCCATCTATCGCACGATGGCTCGGGGCCGCGGACTCTCCCCGTAAGCCGTGGGCAGGCGGCGGATCCCAAAGCCCCGAAGGGGCGGAAGAAGAGAGCCCAGGGCAGAGCGAAGCGACGCCCTGGGTGCCGGGCGACCCATACCGTTCCAGAGCCCTGAAAGGGCGAAACCGCTGGCTGGCTCGATTCCTACGACCCACCTACTCGGGTCAACCAGCTTTGCGGCTCACGGCTCTGGTGGAAGACCGCCACCACGAGCAGCTCCTCGCCACGCATTCGGAAGATCACTGAAAACGGAAAGCGCCGGAGCAACGCCCGCCGACACTCGCCCTCGATCAGGGGATACGCCTCCGGGATGCGAGCGATCGACTGAACCACGGCATCGAGTGCTCGCGCGAACTCAGATCCCAAGCCGGCCACCTGCTCATCGTACCAGGACGTTGCCTCCAGGGCTTCGAGCCGAGCTTCGGGCCGAAAGACGACACGCATCAGCGGCCGCGCGGAATCAGCTCGGCACGAACGACGTCCCACGGCACCGCCGACGACGGGTTAGCATCGTGCTCAGCGATCCGTCGACGGATCTCCTCCCGTTGCTTCTGCGAAAGCTCTATGGATCCCGGCGCCTCCGCGGCGATGCTGTCCCACAGGTCTTCGACCAGCTGGATTCGCTCGGAGATCGAGAGATGGCGGAAGTCGGTCGCAGCGATGCCCATAAGCTCGATTGTACGATGGCTCGGCTCGGGCGCGGCCTGTCTATGGATGCCGATGGCACGGCGTGAAATCCGAAAGCCCCGAAGGGGCGGAAGAAGATAGCCCAGGGCAAAGCGGAGCTTCGAGGACCGGTAGAGGGGCGCTTGCGTCGGAGGGGCTTTGGGGCGTTATCGTGAGGGCACCAAGGTACCGGGTACCGGGTACCGGGTACTGTCGGAGTGGCCCCGCGGGGACTTGGCGCGCCGGTCCTCCCGAGCCCTGAAAGGGCGCAAGAAGATAGCCCAGGGCAAAGCGAAGCGACGCCCTGGGTACCGACGCCCTCGCCAACCCCCGGAGCCCTGAAAGGGCGGAACCAAGCGATCGGCCCTACGCCGACGGCGGATCGGTGTAAAGGTACTTCTGAAAATCGGCGAACACTCGCCCGATCTGCTCCGCCGGCCCCAGATCCGCCAACGCATCCGCGAGCGAATCGCGATACCGCAGTTTCAGCAGGGGCGACAGCTTCTCCTGGTCGAGCTCCTCCACCCCGACCTCGACGTAGTGTGACAACACGAAGTCGAGGAAGGCCTGCTGCTTGCTGGTAAACCGTGTGCCGATCTCGACCTTGGCCGCCGCGGCCCGTTGCTCGCGGGTGAGCGGCGCCAGCGCGTACGCGACGTGGGCGAGCACGTCGAAGATGTCGCTCTTCTCGGCGTCGATGATCCGCTGCATCGCCGCCAGCTGCGCCGCACCGAAGCCTTTCTCCGCCAAACCCTGGAGCAACTTCTTGCGGGTGTCCGGCGCACTCCACAACAACCGCAGCTCGGCCTCGTCCTCGAAGAATTCGGGCAACGTCCCGAACAGCGACTCGAGGAACTGCTGAGCCGACATCGGGGTGCCGTCGGGATGCCAGAAGCTGGTGCTCATCATGTGTTGAATGGTGCGCGCCTTGCCGTCCGCCAGCCGCACCTTGACCCGCTGCCGCGGCGTCGACCGCTCGCGCTCCGAGTCGTCGGGCTCGGGTGACGGTTCGATTGGCGGCTTCGGCGTCGGCGGCTCAGGCTCGATCGGCTCGCCGTCCCACTCCGGATCGCTGAAGTGGTGGTATGCCTTCACGAAGTCGTAGATCGTGAAGTACTCCTTGCCGTCGAACAGGCGTGTGCCGCGGCCGATGATCTGCTTGAACTCGATCATCGAGTTGATCGGCCGCATCAACACGATGTTGCGCACGTTGCGCGCATCGACGCCGGTCGAGAGCTTCTGCGACGTGGTCAAGATCGTCGGGATGGTCTTTTCGTTGTCCTGGAAGTCGCGCAGGTGTTGCTCCCCCAACACCCCGTCGTCCGCGGTGACGCGGTGGCAGTAGTTCGGGTCGCTGCCGGCCTTGAGCTGGTTGATCAGATCGCGCACCACCAGGGCGTGGCTCTGGTTGGCGCAGAACACCAGGGTCTTTTCGTTTTGGTGGATCAGCTCGAGGAAGATCTGCACCCGGTTCGCCTCGCGGTCGCGGATCTCAATGACCTTGTTGAAGTCCGCCTCGACGTAACGTCGCCCGGCCTCGATTTCGCCTTCGACCACCTGATCGTCGGTGGTGAAGATGTACTCGTCGAGGGTCGTCGCGATCTGGACCACCTTGAACGGCGTCAGGAAGCCGTCGTTGATGCCGTCCTTGAGCGAATAGATGAACACCGGCTCGCCGAAGTAGGCGTAGGTGTCGACGTTGTCGTGGCGTTTCGGCGTGGCCGTCAGCCCCAGCTGCACGGCAGGAGCGAAGTACTCGAGGATGCCGCGCCAGTTGCTTTCGTCGTTGGCGCCGCCGCGGTGGCACTCGTCGATGACGATGAAGTCGAAGAAGTCCGGCGGGTACTCGCCGAACGAGGGCGCCGGCTCACCGTCCTCCCCCACCCCGCTCATGAAGGTCTGGAAAATCGTGAAGAACAAGCTGCCGTTCTTCGGCACCTTGCCCTTCCGGCGAATGTCCGCCGGCTCGATCCGCACCATCGCATCCTCGGGGAAGGCCGAAAACGCGTTGTAGGCCTGGTCGGCGAGGATGTTGCGGTCGGCGAGGAACAAGATCCGCGGCCGCCGCAGCGGCTCGCGTGCCAGGCTCCAGCGGCTGTGGAACAGCTTCCACGCGATCTGGAAGGCGATGAAGGTCTTGCCCGTGCCGGTGGCGAGCGTCAGCAGGATCCGCTGCCGTTCCGCAGCAACCGCCTCGAGCACCCGCTGCACCGCAATCTCCTGGTAGTACCGGCTCGGGTGGGATCCGCCCTTGTCCTCGAACGCAACCGCGGCGAAGCGATCGCGCCATGCATTCGCCTCGGCAAAGGTCCGCGCCCACAGCTCCTCCGGGCTCGGAAACGCCGCGATTTCACCTTCCGCGCCGGTCTCCATGTCGATTTCGTACACGCCCCGGCCGTTGGTGGCGTAGGCAAAACGCACCTGCAACTTGCCGGCGTAGTTCTTCGCCTGTGCGACTCCTTCGGTGAGCTCCTCATCCCACGCCTTGGCCTCGACCACCGCCAGGCGCGTGTGCTGCAGCTCCAGCACGTAGTCGGCCTTGAGCTCCTTGCCGCGGCGCCCGTGCCCCTCGATACGGCCTGGTGCAATCGGCAGCTCCCGCCGAATCGCACTCCCCGCCACCGCACCCCACCCCGCGGCGCGCAGCGCGGGGTCGATGTGCTCGGCGCGGGTTTCGGCTTCGTTCATAGGTGGCCGGTGAAGGCTTGGTGGAGGAGGGACTTCTTGAGGGCTTCGAGCGCTGCGAGCTTCTCCTGATAGACACGCGCCAACGGTCCTACCTCGTTGGCCAGCCGGTCGAGCTGGGAAGCCAGACTGCGCTGCTCGCCTAGCGACGAGGGAAACGCAATCCGGATCGCCTTGAGCAGACTAGCCTTGATCCCCTGGACTGTCGCCCCAGTTCCCTCGGAGCGAATACGCTCCTGTACCGGTTCAGACCGAAGAAGGTACTTCAAGAATGTGCCATCAAGCCGATCCGCGTCGGGTTGCATGACGATGACACGTTGGGCAAAGGCGACCCGGTCGTCCGTGTCCAGTTGAGCCACATTTGCCAGTGGGGCCTCGGTCGTGAAGAGCACGTCCCCCTTCCGTGGAATCCCCCGCGTCATCCAACTGGCGTAGCTCGATTCGGCAATGAACTCCTCTGGTGCTCGCTGGAGGAAGCCCATCTTGACGTTCTTGGCGGTGATCAACCGTACGCCGTCCGAGGTCTTCTTCGGGGTCTTGCCGCGATAGTCGATAAAGCGAACGACTCCGCCAAGAGGGCTCTCGATCCAGCCGGCACTACGCCGAGAAAAGACTGCTCCGAGATGCCCCTCGAAGATGGCGCGGGCGTTCTGGAGGTTCTTCTCCGCGCTGGCCTTGGCGATGGCGAGGCCAGCAAACGCCTCGTCCAGCACGGCGACGATCCGCCGCTGCTCCGCGGCTGAGGGCGTATAGATCGGCAGTTGTCTCACCACGGAGAGAGTCACGCGTGGCCGAGTCGTGCCCGTCTGCATGGAGTTGATGAAGTCGCTGGTCTGCGGCGAGTTCAGGTGATAGCACAGGTACTTCGGGTCTATCCGCGCTGCTCGGATACGCACCAGGTCCGCAACGATCAACCCCTCATCCAGGTCATCGACGATCGCCGAGACCCCGAGGGGGCTCCCGAGCTTTGTCATCACGATGTCGCCCTGCCGGAAAGAGTGCCGCTTCAGTTCCTCGAATTTGGAGGCCGAAACGTAGTCCATCTTCTTGAGCTCGATCGCAAACGGCTTAACGTTCTGGATCTTGAGGACCGGGAGGCCATCCGTTGCGTAGTCCCGCCGCTTCAGCTCAGATCCAAACGGGCCGTCGACGATGTCCTTCCTGTAGTCGTCGCACAGGGCCTGCAACGGCATCGTCCCTACGCAACTCACAGCAACGCCCTGATCTTCGCCAGCACCTTCGCACTCTCGGCGTCGAGCGCGGCGATCTCATCGAGGATCTCGGCCGGACTACGGTGGGCTACCGCTTCGCCGCCGTTGGGGTTCTTGGCGCTCAAGTCGAAGCTGCCGGGGTCGATCGTTGTGGCGTCGACACTCCAACTCTTGGGTGAGTCGACGAAGGTCCGTTGCAGCTCGACGAACTCCGCCAAGTCCTCGTCGTTCAGCGGATTGGTCTTGCCGAGGCTGCGGCCCGGGTCGAGCTGGTAGTACCAGACCTTGCGCGTCGGGCGGCCCTTCTCGAAGAACAACACCACGGTCTTGACCCCCGCGCCCTGGAACGTGCCGCTCGGGCAATCGAGCACGGTGTGCAGGTCGCAACTTTCGAGCAGCAGCTTGCGCAGGCTGACCGAGGCGTTGTCGGTGTTCGACAGGAACGTGTTCTTGATCACGATCCCCGCCCGTCCGCCGGCCTTCAAGATCTTGATGAAGTGCTGCAGGAACAGGAACGCCGTTTCGCCGGTGCGGATCGGGAAGTTCTGCTGGACTTCCTTGCGCTCCTTGCCGCCGAACGGTGGGTTGGCGAGCACCACCTCGTAGCGGTCCTTCTCCTGGATGTCGCCGAGGTTTTCGGTCAAGGTGTTGGTGTGGATGATG
>CAZRFU010000057.1:0-34958 GCA_964599475.1 uncultured Thermoanaerobaculia bacterium
CCGAAGTTGCGGTTCGCGTCGGCCCGCAGACCGATGGTCTCGAGCTCGGTGAAGTTGTTGGTGTCGGAGGTCACGCTCGAGTTGGGGGCGCCGGGGAACAGCGGCCCGATGTCGATGTCGATGTCGTTGGTGAGCCGCCGCTCGTTGCGCTGGCCGTAGATCTGCACCCGCGCCGAGCTCGCGATGAACGATTCGAAGCCGGCGCCCTCCCAGCGCAGGGCGAGGCGGTCAAAGTCCTGGTAGGGGTAGAGGATACGGATCCGGAAGGCTTCTTCGACGCCGTAGGCTTCGGGCTCGACGAAGCCGAAACCGGTCTCCTCGGCGCGGTAGCGGGTCCAGCGCAGCGCAACTTGGTTCGAATCGTCGACATCGAAGCCGAGGAAGGCGCTGGCGTGCTGGTCTTCGAGGTGGGTGTCGTTGACCGTCACCGACTCCGCCAGCTCGATCTCGCCGAAACGGCCGGAAGGCGCTTCGTAGTCGTCGCCGTCCCGACGGCCGTAGCCGAGCCGGTACGAGAAGCGGTCGTGGCGTCCCGAGACGATGGCCGAGCCGACGGTCTGCTCACCCGCGCCGCGCCATCCGGCGCTCAGGCTCGCCCGGAAGCCCTGATCGTAGGCGGGAGCCTTCGAGACCAGGTTGAGCACGCCACCGATCGCGTCGGTGCCGTAGAGCACCGACGCCGGGCCACGCACGACCTCGGCGCGGGCCACGTCCTCCAGCGATACCAGGCCGGTGATCTCGCCGAAGTCGGTCTGGCGACGCGGGTTGTTCAGACGCAACCCGTCCTCGAGGAAGAGCACTCGCAGGCCGCGTTGGCCGCGAATGATCGGCCGGGCCTGGTTCGGGCCCACACCGTTGACATCGACACCGGGAGCCCCCTGGAGGAGCTCGGCCGGGTTCTGGGCCGAGCGCCGTTCGATGGTCTGAGCGTCGATCACCGAGACCGGCGTCGAGATGCTGAAGACGTTCTTTTCGGTACCGGTGGCGGTGACGGTGGTGGTGGCGAAGATGCTGGTGACGGCTTCTTCTTCGGCTTCAGTCGCCGCGGGCGCCTGAGCGCCGGAACCGGTCGCCGGCTGGTCGTTGGGGGCTTCGGCGCGCAGGCTGGGCGCCACCAGGGCGGAGATTAGCAACAAGGCAGAGACGATGGGTTTCATAGTGGTAGATCCTGAGGTCGCCGCGACCACCGGGGTCGTGGCGGAAATGTTGAAGCGGTAGCCGATCCAGATGAAGATCAGCCCGATGAGCTCGGTGACGTAGAGAGCTTCGACGAAGCCCGCGCGGGTGGCGGTTCCGCCGATGCCGGGAAGCAGGGCGCCGACAGCGATGAAGACGTTGCCGACGACCTTGTGGCGATAGTCGGGGCGACCCCGGAAGCGCCACGCCGAAAGCGCCGCGCCGCCGACCAGGAAGGCCACCGACCAGAGGTTGATGAAGGGGCTGACGAGGCGCAGCTCGGACCACACGATCACCTTGCCCGAGAGCCGATGGGTCTCGGCGAGGGTTGGGTCGAGAGGTGAGAGGAAGACGCCGATCGATGCCAACACGATGATCGTGCCGACGACGGCCGCGGCCGTGTGGGCAAACCGGCGACGGCGGGCGAGCAGGTAGATCGACCCCTGAGCGAGAGGCCAGCCGCCGAGGAAGGCGCCGGCGACGTACCAGCAGCGAAAGACGACCGGATGCCAGCCGAACAGGGTCGTGTAGGCCTCGGTGAAGGTGCCGATGCCGTAGGTGACCATCCCGATTCCCCACCACAGCAGGTGCAGTCCACCACCCTTGGCGCGCAGGCGCTGGAACAGCGCGACGGCGAAGATGGTCGCGAGCACCGTGGTGAGAATCGGCAGGTGGAGTACGGCTCGGTGGAGCAGACTCGTTTCCATGGAAACTCCCGTGCAGGGGGCGTTGCCGCCGCATGGCGACAGCCCGTCGAGCGATGTCGAGATGCGCCGGCACGCGGCCGGCGACGGCTCAGGACATCGACGCCACGGGAGGCGGACGGGGCGCGAGCGCAAGGAAACTCGCGATCCGTTCATACAGGCGCGTGGCCTGTCGTGCCGAGGTGGGTGTGCCGGTCGCCAGCGCGACCAGCAGCAGTCCTACCAAGGCCAGCAGCAAGGCACACGCCGCCGCGAGCGGTACGGTGACCGGGAAGAACCAGATCAATGACGAGGTGCCGGCCACCAGGGCTTGGGGCTCTGCCGCCATCCCGGTGGTCTGGACGTGGAGCAGCACCGCGATCAGCCAGAACACCGCCATCGCCTGGGGGTTCCAGGTGCCTCGGGCGCGTCGCCGCAACAACCAGGCGATCAGCGCGAGGGAGCCGGCCCAGCGCAGAAGGGTCAGAGGCTCGTGCAGGGTTTGTGAGGCGATGCGCTGCCACAACAAGGCACCGTGCGCGAGCACCAACAGCACCACCGCGAGCTTGGCCAGCAAGCTCAGGGCGGAGCGCACGGAACGGGGCAACACTGCCATCACGCCACGATGATACCGCCTGTGAGGGTGCTGTGAGCCACACGCCGGGGTGGGCCCCGTAAAAGGTATCGGGTATCGGGTATCTGGTATCAGGACTCTCGGATCCGTTGTACCTGATACCTGATACCTGATACCTGATACCCGGTACTCCCTTGTTAATCCCCCCTCCGTACCAACGTTGACCCAGTGACGACTTCGAGGAGACTCCACCCGGTGCACGCACTCGCCTCAACTCCCCCAGACCCCGGCCCCGTCGACGAAACGCGGCTGGGGACGTTGTTCGACCACCATGCCAAATCGTTGATCCGTGCCGCCCTGCGCGTGGTCGGCAACGAATCGGATGCCGAAGACGCCGTGCAGAGCGTGTTCCTGCGCCTGCTGCGGCGCGAAGACACGATCGACCTCGACCACCCCGGTGTGGGTGGGTATCTGCACCGGGCGAGCGTCAACGCCGCGCTCGACCTGCTGCGCCAGCGCCGCCGGGCGGCGCTCGACGACGGCGACGATGCCAGCACCGCTCCCGATCGCGATGCCGGGCCGTCGCGGCGCCTCGAGGCAAAGGAAGCGGCCCGTGCGCTGCGGCAGGCGATGGCCGAGCTCTCACCCCGCGCGGCCGAGATGTTCACCCTGCGCTACTTCCAAGAGCTTTCGAATCAGCAGATTGCCGAATTCCTCGACACCTCTCCCGGTGTCGTTGCCGTCACCCTCCACCGCTCCCGCCATCAACTCAAGGGCCTGCTTGGCTCCTTGCTCGGAGACGCATCATGAGTCACCCCGAAGACCAACTGCTGGACCGTGCCGTCGCGGCTGCGCGGCAGGAGGGCGACATCCCCGACGCCCAGCTCGACGGAGCCGTTGCTCGGCTGCGTGAGCGTCTGCATCTTCCCGAGGCCGCCGGCACGGTGCCGGCGGTGCTCGGCTGCGGCGAGATCCAGGTGCTGATGCAGCAGCGCCTGACCGGGACCCTCGAGCCGGCGCAGGCTACCCTCGTCGCCGATCACGTCAAAGACTGCTTCGCCTGCCGCCGCGCCGAGCGCGAGCTGCGAGAAGCGCCCCTGCGCCGGGTCCAACCGGAGGTTGCTGCCTCATCGTGGCGATGGAGCCGTATGGCCGCCGCCGCCGCGATGGTCGGTGCGCTCGCGACCGGTGCGTGGTTTGCACGCCAAGCCCTCCTCCCGACGACCGAGCTCGAGGTGCTCGCCGGGCGACTGATCCTGCCCGGCTCGGGTGAGGTCGTTGGCGCCGGTGCCGCGATCGATGGCACCGCGACTGTGCGCACACCCGCCGGAGAGGGCGCGATCGTTCGTTTGGCCGACGGCACCCGGGTCGAGCTCGATCAGCGTTCGAGTCTTTCGGTGCGCGAGCGCAGCCGCGCCACCGTGCTCGAGCTCGATCGCGGCCGCCTGCTGGTCGAGGCCGCCAAGCAACACGATGGGCACAAGCTGCAGGTGCAGACCCGGGACTCGCTGGTGACCGTGGTCGGCACGGTGTTCTCCGTCAACGCCGGGATGTTGGGCTCCCGCGTCGGTGTGCTCGAAGGTTCGGTGCGGGTTGGCACGAGCGGCGAGGAATCGCTGCTCGGCCCCGGCCAGCAGGTGACCTCGAACGATCGTCTCGCCAAGGTCGACTTGGCCGACGAGGTGTCGTGGGCGCAGGATCCCGAGCGCTACCTGGCCCTGTTGCGTGAGCTCGGGGCGCTCGACACCGAGCTCGCCGCCCTGCCGCGCGAGGGTCTGCGGACGGTGCCGAGCCTCGAGGCTTCGATTCCGGCGGCCACGGCAACCTACGTCGCACTTCCCAACGTGAGCGCACGACTCGCCGACTCGTGGGCGATCGCCTCCGACCGACTCTCGTCGAATCCCGCGGTCAGCCAGTGGTGGCAGGCGCTCGAGGCCGAGGGCACGATCGCCGAGATCGACCGCGCGGTGACGCTGCTGGCGGACCTTGGCCAGGCGCTGGGCGAGGAAGTGGTGGTGATCCGCACCGGCGACGCGGTTGCTGCTCTGGCCCCGGTGCTCGACCCCGCGTCGTTGCGTTCGACCCTGATGTCGGCGCCGGAGCTGGCCGAGATCGGCCAGGAGCTGACCATCGTCGACGGCGCCGAGCTGCCGGCCGGGGACGGCCCTACGGTGTGGTTCGCTGGTGACCTGGTGGCTGTCGGCGACCGCGCGGTACTGCGCGAGGTCGCGGCGACCCGGGCTGGGGCTCCGAGCTGGAGCGGCGGCGCGGTGCACGCTGCAGCGATGGTGCGCTACCAGACGGGTGTCGAGCTCTTGGTGGTGTCGCTCGGCGACTTCACCGAGGTCGAGGCGGCGCCGATGTTCGTGCTCGAGGACCGCGTGGTCGGCACTCGCCACGAGACCCGCCTTGCGCTCGAGGCCGGGGCCGGCAGCGCCCTGCCCGAGCCGCTGCAGTGGATTGCTGCGCCGGCGGCGATTGGGGCGCTCGAGCTGATCTCCGCCGACGCCGTTGCGGCAGCGACCTTTGCGATCGAAGACCCGCGGGCCGCGGCCGAGGCGCTGGTGCGCATCGGCGGCGAGCACGATTCCGAGCTGGCGGCCCATCTGGCCGACCTGCGCGACAACCACGGCATCGACGTGCTGGAAGACATCGCGGCTCCGCTCGGCGGTGAGATGGCCTTGGCGATCGACGGGCCGGTGGTGCCCAAGCCGGCGTGGAAGTTGATCCTCGAGGTCGACGATCCGTCGCGGCTGGACATGGCGCTCGAACGGATGGTGGTCGAGCTCAACCAAGTGCTCACGCAGGAGGGCGGTACAGCAACCGTCGCGACCGTGAACAGCCAGGGTCTCGATACCCACGTCGTCGAGATCACCACTCCAGAGGGTGCCACCAGCTCGTTCGTGTGGGCCTACCTCGACACCTACCTGGTGGTCGCCCCGGATGCCGAGGCGATCGCCCGCGCCGCCCGCAATCGCGACAGCGGGTACACCCTCGGCCGGTCGACCCGCCTGCAGCAGGCCTTGCCGATCGGCGGTGAGAACGGTGTTTCGGGGTTGGTGTGGCTCGACCTCAACGGTGCAGCAGGAGCGTTCGACCTGCTCGCCGCAAGTCTTCCGGCCGATGTCCGCCAGGAGGCAGCCGAGTTGCTCTCGAACGGCGAGCCGCTGGTCGGCGTGCTGCTGGCGACGCCGGATCGCCTCGAGCTGGCGGGCAGCCGCGCGCACTCGCCGCTCGGATGGCTGCGCCTGGTGATGCTGGCCGGTGTCCTCGGGGGGAACCACACCGGCGACCCGAGCTGACGCCAGGGATACACTCCCTGCGGTTTTCGTTATCAACTCGAGCGGAGGGGCTCAACCCGAGCTCCTCCGCCATGGCTTCGGAGTGTGCATGAGCAGAGTGATCGAGCTGCGTGGGCTCGAAGTCGAGCTCGGCGGGCGGAAGGTGTTGCGCGGTCTCGACCTCGAGACCAACGGGCGGGCGATCGGTCTGCTCGGTCCCAATGGCGCCGGGAAGACGACGCTGCTGGGGACGCTCCTCGGGTTCCTGCCGCCGGCCGCCGGCAGCGCCAAGCTGCTCGGCCAGGATGTCGTCGCCGAACGCCACCGGGTGCGCGAGCTGGTCGGCCTGATGCCCGAGCGCGACGGGTTCATCGCGGGTATGAACGCGGTAGCGCTGGTGCGGATGTTGGGGGAGCTTTCGGGTTTGCCGCCGCGCGAGTCGCTCGAACGCGCCCACGAGGCGCTGACCTTCGTCGGCCTCGGCCAGGCGCGGTATCGCCCGGTCGAGACCTACTCGCTCGGGATGAAGCAGATGGTCAAGCTCGCCCAGGCGATCGTGCACGGGCCCAAGGTACTGTTCCTCGACGAGCCCACCAACGGCCTCGATCCCGAGGGCCGCCAGCGGATGTTGCAGCTGATCCGCACCATTCGCGATACCGGGCAGACGCGGGTGGTGATGTCGTCGCACCTGCTGCGTGACGTCGAAACCTGCTGCGACGAGGTGGTGGTGCTGCGCGAAGGGCGGATTGCGGTCGCCTGTGACCTCGAGGCGGAACGGCGCGCGGGCTCGCGGCTGGCCTTGGTCGAGCTGCGGGGCGACGGCGAAGTGTTCGCCCAACGTCTGGCGCAGCTCGGCTGTCAGGTGGCGGTGCAGAACCGCCGCCGGCTACGGGTGGCGCTCGCCGATGGGGTCGAGCTCGTCGACCTGTTCCGTGAGGCGAGTGCCGCCGAGGTGTCGCTGCGCCGGGTCGAACCGCGCCGCACCTCACTCGAGGACATCTTCTTGAAAGCGATGGAAGGCGAGATGAACGGCGGCAACCAGGAGCAACAGCATGGGGCTGCGTGATCGGCGTTGGCATCCCTGGTCGGGAACGCCGACCGGCGCTTTCGAACGATTGATGGTGATTCCCCGCTACGGCTTGAAGAGCCTGTTTGCGGGTCGCATCTTCGTCACCTTCTGTGTCCTCACCTGGATCGTGCCGCTGGTATTTGCGGCGCAGATCTACCTGCGCCACAACGCCGAGGCGCTGGCGATCTTGGGGCTGACCCCCGAACGGCTCGACCTGATCCTGCCGATCGACGCGACCTTCTTCGAGCGGCTCCTGCGCTGGCAGATTCCCTTCGCCTTCCTGGCTGTGGTCCGAGCGGCACCGGTCGTCGTGGTTCCCGATCTGCGCGCGGGCGGCCTGCCGCTGCTGCTGTCGCGGCCGCTGACTCCGTTGATGTGGGTGGTCGGCAAGGTGATCGCGGTGGTGGTGGTGCTGTCGACGGTCACCTGGATCCCGGCGGCGGCGTGTTTGGCTCTGCAGGTGAGCCTGGTCCCGAGCTGGCTGGCCAAGTACCCGCGGGTTGCGCTCGGCACGCCCCTTGCGGGGTTGCTCGCGAGCCTGTGGTTGGCGCTGGTGGCAGTGGCCGTGGCGGCGCTGGTGCGCTCGAAGCCGGGCGCGACAGCCGCCATGTTCGGCGCCGTGTTTGCAACCGCAGCCGTTGGCGCGGTGGTGCAACATCAGCTCGACCTCAGTATCGGCGGAGCGCTCCAGCTTCCGCAGGCCGCTGAAGCGGTGTGGCGGGCGATCCTCGGCATGCCGGCGGGTGACACGCCGGCGAGCGCGGCGTTCACCGTCCTGATTCTGCTGGCTGCAGGCGCTGCGCTGGTGTTGTGGGCCCGGATCCGGCCGATCGAGGTGGTCAAGTGAGCAGCACCATCGAACTTCGTGGCGTTGCCAAGTTCTACGGCGAGGTGCTGGGGGTGGTCGGGGTCGACCTCGTGCTCCAGCCGGGTCTGATCGCGATCGTCGGTCCCAATGGCGCGGGCAAGAGCACGTTGCTGAACCTCCTGGTCGGGTTGCTTTCGCCCTCGCGTGGGGAGATCGTGGTGCGGGGTGTACCGGCCTGCGACGCTGCGCGGATCGGCGACCTCGTCGGCTACTGCCCCGGCTGGGAAGACCTCCCCCCCGGCGCCACCGGTCGTGGCCTGTTGCGGCGCCAGCTCGCGATCCGCGGCTACCAACGCGCCGAAATCGATCGGCGCGCCGAGCTCGCCCTCGAGCGCGTGGGCCTGCGCGAAGCGGCCAACCGCCGCGTCGCGGGCTACAGCAAAGGCATGCGCCAACGCATCAAGCTGGCGCTCGCCTTGGCACACGAGCCCCAAGTATTGGTGCTCGATGAGCCGCTCAACGGGCTCGATCCGATGGCGCGCGCCGAGTTGATCGGCCTGTTCCGGGAGTGGGCGAGTGACGGTCGCCACGTGCTGGTGTCCAGCCACATCCTCCACGAGGTCGACATGATTGCGGACCAGGTGGTGTTCGTCGACGCCGGTACCATCGTGGCGGAAGGTGAGCTGCCGGAGATGCGCGAGGAAGTGGCGCCGAAACACCCGGCGCAGGTGCGGCTCGGCACGGCGGTGCCCGAGCAGATCGCCGGAGCGTTGTTCCGCTCGGGCCACGTGGTCGAGGCGCGGGTCGACGCCGGGGCGCTGCTGGTGCGGACGCTGGACGCCGATGGGCTCTACCGCGAGCTCACCCGACTGGTGGTGGCCGGCGAGATCGAAATCGACGCCCTCTCGCCCGCCGACGAAGATGCGATGTCGATGTACCGCTACGTGATCTCGGGCAGTGAGGAAGGCAGATCGTGAGTGAACAATCGCGGCGCACGCGGCAGCTGATGGCTCTCGCCTGGGGAGAGGTCGATCGTTCGGTGTTGGGTCGGCGCGGCATTCCGGTGTGGATCCTCGCCGGCTTGCCGATCCTTCTCGGCACGGTGTTGATCTGGGCGCGGAGCCGCTGGGAGACCCCATTCGGACTCGCCGAGCTGCAGGGGATCTGGGCCGGGCTGTTCCAGGGCTTGGTCCTGCGGACGGTGGTGTTTTTCGGTGCGATGTGGATCTTCGTCAACCTGATCCGCGGCGAGGTGGTCGATCGCACGCTGCATCTCTCGTTGATGCTGCCGGTTCCGCGGCCGATGCTGCTCGCCGGCAAGTTCCTCGGGGCGTGGGTCGCGAGCGCGATCCTGCTCGGCGGGGCGACCGCCGTCGCCTGGCTGGTGTTCTTTCGCGAGCAGTTGAGCCATGCGCCGATCGGCCAGATGTTCCAGTGGAGTGCGATCGTGGTCTTGGGCGTGCTCGGCTACGGGGCGATCTTCGGGGTCCTCGGCGTGTACCTGCGCAACCCGATCTTTGCCGCCATCGCGCTGTGGGCGTGGGAGTGGCTCGAGTTCCTGCTGCCGGGCCCGCTCAAGAAGCTGTCCGTCGTGCACTACCTGAAGGGCTTGGCGCCGGTGCGCATGGATGAGGGTCCGCTCGCGATCGTTGGTACCACCACCCATCCGGCGCTCGCGATCGGGGGGCTGCTGGTGTTCGCCGCTGCGTTGCTGGCGCTCGGCGCGTGGAGCCTCAAACGGATCGAGATCGACTACGGCGGCGAGTAGGGCTCGGGAGGACCGGCCGTCAGGCGAGCGTGGAGGAAGGCCCGAGCGCGCCGCCAATTGCGATGGACGGTCCGTACCGACTGGCCGAGAAGCTCGGCAACCTCTTCCCGAGTCAGCCCGGCAAAGTAGCGTAGCTCGACGACTTCTCGGAGGTCCGGCGCCACCGCCTCGAGCTCACCCAAAGCGCGCTCGAGATCGAGCCAATGCTCCGGCCCGGAGGCGGCCGCAAGGCCGGTCGAGAGGGTAATGCGATCGGCCTCCCCGCCACGCTTTTCGGCCAGCGCGGCACGCGCGTGGTCGACCACGATCTGTCGCATCGCCTGGGCTGCGCAGGCGAAGAAGTGCTTGCGGTCCGACAGCTCCAACGCCTCGGCGCGGACCAGCTTGACGAAGGCCTCGTGCACCAGGGCTGTGGTGGTGATCGTCGCGCCGGGCGGAAGGCCCGCGGTTCGTGCCACGGCGATCTTGCGAAGTTCCGGGTAGAGGGCGGCAAACACGTCGCCCAGACCTTCCGAAGCACCTGCGCGCGCTGCAGCGAGGATCTCGGTGATGTCGGGCATCGTGGCGCGATCCTACCTGCAGTTCGGGTGGCGGACGGCAGGTGGGCGATGGCACCCGGCGGCCCATCCCCGCGGACGCGAGCCGGGGCGTGTCCTCTTTTCCAGGCATTTCCGATTGCCTCCATGGACTGACCCAGGAGGACGCCATGATCCGACAGCTCTTCGCCTCGTTCCTCGCCGCCGGTGCCACCGGCTTGTTCACCGTGCCCGCATCTGCAGCCCAGATCGATGTTGGAGTGGGTACCGGGTGTGAAACCGACACCATCACCGGTGCCTTGTTGTTGGCTCTCGGCGGGGGGGGCGATGAAATCCGCTTGACCACCACCGTTGCGTACACCAATGTCTCTCAAACCCTGACCAACTGGGACAACGCCGGTGCCGGTCCGCTCACGATCAGTGGCGGATGGAGCAGCTGCACGGCGACCGGAACTCCGGCGGGCCACACCACCGTCACCGGTGGCGGGTCGAACGCGGTCTTCAGCGTCGAGGCGACGGCAGGCCGCTCTTCGCTTCTCACCTTCCGGCGGCTGAGGATCATCGGCGGAGGTCGCGGCCTCCATGCGAGCGGCAACAGCGAGGTCTCGCTTCAGAGCACGGTGATCGAGCTCAACGACGGCGGGATACTGGCCACCACCGGAGCCGATGTCCATCTCGATTTCACGACCTTCGTTCGCGACAACAGCGCCACCTTGGGTGGTGGTATCAACTGCTCGGACCCCGGGTCGATGGTGACGATTGCCGGCGTCGTCAACGACAACCAGGCCTCCGGCGGTGGCGGCGGGGTTTTCGCGCAGAACGGCTGCTCGATCGTGTTTGCCGACGGTGCCGACATCCGCGCCAACGAGGCCCCATTTGGCGCGGGCCTGTTCGTGCAGGGCGGCGCCTCGGTAACCGGGGGGGGAGAAGGCTTTGGGGCGCAGGTCCGGCAGAATGTCGCGTCCGGTGAAGGCGGCGGCTTCCGTGTCGTCGGGGCGGGCTCGAACGTGCTGATCGGCAACGTGCGCGTTCGAGACAACGTGGCAGGCAACCGCGGCGGCGGGGTGTCCGTCATCAACGACGCGAGTTTCCAGCTCGAACGGTTCAACTTCCTGCCCTGCAACGCGCCTCCTCGTTGTGCGGTGTTGTCCGGCAACTCCCTCACCAGCGGCGGGGATGGGAGTGCGGCCTACGCAGCTGGTGGTGGTGCCTTTCGCATGTACCAAGGCTTCATCGAGGGAAACTCCGGGCCTCTGGAAGCCGGCTTCGTCCTCTTTGCCGAGGATGAGGGGAGCCAGCTCTATCTCGAGGGTATCCAGATCTGGAACAACCGCACGGTGTCGATGTTCGAGGCCCAGGACAACGCAGAAATCGTGGCGGGATTCGTTTCAGCCGCACGCAACGACTACCTGGTCTCCGGTGGTCCGACCCGGCTCGACAGCCGTGGGGCTCAGGCCTCGGGGGGCGCCAATGTCGAGCTCTACTCGAGCATTCTCATCGACCAGCGGGAGTTCGTCGCCAACACCGGCACCGTCCATGGCGACTGCCTGATCGTGGACACCGCGGGAGGCCTGACCACATCGACCGGTTTGTCAATGGTTGGAGTCGATCCGAGGTTTCGCAACGCCGACCAGGGCAACTTGCGTTTGCGCCTGGATTCGCCGGCAATCGACGCCTGTGACACCTCGCGGTTCTCGCCGATCGATTCCGACTACGATGTCGACGCGCGCGGCTGGGACCTTGCCTCGAAACCGAATGTCTTCGGGCCATTCGACCGCGGGGCTGACGAGCAACGGCCACTCTTCGCCGACGGCTTCGAGACCGGCTCGACAGGGTCGTGGTCCGCAGTCGTGCCGTGAAGGCCGAGAGCGATGCTGTGAGAAACGCCGCCGGGTACACTTCAGCATCGTGAGCACCGAAGCCGAGGCGTGGCGCCGGGCCGACGAGGTCTTCGAAGAGCTTCTCGACGTGCCGAGTGAGAAGCGATCTGAGGCGCTCGTCGGCCGCGGCCTGGCGCCGCAGGTGGTGGACCTCGTGCGTCGGCTCCTGGCCGAAGACGACCGCCTCGGGCCGCTCGACCAGCCACTGGGTTGGGAGGCAACGCCGGTGGCCGAAGTGCCCGCGCTCACGGGTCGGCGCATGGGGGTTTACCGGCTCGTGGAAGAGATCGGTCGCGGGGGAATGGGGGTGGTGTACCGCGCCCGGCGCGACGCCGGCGACTTCGAGCAGGAGGTCGCGATCAAGGCCCTGCCTTTGGGGCTGATTCCCACCGCAGCAACCCGTTTTCGGCGAGAGCAGCAGGTCCTGGCGCGGCTCCAGCATCCGGGCATCGCCACGATTCTCGATGGGGGTGTCGCCGAGGATGGAACGCCCTACCTGGTGATGGAGCTGATCCAGGGGCGTCGGATCGACCAGCACTGCGAAGAGCGCCAACTTGGGGCTCGCGAACGAGTTGAGTTGATCGCGATGGTGTGCGACGCGGTGGCCTTTGCGCATCGCAATCTGGTGGTGCACCGCGACCTCAAGCCAGGCAATGTGCTGGTCGCCGCCGAGGGGCCGAAGCTGTTGGATTTCGGCATCGCCAAGTTGCTCGATCCCGAAACCGGTGACCTCACCCGCCAGGAGGATCGACTGCTGACGCCGGCCTACGCCGCTCCGGAGCAGCTCGCCGGCGAGGGAATCACGACCGCGACCGACGTGTTTGCGCTCGGCGTGATCCTGGACGAACTGGTCTTCGGGGGTGCCGTCAGTGGCCGCAACCCGGAGCGCCGGCGGCCCCGTCTCCTGGCGCTCGACGACGATCTCGGACTGATCGTCGGGATGGCGGTGCGCGAGGAGCCGGAACGTCGCTATCGCGATGCTCGGGCGCTGGCCGACGATCTGCGCGCCTGGCTCGCCAACCGTCCGGTGGTGGCCCGTGGGGACCACCCCTGGTACCGCGTCTCCAAGTGGCTGCGCCGTCATCGAGGCTTCGCTGCAGCGTCGGCCCTCGTGGCCCTGGTGTTGGCGCTGGGGGTTGCGTCGACCCAAATCCAAGCCCGAAGGGCCGAGCGGGAAGCGCGCGGTGCGGCCGCCGTGAGCGCCTTCCTGATCGGCTTGTTCGAGGCCGGCGACCCGTCGGCGGTGGGTGGTGAGGATCCGCCGGCTTCGGTGCTGCTGCTGCGCGGCGCGGAGCGGGCTCGCAGCGAGCTGGGCAACCAGCCGTTGATCCAGGCCGAGCTGCTCAACACCATCGGTCGAGTGCTGCGTGACATCGGCCGACACCGGGAAGCCGAGGAGGCCCTGCGCGAGGCGCTGCGACTCCGCGAACGCTTCGCTGGCGTCGACGATCCGGCTGCGATCGAAACTCGCGCCGAGCTGGCGCTGGTGCAGCACGAACGTGGGCACCTTGACCACGCGATCGAACAGCTCGAGCAGGCAGTCGCCGATTTCGATGGTCACGCCCCAGCGGCGGACCCACGGGCGTTGCGCAGCCGCATCGCGCTCGCCGATCTGTGGATCGAAAACGGTGCTGCGGAGCGGGCAAGTGTTGCGTTGGTCGAGCTCCTTGCCGAGCTCGATGGCGCGCACCCCGAGCTCGAGGTGGCAGCGCGTTGGTCGCTTGGTTCGGCCAAGGGAATGTTGGGAGACTGGGATGCCGCGCTGGCCGAGCTCGGGGACGCCGTAGCCCGCGAGAAGGCGCTCCATCCCGCTGGTTCCGCTCGGCTCGTGGGCTTTCTCAACGACCTCGGGATCACCGCCTATGACGCCCAGCGCCTCGATCAGAGCCACGACGCGTTCGTCGAGGCGCTCGAGCTGGCCCGAAGACTCCACGGCCCGACTCATCCGGTGGTGGCCCGGACGCTCTCCAATCTGGGGCTGGCCCACGAGGCGCGCGGCGAGCTCGATTTGGCCCTGCGGCGGCTGCGCGAGAGTGTCGCGCTCACCACTGCCGCCTACGGGCCTGACCATCCCGAGACCGCGAGTGCCCACGCGAGTCTGGCCAATGCCGCGTGGACTGCCGGTGACCTCGAGGCGGCGCTGACGGAGTTCGAAACTGCGACCACCGTGTTTCGCCAACGAGGCGTCGAGAACAATGCGCTCGCCGCTGGGGCGTTCATGACCCAGCACGGATCACTGCTGATTCGCCTCGGGCGGTCACGGGAGGCCCTGGGTGTGTTGCTCGACGCGCTCCGCAGACTCGAGGTCGAGCTCGAGCCCACGCACTACCGGGTGGCGCTGGCAGAGTCTCTGATTGGGCTGGCGGAGCTCGAAACCGGCTATCCGCAGGCGGCGTGGGGGCGGGTCCACCGCGTCGTCGGCACCTTGGTCGAGACCTGGGGTGAGGCCGACGGCAAAACCGTCTTGGCGCGGGTGACCTTGGCACGCGCCGCCACCGCACTCGGTGACACGGAGCGCGCCGCGGCTGAGGCGAAAGCGGCGCTGGAGAGTGGCTGGAACGGCCCGGATCCCTACCTGGCCGAGGCGCTGGAGGGGTTGCGGGAAACCCCTAACCCCTAAGCCCTAACCCTCTTCCGCCGTGCCAACTAAAAAAAGCCCGCCGGCGAACCGGCGGGCCTTCGAATCTCACGCGCGGGGCGTCGGGATCAGTACATCCCGCCCATGCCGCCCATGCCCGGGGCGCCGCCACCTGCAGGCTCCTTCTTCTCCTTGATCTCGGAGATCAGAGCCTCGGTGGTGAGCATCAGGCCGGCGATCGACGACGCGTTGATGAGCGCCGTCTTGGTGACCTTGGCGGGATCGATGACACCGGCCTTGACCAGGTCCTCGAACTCGCCCTTGGCGGCGTTGTAGCCGACGTTGCCGTCCTTGGCGAGGGTGTCGCGCACGACGACGGAACCCTCCTGGCCGGCGTTGATGGCGATCTGGCGCGCCGGCTCCTCGAGCGAACGGCGCACGATCGAGACACCAACCGCCACGTCGCCCTCGGCCTTGACGTTGTTGATCGCCTTGATCGCGCGGATCAGAGCGGTGCCGCCACCGGCGACGATGCCCTCTTCCACGGCAGCCTTGGTGGCGTGCATCGCGTCCTCGACGCGAGCCTTCTTTTCCTTCATCTCGGTTTCGGTCGCGGCACCGACCTTGATCACCGCAACACCACCGACCAGCTTGGCGAGGCGCTCCTGGAGCTTCTCGCGGTCGTAGTCGGAAGTGGTCTCTTCGACCTGGTTGCGGATCTGCTTGACCCGGCCGGCGATCGCCTCGCGGCGGGCGGCGGAGTCGGCATCGGTGACGATGGTGGTGTCGTCCTTGGTGATGACGAGCTTCTTGGCCTCGCCCAGGTCTTCCCAGCGGACGTTCTCGAGCTTGATGCCGAGGTCCTCGGTGATGACCTTGCCGCCGGTGAGGATCGCGATGTCCTCGAGCATCGCCTTGCGGCGATCGCCGAAGCCGGGGGCCTTGACGGCCGCGACCTGAAGGGTGCCGCGGAGCTTGTTGACCACCAGGGTCGCGAGCGCCTCACCCTCGAGATCCTCGGCGATGATCAGCAGCGGGCGGCCCTGCTTGGCGACCTGCTCCAAGATCGGGAGGAGGTCCTTCATCGAGGAGATCTTCTTCTCGTGGAGGAGGATACGGGCGTTCTCGAGCACCGTCTCCATGCGCTCGGCGTCGGTGACGAAGTAGGGCGAGAGGTAGCCGCGGTCGAACTGCATGCCCTCGACCACCTCGAGGGTGGTCTCGATGCCGCGGTTCTCCTCGACCGTGATCACGCCGTCCTTGCCGACCTTCTCCATCGCCTTGGCGATGATCTGGCCGATCTCTTCGTCGTTGTTGGCCGAAATCGTGCCGACGTGGGCGATTTCGCTGCCCTCGACGGGCTTCGAGATCGAGTCGATGTGCGCGACCGCAGCCTTGACGGCGAGGTCGATGCCGCGCTTGAGCTCCATCGGGTTGGCGCCGGCGGTGACGTTCTTCGCGCCCTCGCGGTAGATCGCCTGGGCGAGGACCGTGGCGGTGGTGGTGCCGTCACCGGCGACGTCGGAGGTCTTCGAAGCGACCTCGCGCACCATCTGCGCACCCATGTTCTCGAGCGGGTCGGCGAGCTCGATCTCCTTGGCGACGGTGACGCCGTCCTTGGTGATCGTCGGCGAGCCGAACTTCTTCTCGATGACGACGTTGCGGCCCTTGGGGCCGAGGGTCACCTTGACCGCGTCGGCGAGCTTGTTGACACCACGCAGGATCGCCGCGCGGGCGTCCTCGGAATACGTAATCTGCTTGGCCATGAGCTGGGCTCCTTGAAGATATTGAGAGAAGGGAGGATGGAAGATCAGCCGATCACGGCGAGGATCTCGTCCTCGCGCACGATCACGTACTCCTGGTCGTCGAGCTTGATCTCGCTGCCGGAGTACTTGCCGATGAGAATGCGGTCGCCGGCCTTGACGTCCATCGCGGAACGCTTGCCGTCTTCCAGGACCTTGCCGGGACCCACGGCGATGACTTCGGCCTCTTGCGGCTTTTCCTTCGCGGTGTCCGGGATGATGATGCCGCCACGCATCTGTTCCTTGGCTTCGAGGCGCTTGACCACGACACGGTCGTGCAGGGGACGAATGTTCACGTCGAATTCCTCCTAGAACTGTGTAGGTATCCGCCGCGATTAGCAGTCGTCGCGGTCGGCTGCTAACAGCTTAGCGAAGGCGGTGTGCGGAGTCAAGAGCTGCAGGCGAGAATCTTCTGCATGCTGGGCAAATAAATCTGCTGCGCGAGCGCGCAGATTGTCGCAATCTACTGATTCTGAGCGTTTTCCGAGGCGATCTGGCGCCATCGGGCAGCGACACGGGCGGGCGCGTGCACCGCGACGAGCTGCTCGCGAGCTTGGCGAGTCAGCCGCGATCTCAGTGCCCGGTCGCGTTCGAGTCGCTCGATCGCCCGGATCCATTCCTCGGTGGAGTCGGCGATCAGGCCGGTTTCTCCGTCGACCAGGTCGGCGCCGGCCGCAGCGAAGGGGCTGGCGACGACCGGCACACCGAGTGCCCATGCCTCGAGGACCTTGACCGGCACGCCGGCGCCGCAGCGAGTCGGAGCCACTGCCACCGAGGCGGTGGCGACCACGGCGGCAAGGTCCTCCGGGGCTCGTTCGAGCTGAGCGCCCGCCGAACCGATGCGTGCGGCCAGCCGCGTGGTCGGACGATCACCGGCCACCACCAGCTCGAAACCGCGCTGCACCAGCGTTGTCCACGGACCGCCGAGGAAGCTCAACACCGCATCGTGGTTGACGAAGTACCCGAGGTTACCGGACAGGACGATGCGCCGCGGGACGTTGCCCCGAGTCGGCCGAGAGGGGAGCTCGATCGCCAGAGGAACGACGTCGACCCGCTCTGCGAGCGGCGACCCGAGAGTCTCCGCCAGCGCCCGTCGATCGCGCTCGCATACGACCGTGGCGCGGCGCGCAGCGGCGACGATCTCGCGCTCCAGGCTGGCGAGGGTGCGCGCCTCACGCCGCCAGGCGAACGCCCGACCAAAGGCTTCGACCCGCGCTCGGCTTGCGGCGTTCAGGCTCAGGGCGTCGACGAGATCGATGAGGACGGGCGTGGAGCCGCAGGCCGGGATGACCTGCCCCAGGCGCGCCAGCATGACCACGACGAGGTCGTGCTCGGGTGCGAGGCGTCGGACCTGTTCGACGAGGTCGGGGGAGGGGACGACCGCGGTCTGCAGAGGACGTGCTGTCAGGAGCGCCCGGCCGAGGGCTACCGCCTGCTGGCGCGCGGAAGGACGCTGCCATCCGCTTCCGGGCTCGAGCACCGTGACCTGCTCGGCCGCGAGTGCCGCGGCGATCTGCCGGCCACGGAGTTGGTCGCCGCGCCGCTGTCCGGCGAGCGGGCGCGAGGCGACCAGCAGAACTCTCATGCGCGCGGGCGCACCGAGTAGGGCGGAGGCAGCGCCGCACCGCGCAGCGTTTCGATTGCGATCAGCACGGGCCCCCCTTCGGCCGGGAGGTCGAGCTCCAGGGTGCGGGTGCGTCCCACCGGCACGTAGCGAGGATGACCGTCGACCGACACCTCGAGGATCGTGCCGCTCTGGGCTTCCAGTGCCAGCTCCAGCATCGCATCGCTGGGGACCTCGAGGTCGAGGGTCATGCGGCGATCGCGCACGCGCCAGGTCGAGCTCGAGACCATGCGAGGTTGGTGCGCCCCGGCGATGCGGCTTGCGGCGGCTGCTGCCAGCCGTTGCGCTTCCGGGCTGGTCGTGCGTTCGCGCGGGAGCTGCTCGAGTTGCACGAGTGCCGTTGCGCCGTCGCCCCGCGCGAGCCACGCCTGTGCCAGGGCCAGATACAGCAGCTCGCGCCGGACGCGGGGACTCTGGTGGATGTCGGTGCGGCGCATCAGCGACTGTGCCCGGTCGAGGTCGCCGCCGGCTGCGTTGGCAGCTGCGCCGAGGGTGGGATCGACTGCGGCCCCGAGGCGTTGCAGAACGTCGTCCGGTAGCGCCGGGCGGCCGTGCACGGCAAGCTCGACCGCCCATTCGAGCCATCGTTCGAGCTGTGGCACGATACCCGGGTCGGCGGGGCCCCCAGGCAGCATGCGTGCAGCTTCTACGAAGAGCTGGGCGTGATCCCGACGAGGCGGCAGTGCCAGGACGGCGTGGAGCTCTCCCCGTACCCGGCGCACCGCACCGCCGCGAATCATCGCAGCAGCTCGCTCGAGCGCGGCCCGGGCCTCGGCGGCTCGTGCGCGGTCGCGGCGGATCCAGGCGTCGATCGCTCGGCCGGTCTGGCCTCGCGCCAGCCACCAGGCCGCCACCGCCTCCCAGGTGGCGGTGCGGTCGGGCAGGATGCTGAGCGCCAGCTCGGTTTGACCCCGGGCATTGGCAGCAAGCCAACCCGGGAGTACCGCGTGGAAGGTTGCGGGATCCGCCAGCGCGTTGCCAATCGCGCCGAGAGCCGCCGTGCGCTCTGGGTCGGTGAGGTTGCGCCAGTCGTTGAGCCAGGCGAGGGCGAGCAGCCGCTTGGGGAGGTGATCGGCCCCGGCGCGGGCCTCGGCGCGTTCGAGCAAGGGGCGCCATACGGCGCGGGCGGCGCTCGACGATCCCCGTGTTCGCCACGTCTCGAGGAACTCGGCTGCGCCCAGCGCCAACCATGGGTCGCTGCGCCACGGGCGGTGCGTCGCGAGGGTGGAACCGGATTCGCGCACTCGTTCGAGTCGGCTGAGGACTGCGGCCGCTTCTTTCGCGGCAGCCTCTTCGTCGAGATCGCGCAGCCGGCTCAGGTCGAGCGAGTCCTGGACCGCAGCCCGCGACCAAGCTGCCACCAAAGTCGCGGCGTCGTCTTCGCCTGTCACGGCGTGGGCCAAAGCGGTGCTGCGAGCCAGCAGATCCTGATCCGCAGTGGCCCAGCGTCGCGCTTGTTCGAGCTGGTGCACGTCGACGACGGCGAGGCCCACAGCCGCCACCGCCCCAAGTCGCAACGAGACGAGAGTCCAACCCACGCACCAATGCTACCTGGCGGAAGCCTGGTGCGGCGCGGCATCGGCTACAGTTCCGGGGATGGCGATGAGCGCAGAGATTCCGAGGCGGAGGTTGCGCGGGCTGGCTCTCTGGGGTCTTCTCGCGACGGCTGTGCTGCTGAGCCCCGGAACGGGAGCCGGGGGACCGGCTGCCTTCGACGCCTGGGACAAAGTTGGCCATGCGCTGTTGTTCTTCCCGGCGGGCTACCTCGGGTCGATGGCCCCGGTGTGGGCTCTCGGGGGAATGGCGAGTTTTGGTGGGCTCACTGAGCTGGCGCAGCATTTCGTTCCGGGCCGCTCGCCCGAGGTGCTCGATCTCCTCGCCGACCTGGCCGGGGGCGCCGTGGGTCTGGCGGCGGGGCGGTGGCGCGAAGGTGGGCGCGCGCCGTGAGCGAGGTGCCGGAGCGCGCGAGTCTGGGGGTCCGGGCCGCCACGCTGTTTCTGGTGGCGTTGATGGTTCTCGTTCCCGTGGTGGTGATGCCGGGGCTGCGGGAGGCGTTCCGGCTGCCGAAGGAAGTCGTCGGAACGGCGTTGGCGTTGGCCGCCTCGTTGGTGTTGGTCGGTGCCCGCGCGCTGGCCTCTCCAGCCGCGGGCGTCGGGGAGCGACCAGTCGAAGATGCCGAGCTCCTGCGGTGGCGCCGGATCCTGGTGGGCTCTTGCTTTGTGCTGGTAGCGCTCGCGGCGGTCGGATGGTGGCACAGTACCCACCCCGAGCGGGTTGCCTCGGCGACGCGGACGCTGGTGGCGGCGATTGTGCCGTTGGCGGTGTGGAGCACCCTACTCGATCGCGCGCGCCTGGTGCGGGTCCTCGAATGGTCGATCCTGCCGGGACTGGTGCTCTCAGGGGTGGGTCTGGCTCAGGCCCTCGGGATCTACCAGCCGTTCGACTTCGTCACGGTGGGCATGAGCGCCCGCGAAGCGGTCACGTCGCTTGCCGGAAATCCTGGTGACTATTCGGCGTTCCTGATCCTGCCGCTGCTCGCCGCGACCGTGCGGGCCCTTCAGACGAGCCGATTCCGTCTGTGGTGGCTGGCGGCGGCGGTGGTGGTTCTTCTCGGTCTGCTGGCCGGCCAGACGATCACGTCGCTGGCCGCAGCGGTGGTGGGTGGGTCGGTCGTCGCGTCGCGCGCCTTTGGAGTTCGTCGGACGGTGATCGTGCTGGCTGCGGCCCTGGTTCTGGGGGCAGGTCTTGCTGCCGTGTGGGCCCCCCTTCGCACGCGAGTCGAAGAGAAGACCACAGCTCTTGCCCGCGGCGACCTCAACGATCTCCTCACCGGCCGACTCGACGGCTGGCGGGCGGCGCTCCATCTCGGGCGTGAGGCGCCATGGACCGGTGTTGGTCTGGGCTGTTACGGCGCAGAGTTCACGCGGGCACGGCTGGAGCTGATGGACCAAGGGGTCGCGTTCTATCCGCGGCACACCTTCTCGACCTTCGGCAACGCGCACAACGAGCTGCTCGAGGTCTTTGCCGAAACCGGAGTGCCGGGCCTGCTGGCCGTGCTCGTCGGGCTGGCGGCGGTCGGCGGGTTGATTCGACGGAGTTGGGCCGATCCCGCGTCGTCGGTGCCGCTTGCCTTTCTGGCCGCCGTGCTGGTGCTCGCGATGACGAACTTCCCGTTGCGCATCGCGATCACCAGCTGGCCCGCAGTCGTGGCCTTGGCGGCCCTGGCGGCTGCGAGCCGGAGGCCGGTGTGAAGGCTCGCATCGGCGCCGCCGTCGCCGCCGCGATGATCGCGGTTCTGCTGATCTCCGGCTTGAGAGAAGGCCTCGGAAGGATCACCGCGAGCCGCGTGTTGCTGACGGTCGAGGCGCGCACGGCCGCGGCGATGCGGATGGGCGAGCAGGGGCCGCCGGTGCTGATCCAGAACGTCGCCGCCCTGCGCCAGGTCAGTGCTCTGGACCCCGCCGATGTGGGACTGACCGTGGCGCTCGCGAGCCAGTACCTCCTGCTGCAACGCTGGGACAGTGCCATCGCCACCTACGACGCAGCGCTCGCGCGCGAGCCGCGGCCGGAGATCTACCTCAATCGGGGTCGGGCACTGCTGGGCGCGGGTCGTCCGGATGAGGCCTACGCCGACTTCGAGACCGCGGTGCTGTTGGCACCGTTCCTGTCCAAGGCGGTGCCGCCCTCACATCACGCCGAGGTCGTCGCTCGGGTCAAGGCCCGCACGGGGTGGAACCTGCACTGAAGCTCATGGCTGGGCGATCAGCCTGTCAGCCGCAGGGGGGAGCCAGACCAGCCGGGGAACAACGCCGTCGCCTCGGCGATGCCGAGGTGGGTCTGGGCAACTCCGGCGAAGACGGCGCGAAAGTCGGTCGTGACGGGCAAGTCCCGTCCCTCGTGGAGTTGATCACGATCGAAGCCTGCAACGCTGCCGACGACACGGCCTCCGCTGATCCCGTGGCCGAGGAGGAAGCTGCACGACCCGTGGCCGTGATCGGTACCGCCGGCACCGTTTTCGGCCACCGTCCGGCCGAACTCGGTCATCGTCATCAGCAAGACGTCGTCCGCCTCGGTCCCGAGGTCGGTCCAGAACGCTGTGATCGAGCGTGCGAGATCGTCGGCGCGACGGGCGAACGTGCCTTCAGCGGCGCCCTGGCGCACGTGAGTGTCCCACCCCCCACTTTCGGCAAAGCCGATCTCGAGCCCAACCTTGGCCTTGATCAACATCGCGATCTGACGCAGCGCATCCCCCAGCGGGCTGCGGGGGTACCTCGCGCCACGGGCAGGACGGTAGCCCGCAATCCACCGCTGGTCGAGAGCGTGCACCGCTTCGAAGGTGTCGTCACCTGCCCGTCCGAGGGTCGATTCGGCGGCACCGCTCCACAGCGCCTCGAATCCACCTACTGTCTCGCGAGTCTCGAGCGTGCCGGCGTCAGGTGCCCGGAGATCTTCGAGCCGCGCGACCGCAATCGAGGGTGACGGCCCCGTGAGCGAACGTGGCAGGGCCGCGGTCAGGGCCACCGAGCGGAACGGGGTGGCGTCGTGCCCGAGCTCCCCGGCGACGCGGTTGAGCCAGCCCGAGGAGGTGCCCTTGCGCCCGGGAGTTCCGGACTCCATATAGTCCTGCGCGTCGAAGTGGGAGCGCGTGGGGTCGGGCGAGCCGATCCCGTGGACCACCGCCAGGCGGCCATCGCGGAACAAGGGCTCGAGCGGTCCAAAGGCAGGGTGCAGCCCGAAGCGTCCGTCGAGGTCGAGAAGTCGCGATTCCGGCCGGAGATCCAGCAGCCGCGGCCGAAGGCGGCGCAGGCCGGTGTCGTCGAGGGGAGGAACGGCGGCCACTCCGTCCATCGCACCGCGCTGGAAGATCGCAACGAGCACCTTGCGACGCCCCCTGGGGCTCGAGGTCGAGGCGAGGGCGCGGGTCAGAAAGGAAGGGTTGGCAGCGAAGCCGAGGAGCGAGAGGCCGCCGGCCTTGAGCAGAATGCGTCGCGAGATCATGATCTCCTCCGTCGGTCAGCGGCGCTGGAACTCCGGCGAGCCGAGCACCACGGCAAGTGCCTGAGTCTGTGGGTCGAGGGCAGCGGGAGCCGCCTGTGGTTTCCGGGGGCGTGGGCTGTCGAGATCGTCTTCGAGGCCGAACGTTGCCGAGCTCGAATCAGCCGCGACGACTCGAGCCGCGAGGTCTGGATCCTCGGCTGCCGGCAACAGCTGCTCGATCAGTGCGGCGGTCGGACGCCCGGGGAGCACGGCGTGGAGTGTGGCCTCGAGCATCTGTGCAGCCGAGCCATCGGGCGGGCCGGCCGAGGCCGGCGCGATGGCGGCGCCGTCGATGGCGCCTCCGGCCAGGGCCACCGCAAAGTGCATCCGGCTCAGCAGCGCGCCGGCCGAAACCCACGCCTCCCCAACCTCCGGGAAGCCGGTCGGCGCAGCCGCGGCGTACAGCGGCTGGCCCATGCGCTCGACCCAACCCGCGACGGCCGCCGGATCCGTCAGCGCGGCTCCGGTGGCACGCAGGCTCGAGACCACCAGCTCGAACGGTGACTTGATCTTGGCTCCCCGCTGGCGCCAGAACTCGGGTTCGTCGACCAGCCGGCGAACCAGCGCGCGGGTGTCGCCCCCCGAGCTCGCGAACGTCTCGGCGAGGATACGCACGAGCTCGGGGGAGGGCTCGTCGGCGACGAAACGGCGCGCGAACTTGGTGGCGATGTGGGTTGCCGTTGCCGGGTGCACCGCCAGCATCGCCAACACGTCCTCGCCATCGGCGATGCCGCGGCCGGCCGGCAACCGCCGGCCGAGCACGGTCTTGGGCTCGGCGTCGTGAGCGTCGGCGCGGAACAGGAAGCCGTCCTCGGACGTTTCGAACCCGAAGCGCCGCGCACGATCGAGATCCCGCGAACGGCCGCGGTCGGCGAGCTCGGGTGGGACGACCGACCAGCCGGTGAAGGCGCGCGCCACCTCGACCACGTCCTGCTGGGTGTAGCCGCCATCGACCCCGAGGGTGTGCAGCTCGAGCAGCTCGCGGGCGTAGTTTTCGTTGAGGCCGCGGAGTCGGCGGTCGCTCGCTTGCGGACCTGGGCGTCCCGGCTCCCGTCCTCGCCGCCCTCCGAGTGTGGCTCCGTTGCCGAATCCGCCACCACCGAATCGACTCCCACCCCGCCCACCTCGGCCGGACATACCCCCTCTGCCGCGGTCGAAGCCGCCGCGCCCCAGGTCTCGCCCCGACGTGGACGCTTCGAGGGTGGTGCGGGTCCCGTCAGCCGCGGTCGATCGGGCGTTGTCGAGATAGAGCAGCATCGCCGGGTGGCGCGCTGAGGCACGGAGCAGCTCGGCGAACGAGCCGAGCGCACGCGGTCGGATCGCGTCACGTTCGTAGCTGAGCACCCAGGCGCGGGTTTCCGGGTCGGCGCCCGAGACGGTGAAGTGGTTGGCCCAGAAGTCGGTCAGTACCTCGTGGAGCTGGTTTTGGGCGAGAACGGCGCGGTGGATCTTCTGCGCGCGCACCTGTTCGACCAGCTCGCGTTGGGAGCGGTAGCCCTGCTCGCTTGCCCAGTGGCGAATCGCCCGCCGAGTCGCCGGGTCGGCAGGATCGCCGTCCTGGTCGACCACGCCGGCAGCCCGTGCGCGGATCAAGATCATCCCCGGGCTCGGGTAGCGCGCCGCGATCTCGGACCCGCTGAGCGCGAGGGCATCGTGGCGGGAGAGCTCGGCTGCCAGCGTGGTCTCGGCGAGGTCTGCCCGCAGCTGGCGCTCGAGCCACAGCTCGGGCCCGAGGGCCGCAACGGCCTCGACCTCGCCGGGCCGCGGGCCGAAGCTGAAGCGGTCGAGCAGGTGGCGAGCTGCTTCGGCGGGACTCAGCCCCGCCTGTTGCCAGGCCGGCGGAGCGGGCGCCGCGAAGACCGGGGCAACGGACGAGGACAACACGATCACCAGACCAACTCGACGCATGACAGCAACCTCCGCATCGAGAAACCCGTGGGGCGCACATTTCCTGCGGGCAGGTGCCGTCGGCGAGACTGCCGGTGTTTCGGCGACCGCTCCGGCCGCGCTCGCCCGCTGCAACCCAATGTCTCGGTCTTCGTTCCCCGTCCCCCATCCCGTTCTCCCATCCCGTTCCCCGGTCCCTGGTCCCAGGTCCCGGGTCCCTCCTTTCCCAACTTGCCCCATCCCTCCGAAGGTGCAAGGATCCGTCAGTGGCCGGGACACTTTGCCCTGGCGAAACGTCCGAGCCGCGGTGGCATCCAATCGGGGCGCGCCCACGTATGGCTGGGTTGGGTCCGAGGAGGTCGAAACACATGGCCAAGATGCCGGTCGCCATGTCGGCGCTGCGGAGAATGAAGGGTGCCCAGGCCGAGCACCTCGGCGACTTGCTCGCCCAGGCGAGCTCCCTGATCGAGCAGATGCTCGAATGGGAGCAGCACCTGCCGCCGGCGACGTTGAGGGATCCCGAAACCCTGCGTGCCCTGGTCGCGATCCAGCCCGGCGGACGGTCGGCTGCGGAGGTGGTGGAGCGGCTCGGCGCGGTGCTGCGGGCCACGCCATCGACCTCGAGCCCGCGGTTCTTGAACCAGCTCTTCGGCGGCCGCGAGCCGCTGGCCACCGTCGCCGAGATGATGGCGGCGGTCGCCAACGTCTCGATGTACACCTTCAAGGCGGCCGGCGCGCAGGTCCTGGTCGAAAGCGAGGTGTTGCGGCGGATGCTGGACGCCTGCGGCCTGCGCGGCGGGGAGGGAACCTTCACCCCGGGCGGCTCGATCGCCAACCTGGTGGCGCTGGTGCTGGCCCGCAACGCCGCGGTGCCGAGCTCGCGCGACGACGGCCTCGACGGTCGCCGCCTGGGGATCTACACGTCAGCTGAAGGGCACTATTCGATTCCGAAGGCCGCCGGGATCGTCGGCATCGGTCGTGCGCAGGTACGCGCGATCGAGGTCGACGGGCAGGGCCGCTTGTCGGTTCCGGCCCTTGCGGCGCAGATCGAGGCGGACCTGGCCGCCGGAGTGGTGCCGGCCCTGATCAATGCCACCGCAGGAACGACCGTGCGCGGGACCTTCGACCCGATCCGCGAGTTACGCGATGCGGCCGACCAGTGTGGCGCCTGGCTCCACGTCGATGGGGCGCTCGGTGGCAGTCTGGTGCTGAGCCCGAGGCATCGGCACCTGCTCGACGGGGTCGAGACCGCCGATTCCTTCGCCTGGAATCCCCACAAGATGATGGGGGTGCCGCTGCAGGCCTCGGCGCTGCTGGTGGCGCGACCGGGCACCCTCGCTGCCAGCCTCGACGAGAGTGCGGACTACTTGTTCCAGAGCGACGGTGAAGATCTCAACCCCGGCCATCGATCGATCCAGTGCGGCCGCCGCAACGACGCGCTGAAGCTGTGGGCGGCGTGGCAACACCTGGGTGATCGCGGCTGGGCCGAACGGCTCGATCGGCAGATGGCGCTGGCACAACACGCGGCCGACCTGATCGAAGCCGACCCTCAGCTCGAGTTGGCGGAGCGTCCGGTGTCGATCAATGTCAACTTCGAAGTGCGCGGCTGCCCCAGCGAGCTGGTGTGTGAGCGGCTCGATCAGCGCTCGCGGCTGAAGATCGGCTACGGGCGGGTCGGTGAGCGATCGACGATCCGGCTGGTGTGTGTCAACCCGGCCCTCCAGCCGCGGGACCTCGAGTGGATCCTCGACGAGATCAAGGCTGCGGCGCATTCGTGACAACACCGGCCGAGCGTGAAGGCCGGGCCAGCCTCGCGTCCATGAGCCAGAGACGCCAGCCGACCCAACAACCTCCCCACATCGCCACCAATTGCCCCGCGAGGAAACCATGACCACCAATCTCGAGATCGTCCGCGCCCTGTATCAAGCCTTTGCCGCCGGTGACATCCCTTCGGTGCTGGCCGCACTCTCGCCCACGGTGCATTGGACCGAAGCCGAGGGCGGCCCCTACGGCGGGATTTCCATCGGGCCGGACGCCGTCTTGAACAACGTCTTCATGAAGCTCGGTGGGGAGTGGGACGGCTTCTCCGCAGTCCCACAGGAGTTCGTCACCGAGGGATCCACCGTGGTGGCGCTGGGCGAGTACAGCGCCACCTACAAAGCCACCGGCAAGAGCTTCAAGGCGCCGTTTGCACACGTCTGGAAGCTCGAGGGCGGCAAGGTGGTGTCGTTCCACCAACACACCGACACGGCCGTGCACCTTCGTCCGCTCCAAGGGTAGCGCTGTCAGCCAGGCACTGGGTTCCAGGGATCCAGCACCTCGACGCCCGTCGGCGCAAAGTCCCCCACGTTGCGGGTCACGACGACCAAGGAATGCACCAGCGCGGTGGCGGCGATCAGAGCATCGCGGTCGGGCCGAGGGTTGGGTACGTGGAGCGCGGCCGCTCGTCGCGCCACCACCGTGTCGATGGCGAGAATGCGGCCGGCGAATGCGGGCAGGACGTGATCGTCGAGCCAGCGCCGAAGAATTTCCCCTTGCGCGGGGTCACGACGTTCGGCCAGCAGCACGCCGAGCTCGAACTCCTCGACCGATATTGCCGACAGGAACAGAGTACTGGCCCTCACACCGGCTGCCCACGTGGTCACGGCCGGGTGGGCCCTTCCTGATCGCGCTTTCCTCAGCTCGGAACGACGTTGGTGTCCAGCAGGAACATCAGGAGAGGTCTGCTGCACGGACCAGCTCGCGCGAGCGCGGGGGATCGAGGGTCGCGAGCGCAACTCCATCCGGCTGGCCCAACAGCTCGACGATGTCACCACGCTGGCCGGTGAGCTCCTGAAAGCTCTCGATCGTGAGCAACACGTGCGCAGGCCGGCCGCGATCGGTGATGAATACCGGCCCGCTCCGAGCCGCTTTTTTCGCCCGGGCGGTGTCTCGGTTGAACTCGCGACTCGTCAGTTTGGTAACCGCCTGCAGGTGTTTCGCAGAGAGAACGGCTCCTGGAAGTTGCTCCATCGTCACGCTGATCCGATGGTGGAGAAGCAGCCCCCGGGTGCATAGAGCTCGTGGAGGAGGTCTCGAAGCGCCCGCGCTTGCTTGCAGTCGCAGGCCTATGCCGAAGCCGCCTGCAAGATGCCCCCAATACCCGCGGGCAGAAACACGAAGAGACCAAGTACCCGCCAGTCGAGCGATCGCTTGCGCGCCGCGCGCAGGTCAGGGTTGCCCTTGGGCGATCGCGAGCAGGAACTCGTAGACGTCGCGGTTGTTGCCGGTCATGTCGACCAGGCGAGTGTCGAGGTCGGCGATGCGCAGGCGCAGCAGCCGCAGCGTCTGCGGATCGGAGCGCAAAGCATCGGCCGCGGCGTCGATGACTTCGACCGGCATGCCGCTCTCGCAGGAGTATTCGAGCACCTTGTCGAAGTTGGTGTAGTCGCCGGGCAGGATGTACTTGTCGCCGCAGTTCTGGCCCAGTGCGCGCTGGACCTCGGTCGGGACCGTCATGCGAAAGTGTTCGCGATAGCGCGACTCCACGCCCTCGCGCACGAGGTTGTCGATGGTGGCCAGGCTGTAGGTGCGAATGGTGAGATGGCGCAGGTCCGGGTCCGCGATCAGGCCAATGTTGCCGGTCGACACCAGCTCGTCGTAGGTCGAACGCCGCGCAGCGCCCTGCTTGTACTGAGTCGCACGATAGGCGTTGACCAGCAGGTCTTCGTTCGACAACGACGTCTTGCCGGCCAGAGCCTCGGCCGTGGCCTCGGCCGCGGTCCGCACGTCGCGGTAGTACTCCAGCAGGAATTGGTAGCGCCAGCTCTCCATACGCAAATCGGAAGTGAGCTGCGCGGTGAAGCTGGCGGATTTCTGTCGCGCGCCGCGCGCCTCGTTCCAGTTTGCTACCTGGATGCCGAGGAACACCCCGAGCACCAGCAGCACGAACTCGATGCTGATGGCGATCCAGTCCTGCTCTTTCAGGTTCTGGGCGAGGCGGCGAAGAATCATGGCGGGGTCTCGGCTTGGTTCGTGGGCTCGTTGCGCAGCATGGCGAGCACGGCTTGGGCATCTCGCTGCTGCACGCGGGTCACGACCAGGAGGTCGAGGAAGTTGGACGCGTGCAGGTTCAGTGCCTGTTGCAGCGCCGGCTCTGCGCCCAGCGTCTGCAAATCGACATCGACAAAGTACTCGCCATGCTTGAGATGGCGCTGGGCGATGTCGACGACTTTGTCGGCAGTCAGGGTGCGATCGAAGCGCAGATGGGCGACGAGGATCGAGCGAAACGGTTCGATGCGTTCCGTCATGATGGTGTAGAACAGGGCGACCGAGGCGGCGCGTCCGTCGTAGCTGCGCAGGGCATCGCGAAGGCCAAGGTCCTGCAGGATCCCGAGTCTTCCGTCCGACTGCATCTCGATGTAGGTCCCGGCGCGCGGGGCCGGCGTCCGCGTGCTGGTGATGACGTTGAGGTCCTCCAGCATCGCCAACCTATCGCGAGGCCACCGGCCGGCGGCTCTAAGCTCGTCGAGGTCCGACAACAGTCGATTGGCCGAGTCGAGATTCGATTGCCATCGCTCGGCATTTTGGGTCAGCCGGGCATCGATGCTCTCGAAGTCCCGGAGCAGGCGCGCCAGGAATCCCGCTTCGCGCGCATGTTCCTGTCTCGCCTCGTTCCAGTTTGCTACCTGGATGCCGAGGAATACACCGAGCACCAGCAGGACGAACTCGATGGCGATGGCAGTCCAGTCCTGCTCTTTCAGGCGCTGCGCGAGGCGCCGCATGATCATAGGGATGCCTTCGGGAAGTCGGCGTTGCATTCGAAGTCCTTCTCGCCCAGCCGGGTCGACGTCCACGCCCTCGAGAGAGGGCGGGCGCTCCCCGGACCCGGCCGTCGACCGCGGCACCTGGTCCCGTTCCGTTCCTGCATCGATGTGGTGCAGCGCAGGATCACGGGTTGCTCTCGCGTTCGATGCGTGTTGCCAGCGACTCGGCGTCGTGGCGTAGGGCGCGCATCACGATCAGGTGCCGGTTGGTGTAGAGCCAATAGTTCTTCGCTGCCGCCGACAGCCGTGTGTCGTTGGCAAAGGCGCGCGCGAGATCGGTGGCAGGCAACACGTCGGCAGGTGACAGGCCCGCCTGTTGTTGCGCGTCGATCAGTCTCTCGCGGCTGACGCGTAGCTCGGCCTCGAAAGTGCGCGCCTTGTCGACTGCCGCGTAGTAGGCCTGGATCGCACGCACGAGTGCATCGTCGCGGATCACGTCGATGCCCGAGCTGCCGATCAAAGTGTCGTAGGTCAGGCGGTTGCCGTCGAGTGTGGCGAGAATGAACAAGGCGATTCCAGCCGACCTGGGATCGCCTGGTTGGAAGGGAGGGACATCCTGAATCAGGATAGTGCCGCGGGCGGACTCGAAGGTGCTGGGCGCGGCTTGGCCGGCGGCTCCCCACAGCAGGTAGCCGAGTGCCGACAGCCGATGGGAAGAGATGCGGTCGATCTCGCCGAATTCCTCGACGTCGCCGCGTATATCTCCGGCAAGACTGGCGAGATAGCCTGCCTCGAGCGTCCGATCGATCCGCGTCTGGTTCCAGTTCGCCACCTGGATGCCCAGGAACACGCCCGCCACGAGCAGCACGAACTCGATGCTGATCGCAGTCCAGTCTTGCTCGCGCAGGTTCTGGGCGAGGCGCCGCATGATCATGGTGATACCTCGACAGAGGATCGATCGCACCGGTCCTTGCCTGCGCGTCATCGAGCCGGAACAGGCCGCAAGCCTCAGCCATCGGCGAGGTGTTGTCAAGGGGCGGTCGACGCGAATCAGGCGACGCAACCCCGAGGTCGAGAGCGCGGCTCCGCCCCCTCACGGCGGCCCCGGTTTGAAGCCGTCCCGCTGCCGTCCCGGGACGCCGGGGATCTTGGGCGAGGTGGGGAAATGATCCCCCCTACGCATTTCTGGGTGTTCAACGGATTCGGTCAGTAGGGGGCGGTAGCTATGGCGAGCATCGGCATCATCGTGCGAGCAGACCGAGCTGTCGAATCGCTGCCGCGTGACTGGGTTCCCGAGCCTCTCGGTTCGAGATCCGGCGTCCTCGCAGCCATCGCGGAGTGTGTGCCCGCCGACGACCAGACATTGGCTCTCCGGCTCAGGGTCGAAGATTCGTCGGAGAGTGAAGGGCCGCGAAGTATCGCGGTTTCGGGAGTGTTGGGCGAGCGCGAGTCGGCGGTTCTGGGCGAGCTGTGTCGAAGGCTCGGCGCCCGCTTCTACGAAGCGGAGGAAGCTGAGCTCATCGAACCGTGAGTTCCTCGGCCAGCCGAGGAGCCGCGTTACGACGGTTCAGAGCTGCTTGGTTAGCCTGACTTGCGCCCGCCACGGGGCGGTATTACACTGCCGTTGCGGGTAATACCTGGAGTGACGATGACCAGCACCATGACCAGCAAGGGACAAGTCACCGTTCCGAAACGGCTGCGTCAGCATCTGGGCCTCGAGCCCGGCGCTCAGGTCGAGTTCGAGTTGCAGCCGAACGGCGAGGTGGTGGTGCGCCCGGCGCGGCCGGGTGTGACCCGCCGGCGTGCGGGGCGTTTCAGCAAGCTCCGCGGAACGCTCGCGACCGAAAAGACCACCGATGAGCTGATGCGCCTGTTGCGCGGCTACGAGGACGATCCCCACGATCCGGGGTTGGGTTGATCCTGGTCGACACCTGCATCCTGCTCGACATCGTGTTGCCCGACCCGGTCTGGGGCGACTGGTCGCTCTCGCAACTGGAGCTGGCGGCCGATCGCGGTTCGCTGCTGATCAACCCGATCGTGTACGCCGAGTTTGCCGCGAGCTACCCGAGTATCGAGGCTGCAGAAGATGTTCTCGCCGGCTTCGGCACGCAGCTCGAACAGCTTCCCCGGGAAGCCCTGTTCCTGGCGGGCAAGGCCTACCGCCAGTATCGTGCGCGCAAGGGCACCCGCACCGGCGTGCTCGCAGACTTCTCCATCGGGGCCCACGCCGCGGTGCGCGCGCTCCCGGTCCTGACCCGGGACACGGCGCGGATCCGAACCTACTTCCCCACCGTGGCCCTGGTTGCACCGGCCTGAGGCCGAGGGATGCCCAACCTTCACGATGTCAAACCACACCATCCGCACTCCGGAAGAACTCCAGGCACTGTTTGGTCCCGTCGGCGAGGCCTCTGCGCGCAAGGAGGTGGACTTCCTTCACCCCACGTATCGCAGGTGGATCGAAGCGTCCCCGTTCGCCGTGGTCGCAACGTCCGGCCCCGGTGGCTTGGATGTCTCGCCCCGCGGAGATCCTGCGCCGCTGGTTCGGATCGTGGATGACAAGACACTCCTGCTCCCGGAGCGTCGTGGCAACAACCGCGCCGACGGGCTTCGCAATCTCCTGGACGACCCCCGAATCTCGATGCTGTTTCTCGTTCCGGGCATCGCGGAGACACTGCGCGTCAACGGCACGGCCTCGATCGCGGTCGACCCTGATCTGCTTGCGTCCTTTGCCGTCGGCGGTGCGCTGCCGAAGTGTGTGGTCGAGGTCCACGTCGAGGCCGTCTACTTCCAGTGTGGTCGCGCCATGCTTCGCTCAGCGTTGTGGAACGGATCGGTTGCACCGTCTGCGGTTCCCTCGGCCGGTGAAATGCTCGGGGCCTTGACCGGCGGGGAGGTCGGTGGTCCTTCGTACGATCGAGAGTTGCCAACTCGCCAGCGCTCAACGCTCTACTGAACGCCGCGTCCGGGTCGAACGGGTGATTCCCAACGCCTCGATCGCGTGGTGGACGCAGGGGGATAAAGTGGCAGGCTCATACCGCGGCGCCCACGCCGCTCATTGACGAACACCATGGCTGAGATCTACATAAGCACCGATGTCGAGACCGACGGGCCGATCCCTGGTCCTCACTCAATGTTGAGCTTCGGCTCAGCCGCCTACACGGCGGACAAGAAGCTCCGTTCGACCTTTTCTGCGAACCTCGAAACCCTCGAAGGGGCAGTGGCACACCCCAAGACGGCGGAGTGGTGGGCGACACAACCGGAAGCCTGGGCGGCGTGCCGATCAAATTTGGAGCCGCCCGCAGCCGCCATGGCCAGATACGTGGAGTGGATCAAGGGGCTCGACGGAAAGCCGGTGTTCGTTGCATACCCGGCTGGCTTCGACTTCTTGTTTGTGTACTGGTACCTCATCCGTTTCGTCGGTGAAAGCCCGTTCAGCCATTCCGCCCTGGACATGAAGACCTACGCCATGGCCTTGCTCAAGACGGAGTACCGGAACAGCACGAAGCGAAACATGCCCAAGGGCTGGTTCGACGACGTGCCTCATACGCACGTGGCGCTCGATGACGCCATCGGGCAAGGGGCGCTCTTCTGCAACATGTTGAAGGCGAACCATGGGGAAGGTGCCTAACCATTCCATCGAGGGATGCCCAAATCGGAGGTCGCGCAATGTCCATTCGTGAGTTGAGCGCTTTGCAAGGCGTGCAGCTGCGAAGAGCTTTCGCCCCGGTGCTGGCCCGGCTCGGACCACCGGACACCGCGGACTACAGCCCGCCGGACGACGGCGCTCGTTTCGGGAACTACACGTGGCGAGCGCACGGCATCGCTGTGCTCACCTGGCTCGCGGATGAGGGCGAGTTCGTCTGGGGGGTGAAGATCGACGCCGTTTGCGAGCCCGATCCGGTGCTCGGGTTCGCCGTCGGAACTCCGCGTGCCGACGTGCTGCGGGCCTTCCCGGGCTTCTGGCGCGCGCGCGAGGGTGTCCTCGAGGCGGATCTCGAAGATGGTCGGCTGGTCGTGAGCCTCCACGAAGAGCGGGTTCACTCGATTCAGCTGATGGCTCCGATGGCTCCAAAGGGGGTAGCATGTGCTTCGACATCGAGCACAACGCCTTCTGGCTCTCCGAATGGGGGCCCAAGCCCGACTCGCTGAAGGACGCCCAGGCGAGAGCTCGCCAGGCTGTACGAGCCGCACCCTTTCTCATCCCCATCTACGGCCACCGCGGCAAGACAAGTCGAGGACTCGCCACACTCCGGTGGCGAGGATCAAGTTTGTCCGCACGAAGGAGCAGTGGTTCCTGTATTGGATGCGCAGCGATTTGAAGTGGCGCGCGTACCTGCCGGACCAAGGACCAGACAGATTCGGCACTGCGAGACGCGATTGGTCGCCGAGATGCCGCCTGCGTTCAAGCGTTGCTCGACGAGAGTGCAGAAATAGAATCGAGGGCGTGTTCTGCCGTCGATCAGCGGTGGGGCAGCGCCCGACTCAGGCGGGCGGCGCCGCTGAGCTCACAGTCCGCTCGATTTCACGTGGATGCCTCATGCGAATCTTGGTTTCCTCCGGCTCTCCATACGAAGCGCAGATAGGCTTCTCCCGTGCAGTGCGGGTGGGCGACGTTCTTGCGGTCGCTGGTACTGCTCCGATTGAAGACGGCGGCGGAGTTTCCTGCCCGGGCGATGTGTTCGGTCAGACGAAGAGGTGCCTGGAGCTGATCATTGCGGCAGTAGTGGAGGCGGGCCTTGCGCCCGAATGCGTCGTGCGAACGCGGGTGATGCTAGCGCTCGGACCTGGGCGAGGACGCCGGGGTCGAGGTCGGCAGTGGCGCCGTGGCAGCCGAGGCACAGCGGCACGATCTGGATCGGCCGCAGGTAGCGCAGCTCGCGCCGGCCCTGCTCCTCGACGACCTCCCAACGCTCAGGCGGCAAGGTACCGGCGGAATGGGCCTGGGCAAGATCGTCGAGCCCGCGGAGCTCGTACTCGTCGGGCCGATTGGCGGGGTTGCGCAGGCGGGTGCTGACCCTGCGAATCGCGAGGCCCTCGCGGTTCTGCGCTGCCGTCAAGGCGAGCGCCTGCTCGCTGCAGACCGAAACTGCGGACGCGAGACCGCCGGCTTCGATCTCGTCCTGCAGGCGACCGATCAGGGTCTCGACCAGCGCCCGAGTGGCCCCGCGCGCCTGGTCGAGGGCCACCGCGGTCGCCGGCTCGGGTTCTTGGTCCGTTGGCGCGCCCCCGGTTTCGCCCTGTGGACCAGCGGCGCGCACGCCGAGCGCGAGCCCAAGGGCAAGGGCGAGCCCGGAAAACGTGGCGATTCGCGACGAGGTGACCATTTTCGTGTGTGCTCCTCAGCTGCAAGTTCCGTCCTCATCATGCACCGGCCGCGACGGATGCGCCAGCCGTTCGCCGCAGTCGTCCTCACTCGCGATCACAGGCCACCAACGCGTTGGCCGCAACCGAAGCGGGAACCCAGACCCGGACTCGGAAGAAGAATTCTTTGGTTCGGAGAAGAGCGAGGC